>JACQZR010000083.1 GCA_016213775.1 Acidobacteriota bacterium
ACAAGGCGAATGCCCAACTGCACCTGGCGCGCCGGCCGCGCGGTGTTGATGATGCCGAACCCGGCTCCCTGAAACTGCGTCGCAGGCAAGCCGAGATTGGGATGATTTGGGAGATTCTGCATTTCGCCGCGGAAGTGCAACTGGATGCGTTCGCCGAGTGAGAATCGGCGAATGAGCGAGGCGTTCAGGCTGACATAGCCGGGGCCGCGGACCAGTCCCACGCCCTGGTTGCCGAAGCGGCCCGTGGCCGGTTGGACGAAGGCGCTGGTGTCGAACCAACGTCGGAGGGTACGTTCGCCGCCGGGGAGGTTCGGGTCACGCAGCACATCCGCGCGCTGCGGGCCGCTGGAGTAAGACTGGGTGTTGTTGGTGAGAGTGGTGACCGTGAGTGGGCCGCCGCTCTGCACCACAAAGACTCCACCGGTGCTCCAGCCGCCGGCTATGTGCCGCAGGAAATGTTGCGACAGGAACCGGCGTCCACGTCCGAACGGGAACTGGTAGACCGAACTGAACGTAAACCGGTGGCGAATGTCGATTTCCGAAGGTCCGTAATCGGCACGCCGGTTGTAATAGTTCGAGTATGAATTCGTCTCATTGCCAAAGTAACTGGACCGGGAGTCCATGTTGTCCAGAGTCTTGGCGAATGTATAGGTGGAAAGCAGGTTAAAGCCGCGGGAGAAGCGTTTCTCGTACTTCACGACGCCGGAATGATACGAAGAGACGCCCATGGACGGTTGCAGCACCTGCACGTTGGAGAACTGCGGGAACGGGCGGTCGCGCTGGCTTTGGGTTGCCTTGACGGTTTCCGGACGGATCTGGTTGATGTTGAGTGTACCCGCGGAGATCTTGCGAGAGGCGTTGCCGACGTAGCCGTATTCCAGGATTGCGTTGCCGCGCAATTGGTGTTGGATGCGGAAGTTGTCCTGAAGCGAATAGCCGGCGCGGCGGTTGCTTTCGAGGAAAGTCACGCTGGTTGTGGGTGTCGTGCCGACGGCCACTGCACCGAAGGTATCGGTGAGCGGACGGGGGGTGAGATTCGGCACCGGAAGGTTGTTGCTGATGGTATAGGGGACCGACGTGATGGAGTCGACAATGTTCGCTTGCGAAGAGCGCTCGTACCCAAGTGAGAACGAGTTGGCGACCGTGCCATCGAAAGGATGTGCGAAGAACACTCCGAAGCCGGCGCGGACGACCGTGTGTTTGAGGTTGAATGGCCGCCATGCGAAGCCGATTCGTGGGCCGAAGTTGTTCAAGTCCGCATCGTAGGGAGAGCAGCGCCAATCGTTCAGGCAGTGGAATTTCACAATGCCGGGTGTGCCGCTGACGGGATTCACGGATGTCATGTCGAAGCCGTTCATGCGGTTGTTTACGTCCTTGACGGGAGTGTCGATCTCCCAGCGCAATCCGATGTTCAAGGTGAAGTTGGGGCGTAGTTCCCAATCGTCCTGCACATACCAGGCAGCGTAGGTGGTGCGGCGAATCAGCTTGTCAGTCTCTCGCGTGTCGTACAAGGAAGGGATGCCGAGCAGAGCTGTCGCGAACCCGTTGCCGGTGTTGGCGCTGCTGAGCCCGGTGAGGCCGCGGTTGAAGGTGAACCGGCCGGAGACCGTGCTGCGCAGGATATCGGTGTTCTGCGAGGGGCGGTACTCGCCGCCGAAGCGGAAGGAATGCTTGCCGCGAATCCAGGAGAGGCTCTCCACGAACTGGTATTGCAGGATGGGCATCTGCTGGCGGTCCTGTGTGGTTGTGCCAAGCGCGGCGTATCCGGCGGGAGCGAAGTTGGGGAAGTACTCATCTGAGAGCGCCTTCAGGCCGAGTTTGGTGTTCCAGCCGCCGCCGGTGCCGGCCGAGTAAGAGCGGAAGTAGCGGGTGTTGTAGGTGAAGCGCAGCTCGTTCACGATGGACGGGGAGACGATTCGCGTGAAGGAACCATAGTAGAACCACGTGTGGCCATCGGAATTATTGACGGTGTCCGCGTCGCGGATCGGATAAACGCTGGAGGCATAGCTGTTGTCCATATTCCACATCAGCCGGCCGGTGACCTTGTTCCTGTCGGTGATGGCGTGGTCGATCTTCACCATCATGTTCTGGCGATTGCGGCGGGTAACATTGTTGGCGCGGAAGTTGTTGGCTCCGGTGGCGTCGTCCGGAGTGCGGTTGGGGACTGGGTAGAAGTCCGCCAGTTGCGCGCCGACTCTGTCCCAGCGGTCACGCGGGAGGATGTTGCCGGGGAATGCCGTGCGCTGGAGTGCGCCGGTGGCCGAGAGCCTGCTGGAGTAGGGATCGTAGATGGGGGCGAGAACGCCGCTGGCCGATACCGATCGGGAGAAATCGCCGTTGCGCTCGAGCAGCGAGGGCACGGTGAGTGTGCGGACGGAGCCATCGCCACGAAGCGAAGATTCGTGTGAGAGGAAATAGAAGGTGCGATCGCGAATGATGGGTCCGCCCACGGTTCCGCCGAAAACGTTGTAGCGGAGCGCGGGTTTCTGCCGTCTTCCGTCGACGATGGGCGAGTCGTAGCGCGGGGCATCGAGGATCTGGTTGCGGAAATACTCAGAAACAGTGCCATGAATCCGGTTGGTGCCGGATTTGGTATTCATCACAACGACGCCGCCGGCCGAGGCCCCGAACTCAGCGGAGAAACCGTTGGACATGATGCGCACTTCAGAGAGCGTGTCAATGGGCGGGTCAACGTTCGACCCCGGCACGCCGACTCGCATGTTCTGACCGCCGCCGCCGTCGACGAAATACATCTGGCTTCCGACACGTCCGCCTGCGAGCGCGAAGGTTGGGGAGCCGCCGGTTTCATTAGGAACGAATACCGTCCCGCCAGTGATCTCAAGCATGTTGAAAGCGCGGCGATCGCCCATCGGCATTTCGGCAATCATTTTGGATTCGATCAACTGGGAGGCATCGCTGGTCCGTGTTTCGAGCATCACCTGATTGGACACAACCTCGACTACTTCTTTCACATCGCCGGGTTGCAGCCGGATGTCGATTTCCGCCGATTGGCCGGTGGTGAGTACGATATCGCGCTGCTGGTGTTTGCGGAACCCGCTGAGTTCCGCCGACAACGAATAGCTGCCGATGGCAAGCGGACGTAGAGAGTAGAAGCCGGATTCATTGGTGCGTACGGCGAGGCGAGTGCCTGTCGCCGCGTTCAGTACGGCGACCTCGGCGTTAGGAACAGCGGCGCCGGTAGCGTCGGTGACGGTGCCGGAGATGGAAGCGTCAGTCTGCTGCGCCGCCAGAGACGCGCCATGGAGAAGGATCACCCAGAAGAGAACCCCGAATCGCATAGCGGGGATCTTATCAGATTTCGGGCTTTGTGGTTGTGGCTCACGATAAGCCCTGCGCAAGCGAGGCTGCACCTTTCTCACAATCCACGAGAGAGACCTCGAAGAGGGCATTCCAGGACGCCGGCCCGCGGTACAGGTGAAGTAGCGAAGGCGTGCGCCATCTCAACTGCCAACAGTTTCGCGCCCGCTCCACCATTATGCGGCAACGAGCCAGCATTCGCCGCGAAGCTTTGCTATATGTGTGGGGGGATTCTAATGTTTCTGGTCATGGCCGCGTTCCTCCTCGCGCCGGCAGCATCCGCCTGCAGTTGCGTCAACACCTCTACCCCGTGTTCGGCACTTGCCGGCAAGGGCGGATCAGTCTTCATCGGCCGGGCGCTGACGGATACGGGCGAGGGCTGGGGGACGGGGCCGGCGCGTATGGCCGTGGAGCAGGTGCTCCGCGGTCTTCCGGCGGAAGCGAAGGAAGTCACGGTCAGCACGTCGGCCGGAAACAGTTGCTACATTCGCCTGATCCAGGGAGAGCGTTACGTGATCTTCGGTGGTCCGCACAGCGAAAGCGACGGGCGTGTTCATGTTTCCACATTCGCCTGCAGCAATACGTTCCCGACCAAGGGCAACGAAACGCTGGTGGAAGCCCTCCGCAACAGCGCCGCGGGCGGTGCCTCGCGGCTGGTGGGCAGCGTCAGCTTCCTCTCGGACGAGATTTACGCCTCCGGCCCCGCGATGGGCATTACGGTGCAGGCCATCTCGGAGTCCGGCACGCTGGAGACTACCACGCAACCCAGTGGCGATTTTGAGTTCCGTAATGTACCGCGGGGCGAGTACCGCATCGTTCTTCCGAGCTACAAGGATGGCCGTTACAGCACCACGGCGGCAGTGAATGTGCCGGAAAAAGGCTGCGCCTACACGTCACGCCAGATCTGGCCAAAGGGAATTATCCGCGGCACTGTGACCGATGCCGATGGCAGGCCGCTCGCCGGAGTGCCCGTTCAGGTGTTTGGAAAAGACCGCAGGCCCGCGGACTGGGGTAGCCGGCCGCTACAGCAAGCCATCTCAGGCGCCGATGGCCAATACACCCTCGAGAATGTACCGGAAGGGCAGTTCCTGGTCGGGGTGAATGGCCGCAAGTACGAAGATGAGAATGCATGGCATCCGACCTTCTACCCCAATGCTTCCACCGTGGGAGCGCGGGGGTGGTGAAGCTCGGATTGAACCAGGCTGTCAACGGCATCGACCTTCGGCTGGCCCCGCCGCGCACACTCGCCAAACTCCGGCTCGATTTCGTGTTCGAGGACGGCAGCCCGGTGAACCGCGTCAGTGTGAAACTCATCCCGGCGAGCGGCGCCGATCGCAACAGCTTCAGCTCTGATAAGAACTCCTCCTCATTGGAACTTAATGTGTACGCGGGCGAGACTTACACGATCAAAGCATCCCATTCGCAGATTGAGGGAAGACGGATCCGTGACTGGGAGAACCTGCCGCAGACCATCACTATTACCACTCCGGATACCCAACTGCGGATAGCGATGGTGGAGAAGCCCAAACGTTGAGCGCCGCGGCACTGCACCGCCGCTGTTATTCGCCCTCGTAGTTGAAGCGCATGATTGCTTCGCGGCAGCGGGAGAGTGCTTCCAGCAAGGTGCGCCCCCAACCAACCGGATGGAAGGGGACGCTCTTCTGATTCGTTTGCCGGTCGGTGACGGCGTAGAAGGGCATGGCGGGGTCGGGAGGGATCACGTATTCATAGATGGTAATGAGGAACTCCACATCCCCTTCCGCCTGCTTCTTCTTCATCGAGAAATGATGCAGCTTAGCCAACTGCTCCGAGGGGTCGCGCTGCGCAAACGTCCAATCGCTCACTTGATCCGAATCTCCTGTGCTCTAGCGAAAACCGTCCACCATCATGATGTCGGTTTCGCTCTGATCCACTTGTGTGTAGAGGAACCACTTTCCATCGGGGGACACTGACAGGCCGCTGTTGAAGGGCCGTTTGGACAGTGTGGTCATGACGGTATCGCGGGATTTGGCGAGATCGAAAAAGTGCAGCGGATAGCGGGCGCCGCCACCTTCCTGATCTTCGCGATCCACCCAGTATATTCCATTACGGCCAAACGACCAGTAGCTCCAGAAGGCAGGTTTGAGGGCTTCGACGACCGGCTCCTCTTTGGCGTCGCCGACAGGGACGCGCCACAAGCCCGGGGCAGTCTGGGATTTCGCGTAGTAGACGAGTTTCCCATCGGGGTCCTCGACACCGTGGTAGCCGCCATCACGAGTCACCTGGACGATGTTGCCTCCCTGCACCGGCACCTTGAAAAGCTCAAAGCGGCCGGTGCGGTTGGACGCGAAATAGATCCACTTGCCGTCGCGGGACCAACTGGGCAGGATCTCCTGCGTCACGTCGGAAGTAAGCCGGCGCGGCTGGCCACCGTCTGAGGGGATGACGTAGATATCGGGGTTGCCCGCGGGCCGCGAATCGAAGACGATGAACTTGCCGTCGGGGGACCACATTGGGCTGCCGGTGGGTGGTCCGTTGAAGGTGGTGAGCTGAATCGGATTCTCTCCGGTGCTGTCGGCAACCCAGATTTCGAGCGAGCCGGAACGATTGGATGCGAATACAATGCGTGTGCCGTCGGGCGAGTAACGGGGGCCTTGTTCATGGCGCGTGGAAGCCATCATCACGTGGCCGACGGGCACCGGGATCTGAGTGTCGGGAACCTGGAATTTCCAGATGTTGGTATCGAGGACGGAACGGGTGAAGGCGAGGCGCTGGCCGGTACGCGACATGCCGAGGAATCCTGCCTGGTCGGCGACGCCGGGCATTGCCTGCGGCGGGCCTCCTGATGGAGCAACCCTCCACAAGCGGCTGGCCGCGCTACGGGCCGAGGAGAAGATGATCCGTCCGTCGGCGTGGTTCCAGGTGATGCCGAAGATGCGGCGGTTGTCAAACGTGAGGCGGCGCTCCTTGCCGTCGCGCAGGTTGACGATGTAGATGTCCTGGATGGAGAGGCTGCCGGTGCGAATGAAGGCCACGCTGGTGCCGTCCGGACCGAAGACGACGCTGCTGTCGCCAAGGGATTTTTCGGGAGGCGAAGTGACGCGGCGGCGGTTGTTGGTTTCGACATCGAGGAGGAAGAGGGCTAGCGAGGATGATTCCGATTCGCGGTCGACGACGACCATCTTTTTCCCATCGGGCGCCCATGAGATGTACGGCGCATCCGCCCCGACACGCTGGGGGCTTGCGTCGCTCAACTTGCGTTCCAGCCCGCCGAGCGCGGGGATGAGGTAGAAGCCGGCCTTGTCCGTGGACTGGCGGATGAAGGCGATGTACTTGCCATCGGGCGACCAGGCGGGACTGAGCTCAAGCGCTGGCGTGTTGGTAAGCCGGAGCGGAGATCCCGCTTCAACGACTTTGACGTAGAGGTCGAAATCATCCTCTTTGCCCTCGTTCCATGAGAACGCAACCTGGTTGCCATCAGGAGAGAAGGACGGCTGGCTTTCGCTGCCGGGAAAACTGGTAAGGGGCACAGTGCGGGCTGGCGTTGCCGGCACTTCCACCTTGGGGTTGGCCGCGCGCCAGCCGAGGATCGCGGAGCCCAGGACTGTAACGGCTGCGATGGCGACTACGGAGTAGGCGCGGCGGCGGGAACGCGCGAACGGTCCTGTCGTGGTGGTGGGCGAGGAGACGGCGTAGGTGTCGCGTTCGGTGAGCCGGAGGTCGGCGAGCAGGTCGAGCGCGGTTTGGTAACGCAGGCTTGCGTCCTTCTCCAGACACTTGCGAATGATCCGATCGAGCGCTTCCGGCAGCGACTGATTGATGGAGCGAGGGGCGGCGGGCACGCGATTGAGGATCGCGTCGAAGACCGCGGCGGGGGCATGTCCAGGGAAAGCGCGGCGTCCGGTGGCTAGCTCGTATAGAACGGCGCCGAGGCTGAAGATGTCGGTACGGGAATCGACTTCCCTGGCGAGTGCCTGTTCGGGGCTCATGTAGGGCAGGCTTCCGATGGCGATTTCAGGGCTACTTGCTCCTTCCGGATTGGAGGCGGTAGGGGCGCTGTCGGCGATGGTGGTGGTGTAGCCGCCAGTCTTGTTTGAAATGAGTTTGGCGAGGCCGAAGTCGAGGATCTTGATGTCGCCGCGCGTGGTCTGTATGAGATTGGACGGCTTGATATCGCGGTGGATGATGCCCTTGCGCTGTGCGTCGATCAGGGCGTCCGCAACCTGCATGCCGATGCGAAGAATCTCGGTGGCTGAGAGAGGGAGGCGTTCCTGGATTGTGTTGAGGGTCGCGCCTTCGACGTACTCCATCACCAGATAGGGCACCCCGTCCTGCTGGCCTGCATCATAGATGTGGGCGATGTTGGGGTGGTTGAGCGCGGCGGCGGCGCGGGCCTCGGTGGTGAACCGGCGCAGGCTGTCAGGATCGGCCATGGCGGTTGCGCCAAGGACCTTGAGCGCGGTGGGCCGATCGAGGTGCTCGTCGTGGGCGAGGTAGACTTCGCCCATGCCACCGGAGCCAATCCGCGACACAATCCTGTAATGTCCAACGTGCGAGCCAGGGTCCATGGAGGGGAAGCTGCTAGTTCACGATACCACGCCCGAGGGGTGACATTGTGTCCCTTGCCGGCTGCATTTCCTACAATGGATATAGACTATGCCTATGTATGAATACCGCTGCGAGGCGTGCGGCCGGAAGTTCGAAATGCTCCGGCGCATGAGCGACGCGGATACAAACCTCATCTGCCCGCAATGTGAGTCGTCACAAGTGCAACGGCAGTTTTCCATGTTCGCCGCAGGAGGCTGCGGGACGGGCGGAGGCGGCCGGTTTTCTTGAGCGACGTAGAGCGGGCCCGTGCGGCCCGGTTATTCCGGTTGCAGAACAATTTCCAGTTTCTCCGATCCTGAGGGGAGCCAGGTGAACCACGGCTTGCCGATGCGGACGGTTGCGGGCTTGTATCCGAAGGCGCTGACGCGAAGGTGGTGCGCAGTGGCGATGGTGCTGAGCACGAAAGTCCCGTCGTGCTTGCCTGTGGTGTCGGAGTAGGTCTTGCCGTCGTATTCGTCGTGGAGTGCGGGCCAGGGTACGGGCTGTCCGGTTTTGGCGCTTTTCACTTTCCCGGTAACGATGTAGCGGGAGTCGGCTTGGCCGGAGATATGGGAGGCGGCGAAGCCGATGGCTTCCTGGCTGCGCCAGAGCATGAAGCCGAGAGCGAGGAGGATAGCGGCGAAGATGGCGACCAGCTTCAGAGTCGCGTTGTGAACGTCGCGCCGGGTTTCTTCCTGCTCCTCTTCCCAGAATTCCTTGCCGCGATCCTGCATCTATTCGACGAGTGTAGCGCTTCCTCGAAGAGGTGGTGCCATGCGCCTATCCACCGCGCCCGCTGGCGCCGCACTTCAAGCGGGAACGCATCGAACATGATCTGAGCGCGGCGGAGAAGCACTGCGTCGATTGCCAGCAGGATCTGCATTGCATCGGCGAAGAGACCAGCGAGCATTGCGAATACATCCCGGCGAAGTTCGTGGTGATCGAAGATGTGTGCAAGAAGTCCGCCTGTGAATGCACGGTGAAGACAGCCACCTCGATCACGCGGAATGTTCGCACTGCCGGAATGTACACCTCGGCTTCTTCAAGTTCACGTGTGCGGACTGATTGTCCTCAATTGCAGCATCAAAGTCTCGGCATTGGTCCCTGTGACATTTACGGCTCCGGACAATCGTAGTCCGATCCATCCCTCGATCGCTACGTCTCGAGAGGAAAGCCAAGGAGGAACATGGAATCGTCCCTCTTCATGAAGGCCGACCACCCTACCCCGATACATCGTTGCTCAAACGCACCCCTTCCGGTCCTCGGCTCGTAGCTGTGGTCGATTGCAACGCTCACATCGCGAAAGCCCTTCCTCGATTGCTATTGCTATCATCCTTGCCGTGATCCGCGGGGCACAGGAACATGCCCGAGCACAGCTCGATCGGATCACCCCCCTCATCCCTCGGTTCATCTGGGTTGTTAGGACAGTTTTGCCGCCCCTTCCGGTGCATCCTTTCGAACAATGTCACGCGCTGCTCCGGTTGCCCCACAGCAGCCGTCTCCGTTAGGATCCGGCCACCGGAGAAATAGCCGCTGGTGTCATAGGTCACACGCCGCACATACCCGCCCGGATCCGTCACATCTGTCTGCACAATATTCCCGTTCTGATCCTCCGTGTAGGCAATCTGATACACCCCGCCATTGGCCAGCGTCTGCCGGAAGACCCTCCCCTGCGTATCGTACTCATTGGAGAAACGAATATTTCCGTTCGGATCTTTCTTCGTCAGCATCTGATTGTTCGCATCGTAGGTGTATTCCACTACGCCTCCGAGCGGATTGACTACTTTTACAGGCCGTCCACCCTCGTCGTACTGATACTGGTACACCCGCCCCCCATTATCAGTCGCCTGCGTGATCCGGTTGGCTGCATCATAACTCAGCGCGATCCACTTGCCGTTTGGGGAGGTAACCCTCGTCACCCGCCCAGTCGAAGAATCGCGTTGAATAGTGACTGTATTGCCATTGCGATCCCGGATTGACAGCAGTGCCATCTTTGCTGCGATGGTTTGATAGGCCCCGTCTGGGAATGCGTAAACCGTTCCATGCCGCGTCCGCAGGTCCCACCCTCCAGTGGATCGCCATGAGATCTTCGCCTTGTACCATTGGGATGGTGTGCTCGTATGTTCGAGAACTGCGTCGGTCCAACTGGTTCCCGCCGACGTGCGCACGAAGTGAATCTTCGATCCGCTGGGCAAGATCAGGTCCATCCATGTATAACCATTTGTCGTGCCCACGAGAAACATCTCGTAGGAATGCGACGTTCCCACTCCGAAGGGCCTGCTAAGATGATCGCCCGGACGATAGCTCCTAGTGAGTTGAATGGGCGCCACGTCCGGTAGCGTCATATCTACGTTGTGCTCCTGGAACATGCCCGAGCACAACTCGATCGGATCACCGCCTTCATCTCCCGGTTCATCCGGGTTGTTGTTGCAGCTTTGCGGCCCTTCCGGCGGATCCGGCCCTGGCGCCGCCACCATCGCCCCCGTAAACCTCCCAACCACCACCCCCGCATTTGGCATAATGCTCTTCCGGTCCGCCGTCACCCGCCCTGTCCCGTAAATGTGCCACCCGCCATTCT
>JACQZR010000088.1 GCA_016213775.1 Acidobacteriota bacterium
GCTAAAGCAACTTCAGTTTCTATTGCCATCAGATCTTGCGGCGCGATAAACCGCTGCGTTCAACCGCCGGATGCGGAAAACCGCACGTCCGGTGGTGTGGGAGGGTGACGGGGCACAAACCCCGTCACTCGACCCGATCATTTCAACTGTCCTCGAAGACATGTTGAGAGGTTTTGGGGTAAGCGGGCACTAGCTTCTTTATGTATTACCGGAGACGGCTGCCGCACTGGCATGAGGTAGGTGTTCCTCTGTTTGTTACCTTTCGGCTGTATGGTAGTCTGCCGGCAAGGCGTTTCTTTGCTCCGGATGTGGTGGAGGCCGGCCGGGTGTTTGCCGCGATGGACGGGTTACTGGATGCCGGGGGTAGTGGGCCGTTGTATCTGGCAAGGGCGGACGTAGCGGGTATTGTGGAGGGCGCGTTGTTGGACGGCGGGGGGCGGCTGCGGCGGTATGAGTTGCATGCGTTTGCAGTTATGCCTAATCATGTTCATCTGTTGGTGACGCCGGGGATTGAGGTGGTGCGGTGGCTGGGCCCGTTGAAAGGGTTTACCGCACGAGAGGCGAACCGGGTGCTGGGTTTGCAGGGTCCGTTTTGGCAGGAGGAGAGCTATGACCGGTTGGTGCGGTCGGACGAGGAGTTTGCGAGTATTCGGCGGTATATTGAGCGGAATCCGGTGAAAGCGGGGTTGGTGGGGAGTGCGGAGGATTTCCGGTGGTCCAGCGCCTGGGCTGGCCGGGGCGAGGCGGACTGAATGGCTGGCCTGGAAAGGCCAGCCGTGGCCAGGATTGGCCGCCCCACACGACGGCTACGCCTCGATCAACCCCTGCCGCACCGCATACCGCGCCAGCTCCGCCGTCGTATGAAGGCCAACCTTGCGCATGATGCTCCGCTTGTGAAACTCCACGGTCTTCAGCGAAATCGACAGGACATGTGCGACTTCCTTGCCCGCGCGCCCTTCCGCCACCAGTTGCAGCACCTGCCGCTCCCGGCTCGACAAGCCAACCGCGAACTTCTCCGCGTCTTTAGCCGTCCCGTTGCCCGAGACATCCCCCACCAGCGGCGTCACGTATACCTTACCGCTCAGCGCCTGTTGAATTGCGTGCGCCAGTTCCGATACCGCCGACCGTTTCAGTACGTAGGCCGAAGCGCCAATTCGTAGGGCCTCTTCGACATACTCACGGTCCGAGTGCATCGTCACGAAGATCAACTTCGCCTTCGGAACATCCTTGCGCACCTGCCGCGCCGCCTCAAATCCGTTCATCATCGGCATCGATATGTCGATCAGTACCGCATCCGGCTCGAGCTGTAGCGCCAGCTTCACCAGCGTCTGCCCGTCTTCTGCTATCCCAATCACCTCAAAGTGCTGCTCGAGGATCCTCTGATAGCCTTCCAGCACCAGCGTGTGGTCCTCTGCAATCAAGAGACGAGGTTTACTCACTGCATGCTCCTCTACTCCAACTGCGGTTCTTTCAGGGGCAGCGAAGCCGTCACCCGCGTTCCTCCTCCCGTACGCGCTTCAATGACGAGCGAGCCCCCAGCCAGGCGCACCCTTTCCTCGATACTCACTATCCCCAGGCCCGATCGTTTGCGAGCTTCTATTCCGAAGCCTGGTCCAGAATCCTCGATGATTAGATGAATTATACTCTCCGAACCGCGCAATGTCATCCGCGCCGTCCGCTCCGAGGTGTGCTTCCGCACATTACGCAAGCTCTCCTGGGCCACGCGGAATAGGCATAGGGACGCTTCCAACGGCATCTCTTCCGGAACGCCCTCGTCCCGGAACGCCACTTTCAGTTCCTCCTGCCGCCCGAAATCCGCGCACAGCGATTTCAACGCCGCCACCAGTCCCAGGTGATCGAGCATCGAAGGATGCAGGTCATATGCCGCCCTCCTCACCCCATCCGATATCTGCTCAGCCTGCTTCCGCGCCTGTTCCAGCAACCCCCGTGCCTCTTTCGATGGCTTCGGAAGCAGTTCCTCCGCGGTCTGCACTACCATTACCAGCGAAGCCAGCCGCTGGTTCAGATCGTCGTGCATCTCGTGCGAGATCCGCCGCCGCTCCTCGTCCTGTGACCGCAGCAGTCCTGACGTCAGCCGCCGCAGATGTTCGCGGCTCTCCAGTAGTGCAGCGCTTGTCTCCCGTATCGTCTTCTCCACTGCCTTCCGCTCGGTGACGTCGTCCACAAACGCCACCGCAACCACGCCCTTCCTGGTTGACAAAGACGACAGCGAAACTTCGATCGGAAACTCCGTCCCGTCTTTCTTCAATCCCAGGATCTCCATGTTCGGCCCCATCCTCGCTGGCGGGCTTGAGAAGTATTTTGTCAGCAGTCCGGCGTGCCTCTCACGAGAACGCACCGGCATCAACTGGTCAATTCCCATCCCGATCAGCTCTGCGCTCTCCCAACCGAACATCGCCGTCGTTGCCCGGCTGGCGAATACGATATTTCCCTTGTCGCTCACTCCGAGAATTGCCCGCGTCGAAGTCTCGAACAAGGTCCGGAACAGAGCTTCGCTGTCCCTCCGCGCCTCTTCCGCCGTTTCACGCGACGTCACGTCGTTCAACGCCAGCAGGATCATCCGCGGCGATTCTGCCGGACCCAGCACGGGCCGCACATTCAGCAAAATGATTCTATCCCCCGCCCGTTCGAAATGGTGCGTCCACTCCAGGTCCTCCTTTGCCTGCCGCGTGCTGAGAACCTCCGAGAGGATCTCACGCAGACTGGTAACGTTCCATTCTCCGTCCCCCAACTCGAACAGAGGCCGTCCGATGACCGGCGTTATTTGAAACGTGTCGCAGAAAGCGGTGTTGGCGCTCATAATCCGCAGCGTCTCATCCAATACCAGCAGCGGCTCATGCGTCGTTTCCACCACGGCCGTGGCATAGTCCCTCGCCAGTTGCGTTTCTTCCAGGCTGCGCTTGAGGCGATCCACGTCCAATCCCGCAACCAACGCACCCTCAACCCGGTTGCCCACTTTGTATGGCTGAACGCGGAGGGAATGCCACAAGCCGGCGCGATCCTGCACCTCGCGCTCCACGGCAACCCCTGTATTCAGCACCGATGCAATCAAGCCCGTCAGATCCACTCCATCGAAGTTCGGTTGAATATCGCTGATTCGCCGCCCGGCATCCGTCGTCATGATGTTGAACAGGTTCTCCGCGACGGGAGCGCAATGCCGGATGCGGTAGTCCGCTCCCAGAATGATGATCGGAATGTGCACGTTCACCAACAGATTGTTCAAATCATTATTCAGTTCCGCCAATTCGGTATTCCGCGTTTGCAGTTCCTCATTCAGAGTCGTCAGCTCTTCATTACTGGATTGCAATTGCTCCTTGGCGGTCTCCAGCTCTTCATTTGTGCTTTGCAGTTCTTCGTTGTTTGACAGGACCTCTTCATTGGCCGCCCGCAGTTCCTCGTTCGTCAGATCCGCGTCCTCGATGGCCGATTGCAGAAACTCACGCGCGGCGGCCAACTCCTGGCGGAGCCTCTCCATCTCCGCTCGCTGTTCGCGTTTCGCCGCCGCTGTTCCCGTCACCGCGGGCTCGCGCCGCGGCGCAGGCTTGGTTTCCAGAAACACCACCAGGTAGTCGCTCTGTCCGGTATGCCTGCCCTTGACCGGAGTCACCTCCACCGTGGTCTCCCCCGTACCTCCGCCCAGTTGGAAACGCACTCCAGACTTACGTACGGTCGCATCTTCCTTCCTCGCGCGTTGCAGCAGCTCCCGCAGATCGAACGCGATTTCCTGTCGAACCATCTTTAGCAAGTGCAGCCCGGCTTCCCCCTGCGCCGGCTTGAGGTACGGGCTGGTATCTCCGTGGAATTGGAGTATCTGGAGGTCGGCATCCACCACAACTGCCGGAGGCATGTAGCGCCTCGCCAGCAATCGCTCGATGGCTTTCGTCAGGTCGAACACCGGACTTGCTCCTCCCATTGCACGGACGGTGGTCTGCTCCCGCGCCGCACCTCGCGCCGTCACTCCATGCGGAGGCGATTCCTTCCGGATATAGATCCGGTGTTTCCGGTCCTCCAGCGCAAACAGGATCGAGTTTGGTCCAGCCGATTCCGACTTGCCCAGCATCAGATACCCGCCGGGCTTCAGCGCATAGTGAAAAATCTCGATCATCCGCTTCTGCAAATCGGAGCCCATGTAGATCAGCACGTTGCGGCAACTGATGAAGTCGAGCCGCGAAAATGGCGGATCCTTCAGCAGGTCGCCCCGGGCGAATACGCAAATGTCCCGAATCCGCTTGCTGATCTGATAGCCTCGACCGGTCTTCACAAAGAACCGGGTCTTGCGTTCTTCAGACACTTCCTCGAGCGCGGATTCCCCATACAGGCCCGCCCGTGCCCGTTCGATCGCACGTTCGCTCAAGTCGGTTGCGAAAATCACTACCCCAGGATCCGCGACGTTGCCCAGGCTCTCCAGCAGCACGATGGCGATGGAATACACTTCCTCGCCGGTTGAGCACCCCGGCACCCAGACGCGTATAGGATCGTCCTGCCTCCCGCCAACCAGCGCCGGCACGACTCGCTCTTGCATCGCCTGAAACACATCTTCGTCACGGAAGAACTTTGTGACATGGATCAGAATATCTTCGTAGAGCGCTTTCCCCTCCACCCCATCCTTCTGCAGCCGCACCAGGTAAGCCTCCGGATTCTCAATATGGTGCAGCGCCATCCGCCGCCGGATCCGCCGGATGATGGTGCTTTGCCGGTACCCCGAGAAGTCCACGCCAGTCGTTGTTCGCAGCGCCAGCACCATCTTCCCGAACAACTCCGAGCTGTCCAGTTCCTCCTCCGCGACTTCTTCCTTGATATACGGAAGACGGGCGATACGGCTCAACTCGACGGCAATCTCTTCCGGCGGCAACACAAAATCGACGCACCCCGAGGCGATCGCGCTATGCGGCATTCCTGGATGCCTAGCCGAACTTTCGTCCTGCGCGAAGGTGATGCCCCCCTCCGCCCTGATTGCCTCCAAGCCGGCTGTTCCGTCGGAAGCTCCTCCCGACAGGACGACCCCAATCGCACGTCTGCCCAGATCTTTGGCCAGGGAACTGAAAAAAGCGTCGATGGGCATATGACGAGGCCCTTCGTGGCGGCCCACCAGTTCGAGCCGCCCGCGCGAAATCGTCATCTCCTGGTTAGGCGGAATTACATACAGATGGTTGGGCGCGGGCCGGACACCGTTCCGTGCCTCGCTCACATTCATCGGTGTGCTTCGCGAAAGCAGTTGCACCAGCATGCTCGCATGGTCCGGATCCAGGTGCTGCACCAGCACAAATGCCATCCCGGTGTCCGCCGGTAGAGCGCGCAGCAGCGTCGTGCACGCCTCCAGTCCGCCCGCGGATGCGCCTATCCCAACTATCAGGTGCCTCCCGCGCGGCACTACAGCCGCCGCGGAGCCGGATACTTTCTTTCCGCTTCCGCCAGCCTTGGATCGGCGTGTGACAGCTTTCTTTTGTGCCAATGTCCCAACCTCGCAACAATAGAATCTCAGATTCTAGCGAAGTTTGGGAATGACGTTGCGTCTTCTAACCTGTGACACCTAGGTTTGGCTGGCCTGAAAGGCCAGCCGCGGCCAGGATTGGCCGCCCTACAAGACGCCCCGATGAGTCAGGGCGCAAAGCGCAAGACGGCGCGTCAGCTCAGCGTTGGAAAACCTTGAAGGAAGTACGCGGCCCTCTCCGCGCCGGATCACCTGTGTCCAGCAGATCCTGTTCGAACACCGAATAGTGTTTTCCATCGTGGATCACATCCACCAGTCCCTCGATACTAACTCGTTCCGGGATGAGACTTACCAGCGATCCCGCCGACAACGATTTCGCAATGCGTTTGCCGTCCTGAACAACAACCGCGCAAATAGCTCTAGGGAGTCGTAAGCGTTGCATGCATGCAATAATAACGATCCGCCGAACAATCATCAACTAGCGAAAACCCGAGGTTTCTTCTTCGCCGCGCGCCAACTTCTCCACGTCTAATAACTTATCCAGTTTCTCCGGTGAAAGGCCGCTCTCGGCGCCGGCTATTTCCCGGATTGTCTTCCCGGTTTCGGAGGCCTTCCGCGCAATGTCCGCGGCTCGGGAGTGGCCAATCTCCGCCGTGAGCGCTGCCGCCAGCGCCTCCGACTGTCCCACCAGCGACGCCATACGCTCCTGATTCGCGCCTAACTGCGCCACGCATCGCCGCGCGAGGTTCTCCGATGCCGCGGCAAGAAGCGCGATCGAATCGAGTAAGTCGTATATCATCAATGGCATCATCGCATTCAATTCCAGTTGACCGTTCGCGCAGCACCATGCGATCGCCGTATCGTGGCCCATTACTTCAGCACACACCATCAGCGTACTCTCAATGATGACGGGGTTTACTTTGCCCGGCATGATGCTCGATCCCGGTTGCACCGGCGGCAGACGAAGCTCACCGAATCCACAACGCGGCCCGCTTCCCATTAACCGCAGGTCGTTGCCGATCTTTGTCAACGCGATGGCGTAGTTCCTCAGCGATCCGCTCACGATGGCCGCGGCATCACGCGCCGATTGGGCCTCATAGCGATTCGTTGGTTCGCGGAACGGCAACCCGGTCCATTCGGCCAGGATCGCGATCGTGTACTTGCCGAACCCTGCCGGCGCGTTCAGTCCGGTCCCTATTGCCGTTCCTCCGAGCGCAAGTTCCCACAGTCCTTCCCGCGCCGCCCGTATCCCTTCCGCCGCGCGCCGCACCTGGCGCGCATAGCCGCCCATCTCGTCCCCGAGATACATCGGAACCGCATCCTGCAAATGGGTCCGGCCCGTCTTTATTACTGCGTCAAACTCCTTGGCTTTATCAAGGAGGGTTTCCTCAAGCAACGATATCGCCGGAATCAGCTTATGCTCGATTGTCTCCGCGGCTGCCAGATGCATCGCCGCCGGAATGACATCGTTGCTCGATTGGCTCCGATTGACGTGGTCGTTTGGGTGAATGGGCCGGGCACCAGCCATCCCGGCAACCCGGGCAATTACCTCGTTCGCATTCATGTTCGTCGATGTCCCGCTGCCTGTTTGAAACACATCCACGACGAAATGCGAATCGTGCTTTCCGCTGATCACCTCAGCCGCGGCCTCCGCCACTGCGTTGGCTGTTTCGGCGTCCAGAACGCCGAAATGCACATTGCTCATCGCCGCCGCTTTCTTGATCAGACCCAGGGCGCGGATGAAGTCGCGCCCAAAACGCCGGCCGCTGATGGGAAAATTCTCGATCGCTCTTTGCGTCTGGGCCCCGTACAGCGCCTCATCCGGCACATGCACTTCGCCCATTTCATCCGATTCTGACCGCATCGAGTCCTCCGCCGAACTCGGTTTCGCATCCCGGTGTTAACAAGTCACTGTGACCGCCAGGGAGGAGTCTCTGCGCTGGATTGCCGTTTCCTTCAGGTCTTGTTCGAACACGGAATATCGTTCTCCGTCGTGGATTACGTCCACCAACCCTTCGACGGTAACTTGTTCCGGAACAAGATGTACCAGCGACCCTGCTGACAACGATTTCGCGATGCGTTTGCCGTCCTGAACAACAATCGCACCAATAGATTTGGGGAGTCTGAAACGTTGCATGCCCGCATGATAGCGAGCCACCCCGCATCCGGCAACTAGCGAAAACCCGAGGCTGTTGGCGCGCCATGGTTATCGATGTCGATTCTAGATTCTACGTCACGCGACGGTTTCTAGGCGATAAACTAGGGTCTCTACTAGGTGATCGCCGCCGCGCAGTGGTGTATTCTTGTTTCAGGGTCGCTGGATCTTAAAAAGAGACAGACACTAGACGATCGGAGGCATCGGAGGACAGCGTACGGGACCTAGCTGCCTCCAGGAACCTGTAACACCTCCTGGAGGCAGTAACCCCGGACGTCGATGCTTTCCGAACATCAAGCCACACGTGACTTACTCCCACCTCATGGCTACTCATCGGATTGGCCCCGGGACATTACCGGGCCGCGACCGTGAGGGAACGGTCTTGCCACGCGCCGCGGTTGCTGTTCTATACCGGGCGGAGACCTGATTATGGAACGCTATATCTGCATTCACGGGCATTTCTACCAGCCCCCGCGTGAGAATCCCTGGCTGGAAGCCGTTGAGTTACAGGATTCCGCTTATCCCTACCATGATTGGAATGAGCGTATCACTGCCGAATGTTATGCCCCTAACAGCGCTTCCCGCATACTCGATGCCGATTCGAAAATCATCGACATCGTCAACAACTATTCCAGAATCAGCTTCAACTTCGGCCCTACTTTGCTAGCCTGGCTCGAACAGACAACCCCTAACGTCTATCAGGCCATCCTCGACGCCGACAAAGACAGCCGGCAGCGTCACGCCGGCCACGGCTCCGCCCTCGCCCAGGCGTACAACCACATGATCCTCCCGCTCGCCAACCGCCGTGACAAACGCACTCAAATCCTGTGGGGCATCCGCGACTTCCAACAACGCTTCGGCCGCGATCCGGAGGGAATGTGGCTTCCGGAAACCGCCGTCGATATCCAAACCCTCGACATCCTTGCCGGCCTGGGCATCCGCTTCACTATCCTGAGCCCTAACCAAGCCAGTCACGTCCGTCCCATCGGCGGGAGGCACTGGCGCGACGTGCGGGACGGCCGCGTCGATCCGTCCACCGCCTACCGCTTGAAACTCCCCTCGCGGCGCACCATCACCATCTTCTTTTACGACGGTCCCATCTCTCGCGCCATCGCCTTCGAGGACCTCCTGTCCCGCGGTGAGAACCTCGCCGGCCGCCTCTGCGGGGCATTCAACGACGATCGCACCTGGCCCCAACTCGTGCACATCGCCACCGACGGCGAAACCTACGGCCACCACCGCCGCCACGCTGACATGGCCCTTGCCTACGCGCTCAATCAGCTCGAGTCCTGCCCGAATACCCGCCTCACCAACTTCGGCCAGTTCCTGGAAATGCATCCCCCCATCCACGAAGTCCGCATCATCGAGAACAGTTCCTGGAGTTGCATTCATGGCATTGGCCGCTGGTCCAACAACTGCGGCTGCAATTCCGGATCTCATGGTAATTGGAATCAGGAATGGCGTGCCCCCCTCCGCGAGGCTCTCGATTGGCTGTGCGATCAGCTCGCTCCCCTCTTCGAGTTCGCAGCCTCTAAGTTATTCATCGATCCCTGGCGCGCTCGAGACGACTATATCCGCATCATCCTCGACCGCTCGCAACACAACCTGGACTCCTTCTTTCAAGGTCACTGCAAACGCGAACTCTCACCGGCGGAGCGCACTCGAGGCATCATGCTCCTCGAGCTCCAGCGCCACGCCATGTTGATGTACACCAGTTGCGGCTGGTTCTTTGATGAGCTCTCCGGCATCGAAACTGTCCAGGTGATCCAGTACGCCGGACGCGCACTACAGTTGGGAATCGAGCTCTTCGGAGACGGCCTCGAGGCCGGCTTTCTGGAACGCCTCGAGCGCGCGAAAAGCAACCTTCCCGAGCACCGCGACGGCAAGCGCATTTACGAAAAGTTCGTTCGCCCCGCTATGATCGACCTCGAAAAAGTCGGAGCACACTACGCCATCAGCTCTCTGTTTGAAGACTTTGGCGAAGAGGCCCGGATCTACTGTAATTCCGTTCAGCGGCACGAGTTCCAGCTCCTTCACGAAGGCGCGGCACGCCTCGCCATCGGTAAGGCCACTGTGTCCTCGCTGATCACCGGCCAGTCCGTCGACGTCAGCTTCGGCGTCCTGCACCTCGGCGATCAGAACATCTGTGGCGGCGTCTCCAGCTTCCCCGGCGAGGAGAAACATCAAGCCCTCGCGGCGGAAGTCACAGCCGTCTTCCGCCGCGGCGACCTCACCGAAAGTCTGCGCGCCTTGGACCGCAGCTTCGGCGGCGGCGACTACTCCGTCCGCCTTCTATTCCGCGACCAGCAGCGCAAAATCGTCAACCTCATTCTCGAGGAAGCTCTCACTGAAGCCGCCTCCCTATACCGCAATTTCTACCTGCGCCACGGCACGCTCCTGCGCTTTGTGGGTGATCTTGGCATCCCCCTGCCTACACGCTTCAACATGGCTGTCGACTTCACACTCAATGAAGAGCTGCGCGCCGCGCTCACAGCCAGTGATCCTGACCCGGCTCACATCCAGGAACTGCTCCAGCAGGTCCAGCGGGCCGGGGTGTCCCTCGATTCGGTGACCCTCGAATTCGCCGTCCGCCGCTCCACCGAGAGCGCCGCCTTGCGCTTTCATCAGAACCCCGATCTCGCGGAGATCAATGCCTTCGACAAGATCATCGCTATCTGCCGCTCGCTCCCATTCGAAGTGAATATTTGGGCGCCACAAAACGCCTACTTCGATGTCATGCGGAAGCATCTCGATCAGCGTGTACAGGCCGCCGAAAACGGTGACTCCCAAGCCGCCTCCTGGGTCGCCGCCGCCCGCTCCCTGGGCGACCAGCTCTCCGTGGCCACTCACTCCATTCCCGTGGCGGTTGGCGGATGACCTTCTGAGCGTCCTGAAACAACAGGACGGTACCCCCCGAATCGTTGTAGTTACCGGCGCAACAGTCGCTGTGGAGAGATAGTCGAGGGCGCTGTCGCGAGTAAGAATGAGGACCGGACGTTCCTTGTCAGGTGGAGAAAACCGGTACATGCGTAACTGGAATTGGTAAGCCACTGGTTCGACCAGTGAGACTCGAAAAGGTTTCTTCTAAAGGCAACAGCAAGAATATCTCTCACGGAGGACACGGAGATCACGGAGCCAAACCAACCTGATCTGTCCCGTTGACCTCCGCGCGCTCCGTGAGAACGAAAAACGCCCGGACAACGTGGAAATCCGAAGGAGGCAGGCGGTATCCACATTGGATTCGAACGGAAGCAGGTGTCGCCCGGACCAACGGCCCGGTCGCGCTGCTCGCGTGAGCGAATCTCCAACCGTTTGAGGCGTTCCCGCAGCGCTTCGCGAATCAGCGCTGATCGGTTGACCTTTTTCCGCAGCGCCGCTTGATCGGCGGCTCGCAACAATTCAGAGTTTAAAACACCACCCGCAGCCCGAACTGGATGATCCGCGGGTCGCGTGCCGAGGTGATCGTGCCAAACGTCGAACTCACATTCAATCCGTTCGGCCCCGGTGAGAAACCAACAGCCGGATTCCCGTAATTCGTGTGGTTCACAAAGTTGAACATCTCGGCCCGGAATTGCAATTTGACCCGTTCCCACAGCCGCGTGTCCTTAATAATGGACAGATCGAAGTTCACCACTCCCGGACCCCGCACATCGGGCAGGACGCGCCCCAGGTTGCCATAAGTGAAGTTCGGCGGATTGACAAACTGCGTCGTATCGAACCACCGCTCCGGTGTCGGATTGTCGAGCTTCGCGCTCACACCCGTCGAATTGGGCCGGTTCGCCAAAAAATTGCTCGCTCCGCGGACCACCAGCGGTAGTCCCCCTTGCAGCGTGCCGATCAGGTTCAACTGCCACCCGCCGGCAATGGCGCGCGCCGCGGCATTCCCGTTGGCCCAGCGCTTCCCGCGGCCAAACGGCAGCTCGTAAATGCCGCTCACCACCAGCCGGTTGGATACGTCCGTCGGGTCAATGGACCGTTCCGCCCGACGGTTGTACTTGCCGCTCTGATAGCCGTTGTCGCTGCCCACCTCCACCGATCCGAAATTCACCGGCACCACGGCGCTGTCACTGATCAGCTTGGCGAAGGTGTACGACCCGAGAATCGCGAAGCCGGATGACAGCCGCTTCTCGACGCTCATCTGCAGCGAGTGATAGATGGAGCTGCCAATATGCGGCAGCCGCACGTTGACCGCGGAATAATACGGAAACGGCCGCAGCGATTGCGACCGGCTGATGGTGGCGCCACCAAGGGTTCCGGGAACACGGCCGCTATAGGGATTCGCCACCTGGTCCTGTAGAGCGAGCCCCAGTGAGTTGTACTGCGGATCCAACTGGTTGTAATCGAACCCGCCGGCGATCAGGTTGGCCCCGCGATTGGCGCTGTAAGCCGCGTCCAACAGCACACGGCCCGGCAACTGGCGTTGCACGGAAACCGTCCACTGCTGCGACATCGGGACCTTCTCATTTGCCTGATCCCAACTCACGGCCGAACTCAGCAGGAAACCTGGCCCGAGCTTCGAACCTAGAGGCTCAGTGGCCGCGAACGGCACGCCATCCTTGAACTGGAATGCCACCAGATTGCTATTGTTGTTCGGCGGATTGTAAGTAGTCACCGTATTCGCAAAACCCGCCGTCGCGCCAAAGCCATCGCGATAAAACGTCTGTGGGTAGAAGATGCTGTAGCCGCCGCGGATCACCGTGACGCCTTTGCCGCCCAGGTCATACGCAAAGCCGAACCGTGGTCCGAAGTTGGTGTAGACAGGCTGAAGCGCCGAGTTGCCGTAGTCGATGCGGGCGTATTGGATGCGGCCCATCAGTCCGGTGTCCGGATTGGTCACGAATGGATTGAAATTCGACGTGCCGCCGTTGCGCTCAAACCCCCACTGCTGATAATCCCAGCGCAGGCCAAGGTTGAACGTCAATCGCCGCGTGGCCTTCCAATCATCCTGCACAAAGAAGCTGTACGACTTGCCCGCCTCTGACTCGCCGGAATACCGCGTAATGGTCGCACTGCTCACCGCTCCCATCAGGAACGTAGCGAGAGAGCTCCCCGTTCCCGTCTGATTCTGCGGATTGCCAGTCAATCCCCCTGCGAAGTTGAACTGTCCTGACGGCACCTCGCGTTGATAGTTGTTCGCCTGGTTGACGCGCACATCCGCGCCCGCCTTAAGCGTATGGCTGCCGTGGATCTTGGTCACCAGATCGAAGAACTGCCACGTGGTGGACCCGCGCAGTCCCACGGTAAACGCCCCAAACCCGGGGAGTCCGTTATCCACGCGCGGCAGCGTATCGCGCGGAACGCTTGCCGGCAGCCCCAGTTTCTCGGGCCAGCTCTGACCGAAGCTGTAAGCCTGGAACGGAAACGCCTGCCGCGCCACGCTGACGCGGAATTCATTCAGCAGCGTGGGCGTGAACGTATGCGTGTCGCTCACCACGTAGTTGTAGTTGCGATAGTAGTCCAGGCGCGCGCGCACGTTGGGGTCGGGCAGGGAACCGGCGAAGCCGTTATCGTTGAAATGCTTGTAATACTGAAACCGCCCGAAGAGCATGTTGCTGTCGCTCAGCTTCTGATCCACCTTGATGCTCTCCTGATTCATATCGCGGTTTTCGTTCACCTGGCCGATCCAGTTTTGGGCATTGGTGAACGCATTCGACGGCGCGCGGTTCGCCAGCGGGTAGAACTGCAGCATCTTCTGCGATACGGGGTCCAGCCGGCTGGCCGGAATCACGCTGCCCGCCAGTGGCTGCCGCACAAAGCCTGACCCGCTCGGGTTGGCGATCGTCGTCGCTGGATCGTAGATCGGAATCTGCCGCCCCGTCGCGTCAAACAGCCGCGCGAAATTGCCGCTCCGCTGCTCTTCCGTCGGCACAGTTAGAATGTTCGACCGGTTGCGCTTGTTCCGCCACGCTTCATAGTTGAAGAAGAAGAACGTCTTGTTGCGGCCGTTGTACACTTTGGGGATCAGCACCGGTCCACCAATCGTCGCGCCGTACTGGTGATAGCGGAACGGTTCCTTGGACGCTGTGTAAGCGCGCCGCGCATCGAACGCATCGTTGCGGGCAAAGTACGAGGCCGTTCCATGAAAATCGTTCGTCCCGCTCTTGGTTACGATGTTCACCACACCGCCGGCCGTGAAGCCGAACTCCGCCGACATCGTGCTCGACTGCACCTTGAACTCCTGCACCGCATCCACAGTCGGATTCACGTTGAGGTCGGCCAGAAAGGCGCTGTTGTTGTTGGCGCCGTCGAGGACAAAGCTGTTCAGTGAGCTCGGGCCGCCGTTAATGCTGATGGCCGACAACGCAATCCCGCGATCGACGAAGTTGTTGTTCACCGCACCTGCTTGCGATTTGACCCCGGGCGCCAGCATTACCAGCGCCAGCGCATTGCGGCCGTTCAGCGGCAGCTCGGCAACGCGCCGGTTCTCGATCACCTTGCCCACTGTGGCGCTGCCGGTATCCACCAGCGCTGCCTCGCCTGTTACTTCAATTGACTCCGCGGTAGCACCAATTTCCAGCCGCAGCGACAGTGCCACGCGCTGATCCACCTGCAGCGTGATCCCGGTGCGGTTCACTTTCTTGAACCCTTGCTTCTCCGCCGTGATGGTGTACATGCCCACCGCCAGCGACGGGGCGCTGAAGTAGCCCTCCTGATTGGTGGCGGTGTTAAAAGTAGCGTTGGTTTCGGTGTTGATGATTTGCACCGTAGTGCCTGGTACCGCCGCGCCCGTGGCGTCGGTGACAGTTCCTGCAATCGACCCTCTGCCTTGCTGCGCATGCATGGGCAGGCAGAAAACGGCCAGTAAGGCCAAACAAATGAATCGCGACATAGCAATCTCCCTTGAAGCACCCTCAGTCTACACGAAGAAGAACGTAGCAGTAGAACGGCAATCCACTAGCGGCGTGAGCCGCACCCAATGTGCCGAAAACGCATCCGGGAACACATGTTTTGCATAGCCCTCGCTTGGAACCGCCAGCCGCTCGTAGCGGTGCCACGTGCCGTTCCCCATGAAGTCGATCTCAATATCGAAGGAGCCCGCACGGTCCGTGTTCACATGCAGCATCTTACGCTCAAATCCGGTGAGCAGAAAGGGATCCGACGGCTGGCCCTTTTTCACCTCCGCCTTCCACCACGGACCGCCCCAGCCTTGCGGCTTGCCCCAACTCCACAGATCGTCGGTTTTGCCCAACCACAAACCCGATTGCGGCTGCCCCGAAAGCGCATTGTTATCGCGATTCGGAGTGGTCTGGTTGCCGCCAACCGCGAACAATCCGCGGAAAGCGCAGTAATCGGGAATGATGCGCAGATGCTGGCAGATCGGCTTCACGCCCCATATGCGGCCATCAAACGCCATCGGCTGCAGCTCATAGAACATCCCCTGAATGTCCATCAGATAATGTTCGGTCTCCACTTCGCGAATGCGCATCCACTCGGTCTGCCACGCCTGGCTCATCGCGTGCGTCGCCTTCGGCAAACGGTACCGCTGCCACGTGCCGTTCACCAGCGCCCAGAACAAAACCGAAGCCTCGTCCCAGCCGGTGGCAAAGAGCACAGAGCCGAGATCCTGCCGAGCGGCCACATCCATGTGCGGCTTGCCCGATAGCTTGTTCCACCGCTTGCCGTCGTATTCAAACAATCCTGCCTGGTCCTCGCCGAACTGGTAGAACCCGTTATTGGCCACCACCACGCGGCCCTGCGCCGTGTAGCCGCCCTTGAAGTGCGGGCGCGAGGCGATCTTCATTTCCTTCACCAGATCGGTGATCACGCGCGGCTTCAGATCATTCACATCCATTTCCAGGAACTCGCCTTCCATGCACTGGTAATAGACGCGATTCGCCGCATCGGTGAGGTGGCGCATGGTGGAGGTGAGGCGGTATTTGTCCATCTCCGGAATGTGCTTCCAATTCCCCTTCGCATCGATAACGTACGGTCCGATGAAGCACTGGTTCGACTCGCGATGAATCAACCGGTTGGCATGCGTGCCGTTGTGCACGTGCACACGCTCGCTCTCCAGCGATTCGTTGATGCGGTAGAGGCCGAGCCCGTAACCTGTGCCGATCTTGTGGCTGTTGTACGTGACTGCCCACAGCGAATCCGCCCAGGGCATCAGCGCGCCGATGCCACATTCCGAGCGCGCGGGCATCACGTCGGCTTTGAAGCCGATATTGGCTTGGGCGCCATTCTTCAATGTCTGTCCGGAAGCGGGCACGGCAAGCGATGCGCCAGCCAGCGATTTGAGGTATGAGCGTCGAGTGGACAACGTTGTCTCCTGAAGGTTCCTTCCCTTCTAGCAAAAGGCAACGCGCCGCACATCGGACAAATGTCCTATCCCAGATGCACCAGCCCGCGGCGGTTTGCCTCCAGAACCGCTTGCGTGCGATCGGCCACGCCGAGCTTCTGGAAGACGTGTGTCAGGTGCAGCCGCACCGTCTTTTCCGCGATCCCCAGCCGGTCGGCGATGTCGCGGTTGCTCATTCCGGACGCCAGCGCAGTGAGCACATCCAGTTCGCGCGCCGTCAGCTCATCGTCAGGGTGACGATGCTCCAGCAGATGCGACAACGCTTCAGGCAAGTACTGCCGTCCCTGGTGCACCGCGCGAATCGCGGCAATCAATTCATCGGCTCCGGCATCCTTTGTCAGATACGCGCTCGCCCCCGCGCGCAACGCCCGGTGGACATCCTCGCTCCCGCTGTAATTGGACAACACCACGAAGGCGGCATCGGCATCCTGATGGCGGATCTGCGCCATCACTTCCAGGCCGGACATGCCGGGCAATCGGAGGTCGACGATGCACAGGTCCGGCCGGTGTTCCGCATACAGCCGCACCGCATCTTCGCCCGATGGTGTCTCCGCCACGATCTGCATTCCCTCGTGCCCGTCCACCACCGTGTGCAGGGCGATGCGGGCGAAGTATTGGTCCTCCACAAGCAGGATGCGAATCACGCGCGGCCTCCGGCGTAGCGGAAGTTAGCGCGGAGCGTGGTCCCACGGCCCTGCGCGGTCTCGATGGTGAGCTCGCCGCCGTGCCGTTTCACCCGGTCGCGCATGATGCTGATGCCGAAGTGTCCAGGCGCAACATGCTCCAAAAGGAAACCGCAGCCGTCGTCTTCCACCTGCGCGACAATCTCGCCCGGCGCGAAGCGAAGCCGCACCAGGATCCGTGACGCCCGCGCATGTTGTAGCGCATTCGATGCCCCTTCCTGACACACACGCAGCAGGTTGTGGATCAGCGGCCCGGGCAATGCGGCGGGCTCTCCTTCCACTTCCAGTTGCGGCTGCACTTCGCGGCCGCGAGCCATCTCCCGCAATGCGCCACGCAGCACGTCCACTAGTCCCTGCCGCTGCAAATCGTCCGTTCCAATGGCGGGATGGCTCAGATCCCAGATCACGCGCCGGGCCTCCGTGCGATAGTGCCGCAGCATGGTCTGCGCCAGTTCGATTGCGCCCTGCGCCGAACCCGGTCGCGACGACAACCGGTCGCGCGCCGCATCCAGTTGCCACCCGATGGCCGCCAGTCCCGCAAGCAGGGTATCGTGCCACTCTTCGGCGATTCGGCCGCGCTCGGCCAGCACCGCGCGGTACCGTGAGCGCAGCAGCAGCATGCGCCATTGATAGCCCAGCCAGAGCAGAGCGGCCACAGCGGCAATCGCCCCACCGCGAAACCACCACGTCTCGTGCATGCGCGGCGGTTGCTCAAAAGCGGCCGCTACGGTATCGCTCCACTCTCCGCCGTTCATTCGCGCGCCGATCTCAATCGTGTGCTGCCCGGCGGGAAGCCCATTAAAGCGCAGCGTCCGCTCCTTACTCGTGCTGCTCCACACCTCATCGCCGTCAAGCCGGTAGCGAAACTCCAACCGGTCCGGCGCACTCAAAGCTGCTGCCGTAAAGTGGACCGTGTGCGTGCCCGCATCTGTGACAATCTCTTCGATGACCGGCTTCGGCGTCACCGGTGTCCTCCGCTTCGATGGCCGGATGCGCACCATGCCGCGTACGGTCGAAATCCAGATGTCGCCCGACGCATCTCGCCACGCGCCGGGTTGTCCGACATTCTGGCATTCGATTGTCCGCATGCCGTCGTCCGAGCCGTAGATCACGGGGCTCAACCGCGGCAGCCGCCCCTCAAGTACAGCCTGCATCTGGGCCAGGCTCACCTGCAGCGCGCCGGCCGGAGAGGAGAGCCATAGACTTCCCGCCCCGTCATCCACCATGGCGTAAATATGATCGGCGGGCAGCCCGTGCCGCTGATCGAGCCGCCGGATGTGGCCACCGCTGACCAAAACAATTCCGTTGCCCCTTGTTGCGGCCCACACGCGGCCCTGCGAATCCTCGGACAGGGACGTGACCGGTAGATTCGCATCAATGAGGCTCGCAATGCCGGCTTGCACGCGCCACAATCCACGGCCGGCGCCGGCCCACACCTCCCCGTCGCGTG
Organism: Acidobacteriota bacterium; assembly: GCA_016213775.1. GTDB lineage: Bacteria > Acidobacteriota > Terriglobia > Bryobacterales > Bryobacteraceae > CADEFT01. Next base: position 18,040 of record JACQZR010000088.1, read on the forward strand.
CGCACAAAACCGCGTCCATCCGCCCTTCCACAATGGTCACCGCCCCAGCCCGCCGCAGGCCGTCCGGGTACATGTACAAACCCGTGGTGGTGGCCAGCCACAATGCTCCGCTGCGGTCGAAAGCAATCTCGTTCACCTGCCCCTGTGGCGCCCCGTCGCGTTGCGAAAAGCGAGTCCACTTCCCGTCGCGGTACGAGAGCAGACTCTGCCAGTCGCTCAGCCAAAGGGTGCCGTCTCGCGAAACCGCCGAGGCGCGGATCAATGTCTGTGCCGCCGGTGTTGGCAACGCCACCTGCTGTAGCTGGCCTTTCTCAAATAGCGTGAGCCCGCTGCGCCACGATCCAAACCAGACACGGCCCCGCGCATCCCCCGCAACAGTGGAATAGAACTGTCCAGGGAGGCCTTCCGGCGGGCCATACGGCTGCACGACGCCGCTGCTCCAGCGGCTCAATCCAGCCCTGCTGCCGATCCACAGATTGCCGTCGCGGTCTTCAAACACGTTGTGGACGAATTCATCCAACACGCCGTCCGTGCACTTCACCGCCTCATGCGCGCCACGCAACAGACGGTACAGCCCGCTGCCCCACGTCGCCGCCCAGACGTTACCATCCCGATCCTCCGTCACGGAAACGACAGGCCCCGGTACTCCCGCCACGTTCGCCGTGGACGCGGAATGTCGCAGGCCGTTTGATAACCCCATCCAATAACCGCCGCGCGCCGCCGCGCCCAGCGCGTGAACAGGCTCCTCCACACCGGCCACCGGCGTCATCACGCCGTCGCGATACCGGCGCAGCCCCACGCTCGTAGCCACGAGTAAGGAGCCATCGGTCACCGGCAGGAGCCCAAGCCAACTCGGGTCGGGATTGGGATGGCCGCCGGTGAGTTCTCTCAAGCCACCCTCGGTTACCTCAACCAGAGCCCCCACGCTCAGGCCCAGCACGCTACCCGCTGCATCGGTAGTCAGGTAACTCATCTGCGCACCCGACACATGCGTCGTGCGGCCATTCCGATAGCGAAAGAGTCCGGCGTCCCGAGACCCGATCCAGATGGCGCCATCCGCGCCCACCGCAACTCCGTTGATCCACTCGCGCGTCACCCCGGTCTTGGGATCGAGCACCAGCGGCCGAAACCGCACTCCATCAAACCGCGCCACACCGCCCGCCGTGCCCACCAGCAGTTCGCCATCCGGAGTCTGCGCCAGCGACGTGACGTAACCCTGTGGCAGTCCCTGTTCCACCTGCCAGTGCCGTTTGGCGTATTGCGAAATGGCGAACTCCGGGTCGAGCGCGCCCAGCGGCACGCCACCGCAAACCACCACACTCAGTAACCGCGCGAGATTCATTGCCGGAAGCAAGCATCATAACGCGCCGCGCTCCCGCCCTACCCGGGAGGCGCTAGAGTATATGAGGTACATTCTCTTGGAACGTGAAGTCCTGGCAACCACGCAAAAGGGCGACGAGATCGTCCGCTACACCCTCCGCAACGACAACGGCATCGAGGCCGCCGTCCTCAACTACGGCGGCATCCTCCAATCGCTGCGGGTTCCCGACCGCGACGGCAAAGCCGCCGACATTGTCCTCGGCTTCGATGAGCTGGAGCCTTACCTCGGCGAGCATCCCTACTTCGGCGCCATCATCGGCCGCGTTGGCAATCGCATCGCCCACGGCAAGCTCACGTTGAACGGACGGCCCGTTCAACTCACCGTCAACAGCAAAACGTGTCACCTGCACGGCGGCAAACGCGGCTTTGACAAGGTGTTGTGGAAGGCCGCCGCCAAGCTCACCAATGATGGCCAGTCCGTGGAACTGCATTACGTCAGTCCAGCCGGCAGCGACGGCTACCCGGGGCGTCTCTCCGTCACCGTGAACTACGTGCTCACTCCCGCCAATGAGCTGCGCATTCAGTACGCCGCGCAATCCGACGCCGACACAATAGTGAACCTCACCAACCATTCGTACTTCAATCTGGCCGGCGCGGGAACCGGTGATGTGCTCAAACACGAAATGCAGATCTTCGCGGATCAGTATACGCCCGTGGACGGCACGCTCATTCCAACGGGCGAACTGCGCGATGTTGCGGGAACACCATTCGATTTCCGCGAGCCCACATCCATCGGCGCCTGGATCGACGCCGAGGATGAGCAGATCCGCTTCGGCAGCGGCTACGACCACAACTATGTCTTGCGTCCGCAAACCGGCGAACCCCGCCCTGCCGCCCGCGTGCGCGAACTTCGCTACGGCGTCGTGATGGAAGTGCTCACCACCGAACCCGGCCTGCAATTCTACTCCGGCAACTTCCTCGATGTCGAGGGCAAGGGCGGGCGTCGCTACGGCAAACACGCCGGCTTCTGCCTGGAGACGCAGCATTTCCCCGATGCGCCTAACCATCCGCATTTCCCGAGCATCGTGCTGAAGGCTCGCGACTGGTATCGCTCAACGACAATCTACCGCTTCCCGCCGCTGTGAAACCGCCCGCGGCCCATGCCCTCTATTTCTCGACGGGCCCGCCGGCACGCGAAGTGCTTATCGTAGCGTCACGCATGACCATGAGCAGGCCCGGCCATTCCCCGCCTTTCAGTCGCCCAAGTGCGCACGATGAGAATGCCATGGTGCGCCGCGCCGCGGTGTTCAGTGAAGCCCTTGTCCGTTGTGATTAGCAGGCGGCCTTCCGTCATCGCCACGATCCACAGGCCGGGGTCGCCTAACCCCTGGTCAGCGGTCCCGCGGATGTCCTTCACGTCATGGCCGAGTTCGCGCAGCCGATTTACGGTCATGCGCGGGATGTTCTCGTCGACAAGGATCTTCATCCGTCAGAGGCTTGCGGCCTGGATCGGCGTGACTTGCTCCTCGGCCAACTCGGCTGCATAGTCGAGGCAAGCCATGATGTCTTCGCAGGACAGAGAAGGGTACTCAGCCAGCAGTTCGTCGACGGTGTCGCCGTTCGCGAGCATGCGGACGATCTGGTGGACCGGAATCCGCGTGCCCTTTACGCACGCCTGCCCGTGGCATATGTTGGCATTGATAGAAATCCGGTCAAAAGGCATTTTCATTGCCTCCACAACCAGTTTACTTCACAGTGACGCTTACTCCAGCATCCACCGACCTTGGCTGTTGCGCGCCACGGTTAGAGGTCCTTTGCGATCGGGGCCGCCCTCGGCTGAGACCCGGTCTACCTCCGCGTTCAGCACGATCGAAACGAGCGCCCGTAGTGCCCCGTCGGAGTAAACACGCGCGTCGAGGTGAGGTCGTCACCATCACTTCGTCGGGGAGTTGCTCGAAAACGCGAGTAACCGGGGTGCGGCCCGGCGGACCGCCCATGATGGTGGCCTTGCCTGAGTCGGCGCCACCATCCACTGACGCTTGCCGTGGGCTTCTTTGGCCACACGGTGGTAGCGCGTACGGCAGAAATCGCAGACCGCCTGGGATTCGTAGTCGCTGTCGACGCAGCGCATCAATTGAAGGCCATCGTGAAGTGGCCTTCGCAATACGAACGTGCCCGCTTCGACTAACGCAGACTACGGCGCAAAGTACCCGTTCACGTCGAGAATGAAATGCGTGGTGTCCGTTGCAATGACAAACACGCTCGGTATCGGCCCGCCCGAGGTGCTCAATGAGAACGTTGCCGCGTTCGAGACCACTGACCCATCCACCGAGCTCAGATACGTCACGGTGTTCGAATACGCCGGATTTAGGTCGAGGTGTCCCAACGACGTAAGCGGCACCGCAGTGAGATTCCCGGAGATCTGACCGGCCGAGGGGCTAATCCCGCAGATCCCGACCATCGGAAACGCTCGCGATTGGCCCGCGGTCAGCGCAGGACCTCCGTTTGGCCCCGGGCTGTTTCGCGTATCCACCGCACGGCACGGCGTCACCGGATAGTAGGAATAGCCGGAACTGTATTGTCCCGGGGGCGCGAAGTAGCCAGTGATGTCCAGCACAAGGTGAGTAGTGTTGGTGGCGAAAGCGTCAATGGCTCCGTTGATCCCCGCCGGTACGATTGCCTGGTTGGTCACGATAGTCCCCTTTGGCGAGTTGAGTGTCGATACCAGCGGCTGCGGCGAACCGGTGGGCCACAAAGTCAGATAGGCCAAAGGTCCGGATGGAATCGCGGTGACATTCAGCACATAAGCCCGTGCAACCGCCGCGTTTGAGGAGCAGTTGTTCGTCGTGTAAGCAATGGTCCGCGGCTGGTTCGGCTGCATCGGCGAGACCGGAGTAGAGTACGGATACGAAGTCCCGCGCGAGTCGTATAGCCGGCAATTGGCGCCGTAGAACACCAGTGTTTCCGAGGTTGTCGCAGTTGTGAAGTAACCGTTCACATCGAGCACGAGATCGGTTTCCTCGGTGGCATAAATGCTCACCGCTCCACCCGCACCCGCTGGGACGATGGCCGCATTGGCTTTCACCCGCCCGTCAAAAGAGTTCAACGTGGAGACCAGCGGCTGTGGCTGCCCCGCGGGCCATATCGTGAGAAATGCCAGTTGTCCCTTCGGAACGACGGTCACGTTCAACGAGTAGGCGGACGCGCTCGTGGGAAGGCCGCAACGGCCGGAAGGCAGCACAAAATCTCGCGCCGCTTTATTAGGCAACGACGGCGCGCCGAATTGCCCCGTGAATCCGCTATTCGTCCTCGTATCCACCAGCCGGCACGGCGATACCGCCACAAACCGGCTCCCGCCGGCCGCCGCAACTCCCGCCTGCGTGATCGACACGACCTGTGTGCCTACATATAACGTTGTGCTCCGCGCTGTCCCTGGGTTCGCGGTCACAGTGAAGCAAACTGTGTTCGACCCCGTGTAAACAACCGTCGACGAAGGGCCGCGAACCCAGTCCGCGTTCGATGCCACGTTCCATCGCATAGTTGCCGGTGCCGTCACAGAGAACTGCCCATTGCCTCCCGAAGCGGAGAAGGAGAGTTGCGGTTGGGACACTGTCAAACCATCGATGGGCGGTTGCGTGATAGTCACCGTCTGCCCGGCCACCACGATTTTCGCCGTCCTGGCCGCGCCTGTTGTATTAGCGGTCAGCGTCACTGTTGCCAGGCCCGGTCCAGTCACCGTCGCGGTTGGAATGGTCACCCACGATGTGGGGGAGTTGCTGTCGAATTGCCGGACGTCCCAGATGCAGCCCGGCCCCGTCGACACGCTCACCGAGACTGGCCCGCCCGCTCCGGACGCATTCACCGTCAACGAAGAAAGCGAAGTGTTGCACCCCGATACGACATCTCCCGAGAATACTTCGATCGCGTATGGGCCTGTCACGCCGGACGGGTAGGATGCGCCGGATTGCGTGATCCCGATCAGCAGTGTCCCCGCCGCGTTCCAAAATAGATAGCGGCCCGCCGCCGGAGAAGAGGTAAGTCCATCATTGAAACGCGTAAGAGCAACACGTCCAGTAAGCGCCAGGTCACTATCGGCATACATCAGCAATTCATCGCCAGAACCCGTTGAAGCAAGGACCGCCGTTGACCGGCGCGATATCGAGTTTGCCAGCCACTTCACATTTTGGGAATACGGCGACCCCACGGCCCCAGGCAGCTTCCCGTACGGTTGTCCATCTTCCGCTGCGGAATCGGATGACCGGTAGCCATTGCCGCAAGCGTCGAAGATGCGTGCTCCGTCCTCCGTAATCCAGATGCTATCGCCGTAGCACGAGGAGGTGAAGGATCTCGCCCCCGGTACCAGTTTCGCCGCCCCTTGGGTGATGTCGAACTTCGCCCCATTCAGCGAATAAATCGAGTTCCCGCTCGGATGCAGTAAAGACGAAGACCCCAAACCATTGCCGGCAATTGGTGTCACAGCTCCTGTGGCCAGGTTCACCGAAGAGGAGGAAATGTAGGCATATCCGTTCCCCCCCAGCACCAGTTCTCCGTTCCCCGCGCTGGATGTGTTCACGATGCTCAAAGTACTCAAATCCGCGCGCACAAATCCGGACACATGCGAAATGCCGGCGTACAATCCGTCCGGGCTCAAAGAGAGTTTTGTTGGAATGAAGTTCAACGCCACGTACCGGTCCGACACCGTGAGTGGATCGTAGACGTGGAGTTCGTTTGGAGACGAGCTCACGAATACTAACCGGTCGAGCGATTTGCTGTAGCGCGCCGAAATGATTTTGTAAGGGGTCCGCTGAAACGCCGGGGCCGCCGGCGGCACGCCGTCCTGATACACCGTCAGCGTCTGATTGCCCGCGGTGATTCCAGCGCTGCGCGCGGCTCCGGAGTTGGGCCGGACCAGGAACGTTACCGTCCCATTGCCGTTACCGAATCCGCCGGAAACAATCTCGATCCACGGCACCGCCACGGTTGCCTGGTAGGTGCACGGGGAATCCGAACTGATGGTCACTGTTCCAACTGCCCCCGATGCAGGGTATGCCACGGTGTTTGGCGAGAACGTGAGCCCGCAGGACGATGATCCCGATAGGGGGAACGACGCCGTCGCGAAGTCATTCAGCAGACTGGCGGCGTTTTCCGACTGCATCACCGTGTGTATCATCGTTCCCTGGCTGTTGAAAAACGCCCACTTCGCAAGGTACCCATATGTCCGTCCCGCATTCACAAACGTCGGCATCAGCATGCTTCCTGCCTGCTGCAGCGTTGCCGTGTCATAGAACCGGACTTCGGAAGAGGTGGTCGATGTTCCACTATTCATCGTCACGGTGACGGGCGTCCCCACACCCGCCAACAGCTTCGCGGAGGCAGACTCGTCAAAGGAAAGGAACTGCGCCTGGCCGCTGTTTTTGGTGCCCGCGAGGGATCCCGCCGAGACGGGATCGACCAGCGCATTCGGGCCAACGACGCGAACGTTGCCGCACCCGTCGTATAGCCGTGAGCCATCCAACGAGAATTGCATAGGCGGGCAAACTTCGTAGAAACCAGTATAGGGTGCGGGTTGCAGGATACCATTCGAGATGTCGAACTTCCGCAAGCCGTACGCCTGTGCGTAAATCACCTTTCCCCCCGGATGCAGTGCGCTCCGTGTCCTGCCGTACTCCGAAGTCGAGGTCGAAGTCACCGTGCCCGTCGAAAGCTGCACGCCAAAATACGGCGGCTGGTACACATAATCAGCCGTCAGCACAATGTCCTGCAGCGTTGCCAGACTGGGAACCACATAAGTCCGCACGACAGTCGCCGTGGAAAGATTCACCAGCGTAATCAGCGCGTCATGACTCACCGCCGCCATCAACCCGCCCGGCGCTACGGATAACCCATTCGGAGCCTTTGACAGCGCAACTGTGCTGTCCGTATTCGTTACTGGATTGTAGATATGTAGTAGGTTCGGCCCGGCCGAGACCATGATGATCCGGTCCAGCGGGGTGCTGTATTTGGCCTCGATCGGCCTGAAGTTGAGAGTGTTCTGTCCGTATATTGGCGAAACTGCCAACAGTGCAAAACAGATTAGTAAATAAGAGAAAGATTTTCGCATAACGAATGCCGCCGTATAGCGTAGCACGCGGCAATACCTCACCGATAGCAGGCTTGCGCGTCCCCAACGCAACGCGATACAGTCGGTCTTTCCCAGTAGAGGAGTCTCCACCATGAATCGCCGCAACATCATTCAATCCGTCATGGCCGCGGTTGGCATGACCATGTCCGCTGAAGCCGCGGCCCAGCAAGGCGCACCCGGACGCAACCCCAAGGATGCCCCCATCCAACCGAAGGACAAACTGCGTATCACCAGGCTCGAGATGATGCTCATCAAACCGCGCTGGCTCTTCCTCAAAGTGCACACCAACGCGGGCATCACGGGACTCGGCGAACCGATCACCGAAGGCCGCGCCATCACCTGCCGCGAAGCTGTCAAAGAGATCGAGCCCTACCTCATCGGCAAAGACCCGCGCGCCGTCGCCCACCACTGGCAGGCCATTTACCGTCACGCTTTCTACCGCGGCGGCCCAATCCTCACCAGCGCGCTCAGCGGGATCGACCAGGCGCTGTGGGACATCAAAGGCAAGGCGCTCGGCGTGCCTGTCTACGAACTCCTCGGCGGGCCTACGCGCAACCGTGTCCGCGTTTACTCGCATGCCCGCACTCCCGAAGCCATCAAGGCCGACAAGCAGCGCGGCTTCACGGCCTTCAAAACGGGACCCGCCAAGCGCCGCCCGGCCCGTTATGTGGAAAGCCCGGCCGAAGTCGCCTACGCCGCCGAGAAATTCAAGGAGTTGAAAGCCGCCGCGGGCGAGGATTGCGACATCGGCATCGACTTTCACGGCGCGATTTCGCCCGCTCACGCCAAAATGCTCATCAAAGCGTACGAACCGCTGAACCCTTACTTCATTGAAGAGCCCTGCCAGGCGCAAAACCACGACATTATGGCCGAAATCGCCCGTGGCACCCACCTGCCCATCGCCACCGGCGAACGTGTGTTCACCAAGTGGGGCTTCCGTGAAGTGCTCGAAAAGAAGGCCGCCACTATCCTGCAACCCGACCTCTGCCACGCGGGCGGCATCACGGAAGTGCGTATCATCGCGGGCATGGCCGAGGCCTACTACGCCACCGTCGCGCCGCACAATCCGCTCGGCCCTATCTCGCTCGCCGCCGGCGTACAGATTGCAGCCGCGATCCCGAACTTTCTCATCCAGGAACAGGTCAGCCTCGGCGAAGGCTACATCAAACAGCCATTCACCGTAAAAGATGGATACCTCGATCTGCCCACCGCGCCCGGACTCGGCATCGAGCTGGATGAGAACAAGCTGGCCGACAAGATCGGTCACGACTGGCGCAACCCACAGACCTATGACGCCGACGACGGCAGTGTGGTGGACTGGTAGTTTAGGACTCCTTTCATGAATAAGACAACGATTCTGAAGAACATTCTCGACATCGGGATAGTGCCCATCGTCCGTGCCTCATCATCAGAAGCCGCGCTCGCTGCTGTCGACGCCGTCTACGAAGGCGGCATCCGCGCCGTCGAGATCACCATGACCGTCCCCGGAGCCATCCACGCCCTGGAAACGGTGGCCGACAAGCTGGGCGACAAGATCACGCTCGGCGCGGGCACGGTGCTCGATCCCGAGACCTGCCGCGCCTGCTTCCTTGCCGGAGCGCAGTTCATCGTCACCCCGGCGTTGAAACTGGCTACGGTGGAGATGGCGCGCCGCTATTCCAAACCCATCATGCCCGGCGCACTCACGCCCACTGAGATCCTCACAGCCTGGGAGGCCGGCGCCGATTTCGTCAAAGTGTTCCCTTGCGGCAACATGGGTGGACCCAAGTACATCAAGGCTCTCAAAGGCCCGTTGCCGCATGTCGAGATGATTCCTACTGGTGGGGTGAACCTCGATACCGCCGGCGATTTCCTCAAGGCAGGCGCAGCCGCGGTTGCCGTGGGCGGCGAACTGGTGGATGCCAAATCCCTGAAGGACAAAACTTACGACGTGATTGTCGAGCGGGCGAAGCTTTATCTCACGGCCATTGCAAAAGCCCGCTCCGAAATGGCATGACCGGCCACGAGCGCATCGACCAGCGCAGCATCGCGATGCATCGCGCCATCGCGGAGAAGCTGCTTGCCAACCCCGGGCTGCTAAACGTGGCGAAGGAGAACCTGGAGCGCTGGATGCCCACATCCGGACGCTCTCGTCCCTACATGGACGCGTGGCGGGAGATTCTTTCCATGCCCTTGGAGGATATCGCACGGATGATCCAGGAGGACACGGAGCGGATGCGTGCATTGCGGCAATGCTCGCCTTTTGCCGGATCTCTGACCCCTCGTGAGCGAGGTGACATCTATGACGCGTTCGCAGTTAGAGCACATCATTCGAGCAGCGGGAGTGATCGCTGACGACAACGATGTCATCATCATTGGGAGTCAGGCGGTGCTCGGGCAGTTCCCTGAAGCGCCACCGGAATTACTCGCCTCAATCGAAGCGGACATCTACCCCCGCACGTTCCCGCAGCGTTCTGAAATGATCGATGTCGCTATCGGCGAGGGTTCGAAGTTTGAAGTCACGTTTGGCTACTACGCCCACGGCATTGGTCCGGAAACCGCCATCCTCCCTGAAGGCTGGGAGTCCCGCCTCATCCCCATTGACAACGAGAACACCCGCCACATCCGCGGCTGGTGCCTGGAGGTTCACGACCTCGCCATTTCCAAGCACGTCGCCGGTCGCGAGAAGGACCTCCACTTCAACGCCGCCCTCGTCCGCCACGGCATGGTCCAACGCGGCATGTTGCTCCATCGCCTTGCAGCCACCACGATCGCCCCCGAACTCCGCGCCATAGTCACCACTCGTATCGAAGCTATGTATGCTAGTACCTGATCATGCGTAGACGTCAATTCCTCGGCGGCCTTGCAGCCGCATCCACCGTCACCGCCCAGCCGGCCCGCCCCAACATTCTGTGGATCACCTGCGAAGACATGAGCCCTAACCTGGGCTGCTATGGCGACAGCTACGCCAATACGCCGAACATCGATGAATTCGCCAAACGCAGTCTTCGTTATCTGCACGCCTGGTCCAACGCACCCGTTTGCGCGCCGGCCCGCACCACCATCATCTCCGGCATGTACCCGCCCTCCACTGGCGCCGAGCATATGCGTTCCAATACGCATCTGGCACCGTCGCAGAAGATGTATCCGGTCTACCTCCGCGAAGCCGGCTACTACTGCACCAACAACGTCAAGGAGGACTACAACCTCGCACACACCGGCAAGGTGTGGGACGAATCGAGCAACAAGGCCCACTGGCGCAATCGCAAACCGGGCCAGCCCTTCTTCGCCATCTTCAACAACGTCATTACCCACGAAAGCCAGATCCGGCGCCGCCCGCACACCCTCACCCACGACCCCGCAAAAGCGCGCATCCCCGCCTATCACCCCGACACTCCCGAAACGCGCCACGATTGGGCCCAATACTACGACAACATCACCACCATGGACAAATGGGCCGGCGGTCTTCTCGCCGATCTGAAGAAGGACGGCCTCGAGCAGGACACCATCATCTTCTTTTACGGCGACCACGGTTCCGGCATGCCGCGCGGCAAGCGCTGGCCCTTCAACAGCGGCCTCCAGGTTCCCCTGCTGATTCACGTCCCCGAGAAGTGGCGCTCGCTCGCACCCAAGGATTACGCTCCCGGCGGCACCACCGGCCGCCTCGTATCATTCGTCGATCTCGGCGCCACCCTGCTCAGCCTCGCCGGAATCGCCAAGCCCTCTTACTATCAGGGCCACGCGTTCCTCGGTGCGCATGCTGCTCCCGAACAGCCTTACGTCTACGGCTTCCGCGGACGCATGGATGAGCGCTACGACATGGTCCGGTCCGTTCGGGACAAGCGCTACGTCTACATCCGCAATTTCATGCCGCACCGCATCTACGGCCAGTACATCGACTACATGTTCCAGACGCCAACCACCGCGAAATGGCGTCAGTTATACGACCAGGGCAAGCTCAACGACGCGCAGCGCAAGTTCTGGGAGCGCAAGCCCGCTGAGGAGTTATACGATCTCACCACCGATCGCGACGAAGTGAAGAACCTCGCCGAATTGCCCGAGCACAAGAAGACCGTCGAGCGCATGCGCAAAGCCCAGCAGGATCTCGCCGTGCAAATCCGCGACGTCGGCTTCCTGCCTGAGGACGAGATTCATCGCCGCGCCGGCTCCGATGCGCCTTACACGATGGGCCACGACATTGCCCGTTTTGATGCGCGCAAAATCATCGCCGCCGCCGACGCCGCCACTCGCTCACCGAAAGCCGCGAACCTTTTGAAGCTGATTGCCGACCCCGATAACGGAGTCCGTTACTGGGGCGCAACCGGGTTCCTTGTCGCCGGAGAACCCGCCGCCAAACCCAACCTCGCCGCCGTGGAAAAGCTGCTTGGCGATGACTGCGCTTCCGTGAGGATCGTGGCCGCCGAAGTGGTTGCCACTTTCGGAGAAGAGCCGCAGCGCCGCAAGGCAATGGAGGTCCTGCTCACCTACGCCGACGTTCAGAAGAACGGTTACTTTCTCGCCACGCAGGCCATGAACGCCGTCGACAACCTCGGCCCCAAAGTGGCCACCTACAAGGACCGTGTCGCCAAGCTCCCGCGCGATGCCGCATCCGTCGATCAGCGCGTCAAGGCCAACCTCGGCAACCTCATCGATCACTTCTCGAAATAGCTACAACAGTTTGTCAATTCGAATCAACTCATCGGGCGCAGCCAGCGGTGAGACTGGCTCGTTCTCCGCATACGCCAGCACTGAGGTGTATTTCCCGTCGGCCGGTTCACGGTGAACGATCATCCGACGGCTCTGCACATCCAGCACCCAATATTCAGGAATCAACGCCCGCGCATACAGTCCCGCTTTCCGGCGCAGAGCGAACCCGAGAGTGGAATCGGCTACTTCAACGAGCAGGCGTATGTCAGCCGGAACGATGCCTTCTCGTTGTCCCTCCACAGAGAACGTGAGGACCACCGCATCGGGCTGAGGCTCATTCGTAGGATTGTCCTCCGGAGAGACGTCGATCGCCGTCTCTTGCATCACGAACTCGTGACCGAACACGCGACCCAACCGCAGTACCAACCGCCGAAGAACGCTATCGTGGCGGTAATGCTTCGTCATACCAATTAACTCCCCCTCGATCAGTTCATAACGCTCGATGTCTACAACACCGGCGTCCAGGAGGGAATGGCACTCCTCGCGCGTCCACCTCTTCCGGCGAGGCGGTTCCGTGAATTCACTCTGCAACGGTTCAATCATTGTGACCGGCATAGTCCTATTATTTTACATCCACCCCTCTAAAATTTGTTCGCTTTTTGTTCGCTCATGAGTTATCCTGAAAACTCAAGGAGACACCATGTCCATCAGCGCATCTTTACTCCCGGAGTTCGACCAGGAAATGGCGAACACCCGCAAGACTCTCGAACGCGTCCCCACCGACAAGTTCACCTACAAACCGCACCCCAAATCCGGCGAGATGATCTGGCTCGCCGGTCACGTCGCCAACCTTCTGAGTTGGGCGACCATGACCATGACCACCACGGAGCTGGATCTCTCTCCCGACGGCAAGCCGTATACACCACCTCCCTCACCCGCCACCGCCGAAGAGCTGCTCGCGCTGTTCGACACCAATCGTGACAAAGCCCGCGCCGCCATTGCCGCTGCTGCCGACGACGATTACATGATCGGCTGGTCCCTGTTAATGACCGGTAAGACGCTCTTCACAATGCCGCGCATCGCCGTCCTGCGCTCCTTCGTGATCAACCATATGATCCATCACCGCGCGCAGCTCACCATGTATCTCCGGCTCAACGATATCGCGGTGCCGGCGCTGTACGGCCCGTCCGCCGATGAAGGGCAGATGGGCTAAACGCTACAGCAGATCCGCAACCGGGAGCGAAGCCTCCGGAGCCGCCAGCGGCGAAACCGCCTCGTGCTCCAGGTAGGCTTCCACCAATCCGTACTGGCCGTTCGACGGGGAGCGGTGCACAATCATGCGCCGCCCCTGCGGGTCCAGAACCCAGTAGTCCGCAATGCCGGCCCGCGCGTACAACCCCGCCTTCGTGTTCAGGTACAACTCCAGAAACTCTTCCGCCACTTCCACTAGCAGGCGCACATGCGAAGGATTCAAATGCTCCTCGTCCTTCATCTCGAAGATCGACCGCGTCAACACTACGACATCCGGATCCGGCCAATTGGCGACGCTATCCTCAGGCGCAACATCCATCGACATGTACTGCATCACAAAATCACGCCCGAAGACATCGCCCAGCCGCTCGACGAGGATTTGTATCCGCCGCACGAATTTCATCGGTTTCGGAGTGCGTATGATGTCGCCGTCGATCAGCTCATACGGCTTCAGATCGGCGATCCCTTTGTCGACGATGATTTCGCATTCGGCGCGGGTCCATTTCTTCGCGTGGGGATGGCGCATGGATTCTCCCATTCCCTTATTCTCCGTCAATCAGCCGCCGCGCTCGCAGAAACACCTCCAGCAGCATCGGCCGCGTCAGCCGTCCCGTGCTCGTGTTCTGCTGGCTCGGATGATAACTCCCGATCAGCACCGGCAGCCCGTCGCCCAGCGCATGCGCCACATTATGCCCGAACGCAAACCCTCCTTTCCGTTCGATCCGCCCCTGGTCCGCCAGCACGGACAGAAACGTATCAAAACCGATCCGTCCAAGCGCCACAACCACCCGAACATTCTTCAGCAGCCGCAGCTCGCGCTCCGCAAACGGACGGCAGTTGCGCAACTCTTCCGGCGTTGGCTTGTTGTCCGGCGGAGCGCAATGCGCCGACGCCAGTATATACGCGTCGTGCAGCGTGAGCCCGTCCTCACGCGACACACTCGACGGCTGCGAAGCAAACCCCGCCTCGTGCATCACGTCATAAAGAAGATCGCCGGAGGAATCACCTGTGAACATCCTCCCCGTCCGATTCGCCCCATGCGCGCCCGGCGCCAGCCCCACCAGTAGCAACCGCGCCTGCGGATCGCCGAACGAAGGTACGGGCTTGCCCCAATACTGCTGATCCCGATACGCCCGCCGCTTCACCTGCGCCACCATCCGGCAATGCGCAATCAATCGCGGGCAGCGCTCGCACGCCACAATGTCGCGCTGCAGGATAGGCAGCGAATCCCGGTTCACTACTCCCCCGACGCCTTCCGCTTAGCCAGCACAGCCCGCGCCTCCGCAAGCTGCCGCCCCAGCGACTGCCTGTGCCGCTGCGCCATTTCGTCCATCCGCCGTTGCGTGTTCTCCAAGTCCTTCTCCACCTCCGCCAGCGACGCCTCGCACTCGGCAATTCTCTGCGCGAACGTCTTCGGATTGCTCCATCCTCCGCCGTCCACCGACACGTACACGGGTGTCGTGTGCGCCGTCACTGATTTCCCTCCGGATGCCTTCGCCGCAATCCAGATCCCACGTTCTACCGGAAGTTCAAAGTCGATCTCCAGTTCCTTTGCATCCGTTCCAGACTGCTTCCGCAGCACTTCGCCATGCCCGACGATTTCCAATTCGCGCAGCGGCACCTGGCCCGGTTGCCCCCACGCCTTCGCTTTCACTCGTAGCCGGCTCCCCTTCGCTACGCGTACTTCCGATCCGGGCGGCTCGCCATTCACCGTGAACTCCACCATGGGGCCGCTCGTCGCAAACGTACGGCCTGCTTTCACCGCCGCCATCCACGCCCCAAAGTCAAACTGCTTGCCCACCAGCGTATAGAACCGTACATCGCCGATCCGCGACGCCCCCTTCCCGCACCATGGAAAATCCGACCCCGCCAGCGCCGTCAGCTTGTAGCCCAGATCCAAAAAACGGTAATAGTGGTCCGTTACGATCCCTTCGCCCGACACGCAGAACTGGACTAACTCCAGAAAGTCCACCTTGCCCCGCAACACATTCAGAGCCATCCCGCGATATCCGTGGAACGACACCGCCTGGTGCGCAAAGCCGCTCACGCCACCCAACTGATGCACGCGGTCAAAAAGCCGGTCGTAGGAATAGTAGTCCGGCTGAAACCGCACCAACTGCTCCGCGCCGAGTGAGATCGTATGCCCTATCTCCGGCGTGCGCGGCTCCTCCTGTCCCGGCGATAGCAGATGCCCGCCTTCCTGATACCGCCCCTCCTTCCCAAACGCATACTGCGCGAAATAGGTGGTCCAGAAATCCCCCATCTGTAGAAGGTTGCCGACGTGCAGATCCTCCGCCGCCACCCACCGTACCAACTGCGGATTCTCCCGCGGCGAACGCCGCACGTGAATATGATCATCCGCCGAATACCAGCCGCGCGCCGGCATGTCGATCCACCGCTGCAGCCGGGCCGTCTTTGCCACCTTTCGCCCCGCGCCCGCCTCCACCGTCTCGTTCCATTGCAGGTACTCAGGGCCCTTTGTAATCGTGATCGAATACTTCCCGGGAGGCACCGTCAGGCGAAACGATCCGTCAATATAGAACGACCCATCCGGTTGCAGCAGGTATCCCTCCGCCGCGTCGTTCCGTCCGTACTGCACGGCAATCGCCTCGCTCGGAATCCCGAACGGAGAATCCGGAGCAATCTTGCCACCCACGCTTTTGGGCGGACGTGATTGGCTGTCCACCAGACGCACCCGCGCCGGTGTCGGTTTGCCATTGCTATCTCGAATCTCAACGGAGAGAATTGCCTCTCGCGTCGCCATCGCCGAGCCGTAGATGCCGGCGGCAAAGAGAACAACCAGGATCGCTCGCACGCCACAATCGTAACGCAAACCCGCGGAGCGGCTAATTCACCGCTTCAAACAACCCCGCCGCACCCTGACCGCCGCCAATGCACATAGTCACCACTCCATAGCGCGACTTGCGCCGCTGCATCTCATTGGCGATCGTTCCCACGAGCCGCGACCCTGTCATCCCGAACGGATGTCCGATTGCGATCGACCCGCCGTTCACGTTCAGCTTCTCCGGATCGAGCCCCAGCCGGTCGCGGCAATACACCACTTGAACCGCAAACGCCTCGTTCAGCTCCCACAGATCGATGTCCTCGATCTTCAGCCCCTGCCGCTTGAGCAGTTTGGGAATCGCATACACCGGTCCGATGCCCATCTCGTCCGGCTCCAGGCCGGTCACCGCAAAGCCGCGATAGATCAACTTGTACTTCACGCCCAGTTCCTCCGCGCGCTGGCGCGACATCAGCAGCGTGGCCGACGCGCCATCGGAAAGCTGTGACGAATTGCCCGCCGTCACACTGCCCGCACCGCTATCCGGATCAAAATGCGGCGGCAGCTTCATCAATCCTTCCAGGGTCGTATCCGGCCGGTTGCACTCGTCGTTCTCCACCAACGACTCTTCCTCGCGCAGCGCCTCGCCGGTCTTCTTGTCCAACACCGCGCGCGTCACACGCATCGGAACAATCTCGCCCTTGAAAAATCCTTCGGCCTGCGCGCGGCCGGTCCGTTGCTGGCTCAACAGCGCATACTCATCCTGCAACTGCCGGCTCACTCCATAGCGCTTGGCCACCACCTCAGCAGTCACACCCATCACCATGTAGATGCCCGGCTTCTGTTCCTTCACCACCGGATGCGGCTGGGAATCGCGAGGCGACATCGTGATCGACTCCACGCCTCCGCCAATCGCCACATCGGCGCCTTCGTTGATAATCTGATGCGCGGCCATCGCCACCGATTGCAGCCCCGAAGAGCAGAACCGGTTCACCGTAGTCGCAGCCGTAGTCACCGGAAGCCCCGCGCGCACCACAGCCACTCGAGCGACGTTCATGCCTTGCGGTCCATGGGGCTGCCCGCAGCCGATGATCACGTCTTCCACTTCCGCCGGATCCACCTGCGGATGACGCCGCAACACCTCGCGGATGCAATGCGCCGTCAGATCGACCGGATGCGTCCGGTTAAACGAGCCGCGGAACGACTTGGCCAGCGGCGTCCGTACACTGTCCACTATCACTGCTTCTCTCATGATGATTCCTCGTTGATTTCAAGCCCCGGCCGCGGCCGCGCGATCGAACTGCGCAAACGTCTTGCCCTCGCCGGCGAGCCGCTCCAGCAGCGGCGCCGGCTTCCACAGCGGACCGTGCTGCGCGTGAAACTCCCGCACTCTTGCCAGCACTTTGTCCAACCCCACCGTATCGGCGTAGAACATCGGCCCACCGCGATGCGCGGGGAATCCATAGCCGTTCAGATAGATAATGTCGATGTCCACTGACCGCAGCGCCATCCCCTCTTCCAGAATGCGCGCGCCTTCATTGGCCAGCGCGTATAGCAACCGGTCCGTTACCTCGGCCTCATCCACCGCACGCGGCGTGATCCCTGCCGCGGCCCGTACCTGTCCAATCAGATCCTCCACCACAGGATCCAGGTTCGGCCGCCGGTTCTCGTCGTACTTGTACCACCCCGCGCCCGTCTTCTGACCGTAGCGGCCCATCTCGCACAGCCGGTCTTCCAGCAGCGGCTTACGCACGCCCGCGGCCTCGAGATGCTGGAACTCCTTGCGAATCCGCCACCCCACATCGAGACCCGCGAGATCGCCCACCTGCAGCGGTCCCATCGCCATTCCGAAGTCGTACATCGCCTTATCGACAGCCTCAATCGCCGCGCCCTCTTCCACCAGGAACTGCGCCTCTCTGCGATACGGTCCAAACATCCGGTTCCCCACGAATCCGCGACAGTTGCCCACCAGCACGCCGATCTTGCCGAGCGCCTTCGCCAACCCCATCGACGTGGCGATCACTTCCTTGCTGGTCTCTCTGCCGCGCACGATCTCGAGCAGCCGCATCACATTCGCCGGGCTGAAAAAATGATGCCCGATCACCATCTGTGGCCGCTTGGTGGCCGACGCAATCTCATCAATCGACAACGTCGACGTGTTCGACGCCAGAATGCAATCGGACTTCGCAATCCCATCCAGGGCCGCGAAGATCTCCTTCTTCAGCGCCATGCCTTCAAACACGGCCTCGACGATGATATCGGCCTCATCGAACCCATCGTAAGTAAGCTGCGGCGTGATGCGCGCCATGCGTTCATCCATCGCCTGTTGGGTGAACCGCCTCTTCGCCACCGACCCCGCGTAGTTTCTGGAGATCGTCTTCATGCCGCGATCGAGCGCCTCCTGCGAGGTCTCTTTCAGCAGCACGGGAATCCCTGCATTGGCGTAGTTCATCGCGATGCCGCCGCCCATGGTCCCGGCGCCGATCACCGCCGCGCGTTTGATCGGATACGTCACGGTCTCCTTGGGCACATTGGGGATCTTCGCAACCGTGCGCTCCCCAAAGAACACATGAATCATGGCCTTCGATTGCGTGGAGAACAGACACTCGGCAAACAGCCGCGCTTCCTCCTTCACCCCCTCGGCGAACGGCATCGTGGTGGCCGCTTCCACCGCAGCGATGGCCGCTAGCGGAGCCATCAACTGCCGCTGCCGCTTCTTCGCCGCCTCGCGCGCCGCCGAAAAGATCGGGGCATTCTCTTCCGCAGTGCCCAGCTTCTCATTGCGCTCCCGAACCTTCATCACCGGTGCCGCCGCCACCTCGCGTGCGTACGCCAGCGCGCCTTCCAGCAGATCGCGCTCAATCACCCGGTCAATCAGACCGAGTTTCGCCGCCACGGGCACTTTCACCGGATCGCCGAACTGGCACATCTCCACGGCTTTCGCCACACCCACCAGACGCGGCAGTCGCTGCGTGCCCGCCGCCCCTGGAATGATCCCCAACTTCACTTCCGGCTGTCCCACATTCGCCGCCGCAACCGCCACGCGATAGGCGCACGCCATCGCCACTTCCAGCCCGCCACCGAACGCCTGCCCGTGAATCGCCGCGACGACCGGCTTGACCGAATCCTCGAGCGCGTACAACAGCGGATGCAACCCACCCTCGCGTTTCTTCTCGCCCGAGGTGACCTTGCCGAACTCTTTGATATCCGCGCCCGCGATGAACGACCGCCCGCCGCCGATCAGCACGACAGCCTTCACCGTCTCGTCCGCCGCGGCCTTCGCCAGCCCCTCTGCAATGCCTTCCGGCACCCCCGGACTGAGAGCATTCACTGGCGGATTATTCACGGTAATAACGGCAACATCCTGCTGCGTGCTGTAAAGAACGAGATCGCTCATTGGCGGTGTCCAGTGCTCCTGTACAAAGTATCTAGTGGGGAACCCGTAAGAGCGTAGCACAGCCGGATTTGTGAGAAGCAAGAAGCGGACGGCAGTGTGAGCGGAAGCCCTAACCGGAGGCGTCGGGTGTTGTCGTGGGAACGCCGGAACTCGGTGACCACTCGACTGACGGGATGGATGCCGCCATCATCGTTGAGTTTTTGGGTAATTTGGGTAATGCGCGGTGGGAACCCTGGCATACTTATTTGTTTTAGGTCAGGCGTTGGCCTTTGGGTGCCTGACCTGGCAGTAGGAAGGTCTTTACTAACTCGCCTTCACCGCAGGCCGTCATTGCAGGGAATCGTCTGTACCACATGCCTTCGGGCACCTCTGGCTCCTCGTCCAGCCACTTCGCCAACAGTTCCAATTGCGACGCGGGAATCTTCCTGCTCTGGATGCGGTCGAGAAGGTGTTGAAATAAGGCGGGCGGAACATTCTGGCGGCGTACTCTTGGCACAAGTGAACCCTGATTCGATTCTTAGATCCCATAGAAGCCGCGCGTGATACGCTCCTTGAGGTGTGCCGCTTCTACCGGGCTCGATGCTGTCGCGAGCCGCTTGGCCAGAGTCCCCAATTCCTCGGCGCTGAGGCGAGCAGCCTTTCCCTCAAGGACCGCAAGTTCCGCAGTCTCCAGAGTGACCTCCTCCCCAGTGGGCCTACGTGCCACGACGCGACCACCGGTGATCGCCTGTCGCACGAACCAATGATAGACTGTGAGCGCACTTTTGATGACTTCTGTGCGCTTTGAGCCAGTCAACTCCGCCATCTGGTCTACCAGGGTGATTTCCGTCGGGGTCAGGACGGGTTGAATTCGTGCCACTCAGTCTCTCCTCACTTTCTGTGCTCATTCTACTCTAGCACGAGCTCACCAGCAGGGACATATCGCGACTTCTGAGCTGGTGGACGACGGCATCGCGTTACCAGGGACCGGCTTTTCCGGTCGGGCAATATCGGGCAAGGGGTCTCCGCCATTGATGCGACAAGCACCTATCTGCGCATCCGCATCCCTGAGTCGAGGAATTCGACGCGTTAAGCCGATCTGACCGCCAGCGGGATGATTGTTCCATTCGGCCGCCGCCATGTCGTCCGGAATTCGCGATCATAGGTCCAAACCTTTGCATTGCGGAGCCGCTCGCTGAGAACCGCGAGACAGCCATCCGCCCAATCAGGCTGTTGGTCTGCGTACTTGGTAAGCCATTCGAACACATCCAGCCAAAAAGTGCGTTCGTACGCAATGGCAACCGGCTGCACCCGCAGATCATCTATCAAAGCATGAAGCCGCTGCCGCTGGCTCTTTTCAGCCAGATGAAAACACGCTTCCGTCAGCACCGCTTCGCAGACAGCAAATTCGTTAGGGATCAGTGAGTCGAGATGTTTCACTGCCACGCGATGCTTCTCGTCCCGGGCGTCACATAGAGCCACAAGGGGAGTTGTATCAATTAGTATCATGAGCATCACCTGGCAGGGCGAATCTTGCGGAGTATCGCGCGACGCGCCGCGTGCCGGTCATGCACATCATAGTCACGGGGAGGCACATCAGCGGGATCCGGATAGAGCTCGAATATCCTCCCGATCAGTGTCTTCCCATCGGTGGAGGGTTCGGGACGAAGTCCAAGGTATCGCTCGTCAATGGCCTCACGTACTACGTCGGACAACTTGAGACCATGCTCACGGAGCGTCCGTGCCTTGCGGAGACGCTCGGAATCGAGCCGTACGTTGATCAGGTGAGAACTCATGGTTGGCAATTCCACTGTAAAGATAGCATGTCTTTACGCTCAAAGAAAGGTAACTCGCTCCCCTTATCTCGAATCGGAGAAGGGTATGAGGTCGGAGCAGCGGAGGAGACCCCAGTCTGCAGTGATTCTTGGCGTGCAATGGGCGATGGGATTTCTGGGAATGGTGGTCTCTCGACATATTATCCCGTAACCTTCCTCAACCCGCGCCTCTGGTAGTGAGGCCATTAGTTTAGGAAAGAAAACCTACAAAAACTCCGGCACCCGCAATCGCTCGCCGCGTTTCAACGCCGATTCGTGCCCCACGAGCCCCGGCACCGTGATCGCCAGCCCTTCCTTCATCCCCACCATCGGCTCGCGATTTTCCAGAAGAGAATTGATGAACTCCGCGCTCAGGAAGACGTGGCTCCCGCCATGGCCGGAAGGGTGCCGCATGGCGGGCGGAATCATGGGGTCCTGCAAATAGTCGGGGTATTTCACCGGCTGCGGCTTCTTTTCGCGCGCGTGATACAGATCCGGGTGCAGACCCGAATTGGCCATGTAGAGCGTGCCTTTGTCGCTGTACCACTGGGCGCGCTCGCCATCTTCCCCCACCAGCCAAAACACATTGCATCGCGCCATGTGGCCCTTATCAGTCTCCATCAGCGCGGACTCGTTCCAAAAGGGGTTCTTGTACACGTTGTCGTGGAGGAAGGGATGGTGGCTGCCCCAGCCGAGTGCGGAAACCGAAGTGATTCGCTCGCCCGTCACGCCGGTGAGGAAGCCCAGTGAGTGCGTGGGGTAGCCGAGCGGTGGGAACCCCCAGCGCCAACTGCGCGAGCCGCCGGGTTCGTAGAATCGGGACTTCTTGTCGTCCACCAGCCTCTGCAGATCGCCGCGGTCGTGGTAATAGGCAAGCTCGCTGTAGTAGACTTCGCCGAGCACGCCGGATTGGAACAACTGCCGGGCGTAGATGCAGCCGGGGCGGAAGTAGCTGGTCTCGCCGAGCATGTACCCAAGTCCGGTCCTCTTCTTCAGTGCGGCTAGCGATTCAGCTTCCTCCAACGTGTGGCAGGCAGGAACCGCGCAGTAGACGTTTAAGCCGCGATTCATGGAGAGCGACACATGTTTGTGGTGAAGGGTGGCGGGAGTGAACAGAGCCACCGCGTCCAATCGTTTTTCTTTATCGAGCAACTGCTCGAGGGAATCGTACATATTGTCACAGCGGTACTGATCACGCAGCGCTCGCCGGCGCTCCGCGCGTAAATCGCTAACGGCGGCCACCACGCAGTTGGGGTGCTCATGAAAGCTGAACTGCGCCCCGAAACCACCACCAATGACCGCCAGGCGGAGCTTCCTGTCAGTAGCGGGTGCGGGCCGTCCAACCTGGGCATTCGCCTGCAGGGCGAGACCTGCCGAGGCATAGAGGAAATCGCGGCGGGAGGGCATGATTCCGCTACGATATCACGGTTCAAGGCTTGCCAGCCCTAGCCTTGGCGAAGGCTGGGGCAGTGGCATTCCACTTGCTGAAATTACCGCGAGCATGACCACAACCTTGCGGCGAGTAAGGTGTTGGATCATGTATCCTGGAAGTTTGTAAAGCAGTGTAAAGGGTCGTCTCCGACATCGGGGACCAGAAGGAGCGAAGATCAACTTGCACCAGCTTGTGCGCAGTGTAGCCTACAATCCGGCACCCCCGCCTCCGCCTCGTCCATCCCCTGAACCGATTCTCGTTGAACCGCAACCGGAAGGTCATGGAAGAAACTGGATCTTGCTTATCGTTTTGGGTCTTATCGCAGCAGGGGTGTGGAGCTTGACGCAGAGGGGTGGGGAAAAGGCGGTTGCGTGGAGCCCCAAGCGCACAGGTGTAGTACGTTCCGGTCGCATCGAGCGTACTTTGCGCGTCACGGGTTCGACACAGCCGCTCAAGTTCTCCTACCTGGTTGCCCCGCGGCTGCAAGGATCCCGGCACTCGCATGGAAACGATTTTGGCCTCCTGCTGGAGAAGATAAGCCCAGCGGGGCAGAAGGTGAAGAAGGGTGAACTTGTCGCCCGCTTCGACCGCCACTTGATGGCGCTCCGGCTGGAGGACTACCGCGCGAATGTCGTCCAGCATCAACTGAATCTCGATCGGTTGCGGGCGAACCTGTCGGTCCGGCGCGCCTACTACGAACAGCGTATTCGTGCGGTGAAGGGCTCCATGGACAAGGCTGCGCTGAATCTCAAAACGGCGCCGGTGCGGTCGGCCATGCAGGTGGCTCGTATGACGATGGATCTGGAGGAAGCCAAAGCCCGCTATGAGCAGGTACTCAAGGAAATGCCGCTCGTCATCGAAAGCGAACAGGCTTCCAATCGCCGCTACGAGATCGAAGTCGTCCAGGCCGAGCGCGAGTTGGAGAAGGCAGAGAAGAACCTCGAGCAGATGACCTTCGAGGCATCCATGGACGGGGTATTAGTTCTCCAGAAAACCTACCGCGGAAGCCAGTTTGTCGAGATTTCCGAAGGGGATCAGATTGGTCCCGGTTCCGCTTTCGCCGAGATCGTCGATAATTCCAAACTGGTGGTGGACGCGTCTCTCAGCCAGGTGGATGGCGAGCAGGTGAAGACCGGCCAGACGGCCCGCGTCCACCTGGACGCCTATCCGGAAGTGGAGTTGTCCGCGAAAGTCGTTTCGATTGGGGCGATGACGAAATCGGGCTACCGGCCAAGCTACCGGCGCGACATTCCTATCCGGCTGATGCTGGATAAGACCAGCGAGAAGGTGATTCCAAACCTGTCCGCTCATGCCGACATACTGCTGGAAGCTGAGGACGATACGCTTGTGATGCCGCGCGAGTGCGTGTTTCGCAGCGGCGACAAACCGTACGCCCTGGTGGAGACGGCTGGCGGCTGGGAAAAGCGGCCGGTGGAGTTGGGTCTTGCCAGCAATACAGAGGTGTCGGTGCAATCGGGCCTAAGAGCGGGCGAGAAACTCGCGGCCGAGCTTCCGGAACAGCGTTAATCCAATGGCAAAGGCCTGCACGGCCGTCCTGCTCCTGCCGCTCGCGTTGCTGGCGCAAACGCTGCTGGCGCAAACGCTGTTGGCGCAAACGCTCAGCTCCATCGACAATGGGACGGTGAAGATCGGCGTCGATCTCGATCTGGGCGGGTCGATTACATGGGTGTCGCGCAGCGACGGTCCTAACATGATCAACTCCGCGGACCTGGGGCGTCAGATCCAGCAGTCCTATTATTCCGGCCCTGCACCCTATCGCACGGCGCATCCCGCCTGGCCCAACTGGCCATGGAATCCCATCAGCACTGGCGACGTTTACAAGAACCCCTCGCGTGTTCTGCGGCATCGTAACGACGGCACGTCGCTGTATGTGCGCAGCGTCCCTTTGCAATGGGCACTGAACAACGTTCCGTGCGAATGCACATTCGAGACGTGGATCACCCTGAAGGGAAGTGTGATCGCAGTGAAGGCGCGGCTCAACAACCTGCGCCCGGACCGCACACAATATCGCGCCTACGATCAGGAGCTTCCCGCTGTGTATACGAATGGCCCGTGGCACCGCTTGTTCACTTACGACGGCGAGCGCCCGTTCACTGGCGCGCCGTTGCGGCAGGTGGTGCAAAATCCCAGTCCGCCTTGGGCGTCCTGGCAGGCTACGGAGAATTGGGCGGCTCTGGTGGATGAGCAGGGTTTCGGGCTCGGCGTCTTCCATGCCGGCGTGATGCGTTTCCTCGGTGGATTCCACGGTCGTCCAGGCAGCGGTGGAGCCAAGGACGACGCGACGGGTTACATTGCGCCGGTGCAGCGCGAGATCCTCGATCACAACATCCGCTACGCGTATGAGTACAAACTGATCGTCGGGTCACTGGCGGAGATTCGGGAATACGTGTATGCCCACCGGCCTCCGAGGACGCCCGATTTCGTCTTTCACCGCGACCGCCAGCACTTTTCCTACACCAACGCCACCGATACCGGGATGCCCGTGCGCGGACATCTGCGGATTGCGGTGGATTCGACCGATCCTTATGTGGTAAGCCCGCCGTTGCACTTCAATGCCGCCGATGTTCCGAAGTTGTACATACGGGCCGCGTATCACACCAGTAGGGCACAGGCGCAGTTGTTCTGGTCGACGCCCTCGCGCGGGTTCAGCGAGGCGCAAAGTGTTCGCATTGGGGCCACCAACGATGGGGTGATGAGGACTTACGAGGTGGATCTGTCCGCGAATCCCTCGTGGAGCGGAATCATCACGGGGCTGCGGTTCGACCCGGTGGACAACGGCGTTCCCGGCGATTTCGTGGATCTGCGGTTCATCAGCTCGAACGCCCGCAGTACCCGCTAGAGCTTACTTGCGCATTCCGCGTTTCGGGTTCTTCACCCGCTGCGCATGCGTTTTGCGCTTGTTGCGCTTGGGCTTGCTGATGATGAAAGTGCCGCTGCCAACGTATTCGGCTTGATAGAGCTTATCTTCGGCCAATTGAGAACCCTCTCTTCGGAAAGAATCAAAACTCCTATGATAGCACCCCGGCATCAGCGGAAAGCTGCGCACTACAATTCGCGCACCCTCGCTTGCTGACGCGCGCAGCTCCCTGGATTGGCCCGTGTACCGGGAGCGAACGACGATTCCACGCTCCCGCCCTCCTGTCTCTCTTTTACCGCAGCGTGAAGTGCTCCGACTCGGAAGCCAGCAATCCCATCACCGCCCAGCTCGACGCCGAGATCGCCATCCACTGATCGCGGCCGTGCGGGAAGTTGGTGTCCACCAACGGCTGCAACGCAAACGCGCGAGTCGCCGCGTACCAGCTTCCATCCGCCAGCCTCGACTTCCGCAGATACATCGCAGCCTTCCGCATCGACGCCGCATCCGCCTTCGCACCGAGAGCCGTCCGCACCGCGTAAACCGCCTTGCCCGTCGCGTACGGATCGCTCCCCAGACCGGCCAACTGCGCCCAACCGCCATCGGTGCGCTGCATCGAGAGCAACTGGCTAGCCGCCGCCGTCACGTCTTTCGCCTCCGCGCCGGCCCACTTCAAACCGAGCAGCCGCATCATATGATCCTCGGTGGTCACCGGCGTGGCGCTCTTCAACCACCGCGCAGCCATTGCAACGCGGCGGTTGATCTCCTGCATCCGGCCTGCGAGCGGGTAAGCTCGCAGCGCACGGATGGCGTAGGCGGTTGCCTGAATGTCTCCGCTCATCACCGGCGGGCGCGGAATCGAGGCGATCCACCGGCCGTCGGCTGTCTGCTGCTGCATCGTCATGTGAACAACCGCTGCCGTCAGCTTGTCCGCCGGATAGTTGTTCGCGGCAAAGGCATCCAGCAGATACCCCGATGTCACTCCCATCTCGGGCAGCACATTGCTCGACTCCAGCAACACGGGGATCGCGGGCTTCACAAACGCGAGGATGTAGCTCGCCATGCGTTCGCGGCCTTTCTCGTTGACGTCGATGCCGCGCGCCGCGGCAAGCCCCGCGGCCTGCAACGGCAGCATGTGATTGTGGCACGACGCGCATCCCGTCTTCTTCATTCCGGCATCGCTGGCGGCCGTGAACAGATCGAACGTCTTCGACAGCGAAAGACCCGCCGCCGCCGGTTCCATGGCTGGATGCGCGGCCACCTTGCGGCTGGGGCTCCCGGCCCCGCGCAGCAACCGAACCGTGTGCGTTTCACCGCGCTGCAGCGCCCAATCCAACGCCGATTCGCCCATCTTGTTCACTGCCTTCGCATCCGCTCCCGATTGCAGCAGAAAGTCGACGATGGAGTAGCGGTCAAAATCCGAATACGCGGCCCACATCAGCGGCGTGTTGTCGCGTGCATCGCGAGCGTTCACCGCCGCGCCCGCCTTCACCAGCATCCGCACGATTGCTTCCTCGCCGCGCACCGCGGCCATCGTCAACAGCGGCATCTTGTTCATCGCCACCGATACGTTCACTGAAGCCTTGTTGTCCAGCAGGAATCGCACGATGTCCTTCCGCCCGCTCACCGCCGCCTCCGACAGCGGCGTCGCGTTGTGGCTGTCGGTCGCGTTCACATCCGCCCCGGCCCCGATAAGCAGCTTCACACTCGCCAGATCACCCACGCGGCAAGCGTCCAGCAGAGGCGTCCCTTTCCCGCCGCCAACCCACACCGCCGGAATCGAATCGAGCCTGTCCTTCACGTCCACCTTCGCTCCCGCATCCAGCAGCATCTTCACGATCGGCGCTCCACCAGCAGCAGCCGCAGCCACATGCAGCGGCGTGCGCCCCGTACCCGACGCCGCGTTCACATCGGCCCCGGCGGCAATCAACAGCCGGGCCTTCTCCACATCGCCCGCGCCCCACAGCAACGCGGTCGCACCCATTCCGTTAGCGGCCTTCACTTTCGCTCCACGATCAATCAGCGCCTTCACCATTGCCGCGTTGCCGTACACTACAGCATTCATAATGGCCGGAGTTCCCGCCTCATCCACGGCCGACGCGTCCGCGCCCTCGTCGAGCATCTTCTGGACTGCGGCGTTGTCTCCGCGGACGATAGCGTTGTGCAAAGCGTCGCCGGAACCGGCGGACAGGCCGGTCGCGATTCCCAGGCAAAGAAAGATCAATTGGAGTCTCTTCGACATTATTTTTGTTTCTCCTCTGCAATCCATACGCGAAAGCGCCGTACGTTTTGGATAATGGAACGTGGAGAAATTGATAGCCTCAGGAGAATCACACTGGCTTCCGACATGACAGCGCAGCAGTGGGCAAGGGTTTCGGAGCTGTTCCACACCGCTCTCGACCTCCCGCAAAACGAGCGCGCCGCGTTCCTGCAACAGTCCTGCGCCGGCGATGCCGCGCTGCGCCGCCAGGTGGAGGCGCTGCTGAACGCTCACGACGAAGCCGACACCGACCCCGGACGCTGGACCCTCAACCCCGAACCCACTTCTCAGGCCAGGGACGGCAGCCGTATCGGCCCCTACCTCATCGTCAATCGCATCGGCGCGGGGGGAATGGGCGAGGTCTACCGCGTCAAGGATGAACGCCTCGGCCGCGAGGTCGCCCTCAAAATCCTCCTCCCTGAATTCGCCGGCGACAAAGAATATGTCGAGCGATTCCGCCGCGAAGCCCGCGCCGCCTCCGCTCTCGAACATCCCAACATCTGCCGCCTCTACGACATTGGCGAATGGGAGAGCCGTCCCTACCTCACCATGGAGTTGCTTGATGGCGAAACCCTTCGCCAGAAGCTGGCCAACGGTCCTTTCTCTACCAAGGACGTCATCTGCGCCGGCATACAAACCGCGGAAGCACTCGCCATGGCCCACTCCCGCGGATTCCTCCATCGCGACGTCAAACCCTCCAATTTATTTTGGACCTCCGACTGCCAAGTGAAAGTGCTCGACTTCGGCTTGGCCAAACGTGTTGCCAGCGCCGGCGACGCTCCGCACGAGATCACCCTCACCAAACGCCATAACGCGCCCGGCACCCCGGCCTACATGTCCCCCGAACAGATCCTCGGTGATGAGCCTGATGGCCGCAGCGACACCTTTTCCCTCGGCATCGTCCTCTACGAACTAGCCACCGGTGTATCCCCCTTCAGCGGACCCACCCCAACACAAACCTTCCAGAATGTTTTGGCCGGAACTCCCCAGCCGCCCTCGCAACTGCGCCCCACGCTGCCAAAAGAACTGGACCGCATTATCTGCCGCGCCATTGAAAAGGACCGCGACCTACGCTATCAGTCCGCCCTCGATCTGAAGGCGGAGTTGCGCCTGCTCCAGCGTTCCAGTGAGAACACGCAGACCGCCGAAGCCCCTCCCGCCTCTTGGTGGCAGGCGCCGGCTTCGGGAAAGCCTGGACTTCAGGCTTGGCCATGGTTGGCCGCGGGCGTCTTGTTAATGGCCCTCGCCGGAGTCCTCTGGAAGCTCTGGCCTTCGTCGGAACCCTACGTTCGCGTCGTCCCTGTCGAAGCCTCCGACCGCCTAAAGGAAAGCGCCGTCATCTCTCCCATGGGCGACCGCGTCGCCTTCAGCGCCCCCGCCGCCGGAGAAACCCGGCCATCTATTTTCGTCAAGCTCGTCGATTCCGGCTCCGCCCTCCGCGTCAGCCGCGGCGTCGG
Source organism: Acidobacteriota bacterium (assembly GCA_016213775.1). Lineage (GTDB taxonomy): Bacteria > Acidobacteriota > Terriglobia > Bryobacterales > Bryobacteraceae > CADEFT01. Next base: position 47,354 of record JACQZR010000088.1, read on the forward strand.
CGAAGAGGGGAACCCCGTCTGGTCCCCCGACGGCAAATATCTCGCCTTCCTCCGCTCCGACAGCGAGGAGTCCGGTTACTTCATGATTCCCGCCCTCGGAGGCGCCGAACAGAAAATCGCCGACCATTTCGCCAAGCCTCTACAGGCTGGCGGCCGCAACCTCGATTGGAGCCCGGACGGCAACTTCATCGTCATCGCCGACCGCTTCGCACCAAACGAACCCATCTGCATCTACACCGTCGACCTCCGCACCCGCGAGCGAAAGAAATGGCTCACCACCGGTCCCTTCCTCGCCAACCCCGCTTTCTCTCGCGACGGCAGATTTATCGCCTACGCAAAAGGTTTGAGCTTCCTCTCCCAGGACATCTACATTCGCCCCGTGCAGGGCGGCGACGAGCGCCGTGTGACCCGCGACAGCCGCTGGCTTGCCGGCTTCACCTGGAAGGCCGATGGCAAAGGTTTCGTCTTCTCCTCCAACCGCGGCGGACTCTTCGCTTTGTGGCAGGCCGGTCTGAGTGGCGATCAACCGCGCATGGTCCAGGCCGCCGGACCCGACGTCGATTCCCCCTCCCTTTCGCGCGATGGCAAGCGCATGACCTACGTCCTCTCGCGCCAGAACATGAACATCTGGCGCGTCGGCGTTGACCGCGACTCCGAACCAGAGAAGCTCATCCGCTCTACGCGCCTCTCCGCACAACCGATGTATTCGCCCGATGGCAAGCGCATCGTCTTTACCTCCGATCGCAACGGAAGCTGGCAGATCTGGGTCTGCGACGCCGATGGCGCCAACGCCTCGCGTCTTACCAGCATGCCCGGACAGACCGGCTCCCCGCGCTGGTCCCCGGACGGCAAATGGATCGCCTTCGACTCGCGCCCCGGAGGCAACGCCGATGTCTACGTCATCGCCGCTGATGGCGGTTCGCTCCGCCGCATGACCACCGCCGATGCCGATGATTACCGCCCCTCCTGGACCCGCGACGGCAAGTGGATTTACTACGTCTCAAACCGCACAGCCTTGACCCAATTGTGGAAGGTGCCGTTTCAGGGTGGTCCTGAAGTCCAGGTCACTCAGGATGGTGGCGCCTTCAGCATGGAATCCCATGACGGAGAGTGGATCTTCTATACCCGCGGCGGCGTGCTCTGGAAACGCAACCTCGCCGATGGCACCAAAATTCCCATCGCCGACGACGCGCAGCCCGCCGACTTCACCCTCGCCGGCCCCGATATTTTCTTCACTGTCCGGGGCAATATGCCCTTCCCCGCCATTGATCGCATTCGCCTCTCCGACGGGAAACGCTTCCGCGTCCGGGAAGCCCTTGGCCCTCGCGCCCGCATCTTCGGTCCCATCGACGTCTCCCCCGACAACAAGTGGCTCCTCTTTGAACGCTCCGATCAGCGCGACAGCGAAATCCACATGATCGAACAATGAGCAAAGAACTTGACGCCGTACGGATATTTGCCGTACGATAGATCAAGAGCCAATGATGCGACAGGACGCACAAACAGGCCGAAGGCCGGCTAAACCGGTCCCGGCGGCGAAAACATACCGATTCGATGCCCGCCTGAATGAAGAGCAAAAGCTCCTAATTCAGCGTGCGGCTGATTTGGAAGGGCGCACGATGACCGATTTTGTCCTCCATAGCGCGGAAACCGCCGCCGAACGGACGATTGAAAGGCGCGCCATGTTGATCCTGACGGCTCGGGAGACAGAGGCATTTGCAAATGCCATCCTGAACCCGCCTCGCCCCGGTCCTGTTCTGCGACACGCCGTTCGCGAGTACCGCGCCAGGCGCTAGCACGTGCCGCCTGTTTCTGAGTATCGGATCGAGCCGCTAGGGCCCTCTCATGATCGCACTGCTTTTCACTCTGGCGTCGCTGAACTCGACGATTACCTGCATCATCAAGCTGGTCAGGATTCGAAACGGAAGGTCGCCGCACCGTTCGTCATGGTCGATGCCGGCGGTTCCATTCTCGGCTACTACACTCTGTCGGCCTATGGCATCCGCCTATCTGCCCTCCCGGAAGGGATCAGCAAAAGGCTCCCTCGCTATCCGCTAATTCCGGCGACCCTCCTTGGCCGGTTAGCCGTTAGCAGTGCGCACCAGGGCCAGAAACTTGGGCGTTTCCTTTTGACGGATGCCCTGCACCGGAGCTGGCGCAACACAACAGAAGTAGCGTCTGTGGGGGTCGTCGTCGATGCTCTGGATGAGAGAGCGCGCGCTTTCTACCTACATCACGAATTCATACCGTTGTTGGATCACCCAAACCGGCTGTTCCTGGCGATGGCTACGGTTGGGAGAGCATTCAAGGCGAGGTGAATCTCCCGCCACACGATACTCGTGCTCGTGCGCGGACCAGAGCAGTTGCATTCCCGCCCCACCTGCGCGTATAATTGCTTCTTCATGCTTTACTCCGCCTACAGCTTTAGCTTTCGATTCTGGTGCTGAACCGGGATCCCGTGGGCGGCGTTTTCAAGCGTTAAGATTTCCGGTATTCGAACCAAGCCCACTCGCAAAGAGTGGGCTTTCTCTTTTATCGGGCCCACAGGAAGGAACTTGTCATGATCGTCTCCATGAAGCGCTACGCCACTAAGGCGGAAATCCAGTCTGTCTGCGACCGTATCCTCGACTTCGGCTACAAAATCCACGCCATCGAAGGCGAAGAGCGTGTCGTCATTGGCGCCGTCGGCGTTGGCGACGTCACCGCCTGCCTGGAATCCCTCGAAGCCTTGCCATGCGTCGAGAAAGCCGTCCGCATCTCCGCCCCTTACAAATTCGTCAGCAAGGAGTTCCGTACCTCCAAAACCGTCATTCGCATCAACGGCGGCGGCATCGAAATCGGCGGCGATGACTTCATCGTCATGGCCGGCCCCTGCTCGGTCGAAAGCGAAAAGCAGATCATGGAATCCGCCCACGCCGTCGTCAAAGCAGGCGCGAAAGTCCTCCGCGGCGGTGCCTTCAAACCCCGCACATCCCCCTACGATTTCCAGGGCCTTGAAGAGGAAGGTCTCAAACTCCTTCGCAAAGCCAAACAAGCCACCGGTCTCGCCATCATCACCGAAATTATGTCCGACCGCGACGTCGACCTCGTCGCCGAATACGCCGACATCATGCAGGTGGGTGCGCGCAACATGCAGAACTTCGCGCTCCTCAAAACCCTCGGCAGATGCCAGCGCCCCGTCATGCTCAAGCGCGGTATGAGCTCCACCATCCGCGAGCTCCTCATGTCCGCCGAATACGTCGTCGCCCACGGCAACTCCCAGGTCATCCTTTGCGAGCGCGGGATCCGCACCTTCGAAACCGCAACCCGCAACACGTGCGACATCGTCGCCGTCCCGGTGCTCCAGGAGATGACTCACCTCCCCGTCGTCCTCGACCCGAGCCATGCCACCGGCAAACGGAGCCTCGTCCCCGCGCTCTCCCGCGCCGCTGTCGCCATCGGCGCCGACGGCCTCATCCTCGAAGTCCATCCCTGCCCCGAAAAGGCCGTCAGTGATGGCGCGCAGTCACTCCACATTGATGAGTTCGAGCGCATGATGGCCAGCCTCAAGGGCTACGTCAAACTCTGGAAAGAGTCCCGCCCCGCTCCCGCCACGGTATAGCATGAAGGACCCGCGCCCACCATGGCATTTCGCGGCCATCTTCGCCGCGCTCCTCGTTGTCTGCGCCGGAGTCTTCATCATCGTCAGCCGCCGGCCTGTCCCGGCGGCCCGGCTCGTCCAGTATCTTCCCTTCGGTGACCGCGTCCTCATCTCAATCGACGGCCTCGCCCTTCGCAAAGCCGGCCTGATCAAAGCCGTCCCCAGCGTCGCCGAAGAGGCCGATTACAGAGACTTCGTCCAGTCAACCGGCTTCAACTACCAGCGCCATCTCGATCACCTCTACCTCTCCGTCGGCAACAACGAAACCCACGCCTGGGTCGTCGGCCGCTTCGATTGGAAGCGCCTTCAAGCCTACGCAAAGTCGCACGGCGGCGACTGCCGCTCCGTAGTCTGCCGGCTCGATTCCCCCACGCCCGGCCGCAAAATCAGTTTCCGCCGCAACGGCTCCGGCATCCTCGCCCTCGCCAGCAGCGCCAACCCCGACGCCGTCCAGCGCCTGTTCACCAAACCCGCCACCGCACCGCCCCCCGAGCCGCCCCCGCAACCGGTCTGGTTCCTGCTCCCGCACGCCACTCTGCAAACCGCCGCCTCCATGCCCGACGGCTCGCGGATGTTCCTCAGCGCCATCTCCACTGCCTCGCACGCCTTCATCGCCATCGGCGCGAAAGAGAACGGTTTCCAAGCCACCCTCGACGCCCTCGCCCCCAACGATCAGGAAGCACAACAAGCGGTGCGCGAGCTCCAGGCCGCAACCACCGTGCTCAACCGCATGCTCGCTCGCGAAAAACAGACGCCCAATCCGCGCGATCTCAGCGGCGTCCTCACCCGCGGGGAATTCTCCCAACAAGGCGTCCACATCAAAGGCGCCTGGCCCATCGAGCGCTCCTTCCTCGAATCCATCAACCTCGCCGGATCGGATAAATGAACGGCGTCCTCGTCACCGGGAATATCGTCCTCGACATCCTCACCCGGCCCGTCGAGGACATCACCTGGGGCGGCACTCGTTGGGTCGATTCCATCACGCAATCTCTCGGCGGCAACGGTGCAAACACCTCCTCAGCTATCGCCATGCTTGGCGTCCCCGCACGCTTGATCGGCGCAGTCGGCAACGATCCCTTCGGCGATGCAGCCATCGCCCGCCTTCACGAATGTGGTGTGGACACCTCACTCGTCGAGCGCCTCTCTTCCGGCACCGCCACCACCGTCGCCCTCGTCCGCTCCGATGGTGCCCGCGCCTTCCTCCATCGCCCCGGTGTCAGCCGCGACGTCTTCTCCGGCGATTTCCAACCCACCTCCGCCATGGCCGCCGACTGCACCCGCCTCCACATCGGCAATCCATTCGCGTTGAAGAACATCCGCGGCAAAGCGCCCTCTATCCTGCGTCAGGCCCGCGAGCTTGGCCTCGCCACGTCGCTCGACACCGCGTGGGACGCCCTCGACGAATGGATGACCGTCCTCGGTCCCAGCCTGCCCCACACACAAATCCTTTTTTGCAACGAAGACGAAGCCCACAAACTCACCGGCTCCTCTGACCCCACAACGGTGGCCGCTCGCCTCCGCGATCGTGGTGCCTCCATCATCGTCCTCAAACTCGGACCCAACGGCTGCGCCATCTGCACCAGCGAGGGCGAACAGCATATCCCCGCGTTCCCCGTCCAAGCCATCGACACCACCGGTGCGGGCGACTGCTTCGCGGGAGCCTTCCTCGCCGCCCTCCAACGCAACTGCCCCCTCCCCCAGGCCGCCCGCATCGCCAACGCCGTCGGCGCTCTCAACGTCCAATCCATCGGCGGCACCAGCGGGCTCCGCTCCTGGGAAGCGACCCTCGCCTGGATCGGTTGAAAAAACTTCGCGTCCTTGTCGATTTCTCCGTCGTCCAATTGAGGTATAGGTAGAGCCCGAAAGAAACTCACATAGAGGAAACGACACCAATGCGATCCATGCTTATCTTGAAAGCGAGCCCCGAAAGCGAAGCCGCCGTCATGCTCGCCGGCGAAGAACTCCAGGCAAGCTCCAAAGGCGCCAAAGTCAAATTCGGACCTACACGGAAACCCACTGTCGTCGACGGCCCCTTCGCCGAAACCAAAGAGCTCATCGCCGGCTTACGGCTAGAGTCCGCTGACTTCGGCCCTGAAGTGGCTGCCCGGGAAGATGCCCTCCGCGCCGAGATCGAGAAAAGGAAAACTCGTTAACCCATGTCAAAAGCGACCATCTGGACCGGACGCGTTCTCACCGCCCTCACCGGTCTCATGCTCCTCTTCGCCGGCATCAACGCCCTGTTTCTACAAACGCCCGAAATGAAAGTCGGCTTCGAGAAATTCGGTTATCCGCCGCAAAGCCTCGTGCCCATCGGCATCGCTGCATTCCTCGGCGGACTGCTCTACCTCATCCCGAGAACATCGATGCTCGGCGCAATCCTGCTCACCGCCTACCTCGGCGGCGCAACCGCAACACACGTGCGCGCTTCCGACGGGCTCTTCCCTATCCCGATCACCGTCGGGTGTCTCATCTGGCTCGGTCTCTACCTGCGCGAGGAGCGCATCCGGGCCCTCGTGCCTCTCCGCAAATAACCGCTCCTTGCACGGCCCACCGTGGCGAGGTAAGCTGCGGCACCGCAGGACGCTCTACCATTTGAGTCAATAGTGGAATCGGCAGGAGACTATTCGGATTCTGTCCGGCATGACTTCATAAACAATCCGGTGTTCCTGGTTCAGCCTTCTCGACCAGCAGCCGGTCAATTCGTGCTTCAAAGGCTCAGGCTTGCCGATTCCCTGGAATGGATCCCGCTGAATCTCCCGAATGATCCGAATCGCTATTAGCGCGAATCCCCTCTTTCCGAGCAAGCGCGGACAACAACCGCTCTTTCATGGCCGGTGACTTCAGCAAATGCGCCGTCTCTCTTTCGGAAGAGATCTCGCGCCACAACTCGATAGGGACAATCACAGCAGTCGGCTCTCCTGCTTCATTGGATACAATTTGGATCTCCGGCTCCGCCATGGTCCTAGTCTAGCGCAAGCGCATCAGCCTGACTTGAGGCTCACGAATTTTGATCCCGCCCCTGCAAACACGCTATACTAAGTTCTTTGTGCCTGCCTTACCGGGCCAGGGAGAGTTGTGTGTTCTTTTCTGTCAGAGACCTGGAATTACGGAAAGTCGAGTTCGATACGAGTTTTCCGCCCGGTAAGATTGATTTCCTTGATCCGAACCTGCACCAGCAGGGGGACTTGAGGACGCGGGGCAGCGTGGAGTTGTTGAGCCATACGCTGGGCGAACTCCGGGTGAAGGGTCATTTGGCCGTCTCCATGACTGCGCCGTGTGACCGTTGTCTGGAAGCGGCGGTGTCCCACATCGACTCCGATTTCGACTTGTTCTACGAGCCTGCGTCGATCGCGGTGGAACAGGAAGAAGTCGAGCTCGGTGAAGGGGAGACCGAAATCGGCTACTACGAGGGCGACGGAATCGAACTCGGAGAAGTGCTCCGTGAGTTTGTCATTCTCGCCATGCCGATGCAGAAGCTGTGCCAGGCGGAATGCAAAGGGATTTGTCCGGTTTGCGGACAGAATAGAAATTTGACTGCCTGCCACTGCGAGGTGAAGCCCGCGGACGACCGGTGGGCCGTGTTGAAGAATTTGTAGCAAGGAATCGAAAATGCCGAATCCAAAACGACGTCACTCCAAGCGCCGCACCAGCCAGCGCCGCGCCCACGATCACATTGCCGCTCCCGCGATGGCCGAATGCCCCAAGTGCGGTGAGAAGAAAGCGCCGCACCGTGTTTGCCCGCACTGCGGCGTCTACAAGGGCCGCGAAGTCATCGAGGTCGCCGAACAGTAAGCTTGCCCGGCGTGCTCACGACACGCCCTAAGGACCCCCATTCCATATGGTCACCATTGCGGTAGACGCCATGGGCGGAGATCATGCGCCCAAGGCGGAAGTCGAAGGGGCAATACGCGCGGTTAAGAGCCTCCCGGTCGAAGTGGTTCTGGTCGGCAAAGAGGACGTCATCCGCCAGGAGTTGGACGCCCACGATTCCGATTGGAAAGCGCTGCCAGTGCGCATTCAACATGCCAGCGAAGTTATCACGATGGATGACAGCGCTGCCAAGGCAATGCGGACGAAGAAGGATAGCTCGATTCGCGTAGCCTCGCGAATGGTCCGCGATGGCCATGCGCAAGGCGTGGTATCGGCCGGCAACACCGGCGCTGCGATGGCGACCGCCAAACTGGTGCAGGGGATGCTGCCTGGCGTGGAACGTCCGGCTCTCGCTTCCATCTTCCCGACGCTCAAGGGAGCACCTGCCGTCATGGTGGATGTCGGAGCCAATGTCGATTCGACACCTCGCATGCTGGCGCAGTTCGCAATCATGGGCGAGATTTACTACCGCGTGATTTTCCGGACCGCGCGGCCCAAGGTCGGAATCCTCTCCATCGGCGAAGAGGAGCATAAGGGCAACGACCTGACACGCACGGCAACGCACCTGCTGAAGGGGCTGCCGTTGAACTTCATCGGCAATGTGGAAGGCCGCGACCTTTTCACGGGGAACGTGGATGTCATCGTCTGCGATGGCTTCATCGGCAACGTTGCGTTGAAGGTGAGTGAAGGCCTGGTGGATGTGATCAAGCATATGCTGCAGGAGTCGCTGCGCTCCACCATCACTCGTCAGATTGGGTATGTGCTGTCGCGAGCGGCGTACGCCGATTTCAAGAAGCGCCTGGATTATTCGGAATACGGCGGCGTGCCACTGCTCGGAGTGAAGGGCGTCTGCATCATTTCGCACGGACGGTCGAATGCGAACGCCATCAAGAATGCGATTCGCGTGGCCGCGGAATTTACGAGTTCCGGCATCAACGCGCGCATCGAGGAAGAGCTTCGGCATTCTTCTTTTGGCGGTGCCGCCGCTGCCGGGGAATAGCCGCGCCCGCTCAAGTCATACAATGAAGGGAGGCTCCCCCTTTCGTCTATGAAATTACGTTTGCTCTCACGATCGCTTCCGGCACTACTCCTCTGCCTCCCTCTGTCCGCTCAAACAAAACGCATCAGTCCCGTTTCGTGGACGTTGGAGATGTTGCAGGCCGACGCGCGTCCCGGCGGGGTCGCGGTGGGCAAGCTCACTGCGACCATTCAGGAACCGTGGCACCTGTATTCGCCCACTACGCCGCCCGGGGGGCCGATCATTACTTCGATGGGGGTGGCCGACAATCCGGCTATCGCCAAGGTGGAAGTGCTGCGTCCGCAGCCGGTGCGGAAACTGGATCCCAACTTCGGCATCGACACCGAGACCTACGATAAGCAGGCGGTGTTCTATCTGAGGCTGACGCTGGCGCCGGGGGCTGCCGAGTCGCCGGTGGAAGTGACGGCTAACGTGCGCTATCAGGCATGCACGGATACGCAGTGTCTGCCTCCGGTGCGGAAGTCGGCTGCGGCGACTCTGCAGGTGAAGGCCTCGGCGAGCGAGCTGAAGTGGGAGATGCCCGCTGGCTACGCGGTGGTGCCGGAATCGAAGGTCCCGGAATCGAAGGGGAAGCCCGCCGCAACGCCTGCTGCCGGGAAGGCGTCGCCACCGTCCGCCCCCGCCAAGCCGCAAGGCGCGGGCGAACTCATCCAGTTCGCCATTGTCGCCTTTGGGCTGGGGCTGGCCTCCATCTTTACACCGTGCGTGTTTCCGATGATCCCGTTCACCGTGACCTATTTTCTCAATCAGAAGTCGGGCGGACGTGCGGACAGTATTATTCAGGCCGCGGTGTTCTCCGGCGGCATTGTATTGTTGTTCACTTCGTTGGGCCTGCTGGCGACAGCGATCATGGGGCCGTTCGGAGTGGTGCAACTGGGGGCGAACTTGTGGGTGAACCTGTTCATCTTTGCAGTGTTCACCGCTTTTTCCTTCAGCCTGCTGGGCGCATTTGAGATCACGCTGCCATCGGGGCTGCTGACGAAGATGAACAGCATGTCGGAACGCGGCGGATACCTTGGGTCGCTGCTGATGGGACTGACGTTTTCGTTGACCTCCTTTGCCTGCGTGGGTCCGTTTGTGGGGAGCCTGCTGGCCGCGTCCGTACAGGGCGACAAGCTACAGCCCACCATCGGCATGCTGGGATTCTCTTCGGGGTTGGCCTCTCCATTCTTTCTGCTGGCACTCTTTCCTTCCACCATGTCGCGGATGCCGCGCAGCGGAGGCTGGCTGCCCCGCGTCAAAACTGTATTTGGGTTCATCCTGCTGGCTATCTCGCTGAAGTATCTGAGTAACATCGACCAGGTATTACAGTGGGGGTTCCTGACACGCGAGCGTTTTCTGGCGGCTTGGGTAGTGCTTTTCGCGTTACCGGGGCTGTATCTGTTCGGCTTCATCCGGATGGAGGGAATAAAACCGGATCAGCAACTGGGTGTATCCCGTGCGCTAATCGCAGCATTATTCCTGATCTTTGCCATCAGCCTATTGCCCGGAATGTTCGGCGGCAAGCTCGGTGAACTGGACGCGTATGTGCCGCTGGCCCAGGAAGGCTCGTATTCCAACAGCGCCACTGGAGAGAGGCTGACATGGATGAAGGATCAGTATCCGGAGGCTCTAGCCAAGGCCAAGCAGGAGAACAAGCTGCTGTTTGTGAACTTCACCGGGCACACCTGCACCAACTGTAAGTGGATGAAATCGAACATGTTTCCGAAGCCGGAAGTGATGGCGGAGCTGAAGAAGTTCGTGCTTGTGGAACTGTACAACGACGGTGCCGACGCGACCGCGGAGAAGATACAGGACCTGCAGCAGAGCAAGTTCAACACGATCGCGGTGCCGTTCTACGCTCTGATGGATGGAGACGAGAAAGTGATTGCGACGTTTCCGCGGCTCACCCGCGACGCCAAGGAGTTCGTGTCGTTTCTGCAAACCGGGCAAGGGGAAAAGGCACCCTCCTTATAACCCGTCCGGCACTATCCCACCGTTTCGTTTTCGTTCTACTCCTTACTTTCCACTACATTTTTCAGTACTAAAACGTGATGTGCCTGCTACTGTTCCGCTGACACAATAAGTGTGTCGGAAGCGTAGTTATTCAAGACCGCTCCGGCGACCAACAGAACAGCACGAGGTATACAGCGTGACTAAGCATCTGCGCATCATGTTTCTGGGCATTGCGGCGGCGACGGCGGCTATCGCGAGCCCGATCAACTTCTTCTCACAAGGAACGGCAACGGATCCCAACGAATCGAACACAATGGGGAACACCGTGATCGTCATGAAGGACCCAGGCTGGGCCGCGGCACTGGCCGGATCGGAATGGGTGAGCTATGGACAGACGGGCAACCAGTACATGCCCGGGTATTTCATGCCTGCCAACGGAACGGTGGTGTCTTTCTTTGAACTACTGACGCTGCCTTGGATTCCGTCCGCTGCGATGGTGACATACATGGCGGATGATTCGGCGGCCCTCTACATCAACGGAGTGCTGGTGCAACCGGAGGCTCCAGTGGACAACAACAGCTACCGGATCTGCTCCGACTATACCCCTGGATGCCGGACTTCCACATCGGTGACGTTGAACATCGCACCGTTCCTGCAGGCCGGCGACAACACACTGCGCTTCGATGTGGCGCAGCGCGGCAGCTACAGCTATGGCTTGAACTACGCGGGTTTTGCCGACGGTAATGTATTGCCGCCACCGCCGGATGTGACGACGCCGGAGCCCACGACTCTGGTTTTCACCGGTTGCGTGCTCATTGGATTAGGTCTTTTGCGGAGAAAACGGTAGCTCTTGTTTTTCGCGGCGCATTGACCGCGACTTCCGGCGCATCTGCCCAGGGGGCGCCGGAAGTTTTTTCACTGGGCGCTATTTGAATTCCCTGCCCCTGCCCGTATACGATCGGTTCATGGTTCGTTCACTGGCCTGCTTTTGTACCCTCACTCTGGCACTCTCCGCCGCTCCTCCGGTTCCCCTGATTTTCGATACCGACATGGGCAACGACATCGACGATGCGCTTGCCCTGGCTGTGATTCACGCCCTGGAATCGCGCGGGGAAGCGAAACTGCTCGCCGTCACGATTACGAAGGATAACCGCTGGTCGGGGCCGTTTGTCGATCTGGTAAACCACTTCTACGGCCGCGGCAACATCCCCATCGGCATGGTGAAGAACGGCAAGACGCCGCAGGACGCGCCTTATACAAAGGTGCCGAGCGAACGGAAGGCAGCGGATGGGAAGCTGTTGTATCCGCGGCGAATGATGGATGGCGCCGAAGCACCCGAGGCTGCCGCTTTGATTCAACAGATCCTCGCCAACCAGGCGGACCGCAGCGTGGCCGTGGTGCAGGTCGGGTTCTCGACAAACCTCGAACGGCTGCTCGACCGTCCCGGAGCGCGCGAGCTCATCCGGCGCAAGGTGAAAGTGCTCAGCATCATGGCGGGCGAGTTTCCCAGCGGCAAGCCGGAATACAACGTCCGCATCGACATCCCGGCGGCGAAGAAGCTCTACTCCCAGTGGCCGACTGAGTTTGTGTTTTCGGGCTTTGAGATCGGGCTGAACATTCTCTATCCGGCCCGGAGCATTCAAGAGGATTACGGATACGTGACCAATCATCCCATCGCGGATGCGTATCGCAATTACATGAAGATGCCGTATGACCGGCCGACTTGGGATCTCACTTCGGTGCTCTACGCCGTACGTCCCGAGCGCGGCTATTTTTCGATGTCGGCGCGCGGCACGGTGGAGTTGGACGAAGAGGGCCGCACGACGCTGATTCCGAGCGCGGTGGGCAAGCATCGGTATCTGTTGACGAGCGATGTACAGCGAGCGAAGGTGCTGGAAGCGCTGATCCAATTGGCCAGCCAGCCGCCCGGAGGGAAGCAATGACGGACGCGCGCATCTGGCAATCGGCAGAGGTGTCGCGAGGGTTTCTGGAAGGCACGCGGGCGGCGATTCCGCTGGCCCAGCAGCAGATCGACGTGATGCTGCGGCTGCTGCGCGCGGGGAGGCCGGTAGAGCGTTTTCTGGATTTGGGATGTGGTGATGGCGTGCTGGCGGCTGCCGTGCTGTCACAGTATCCGCAGGCGCAGGCGGTGTGTCTCGATTTCTCACCGGAAATGGTGGCTGCCGCGCGGCGGCGGTTGCCTCAGGCGGAAGTGCAGAGCGTCGATTACGGCCCGACTAGTTGGACGCAAGCGGTCGCGCCTCATGCGCCGTTCGACGCCATCGTCTCCGGCTTCTCGATTCATCATCAGCCGGATGAGCGCAAGCGATCGTTGTATGGCGAATTGCTCGAACTGCTTGCGCCCGGCGGTTGGCTTCTTAATCTCGAGCATGTGTCTTCCGCGTCGGCCCACGTGGAGGCCCTTCACGACGAACTCTTCATCGACTGTCTGCACGCGGCGCGGCCATCGGAAGCACGAGACGCCATTGCCACGGCGTATCACAACCGTGCGGACAAGGCGGCGAATATCCTCGCGCCGCTGGAGACGCAGTTGGCGTGGCTGCGCGAGCTGGGCTTCGCCGATGTCGACTGCTACTTCAAGATCTTCGAGCTGGCGTTATTCGGAGGACGCAAGAGATGAACAAACAGATTCTGCTGGCCTCGCGGCCCACTGGTTTCCCTGAGGAATCGAACTTCCAGTTGGTGGAAAAGCCGCTTCCCCGGCCCGGCGAGGGAGAGTTCCTGGTAGGCGCGAGCTACCTCTCCGTCGATCCATATATGCGCGGGCGGATGAACGCCGCACGAAGCTACGCCGATCCGGTGAAGATCGGCGACGTGATGACGGGCGGTGTTGTTGGCAAGGTGCTGGAGTCCCGGCATGCAAGTTACGCGGCGGGCGAGTATGTGGTAGGACAATTCGGCTGGCAGCAATATGCCGTATCGAATGGCGCCGGCGTGCGCAAGGTGGACCCGTCCGTTGCGCCGATTTCGACGTCGCTCGGCGTGCTCGGTATGCCTGGGCTGACGGCCTATTTTGGGCTCCTGGAAGTGTGCACACCAAAAGCGGGAGAGACCGTGGTGGTGTCGGGCGCGGCGGGCGCGGTGGGGTCATACGTTGGGCAGATCGCGAAGATCAAAGGTTGCCGCGCGGTGGGGATCGCCGGCGACGACGAGAAGGTGCAGTGGATCAAGAACGAACTGGGCTATGACGCGGCATTCAATTACAAGACCGAGACGGACTACCGGGCGGCACTGAAGGCGCGGTGCCCCAATGGAATCGACGTGTATTTTGACAACGTCGGCGGCCCGATCACCGACGCGGTGTTTTCCTTGATCAACTCGCGCGCCCGCATTGGAATCTGCGGGCAGATTGCGCTCTACAATCTGGAAAAACCCGACATGGGTCCACGCCTGCTCCAGCAGATTCTGGTGAAACAGGCAAAGGTGGAGGGATTCCTGGTGTTCCAGTTCGCCAGCCTCATCGGAATGGGGTTGCGCGACCTCACCGAGTGGGTGAAAAGCGGCCAGTTGAAGTACCGCGAGGATATCGCCGAGGGCATCGAGAACGCCCCGCGGGCCTTCTTTTCCATGCTGCGCGGGGGCAACAGGGGCAAGCAATTGGTACGAATCTCGGAGCTGTAAGTTATTCCGCCCGCAGCGTCTGCGCGGGATCCAGCCGGACAGCACGAATCACGGGCGGCAGCGCCGCCAGCAGTGCGGCTCCGAAGATGGTGATCACTGGTACCAGAAGCATTGACGGGTCCGTGACGCGAACAGCAAAGAGCAGCGACTCCACATATTGTTCCGAAGCCACCCCCGCAACGAGGCCGGTGGCTGCGCCAATCAGTAGCATTGCGAAGATCTCACGGGTCACGCTGCGGACCACGTCCCCCGCGGGTGCGCCCAGCGCCATCCGGATCCCGATTTCGCGCCGGCGCTGGAGAACGGAATACGTCAACACGCCATACAATCCGACGGCGGCAAGCACCAACGCAGTGGAGGAGAAGAACAGACTCAGCAGCGCCAGCAACCGCTCGCGAATGGTATGGCGTGCGACGAGTTCCACCTGGGTGTTCACGTTGGTCACACGGAACTCCGGCCGGGCACGCGCGACTTCCTTGCGCAGCAGAGGCGCCAGAACCAGAGGATTTCCGCCCGCCGAGCGGACCATCAGGGTGCCCCAATCCTTCGGATCGCTCGCCCGAAATGGCACGTACACTGTGGGACGGATGGGATCGCGCATATTGCGATAGCGAGCGTCAGCGGCGACGCCAATGATTTCCACCGGCACCCGCTTCCGCCGCACGTCGGTCTGGAAGCTCTTTCCCACCGGGTTTTCACCGCCGAAGAACCGTTTGGCAAACGCCTCGTTCACCACCGCTACGCCATAGGTGTCTTCGGGACGGAAATCGCGGCCCGCTCGAAGGGGAATGCGCATCGTGTCGAGCCAGCCTGGACTAACATTCAAAAAATAGGGCTCGGGCTCATCGGCAATCTGGCCGTTGATCCAAACTGTGCTAGTCCAGCCGTTACCGCTCATCAAAGCCCAACTGCAAAGTGCAACCGATTCCACGCCAGGCAACTGGCGCAGATGCGCCGCCACCTGGTCCCATCGCTCTGCCGGCTGGCCATTCTTGCCGACGGTTTCGAGCGCCAGCAACCGTTCGGAGGTGAAACCGGTGGGTTGATGCGACAGGCGGTCGAAAGTGGCGACAAACAAGCCTGCGACGAAATGGACGAGGAAGCAAAAGGCGACTTGAGCGGCGATCAACCCATGGATAAGCCGCCGCCTGGAATGCGGGTCCTCGCCGCCGCGCAGAGTGGCCATCGGCTTGACACCGGATGCCCGAAGAGCCGGCGCCAGCCCGAAAAGGAACGTGACTGCGCAGGCAAGCGCCACTGAGAAGCCGAGCACGCGCCAATCCGCCGGAAGCGCCAGCCGCGCCGGATTATCCGGAGGGTTGATCATGCCCACCACAAGAGGCGCCGCGCGCCACGCAAACAACCCGCCGAGCACGGTCGCGAACAAGGCAACCAGAGCGCCCTCCACCAGCACCAGTTGCACCAGCCGCGAGCGCCCGGCGCCAATGGATACGCGCAACGCCATTTCGCGGGCACGGGAGGCAGTCTGGGCGGCCATCAGATTCGCCACGTTCGCGCAGGCAATCAGCAGCACCAGGGCGGCGATCACACCAAGTATCAACAGCGCACGGCGATAGCCCCGTTGCATGCCCGAAACACCGGCCGCCGCGGTCTCCATTTGCAGCGGAGTGTTGATGTATTCCTCCCCGCGCCGCTGTTTGAAAATCTCGGCGCTCCACGATTTCGCTCTCTCTCGCCGGTGGGCGGAAAACGCCGCCTGCATCTTCTGCAACGCCACCTGCTCGCTTGCTCCCGGCTTCATTCTCACCCACGTGCGAAACCAGGCCCAACCCGAGTTGTCGATGGCACGGGCATTCATCATGGTCGGAACAAAGAGGTCCGTCATGGTTCCGGTTTCTGTGCCAGTGAATCCGGGTTCGCAAACCCCAACAATCTCGTACACAGTGTCGCCGATGTGCAATGAGCGGCCAACCACTTTGGGGTCCTGCCCGAAGCGCCTCGTCCAATAGTCATGGGACAGCACTGCATAGGCGTGCCCACCAGGCTTCACATCATCGGAGGGCATCAGCAGACGGCCCAGCGCGGGCTTTAATCCGAACGATGGGAATATCCATCCGGAAACATATTGCCGGTAGGCCTTCTCCATTTCCTGATCGGAACCGTAGGTAATGTCGATGTTGCTGGCGCCCGAGATGGCGATGACTTCCGCATCCTCCCGCACGGCGGTTCGCAGCAGACGGAAGAACGGATAGTCGTAGTGTTCCCCGGTGCCGGGCTTGCCCTTCTCGTCCTGGTACGTATAGGTAAGCAATCGCAGTTGATCAGGATCGGACACCGGAAGCGGACGCAGAAGCACCGCATCAATCAGGCGGAATGCCGACGTACACGACCCGATGGCGAGAGCCAGAGATACGATCGCCGCTCCGGAAGCAGCCTTGTTCTTCAATAGCTGCCGCCAGCCGAAGATCGTATCCGACCGCAATGAGTCGAGCCAGGCATACAGTGTCGCATCGCGGCTCTCTTCGCGGTGATGGAGGGCGGAGCCAAACGCCTTGCGCGCCTCAGAGAGGTTGCGGCCACGGTCGGAAGCCTCTTCCACGTGCGATTGCATCTCTTCGTCGAGGTCGGCGTTGAGGCGGTCCTGGCGGAACACGTTGGCGATTCGTGACCAGAGCGACATGTCGTGTCCTTTCCTATGCGAGCTTGAGGATCTGATTGACGGCCGTGGTTACTTGCTTCCAGCGCGACTCTTCCGAGGCCAGTTGCTTGCGGCCTTCCGTTCTCAGTTCGTAGATGCGGGCGCGGCGGCCATTCTCCTTGGTGATCCATTTGGCATGCAGCCAACCGGCTTCTTCCATCCGGCGCAGAGCCGGGTAGAGCGAACCTTCTTCTATACGGAGGACCTCGCCGGACATCTCCTCGATGGCGGTCATGATGGCGTAGCCGTGGAGACCGGGTCGCCGGGAGAGGATCTTGAGGACGATGAGATCGATGGAGCCCTGGAGTGAGTCGGTTTTGGACATACTAAGTAGTCTTATTATACAGACAACTGAGCATGAGTCAAGTTGCAAATCCGTCGCGGGGAGTGGTCAGCATCATCCGCATGCACCTCTGACGCTCTAGTTCATGCATGTCGCACACCCATGCTTCCCTTCGCCATCCGAACGAGCTAGTCTATTCGGCACAAGGAGGTCCGTTTATGCTAACCGCGGCGAATCTCGAATTCGCAGAAGTCCAGGTCGCGCCCATCCTCGCGGCCCGGTTGCCCAGCCAGTCCGGACCGGATCCCGCCTCGATCGGCGCCGCCATGCACACCGCCTTTGAATCGCTGATGGGCTTTGTCCTCCGCCACAACCTTATGGTGATTGGGCAGCCACGCGCCATCTACACCGCCTACGGCGCTGAGGTCGCCTTCACTGTTGCGATACCAGTGGCCGCCGGACCGGAAACCGCCGTGGGTGACTCTTCGATTCGCGTTGAAGAACTCCCGGCCACCAAGGCCTATCGCTTCACACACCATGGCCCCTATCCGGAACTCGCGCAGACCTACGGCCACATCACCGAGTTCATGAAGGAAAAAGGATGCATGGAATCCGAAGCGGATTGGATACGCTATATGCCCATGTGGGAGGAGTATCTGAATGATCCCGAAACCACTCCGCCCGCGGAATTGAGGACTTACATCTATCTCCCAGTCGCAGATTGAAATACACCGACCCGCTCCAACGCGCCGCGTCGCACTCCATAAGCCCAGTACTGCAGCGCTCCGCCGCTCTTCATGTAGCAGCCGTTGATCACGCCATTCGGCGCGGGAATGCTGGCCTTGGTGATGGCTACGGCGCCTGCCTGCATACAACGCCGGTAGCTTGCAGCCTTTTCGGATGGCTGGTGGGATGGCCACTCGTGCACGACTCCTCGGCGCGCTATTGGAACGAAGTTTACCTGTTCGGACGGCGGCGATGAGAGTGGAGTCGTCTCATTTCGGCGGACAGATGGACGAGAAAAGACTGATCCCAGCGTGGCACGGGAAGTCATACCGGTTGATGAAGACGTTGTTCTTCTCGTCAGACTCTGCCACTTGATTCAACGCATCGAAGACAAGGATCACGTAGTACGTTCCCTCTAATCCCTTGAGCACTCTATCGGCAAGTACTTGATAGGTTCCCGATGGACCCGCAGGCAGAGCCGGCATCACCTTCTCCGCTATAAGGATGTCGTCTGCACTAACTTTCCGATCGGCTGACAGATACACCCGCGTGAGTGACGGTCCTGCTGCCACGGGACCGTAGTTATCAAAGTGAGTGTTTATTCGATAGGGACCAGGGTCAGCCAGAGTCCCTAACTGCACTACGTCCGGACTTTCGTATCGTTGCGAGAGATCCGGCGCGAGTATGATCTTTCCACCATGCTGCACGAAGGTAGCAACGCAGGTTTGAGCCAGATTCATCTGCACAATGCCGTCGCCGCAGTCGGGGTGCCCTCCCCATCCGGTAAATCTGGTGTTGGGGCCCGTCACCGCCGTCATTTGGACAACCAGTGACGGAGGGTAATTCTCCGTGCAGTCGTTGCCGCAATTGATGCCGGGCGGATTGCTGTAAACCAGCCCAACGCCATCGCCCTGGAGGACCACTGTCAATGTATTGGTTGGAGGCGGAGGGGGCGCAAGCAATACAAAACCGCTCGGTTCGACACCAAGCGGGCCTTGCGCCCCGTTTCCGAAATCACTCAAGTAGCTTCGCGCACCCGTGACCGGATCAACCGTAAATAGCGCGCCTGCTGAATTTGTGCCGGCATCAAAGTCCATCACCAGCAAAGGGCCTGTCGAATCGGTTTTCACATCGTTCAGGTTGAAACCAAGGGGACCCTGAGCTGCGGTTGAGAAGTCGCTCACGAGTGTTCGCGCACCCGTACCGGCGTCGACCCGAAAGAGTTGCCCGTTGCCGGGCGCCCGGGGATCGGACCGCATGAATTGATCCGCTACCCAGAGCACGCCGCCGGTGGGATGTACATCCACCGGAAGACCGCCAAGCGGCCCTTGCGCCGCATTTGCGAAATCGCTCACGATCGTACGTTGCCCGGTGGTTTGATTAATCCGGAAGACCGCTCCGCTCGGAAATGAACCTGTGTTGGCATCGGCGACAAGGATCGATCCCGAAGATTCCACGGCGACGCCTGACGGCTCTCCTCCAAGCGGACCCTGCGCTGGATCTGCGAAGTTGCTTACTACGGTTCTCGTTCCATTCGCCAATGAAACACGGAACAACAGGCCTCGGCCGGAACCCCCGGACGTGCGGTCAGTCACGAGCAAATCTCCGTTCGCGTCAGCCGCAATGCCATACAACGCCAGGTTCCCGATGCTGGTCGGGCCCTGCGCAGCGTTACCAAAATCGCTCAGAAGGGTGCGAATTCCGGTTGCAGGGTCCACCAGAAAGACTGCACCACAACCGAGGACGGCACACGGCGACCCGGCCCTCGGATCAATAACAGCTAATCCGCGGGATGTGACTGCGAGTGACCAGGGATGCACTCCGGTTGGCCCTTGCGACGGGTTGCCGAAGTCGCTCACAAGTGTTCGAGCGCCTGTCGCCAGATTCACGCGGAACAGCGCTCCGAGGGAGCCTGTTCCAGCATCACAATCGATGACGGCGGCGTCCTGCGCTACCGCCCAGCAAGGGAGCATCCCGGCAACAAAAAGCGTTCTGGCGAGTGACATTGACGTCATGATTCCTCCTGACAGCGTGCGGCAACCGCCGGCGGGAGGTGCGGGTGATTCATCCTGCCCTCCGTATTTCTGCAAAACGGAATGCGGAAACCAAACCCGTACTTCGCAAAGAAACTTGGAAAACTGAAAGGGTGGCTACCTTGGCCCGGCGCCGGCCCCACTCACGTCCTGCCGCAGCCTGGCCTGGGCATAGCGCAGATTGTGGCGGACGACATGCACCGACTCGCCGTCTGCCTCGGCGATTTCGGGAGCTGTCATCCCAGCGAAATACCGCATTTCGATCAGCCGCACAAGAGCGGGATCTTCGGTGCCCAACCGCTCCAGCGCCGTTTCGATCAGCAGCAAATCCGTACCCGGATCTTCGATGGTCTGGTGGCGCTCTTCGAGCGATATCATGATGCCGCCCGAGCGTTTCTTGGAAGTGCGGGTCCTTGCGTAATCAACCAGCACCTGCCGCATCACCCGCGCCGCGATGCCAATGAAGTGACCACGGTCGCGCACCTCCGGCGAATGTTCTCCGAACAGCCGGATATAAGCCTCGTTCACCAATGCCGTCGGCTGCAATGTGTGACCCGGCCGCTCGTTCGAAAGCTGCCGCACCGCCAGGCGATGCAGTTCGCTGTAGATGGCGGGAAGCAGTTCGTCCAGTGCGGCGCGATCCCCGCCTTTGGCCCGGCGGAGCAGACCCGTAACGTCCCGATTCATCGCCCCGCCGAACTCGCCTGGCCGGCGCGTGCCTGTTCCTGGCGCAAATCCGCTGTCCTGAGTCCGCGAATGGTCTCACCCTTGGCTTCCATCGCAGTGACCGTCCGCAGCAGAGATGCGAGCAGCGGCTGAGCTTCGGTGAATCGCTTCTGATCGCGATAGAGAGCCGCCATGTCTCGCATCGAGCGCAGAGTATCGGGATGCTCCGATCCGAGCGTCTTCCGCCGCGCGTCGAGCACGGCGCCCAGAAGCGCGGCTGATTCGGCCAGCCTGTTTTGCGCCCGATACAAGGCGGCAAGACCGCTCATCGTTTGAAGGGTCGCGGCATGGTTTTCGCCGAGCAATTTCCGCTGCGCTGCAACGGTCTCATTGAAGAGAAGCTCAGCCTCCCGGTGACGCCCGGCAGCTTGAAGAACAGTGGCCAGACCGTCCTTTGTTGTCAAAGTGTGCTGATTCGCCGGTCCGAGGAACTTCATTCGAATGCCAAGGGCCTCTCGAAAAAGTCGCTCGGCCTCATGAAGATCGCCCAATTCCTTCTTGGTGCGCGCGAGTTCATTGAAGAATGACGCGGTATCGACATGGAACCCCATCACCCGTTGACCCGTCCGCAGCGCTGCTTCAGCCAGCCTGGCGGAATCGGCCAGCCTGCCCGCCTCGCGGTACGAGATTGCCAGATTTCGCATCATCAAAAGCGTCTGCGGATTCTCAGGTCCCATTACCCGGCGCATCCCTTCCAGGGAATCTTCACCCAACTTGACGGCTGCCGCGAAGTTGCCGCTCGATCGATAGGCGCCCGCTAGGTTCCCCGCTGTCACGAGGGTAGCGGGATGGTCCGGACCGCGCAGCTTTCGTTCGCCTTCCAGGATCCGCAATCGAATGGCAATTGCCTGTGCATAGTCTCCGCAGTGGATGTATACCTTGGGCAGATTATTCAGTATGGCTAGTGTGACCGGGTGACCGGGCCCCAGCACCGACTCCATACCTTCCGCCGAGCGCCGCAGCAATTCGCGGGCCTCCTCGAAACGGGTTCGGCGGAAACAGAAGTTCCCTAATTCACTCATGCTGGCAAGGGTATCGGGATGCAACGGACCCAGGATTCGGCTGCGCGTTTCCAGGATCTCCCGAAACAGCTTCTCCGCCTCGTCCGCCTGGCCTGCCTCGAGGTAAAGGACTGCCAGTTGGTTGAGCCCGGTGAGAACCGTCTCGTCTTCTGAACCTCGCACCGACTTCAAATCCCCAATCGCTTCCTTCAATGCCGGCAGCGCGGTTTGCAGTTTCTTCGCGGCAGCCGCCATTGCGATCCCGTATCGAGCCTGAGCCGAGGCAAGCCGCCTTTCGCGCGACCGGCTTGCCGACGCCAGCATCTCGCGGTACACTGCTTCGGCTTCCTGAGTTTTCCCGAAGCCGGCTAGCGTTTCGCCAAGCAGGTTTGCCGCCTCGAGCGTATCGGCGGATCCCTTGCCGGAAGCGGCGGCGCGAAGTTCGAAAGCGCGCCGGTAGTGCTTTTGGGCATCTTCGTCGAGCCCGAGATCCCGATACGCCCCGCCGATCGCGATCCGGATGGCCGCTTCCACCTTCGGCATTCCTAGAAATTTGTCAGGCACGGAAGCCGCGGCACGATCGAGAATGGTGCGCACTTTCAGATCCGCGTCCGCCTTCGCGCCCCGCTCGATCTGAGAGCGCAGACCAGCCTGCCCGATCAGGTCCTTCTGTAGGAATTCGGAAACAGCTCTGGCGATTGCCGCCTCTTCGTCCGCACGGCGTCTCTCGGTCCAGGCGAGCAAAGTTCCCGCAGCTACCGCGGCCAGCGCTACTGAAGCAGCCGTAATCAGCCAGCGCCGGCGGACGAGGAAACGGCCTGCACGATACAGCGGACGATCCGGGGTCGCGCGGACGGGACGGAGCGCCAGGTACCTCTCGATGTCGTCGGCCAACTCGCGCGCCGAACCATACCTGCGGTGTGGATCGAGATGCATCGCCTTGCGGATGATGTTCTCGAGATCCCCTCGTAATTCCCAACGAATCGTCGAAGGAGCGGCCGGTTCAGCGTCCGAAAGGTGCCGAACCAACTCGATCGGCGAGAGTCCCTCGACGCGATGCGGCGCGCTTTCGGTGAGCAGGAAGTAAAGCACCGCGCCCAGACCGTAAATATCCATTGCAGTCGACGGCGGTTCGCCGCGAGCCAGATCGGGGCTGGCATACTGGGGAGTCAGAAAAAGTGTGTTGGTGGATTCCGCTCCGGCTTCGTCCAGCGCGCGCGCGATCCCGAAATCGAGCAGCTTTGGTTCCCCTTCGGCGGTCACCAGAACGTTCGACGGCTTGAGATCGCGGTGGATCACCAGTTTCGAGTGCGCATACTCCACAGCGCGGCAAATCGGGAGAAACACACTCAACCGGTCCCGAAGGCTAAGGGCGTGCTTGCGGCAATACTCATCGAGCGGCTCGCCTTCGATAAACTCCATCACCAGGTATGGACGCCCGTCCTCCCGCGTGCCGGTGTCGAGCAACCGCGTGATATTGGGATGGGCCAACCCCGATAGTATCTGCCGTTCGCGGCGGAACCGGTCCAGTGTTCTCTGGTCCTGCCATTCCCTCTCGATGAGTTTGATGGCGACCACCTGACGGACTTCGCCATCGACCCGTTCCGCGCGGTAGACGGCGCCCATGCCTCCGCGACCAATGGTCTCCTGGATTTCGTAGGGACCAAAGCGTCCGATTCCCGCTTCATGGCGCAGTTCGGAAATCGGACGGCCGAGCGTGTCGCATGAGTTGTCGCCGCAGTCGAAAGACAGCAGTTCCAACACGGCCTTGCGCTCCTCCTCGGACACGCATTGCTCTCGCAGCAGAACGGAACGCGCACCGGCATCGAGATCGAGAACAGAAACGAAGAGACTGCGGACTCTGTCAGCATTCATATGGCGCCCAATCCACAACTCGATGACGAGGGTTTACTTCCCAGCGAATCTAGAAATACTATATCAGGGGATTCGGAACCCTTTGGGCTCACGGGAGGGCCGCAGAGGAACCCACATGACTGGCCCTCTGGCGCGGGGGCCAGGACGGGTCTCACTTGTTGTCCAGTTGGACACGTTTTGTGGTAACCGTTTGCCGTGTTCTCATCCGTGGATCTCAGGCCACAAGGCGCCGACGTGTCCGATCACCCGTTCTGAATCCCTTCCAGTTCGCCGAAACGCTCCGGCGGCAGGCACCTTCACTCCATCAGAGATCGGTCGGGCTTTGCAGACTTGCGGTTTGCGTGGTCAAGACGGTAGTACACCCGCCGGGAGTCAGTAAGCTTGACCGCGGTTGTCGATGCCGTGAATTCGCGCCGTGCCAGGCACATCAATATCGAGGAACACTCGCCATTTGCCAACACGTAGCCGATACAACCCCTCGCGGTCAGTCAGTCGCAGCAGGTCGCCTTCGCCGGTGTCACCATAGCGCGTCAGGGCTAGTAGAATCCTCATTGCTGTATCTCGGTCCAGACGTCGCAAGTCGGCGCGGGCGGCAGGTTCCCAGAAGAACTTCAAAGCCCGAACTCCCTCAGTACCTCATCGTGCGAGATGCCTGGGGAGCGATGGGCGCGGGCCTGGTCAATGCGGGCGAGCATTTCGGGATCGACCGGGGCCTCGTGCGAAAGCAGGAATTCGAGGTAGCGCGCCGCTGCCGACAATTCCGATTCCGGAAGCTGGTCGACCAGATGATGCAACTGCTGTTTGTCGAACATCGAGTTCTCACCTCAGTCTAGCCCACTTCGCAATGGGGTTTGCGTGCCAGCCGGAACGGCCGTTAGCTGGGATAACCGCGATGGCAAACCCGCAAAGCGCTACAAACCGAGCTTGGGCGGTTTGGGCGCCTTCGGCGCCTTAGTCATGTCCGGCACCTTGGGCACTTCCGGCCGGTCGGTCACCTGAATCACTTTATAGCCCGGCGGGATCTGGAAGTTGGCCGGCGCAGGCTCGCCAATGGCCGCGGCTTTGCACTTGGTGATCTGTTCGCCGAAACTGCCGGTGGTCTTTGTGAGCACGGGAATCTGGAGTTGTGTGCTGGTCCAGACCTCGGAGATGGTGTTCTGGGGCACCTGCGGCATTTGCGGCATGCCGGGCATCTGCGGCGGCGCGGGCGGAGGCGGCAGAGTATACCGTTTCCCGATCACTTCCATACCGTCGATCATGCTCTTGCCCAGGTCCTCCACCTTGATCGGATTCTGCGGAGGCTGCGGCATCGCAGGAATCTGCGGCATGCCGGGGAGCGGCGGTTTGGGCAGCGGCGGATCCATCGGGCCGATGCGAGCTTCCTTTTTCAAGTGATCGAGAATCATGGTCGTCCGGGCAGTGGGATCGGTGATCACCGACATATCCCCGCTGTCCAGCCGCATCTTGCCATCGGCGGAGCGAATCATTTTCGTGGGTGTCTGTAGGGCCTGTTGACCACCCTTGAATTGAGTGATGCAATCAGAGGCGGCCGGGGGTAGAGAAGGATTCGGTAGCACGGCAATCACAGGGTAACACGGTACACTGTTATGCATGGCCTTGCTGCCATCGCTGGTTCTCCTCGCACTGCTGCAATCCGGTCCCGCTACAGAAGGCCGCAAGGCCCTGGAGGCGAATAATTTCGCGTTGGCGGCGGAGTTGTATCAGAAGGCTGTGGCGGCCGATCCAAAAGACTGGGCTTCGCGCTTTCATCTCGGTCTGGCGCTGAGCCTCCTCAATAAGGATGCGGAGGCGGTCCAGGCTTATCGCAAGGTTCTCGAAGCTCAACCTAATCTGTATGAAGCGCAGTTGAACCTCGGCATCCTGCTGCTGCGGCAGAAGGCGGCCGATGAGGCATTGAAACTGCTGACGGCGGCGGTACAACAGAAACCGAAAGAGTACCGGCCAAACTATTACCACGGCGAGGCGCTGGCCTCGATCGGCAATTCCGCCGGGGCGGAAACGGCCTATCGCAAAGCGCTCGAGGTGCAACCCGCATCGGCGGAAGCGCAAGTGGGTTTGGCACGTGCGCTAGCGAAGCAGAACCGCCTCGGCGACGCAGAGCCGCTGTATCGGCAGGCAGCGCAATCCGATCCGGAGTTCCGCCGCGCGCTACTGGAACTGGCAGGGCTACTGGAACAGGCCAAGCAACAGGACAAAGCTGTCGAGATCTACCGCCAGTTTCCCGAGGACGCCGCGGCACGCGAACGCTTAGGCGAATTGCTGCTGGAAGGCGGCAAAGCACTCGAGGCGATTCCCGAGTTGGAGAAGTCCTATCAGGCCTCGCCGACCAACGCCAACCGTCTCGCGCTCGCCACCGCGTACCTGCGATCGAAGCAGGCGCAGAAGGCCCTGCCGTTGCTCCAGCAGGCCGTGAATGCGGAACCGGAAGATCTGCAATTGCGTCTTTATTATGGCCGTGCACTACGCGATCAGCGTTCCTTCCAGGCGGCGGCAGCGGAGTTCTTCAAAGCAACTCAGCTCAAACAGGACTCCAAGGAATCGTGGAGCGAACTGGCCGGCATGTTGATCCTGCTGGAGAACTATACGCAAGCGATAAAGGCCCTGGACAACGCGCATGCTTTGGGCGGCGAGACGACCGCGTACTGGTATTTCCGGGCGCTGTGTTTCGATCATCTGAAAGACTACAAGCAGGCGCTGCCGAGCTACGAAAAATTCCTCGCGCTGAGTGTAAACAAGAATCCCGACGAGGAGTTCAAGGCGCGCCAGCGAATCAGGGTGATTCAGAAAGAACTGAGCAAGCGATGACTGGCCGGAGGATGTTTTTGTTCGCTGCCGCGAGTCTGTGCGCGGCGCAGTCGAAGAAGGCGAAACCTCCCGCGGACCTGGCAACGATTCGCGCCAATCCGCAGCCCGATGCGCGCTATTGGGCCGCCCTCGAGTTCGCCAACTCACTGATCGACGTGCTGAGGAAGCAGTACCAGGAAGGCAAGATCGAAGAAATGCAGAAGAGCCTGTCGGATCTGCAGGAAGCCGTGCAACTCTGCGACGACACCTTGCGGGCGACAGGAAAGAATCCGAGCAAGAGCCCGAAACATTTCAAGAAGGCGGAGTTGAAGGAGCGCGAAATTTTACGGCGCCTGCGCACCCTGGAGGACGAAGTCAGTGTTGAAGAACGTAGTATCGTCACCAAGGTTCGAACCAAGGTTGCTGAGCTTCATGATGAACTCCTCTACGACATCATGGGCCGCAGAAAGTAGCTCGTGGTAGATTGGAATTTCGTGCGGTTTTCAACGCTCTTTTTCTCTCTCATGATGGCCTCCACGTCTCTTTGGGCCGCCGGAGTGCGCGTGCTCTTCGATCCGTCCAAGCCGGAGGTCGGACCGTTTCCAACAGACTATCTGACGGCGCCGGCGACCAACACCAAGACAGCCCGCATGGTGCGGATGCCCGCGCCGGGCGACTGCAACGCGCTTCCCAACGCGTGCCAGGAAGCGTGGCTGGCGTCGAGCTTTGACGGGTTCCATCCGCAGGGCCGCGTTCGGATCCGCTTCAGCGGACCGATCAACCCGGACACCATCGCCGGCGGCGTGCTGTTGGTGGCGAGTGACAATCTCACCACGGACGAAGTGGGGGTTCACAAGACCGGCGACACCGTGAAGCTCAACCAGATTATCTACGATCCAGCGACAGACACCGCCTACGGCAAGCCGGACGGGCCGATGGATCAGCACCGGCGCTATCTGCTTGTGGTGACCGATGCGGTGAAGGATACGGCGGGCGACGCGGTGGAGGCGGACCCCGCATACACCAACTGCGCAAATGGCGCTTCGGATGAATACTGCTCCGGGTTGAGCGCCGCGGTGAAGAACGCGGCGGTGACCGGCAAGGTGGCGGCAGCGAGTGTCTACAGCACCATGAGCGTGACGGCTTGGCTCGAGAAGGCCCTCGCCCAATTGAACAACCTTCCCCCCACAGTGACAGGCGCGGGCTTCTTCACGATGGAGGACATGCGAAAGGTGACGTGGCGGATTCAGACCGGTGCCTCCGCAACGGCATTCACGGACATTGTCCTTCCGATTGAACTGATCCAATCGGGGCTCAAAGGGCTGGGTTTCGGCACCTTCCAATCCAACGTTCATATGGGCCCCGACAGGGTGATTCCCACGGTGGCCTCCAATGATCCCCTGCCTTCCGATGTGCGGCAGGAGGAGCTTCAGTACGCCGTCTATTTGCCGAACGTGGAGAAGCCGTCACCGGGTTATCCAGTGGTGATCTACGGCCACGGCATGGGCGACAGCCGCTTTGGCGGGCCCGCGCTGGTGGGCGCTACTTTGGCGAGGAGTGGACTCGCCACCATCGCAATCAACGCTGTCGGGCACGGCTTCGGGCCGAACAGCCGCATGTTGATCAGCACGGCGTCCAAAGGCGAAGTGGAGGTGATGATGCCAGGCCGGGGCATCGACATGAATTCCGACGGCCGGATCGACAGTTCCGAAGGCTGCATGTCGCTTCTCTCGGCGCCATTTGGATTGCGCGATTGTCTGCGGCAAACCGCGGTCGACCTCGCCCAACTCGTGCGCGTCATCAAGGCGGGCATTGATGTCGATGGCGACGGCACTGTTGACCTCGATCCGGGACAGATCTTCTATGTGGGGCAGTCGCTCGGTTCGTTGTATGGAACAATGCTGCTGGCGGTGGATGGCACCGTGCAGGCAGCCGCACTGAACTCCGGTGGCGGACCTGTGATTGATATCCAGCGTTGGGGCCCGGCCTTCCGTCCTTTGGGCGCGCTGAATTTGTCTTTTCGCCGGCCGATGTTATTGAACAACGGCTCGGATTTTGATGAGAGCTACGTTCTGCGGAATCAACCGGCGAAGATCGTCACCACAGCGGGGGCCATTGACATTCAGAACGCTTTCGAGATGCAGGAGTGGATACAGGCGGAAGGCGATCCGGCGCTCTTTGCCAGCCATTTGAAGCTGTCGCCGCTTGCAGGAGTAACCGGGAAGAAGGTTCTCTGGCTATTTGGAAAGGGGGATCAAACGATCCCGAATAACACGGCATCCACCCTGGTGCGCAATGCGGGCATGCAGGATTCGACATGGCTATACCGGCATGACCTGGCGCGGCAGCACGCGCCGCTTCCCGCCGATCCGCACGAATATCTCACCTGGTACGTCGGGGCGTCGTCGACGACTCTGAATCTCTTCGCCCGTCCCATTGCGAACGCCACACAGTCGCAGATTGCGCAGTTCTTCAAGACGGGCGAGATCGCCGACCCGAACACTTTGGATTCGAGCCTGTTCTTTTTCTTCCCTCCGGGCATCTTTGAAAAGCCCGCCACCCTTCCGGAAGATTTAAACTATTTGGAGCAATGAACATTCGTCCGTCCAAGCATCTGAACCGGCGGCAATTCCTGGCCGCCGCAACTGCGGCACCTGTCTACGCGCAGAGCAAGAAGTCCGCGCAAGGTAAGAAGGGGGAGCCCGCGGCCGCTCGTCCGAACATCCTTCTGATCCTTGCAGACGACCTGCCAGCGTGGGCGCTGGGCTGCTACGGCAACAAGGAAATCCGCACTCCGAACATCGATCTGCTGGCTCGTGGAGGGACGCGTTTTCAGAACAGTTTTGTCTGCACACCCATCTGTTCTCCAAGCCGCGCGACGCTGTTCACCGGGCGGACGCCGATGCAGCATGGGATTCACGATTTCCTTTCGGCGAATCCGATCGAGAAGCCTCCGCAGGGGCAGAAAGAGCCCCCTGCCTCATTCGCCAACGAGGTGATGATTTCCGACCTGCTGGCCGCTGCGGGGTACCAATGCGGGTACGTCGGTAAGTGGCACATGGGCGATAACGCCAAACCCGGGCATGGGTACTCGTACACCTATACGACGCTCACGGGTGCGTATCAGAATCCGGAGATGGCCTTGAATGGCGTCACGCGCAAGGAAACCGGCTACAAGACGGAGCTCATGACCAACCGCGCGGTTGAGTTCCTGGACAAACAGTCCGGAGCTGCTCCGTTCTTTTTGACGATCGGCTATTCCAATCCGCACGTGCCCTATGAGGGCCATCCGCAGCGCTATTACGACATGTACAAAAACACCAGCTTCAACACGTTCGGTTGGGAGCCGGCCGCCCCCAATGCGCTTCGTGAGAAGGAATATCTGAAGGACATTGTCGGCAACAACCGCAAACACGCGGCCAGCGTCACGGCCTTGGACGATCAGATTCCGGTGCTGCTGAAAAAGCTGAACGACAAGAAGCTCCGGGACAATACGCTGATTATTCTCACCGGCGACAACGGTTTCCTGCTCGGCCGGCACGGGCTCTGGAGCAAAGGACACGCTTCCGATCCGATCAATATGTATGAAGAGTCGGTGCAAGTACCGATGATCTGGAACTGGCTTGGCAAGGTTCCGCCGGAAAGCGTCCGGCCGGAGATGGTGAGCTTCTACGACATGATGCCGACGCTATGCGAGGCGGCAGGTGTGGAACCCCCGTCGCGGAATCTTTGCGGACGCAGCTATCTGAACGTAGTCACCAACAAATTGGGCAGGAAGGAAGTGTGGCGAAACCTGGTTTTCGCGCATTTCCGGAATACTCAGATGGTGCGCGACGCGCGCTACAAAGTAGTCATCCGCAATGAAGGCGCGGGCCCGAACGAGCTTTTTGACCTCAAGGACGATCCTCGCGAGAAGGTGAATCAGTACGATAATCCGGGCTATGTGAACGTGCGCGATGCGCTCACTCGCGAGTTGGAGAACTGGCGCAAGAAGCACGCCTAGCCCCGTGCCAGAAGTCACAAAACACCAAACCGGTTGCCTGCGGATCCGTTTACGAAACGTCGACTGCCGAACCAATCGAGGAGTTCATCAAGCGCTACCGGAGCACTCACGCGCTCGCGTCGTGATCCTCGCCGCCGGCTCTGCATTCGACCCTGTAACATACTCCATCGGGGCGACCGATCCAAGCGGCCGGTCATGTGGGGTTCATCTGTGGCTAAAATGAAAAGACTGCATGCTCGGCCCGCGATCCCTGCGCGAATTCGACTGGACCCTCTGGGGCATCGCCCTCATCCTCTGCTCGCTCGGCGTCCTCCAAATCTACAGCGCCACCCGCGACTCCACCGTCTGGCGCAACGTCTGGATGAAGCAAATCGCCTGCATCGTCCTCGGACTCATCCTCGCCTGGGTCATCAGCCACATCGACTACCACACCCTCCTCGGCCAAGTCCCGCTCTTTTATTCTGTTACACTTGCCCTCCTTCTCGTCACCTTCGCCCTCGGCGTCACCATCTTCAATTCCCGCCGCTGGATCCCTGTTTTCGGCGGAGTGCATTTTCAGGTGTCCGAATTCGCTAAACTGGTGATAGTATTACTGGTAGCCCGATACCTGTCGGCTGTCCGCAACGATCGTGTGGAGTGGATCGATCTCGCCAAGCTCTGCGGTCTCGTCGGAGTGCCGATGCTTCTGGTGATGAAGCAGCCCGATCTAGGGACGTCTCTCACGTACCTACCGATCCTCGCTGCCGGAATCTACCTGGTCGGGCTGCGGTGGCAGTATTATGCCGCGATCCTGGCCGTGGCGCTCATGATGGTCCCCGCGGGATGGTATTTTTATCTCAAGGATTATCAGAAGGCGCGTCTGACAACCTTCGTCGATCCGGAACGGGATCCGAAGGGGTCAGGCTACCAGGTGATTCAGTCGAAGATCGCAGTTGGGTCCGGTGGAGTCAGCGGCAAGGGTGTAACAAAAGGCTCCCAGACGCAGTTGCGGTTTCTTCCCGTGCCGCACACGGATTTCATCATGGCGGCCTATGCGGAAGAGCACGGCTTTATTGGTGTTTTAGTGGTTTTGGGATTGTACTTGCTTTTGATCATGCAGATCGTTCAGAACGCGCAAGCGGCCCCCGACAAGGCGGGCATCTACATCTGTATGGGGATTGGGATGATGCTTCTGTTCCATGTCCTGGTGAACGTGGGCATGGTGATAGGGCGCATGCCCGTAACCGGTATTCCGCTGCCGTTGATGAGCTACGGCGGCTCCAACATCCTGACCACGTTCATGATGTTGGGTTTGGTGAACAACGTCCGATTACGACGTTTTGTGAATTGATTGAGAATGCGCGAGGCAAGCGCCGGACGGTGGTTCGCTTGAGCGTTTGGGAAACGGATTTTTTGAAAAGGTTTTTTGCTGGCTGGATGTTTGAGCCGCCACTGGAAGTGCGCAACGCTCCATCCCGCCGGTCTGTTCCGGTTTGCAGTCAGTCGTCTGATCGCGTCTGTGAGCCACCACGGAATTCGTTCCCTGCCTGAGCGGTCCCTCCGCGCCCAGCCTCCTCAAGGAGGATGGAATGACTAAAGAGTTGGTGATCTCCGCCAACCGCCACGAAACCAAAGTGGCTGTTCTGGAAGACGACCAGTTGGTCGAAATTTACTATCAGCGATCCCAGGAGTACTCCCTCGCCGGCAGTATTCATAAAGGACGCGTTACTCGCGTTCTCCCGGGAATGCAGTCCGCTTTCGTCGATCTCGGACTGGAGCGCGATACGTTCCTCTATGTCTCCGATTTCTTCGAGGAAAGCGACGAATACGAGAAACTGCCCGACGATCGCGGCCGTGGACGGGGACGCGAAGAGCGGGGCGGACGCGCTGAGGAACGGACACTGCCGCCACCCGCGCAGGCCCTTCCCGCCAGTACCCCCGCGGTCGAAGCCGCCCCGTCTGAAGAAGCGGTTGCCGCCCCTCCCGCAGTTGCGGCCGCTCCCGCCGAACTCCGCGCCCCCCGTCAGGGCGACGGACGCCATCCGCGTGGCGAACGCCGCGGTCGTGACGACCGTGGCCCTGACCGTGGTGGAGACCGCGGTGGGGATCGCAATCGCCGTGGACGCCGCCGCCGTGGACGCGGTGGCCGTGGCTTCCCCGAAAGCAAATACGCCGAAGCTCGTCCCGCCGACGACCAGCCCACTCAACCCCTAACCGATGAACCCATCGAGGTAACCGCCGCCGACAGCGGCCTCGAACTGTTGCCAGGGGAAACCCTCCGCAAGTATCGCCGCCCGGTGGATGGCACCGAACCTGACGACGCGGAACAGGACACGGCCGAAGACGCGGCCCCGCCAACCGCCGGCGATGAAGCAGCCACGGTCCTGCCCCCCGAATCCGACGCCGAAGCCGATTCCGATTTTGACACTGAGGAGGACACCACCGGCGAGGCTGACGATGAGATCGCCGAAACCACCGTCCCAACCGCCTCTTCTGAAGAGCCCGAAGTCGAAGAAGTGGCAGCCGCCACGGAGATCGCTCAGGACAATCCCGCCGACATCCTCAACGAACGCTCCTCCGGACTCACGGACGTGCAGTTGGATCATATTCAGGAACAGGCCGAAGAACTCGCTATGCGCGGCGAGATCGGCACCATCGCCGTCCCCGAACCGGAACCGCAAGCCGAGGTCGGCGACGACTCGGAAGCCGATAGCGAGGAAGAACCCGATCTCTACGCCGATACCGGCATCGAAGCCGCTGATGCCGCCGATGTCGAAGGCGACGAGATGGCCGACGAAACAGGCGAAGAGATCGGCGAAGACGTAGGTGACGAGGGCTCAGATGAGCCCGACGCCATCCTCGCCGAAGCCGCCGGCGAGCTTTCCACCGAACCACAGGGCGATGGAGAGCCCGGCATCGAACCGCCTCTCGCTTCCATGGACTCCATCGGGTCCAGTCACCGCGAACAGACTTCGCGCTATATGCGTGGCCGCCGCATGCGCCGCCGCCGTGGCGGTCAAGGCGATGTCCGCACTGTCTCCCGTGAAGGCGCCGAAGGTGCGGAGGCCCGCGAGACCCGTGAGCCTCGGGAAGCCCGCGAAACTCGTGAGCCTCGCGAAGGACGTGGCGATGGCCGTGGCCGCGAAGCACGCGAGCCGCGCGAAGGCCGCGAGAGTCGAGGCGATGGCCGCAGCCGTGAATCCCGCGAATCCCGTGAACGCGAACGTCCCCCTTCCATCACTGAGCTTCTCAAAGAAGGTCAGGAAATCGTCGTCCAGATCGCCAAGGAGCCGATGGGCCAAAAAGGCGCCCGCATCACTTCCCACATCGCCCTCCCCGGCCGTTACTGCGTCTACATGCCCACCGTCGAACACCTCGGCGTCTCCCGCAAAATCTCCACCGACGACGAACGCCAACGCCTCCGTAAGATCCTCCAGAAACACCGCGAAGGCATCCCGGGCGGCTTCATCATTCGCACCGCCGGCGAAGGCAAGACTGAAGAACAGATCGCCGCTGACATTCAATATCTCTCCACTCTCTGGCAGGAAATCAAGGCCAAAGCCGACAAGTCCAGATCGCCTGCCCTGCTCTACCACGATGTCGAAGTCGTGCAGCGCCTCCTGCGCGATCAGCTCACCGACAACTTCAAAGCCATCTGGGTCGATAACGAGGAGCTCTACGAAGGTGTCGTCCGCTTTGTCGGCCGCATGCAGCCGCAAATGGTCAGCCGCGTGAAGCTCTACACGCGCACCATCCCCATCTTCGATTCCTTCAACATTACCGCCGAACTCGAAAAGGCCCTCCGTCCCAAGGTCTGGCTCAAGACCGGTGGCTACATCGTCATCAATCAGACGGAAGCACTCGTGGCCATCGACGTCAACACGGGCAAGTTCGTCGGTAAGTCGAACCGCCTGGAAGACACCATCGTCAAGACCAACACCGACGCCGTCAAGGAGATTGTGCGCCAGATCCGCCTGCGCGACCTCGGCGGCATCATCGTCGTCGACTTCATCGACATGGACGAGCGCAAGAACCGCCAGAAGGTGATGATTGCCCTTGAAGAATCCATGCGCGCCGACCGCGCCCCTAACAAGATTCTCCAGTTCAATGATTTCGGCTTGGTCGCCATCACCCGCAAGCGCGTCAAGCAGAGTCTCGAACGTACGCTCTGCTCGCCCTGCCCCACCTGCGAAGGTTCGGGATACACCAAGAGCGTCCAGACCGTGATCGGCGAAATCCTCATCGAGGCGCAAAAGCTCGCCAATGTTGTCGAGGGCAAGGATGTGATGCTCCGCGTCAATCCCAGCGTCGCCGTCTCGCTCAAATCGCGTGACAACTCGTTCCTCGAAGAGATCGAAGAGATCTTCCGCAAGCCGGTGATCGTCCGCAGCGACGACACCATGCACCCGGAAAAGTTCGACCTCGCATAGTCTCGTAGGGCGGACGCTCGCGTCCGCGCCGGACCCCCTGGTCCGGCATCTGGAGTTTGGACATTCGCCGTCTTGTGGGGCGGCCAATCCTGGCCGCGGCTGGCCTTTCCAGGCCAGCCGTCCGCCCCCGACCCCTGGTCCGGCATCAACTGGCGCCGTTGAAACACAGGCTTCCCATTGAAATCGATTCGTGCTAAGCATGAGGCGGTGCTTTTCTAACCAGGAGGCCTACATATGTCCGCTGCTGGACCGCCATATTGGGGTGTGGACAGCGTCGAGAACGCCGATCACAACATCCGCACCCAACAGGAGTTCATTCGTGCCGGCGACCCGCCCCGCCAGACTTTCTTTGAATTCGTTACCCGGCGTGTCGGACGCCAGCCCGCGTTCTGGGGCCGTTATCTCAACCGGCATCCCAGTTGCCTCACCAAAACCGAAGCCGATTACCTACACCGTCATAATTGCCGCGTTCTTCTCGTCTACAACGGGGTCCACCGGCACGCAGCCGACCTCGTCGGTCAGGCCGCCTATCGCAACGGCGCCCGCGCTGCTGAAGCAGCCGCCGATATCGCCGCCACGCTCGGAGTCCCGTCAAGCGTGCAGATCTACGCCGATATCGAACGCTGGCGCGCCGACGCCGCCTGGTTCCGAGGCTGGTTCGAGACCATGCACGCTCTTCGCCGCGCCGGGCTCGGAGGCATCTACGGCAACGTAGGCCTTCGCCAGAGCCGCGCCGAAGGCTTTCGCGACAGCCTCGGGCAAGGCAGCGAGCAGGTGGCCCACGACTACGGCGCGCCCGGCCACCCCACCCCTACACGCGCCGCGCCGCCCGACGCCATTGTGCAGGTCTGGTCGAACCGGCCCTACCTCAACAACGTCGGCCATGATTTCAGCACGCTGAACTACACGCCGCCCAGCTTCCAGCCTGAAGTCGCTCCCCCTGATGTGCATTGCGAAACGGTTGTCTGGCAGTACGGCGCGAATGTCCCCTTGCATACCGAAGGACGGCACTACGTCGATTTCGACCTCTGCACCGAGCGAGGCCGCCAGTCGATGTGGGGCTGACGGAGTCCCATCCAACCCGCCCCAACCCGGCACATTGACAGTTTGCACCCTGCGGGGTATCCTCGTGGCTGAGCGAGAGGCTGTATGAACGTACACTTGCCGCACGAATTGGAGCAACTCGTCCACAACCGGGTGGAAAGTGGCCGCTACAACTCCGCAAGCGAAGTGGTCAGCGATGCGCTACGTCTCCTCGCCGACCGCGATGAAATGGTGCAGATTCGCCGCCAGGACCTCCACAAGAAGATTGCCCTCGGTTTCGACTCCCTGCAACGAGGCGAAGGGACTGACGGAGACGAGTTCTTCGCCCAGTTGGAGCAGGAAGAATCGTTGATGGAAGGCTAACCATTCCGTTGGCCACATACCATGCACAGGTTCCGACTTTCTCCGGAAGCTGCCCGCGACATTCGGGAAATCTGGGCCTATATCGCCGCCGACAAGCAAGGCAGCCCGAAAAGTACGTCTGAGCCTGCTCGATGCATGCCAGCGTCTCGCCGTGAATCCCCGGATCGGACATTCGCGCGAGGACCTGACCGAGTTGCCGGTCTTCTTGTGAAGTGGCGTTTCTCAATCCAACGATTGGCCTTGAAACCAAACTGTAATATACTGTTCACACTCGCTAAAGGAGTCCGGACATGCACATCTCGTTTGCCCTCGCCACGCTCGCGCTGGTTCTCACCGCCGCGCCCTCATACGCCCAAGTCCTCTACGGTTCCATCGTCGGAAACATCAAGGACTCCACTGGAGCCGCCGTTCCCGATGCCACTGTATCCGTAAAAGAAGCAGCCACGGGTTTCGCCCGTCAGACTCGTACCAATGAGTCCGGGCAGTTCCAATTCACTACGCTCCCCGGCGGCACTTATGAAGTCACCGTCACCAAGTCCGGCTTCACCACCTTCGCCACTCGCGAGGTTGCCGTTTCCCCGAACTCGGTTGCCCGCGTCGATGCATCGTTGGACGTGGGCGCGGTGTCAGAGTCCATCCGCGTCGAAGCTGCGCCGGCGGCGCTCCAGACCGATCGCGCCGAGGTCCACACGGAGCTCTCCGCGCGCCAGTTCGCCAACGCCCCACTGCCTCCCGGCCGCAACTACTCGCACATGTTCAAGGTGCTTCCCGGCTTCACCTATCCGCGCAACGGCAATGGCCCATCCGTCGATCCTTCGCGCGCCGCGCTCTACAACGTCAATGGGACGTCGCGGCAATCCAACGCCGTGCGCATTGAAGGCGCGGGGGTGAATCAGATCTGGCTGCCGCATCTGCCCGGCTATACGCCCGCGCTCGAGTCCATCGAGAACGTCAACATTACCACCAACTCGTTCGATGCGGAAACCGGTCTCGCCGGTGGTGCGGCCATCAACGTGTCGATCAAGAGCGGCACCAACGAGCTGCACGGCTCCGCGTTCTGGTACAACAACAACAACGCCACCAAGGCCAAACCTTTCTTCCTGCCGCAAGGCGAGCGCAAGCCCAAGGCCATCTTCAACCAGATGGGCGCAACGATGGGCGGTCCCATCGTCCGCAACAAGCTGTTCTTTTTCGGCAGCTACGAAGGCACCTACGACCGCCAGCATGCCTCCCGCCGTGACACGATTCCCACCGCCGCCATCCGCCGCGGCGACATGTCCGATTCCCCTTCGGTGATGTACGATCCCGCCACGGGAGCAGCCAACGGAACGGGCCGCACGCCATTCCCCGACAAGATCATCCCGCAGGCGCGCATGGAACCCATCTCCCTCAAGCTGCAGGCCATGCTTCCGAACACCAACCTCCCCGGCCTCACCAACAATCTGTTCAGTTCAGGAGCCTACCGCTTCAACTCCCAGAAGATCGATGGCAAGATCAACTGGAACGCCTCCAACAAGCTGACCCTCTTCGCACGCGGCGGGATTCAGGATCACGAGTTCGAGAGCGGCCCCATTCTCGGTGAACTTCTAGGCGCGCCCTACTTCTCCACGGCGTCCGTAGCCGGCCCAACATATGGCACCACCGGCAGCATGGCTGTTGGCGCAACCTACGTCCTGACACCCACGTTCCTCCTTGATGGCAACTTCGGCTATACCGCTTACGACGCCAACTCCACTGAGCTTGGTCTCGGCAAGAACATCGGAAAGGACGTGCTCGGTATCCCCGGAACCAATGGCACACGCGACTTTGAGAGCGGCTGGCCTCGCTTCGCGGTCTCCAACTACGCGGTCTTCGGAGCGCAGGGCAATCGCACTCGGCCCTTCTTTAATCGTGACCCTCGCTTCCAATACGTGGGAAACGCCACCTGGACCAAAGGCTCTCACTCGGTCCGCTTCGGCTTTGACTCGTCCCGCCAGCAGATCAACCACACGCAGGTGGAATTCGTTGGAGCCACAGGCGGCCCCGCCGGCAACTTCGACTTCGGAGGCGGCCCCACTGCGCTCTCAGGCGGTGCGTCCATCAACCAGTTCAACACCTACGCCGGCTTTCTTCTCGGCTTGCCCACAAGCCTCGGCCGGACGCTCCAGGTCCCGCAGGAATACAACGTCCGCGCCTCCATGCACAGCCTGTATATTCGCGATCAGTGGCAGGCTTCCCGCAAGCTGACCGTGTCGCTCGGCACACGTTGGGAGTACTTCCCGATGCCCACCCGCGCGGACCGCGGCATGGAGAAATACAACCCGGTCACCAACAAGATGGAAGTCTGTGGAGTAGGCGTGGTGCCAAAGGACTGCGGCGTCGAGCAGAGCAAGAAACTGTTCGCGCCCCGCGTTGGACTTGCCTATCGCGCCAAAGAGGACTTCGTCATACGCGCCGGCTACGGTATCACCATCGATCCCTACAGCCTGGCGCGCCCGATGCGTACCAACTACCCGCTGCTCGTCGTCCTCAACGTGAATGGCCCGAACAGCTTCCAGCCTGCCGGCAATTTGCGCAACGGAATCCCGGCGATCCCTGAGCCCGCGCTTGGCAATGGCATCATTGACATCGGGAACCAGGTAGCGGCCAATTCGCTCGAAAAGAACTACACCCGCGGCTACGTTCAAAGTTGGAACCTCTCGATGCAGAAGAAGCTCGGCTGGGGATTCACAGGCCAGGCCGGATATGTCGCCACGCGCCAGATCAATCGCACCGGCTTCCGCGAGTTGAATTATGCCAACATCGGCGGCACGAATACCGGACGACAGCTCGCGCAAAGGTTCGGACGCACCGCGGAAACGCGTCTGGTGGCCCCGGTGGGCAACGCGCATTACGACAGCCTTCAGATCGGCCTCGACCGCCGCTTCCACGCGGGCCTGCAAGTGGGTCTGTCTTATACGTTCTCCAAGGCCATCGGCATCTGCTGCAACGACGATAGCGATGGTCTCGCTTCCATCCAGATACCCGAATACTTCAAGTTCAATAGAGCCGTCACCGGCACCAACATTCCGCACAACATGACCACCAACGCCATTTGGGAACTGCCCTTCGGCAAGGGTCGCCGTTGGGCTACGAGTGGTCCGGCGGCATGGCTCGCCGGAGGTTGGCAGTGGAATGGGATACTCAGCCTGGTTTCCGGCCCGCCTTTCACGGTCACCTCCGCAAATACGCTCAATGCGCAAGGAGGCATTCCCACGCAGCGCGCCGATCAGGTGAAGAGCGAAGTGAGCATTCCCGGCGGAGCTGGTCCGGGGCAGTCCTACTTCGATCCATTCGCATTCAAGCCCGTCACCGACCTTCGTCTCGGAACATCCGGCTTCAATACGCTGCGCGGGCCGGGGATCGTGAACCTCGATATGGGCATCTTCCGCGAATTCCGTTTCAGCGAACGGTTCCGCGCGCAGTTCCGCGCCGAGGCCTTCAACACCACCAATACGCCCCATTTCGGCAACCCCGGAACAAACGTCTCGAACCTCCAGTTGAACGCGGATGGCACCGTCCGCGCGCTTGGCGGGTTCACCGAGATCACCAGTCTTGCCAACACCGGCCGCGATGGCCAGGACGAGCGCGTCTTCCGGCTGGGGTTGAAGGTCTCCTGGTAGATACCGGCGCTGTACACTGGGAGGAGCCTCTCTCATCATGAGCTCTCCCGTCATTACTCATACCAACATCCCAGACGTCGAACTCCTTGCCCGCGGCAAGGTGCGCGATGTGTACTCTCTTGGCGACAAACTCCTCTTCGTAGCAACCGACCGCATCTCCGCCTTCGATTGCATCCTCCCCAACGGCATCCCCGGCAAAGGCCGCGTGCTCACGCAAATGTCCATCTTCTGGTTCGACTTCCTGCGCGATCTCGTGGCTACTCACTTCATCACTGCCAACGTCGATGACTACCCTGCCGAACTGCACAAGCACCGCCACCAGTTGGATGGCCGCTCCATGCTGGTGAAGCGGGCGCGGATGTTCGGCGCCGAATGCGTCGCCCGTGGCTACGTCTCCGGCTCCGGTTGGAAAGACTACAAAGCCACCGGCGCTGTCT
Organism: Acidobacteriota bacterium; assembly: GCA_016213775.1. GTDB lineage: Bacteria > Acidobacteriota > Terriglobia > Bryobacterales > Bryobacteraceae > CADEFT01. The sequence continues at coordinate 87,485 of JACQZR010000088.1, forward strand.
GCGGCATCGCTCTCCCAGCCGGATTGCGCGAGAGCGACAAACTGCCCGAGCCTATCTTCACTCCGGCCACCAAAGCCGAATCGGGCCACGACATCAACATCCCCTTCGATGACTTCCGCGCTATCGCCGGCGACAAGGCCGAAACGCTCCGCGACCTCACTCTGGCCATCTACAGAAAGGCCTCGGACTATGCGGCTACCCGCGGCATCATCCTCGCCGATACAAAGTTCGAATTCGGCATGATCGACGGCGAACTTGTCCTCGCCGATGAAGTCATGACGCCCGATTCCTCGCGCTTCTGGCCGCGCGAGACGTATGCGCCCGGCGGCCCACAAAAGAGCTACGATAAACAATTTGTGCGCGACTATCTGGAAACTCTCACCTGGGACAAGCGTCCCCCCGCACCGCCGCTCCCGGACGATGTCATCACCAAAACCGCGGAGAAGTATCACGAAGCCTACGCGGCCCTCACTGGCCGCACCCTCGCGTAGTCTATGGGCATGAACTGGCTCGACATCGTACTTGCGCTCGTCATACTCGCCTCCACCGCCGCCGGGCTGGCGAAGGGTTTCGTGCGTACCGTCATCGGCATCCTTGCCACTATCCTCGGCCTGTTCGTCGCCATCTGGTTCTACGGCGCCGCTGGAGACATCTACCGCGACTACGTGAGCTCGAAATCGGTATCCAACTTCCTCGGCTTTGCGACGGTGTTTCTGCTCGCTGTACTCGCCGGCGCGCTGATCGGCAAGCTGCTCGAGATCCTGTTCAAGTGGGCCGGCATGGGCTGGCTCGACCGCATTCTCGGTGCCTGCTTCGGAATGCTCCGCGGGCTGGTGATCTCCATCGCAATCGTCATGATCCTGATGGCGTTCAGCCTCAACCCGCCGCCGAAAGCCGTGGCCGGCTCGGCCATTGCGCCTTACGTGATGGATGCCTCGCGGATGCTCTCCAAAGCCGCGCCGTACGAGTTGACTGCGGGTTTTCAGAAAAGCTACGATACCCTGCGCGACGCCGCCAAGACGATCGGCAAAGGCGCGGCCATTGCGAACTAACTCCGCATGAAACTCCTCATCTTCGACCTTGACGGCACACTCATCAACTCGCAACTCGACTTGGCCAACGCCGTGAATGCCGCGCGCGATCATATGAAACTCGCGCCGCTCCCCAACGAGACTATTCACACCTACGTCGGCAACGGAGCTCCGGTGCTGCTGCGCCGCGCCATGGGGCCGGAGGCAAGCGATGCCGAGGTGCAACAGGCCCTCGACTTCTTTCTCGCGTACTACCGCGCGCACAAGCTCGATTTCACCACTCTCTATCCAGGCGTCCGCGAAAGCCTCGATGTCTTCCGCGATCGCGGCCTCTCGATGGCAGTGCTCACCAACAAGCCC
>JACQZR010000014.1 GCA_016213775.1 Acidobacteriota bacterium
GAAGACGCGCCGCAAGGCACTGCCTCCGGTGGTGAACACTCGCCAGGGTGTGCGCTACATTGCCCCGGCGGATGGCGACCACGGCGGCACCTGGATCGCCGTCAACGATCGCGGCCTCACGCTTTGCCTGTTGAACGGCGCCGGTAGCGGTCCTAGCCGCGCAAGCCGGGGAATCCTGATTCCCACTTTGATGAACGAGCATGCCGCGTGGCGAGTGGCCGAACGGCTGTGGGATCGCGACCTCACCGGGTTCGCGCCCTTTACGCTGCTAGCGCTGGAGCCGGACATGCCTGCAATGATCGTCGAATGGAACGGTCATGAGAAGGTGGTGCTGCCCGATGCGGACACTCTGATGCCGCTCACTTCCTCCTCCTACGAAACGGAGCGTGTGGTGGAACGCCGCCGCCTTGATTTTCAGACGAAGGCGCAAGCAGCGGGCAAGGTAGATGCCGCGTTCCTCTACTTCTTTCACGAAAGCCATAACGGCCACCCGGATGCCTTCTCCACCTGCATGCACCGTGCCGATGCCGGAACAGTGAGCTTTAGTTGGGTGAAGGTGAATTCGTCTGAAGCGGAGTTCTTCTACTCGCCCGAAGCGCCTTGCCGCTTCGCACCCGGCGTACGGCGGCAGGTGCCATTGGTACCCTCAGAAGTAGGGGAGCTGGTATGCAATTGATCTGGATCGCTCTGGGAACGTTCCTATCGGAAGACCTCGCCTGCATCGGCGCGGGCGTGCTTGTGGCGCAAGGCAAACTGCATTGGTTCCCCGCGACGCTGGCTTGCCTGATCGGGATCTTCGCCGGCGATCTGTTGTTGTACCTCGCAGGCAGGTTGGCATCGGCGCCTGTTCTGCGCAGAGTCGATGCGGGGAAACTGGAGCGTGCAAAAGCATGGCTCGCCCGCCGCCAGATGCGCGCTGTGCTGTTGAGCCGCTTCACTCCAGGAATGCGCCTTCCCACTTACGTTGCCGCGGGCGTGTTGCGCATGCCGATTGCGAGATTCGCCGTGGCCTTGCTGGGCGCGGCCATCGCATGGACCCCACTGCTGGTTCTGGGCACGGCTTGGGCGGGTGAACGATTGGTGAGCCGCTTTGTCGATCAGGCGCGAGGCGCAGTGTTTGTGATCGCTGCACTCTGGGCCGTGTTGTGGCTGCTGCGGCAACTTACCGTAATCCGTAAACTGCGCTGGGAGTTCTGGCCGGCGTGGGCCGCCTACGCGCCGCTCTTGCCGTACCTGTTGTGGCTTTCTGTAAAGCACCGCTCCCTCACGCTATTCACCGCGGCCAACCCGGGAATTCCAGGCGGAGGCATTGCCGGCGAATCGAAGTCGGCCATCCTCGATCAGTTGAGCTCCGATTGCGTCGCACCTTATGAAGTGATCCCCGCGTCGCTCAATCCATTCGCCCGCATTCAGCTCGCGCGGAAGTTCCTGTCGGAGAGAGGGCTCTCCTACCCGGTGGTGCTGAAGCCCGACGTTGGCGAACGCGGTGACGGCGTCGCCATCATTCGCTCTGCCGCGGAGCTGGATGACTATCTACGCAAGGCGACGGGCGAAACACTGATCCAGCAATATGCCGGCGGGCTGGAGTTTGGCCTGTTCTATTCGCGATTTCCGCAGGAGCACAAGGGCCGTCTTTGGTCGATCACGGAAAAGCACTTCCCCTCCGTCACCGGCGATGGCGCGCGCACGTTGGAACAACTGATCCGCGACGACAGACGCGCAGCCTGCCTGCTCGACACCTACCTTGCCCGCGCGAGACGGCCGGCCTCGGATGTAATCGCGAGCGGCGAACGCGTGCTGCTGGTAGACGTGGGGTCGCACTGCAAAGGAGCCATCTTCCTCGATGGCCGCCGGCTGCATACGCCTGCGTTGGAAGAGGCCTTGGACCGTGTCAGCCGCACCTTCCCGGGCTTTGCCTTCGGCCGTTACGACGTGCGCGCCGAATCAGTGGACGCGCTGCAGCGCGGCCAGTTCACTGTGATTGAATTGAACGGCGTCAGCTCCGAGCCAACGCACATCTACGACCCCGCCGTCAGCTTCTGGGACGCCTACCGTGCGATGGCACATCAATGGAAGACGGCTTGGGCAATAGGCGCCGAGCACCGCCGCCTCGGCTTCCAACCAACCCCCATCGCCGGCCTGGTGCGTCTCGTGCTAACTCGCCATCGTGGGTACGTGCTTCTTCAGAATGGCGGCCGAAAACTCCGCCCCGATCCCCGGCCGGCCGGGCGGTAAATAGTACCCGTCCTTGAATTGCGGAGTGAGCAGTTCCATCAGTTCGTTGCCGGTTTCCGCAGTGCCGAAGCTCTCCGCCATCGGGCAGTTGGAATGCGCCACCGGCAGGTGGATGGAGAAGATGCTGCCACCGCGATGCGGCAACACGGGCACTCCGTAGGCCTGCGCGATGGTGGCCACCTTGCGAATATCCGTGAGCCCGCCGCACCAGGTTTGATCGGGTTGCAGGAAGTGCGACGCCTTGTGCCGCAACAGCTCCTGGAATCCGAACCGTGTGTACTCATGCTCGCCGCTCGCGATGCGGGTGCCCTTCACTTCTTCGCACAGCCGCTGATACCCAACGTAGTCGTCCGGCAGCAACGGCTCTTCAATGAAATAGAGGTTGAGCCCCTCGGCGCGCTTAGCGAACTCCAGCGTGTACTCCACATTCCAGCGGCACAGGCAGTCGATCATCAGCTTCGCATCCGGCCCGATGACCTCGCGCGCCTTTCGCAGCGCCCCCAGCAGCTTGCTGGTCGATTCCTTGTCCATGCCCGCGCCTGAATCGAACAGGCCCATCTTGAACGCGCGGAACCCGAGCTTGGCGGCGCGCTCGAAGTTCGTCCCCGTGTAATAGCTCTCCACCTGCGTCTTGGACGCGCCGCCGAGCAAGCGCCACACCGGCAGGCCCGCGTGTTTGCCGATGATGTCCCACAGCGCCAGGTCGATACCGCTGATCGCCATGATCGGCAGTCCCTTGCGGCCATACAGGGAAGTGGATGAGAACATCTGCTCCCACAGCATCTCGACGTTGAGCGCATTCGCGCCCATCAACAGATCCTTGAGGTGATTCTCAATGATGTGCACGCCGGCCGTGCCGCCGCCACCCATGCCGTATCCCGTGAGCCCCTGGTCCGTTTTGATCTGCACCAGGATCGCGCCCGCGAGCTGCGAGAATGGTCCGAACCAGCGCCACCGTTGTGGATCGGTTTCGCTCTTGAATTCCTTGGTGCCGAAGCGGGATGTCGGCAGCAGCGGCATAGGCGCGGCCTTCACGGACACGATCTTTTGTACAGGGCCTGCCGCCAGCGCCGCCGTGGTTGATGCCGCTGCCTTGAGGAATGCTCGTCGGGATTTCATTGGAGACAGTGTACCTGCTCTGTGGCAACAGGATTTCACCCGCCGAGGATGCGGAGCGCATCCGCGGGGCGAAGAATCGGAATCTCCTGGAAGGATTTCAGCCGGAGCAGATCGTTATCCCCAGACACGATCAGGTCGGCTTCGCCCGCGAGGGCGCATTCCAGAATGCGATTGTCGGCTTCCATGGGTCCTGAGAAGTGCGTGACGCGAATTTTAGGAGTGATGATCTCCGCGACGCGCGCGAGAACCTTCGTCCTGCGGATCAGAGCTTCCTCAGGCCATTGGAACTTCGACCGCAGCACTCCATTGAGCTCGCGCACGATCAGCGGAGAAACCAGCAACCTGTACCCCTCTTCACGGTCAATCCGCCAGAGGCCAAATGGAACTCCAACGCCGCGCGTGAAAGCTGACACGTAGACGTTCGTGTCAAGCACGACCCTAACCTTGATTGCGGGCACGTTCTTCCCGGTATTCCCGAATGATCTGATTAATGTCTTTAGCCTTTATTCCGAGCTTCTTGGCCTGCTGACGCCCGAACCTGCGTAATTCCTCGGACTCCCGCAGCAACTCCTCCACGGGCGTCGGCCGCTTAGCCTCCTCTGCCTTCACCTCAGCAATCAAGTCAAGAATCCAACGCTCTTCGTCGCGCTCGCGGTTAGCGCTGTAGCGCTGGTATACGCGAAACATCTCGCGGAAGAGCTCACTCTTCGTGCTGCGCTGTCTGCGAGCTAATGCCTCCACTTCCTTCACAATCTCGGGAGGGACGGAAAAGGCGAGCACTTTGCTGGTTCTCATAACTGTTAATACTTAGTATAACGATCACGAGTGAATGCCTGTAAAACCTGGCGGCGCCGATCGTCGGGATTTCATTGGAGATGACCCCTCAGAAGTAGCGTTACAATGGCATCGTGTCCAAGCTCAAAGGCTGGATCATCTACATCGCTGCAGTCGCGGGATTCGGTTGGGTAGTCGGGTGGACCTACGCAGAGTTGTTGCCAAAAACCTGGCGCACGCTGGTTGCGCGCACCGTGGGCGGACGAAGCTTTCGGATCGCGCAACCAATTGTGGGTGACCGTTACCTGGTGGAATTCTCCGCGAATGGACGAACGCTCAGATTCGATGCAGCAGGCCGGTTTCGCAAAGTGAGTGAGGAAACCTGGCTCTGCCGCGACCGCTTCCTCCTGTTGACGATCGAAGGTGTTACGCAGATGGATTCGATGACGGAGCCACAGCATCTGGAACTGCTCTTCGACTTCGATCGTCCCACTCAAGTAGAGGCGAGCTGCAACGGTTGCGGCGACATCACCGGCGACAACGCCGCCATCTTCCGGAAGGTGGAATCGCTGCAAAAGGTCTGCCTTACTGCTTCTGCGCGCTGAGTTCCTTCTCCAACATCAACACCACTTCGCCCAACTGCGATACCAACCGCTGGTCCTTCTCAGCCTCCCGGACCTTCTTCACCGCCAACAGGTGCGCAGTCTTGAGCGCGAGCTCCTGATCCACCTTCACGTCCGGTTCCACGCCGGTGCCTTCCCAATTCGTCTTGGAAACAGGATTGATGGCGCGCCCACTGGGAATGAACGCCGAGAAGTGATCGCTGAGTCGCGCACCCCCGCCAGGATGCGCGCCGCCACCAGTGGTCTCGCCAACTATAGTCGCCCGTTTGAGGTTCTTGAGATTGTAAGTGAACTCCTCGGCTGCAGAGAACGTGCGCTTGCTGGTGAGCACATACACAGGCTTGCCCGCCAGCTTCCTGCCCGGCACATACGGCAGCGTCCACCACTGCCGCGTGGAATCATTGGGCCGGAAGTACAGGTCGTTCAAGTGCGTCACATCGTCAAAGAGGTAACTGGTAATCAGCGCAACCGTGGCTGGATCGCCGCCGCCGTTCTTCCGCACATCAATGATCACTGCATCCGAATTCGCCAGCAGGTTCATCGCCGCCACCGCAGTCTCTCCCACGAACCCAGCGGGCAGGAACCCACGCAGGTCGAGATACCCGATATTGCCGTTCAGGCGCTCCACTTTCTCAAACCCGAAGTTCTGCTTCGCCATCTGCTTCCGCGCGCGTTCCACTTCTTCCGGCGGTGGCGGGCCTTCCCGCTGCGGCCGTTGCGGAATTACGTCAAAGCTGTGTCGCACGCGAAGGTGCTTATCATGGCTCACCGCTTGTAGATTCTCCGTCAGAACGCGGGCAAATTCGCGCGCACTGATGATGGCATCGTACTCCTTGCGCTTCTGCCGCTCGCGAATATCACTTTCCATCTTGGAGGCCACCTCGGGAAACACGTAGCGCTTGTTGAGCGAGTCCAAGACCGCATCAATGGCCTGGTTGCGTTCCGCCGCTTCGATGTTCAAGTCCTTCTCCGGCGGCGGCTGTGCAGGCAGAACCGCTGCGAAAATCGTGAGAGCAACAACTGTGAACCGCATGTTCGCAGAATACGGCGCGCCGGGTGAGCGCGTCTTGTACCGGATTCACAACATGTTTCGATAGGCCGCCGGTGTCACGCCGATCATTTGGTGGAACGTACGCGTGAAGTGGCTTTGATCGCAGAACCCGCAGTCCAGAGCGATCTCGGCCAGTTGTCCCTTCTGCGCAAGCAGGCGGCAAGCTTGCTCTACTCGCAGACGGCGAAGGTAATCCCCGGCAGTGCACCCATGGACGCGCCGGAACGCCGTGGCAAGATGCGCGGGCTTCACACCCACCATCGTCGCAACGCCCGACAACTGCATCGACTGCGGCAGCATGTCCTCGATGCACTCGCGAGCCATCCGCAGCCACGATGGTTCGCTGCGCAAAGGTTCGGCGGACCCCTGCATCTCGGCCAGCAATTCCAGACTCAACGATTCCAGCGCCTCGCGATTGTCTTCGGTGAACGCCTGATACAACTCGGCTGCGATGCGCGCGGCCTCGCCTCCAAGCACCACCGCCGGCCTGTGCCATTCACCGGGCCCTTCCACATTGAACGAATAAGTGGGCGAACCGAGAAAGCGCTCCGAATGCGTCTCCCCAGCCGGATGCGCCGCGACGGTCCACGGCTGGCAGAAGCGTTTGCACCCATCGAAGGTTTCCTCGTAGCAGCCGCGCCGCACAAAGCAGAGGTACCAGTGGTGGTGACTGTGGGCTGGAAGCTGCGCCCCAGGCGGGTAGTAGGTTTCCGAAAAGCGAAACTCTCCGGACTGCGCACGTCGCATCACCGTGCCTCGAAACTCGGGTTCTTGCCTCTGCCCCATCAAGCTGTATTACGTGCGAGCCGGTTGGTTTGTTTCGTCCTTTGAGGATACACTGAAAGGAATGGCATTAACTCCTCACGAGTTCAATGCCCGCTTCTGGTCGGTCATCGCTGCCACATTCCTTGGATTCCTCGGCATCGGCTCCGTCTTGCCTGCTTTGGCGCCCCACGTTCGGCATGATCTCGGCGGTTCGGATCAGACGGTGGGTTTTGTCATCGGCATCTTCTCGCTGATTGCATTGGCGAGCCGGCTGATCTCCGGACCCCTTACCGACAGGCGCGGCCGGAAAGTGGCGTTCCTCGCCGGACTCAGCAGTTGTGCGCTTGCCGGCCTGGCGTATCTGCTGCCGTTCGGCGTCACCAGCGCCTATCTCGGCCGAACGCTGCAAGGTTTCGGCGAGGCGTGCCTCTACACTGCCGCAGCCGCATGGGTCATTGAACTGGGCGGTATCCATCGCAGCGGCCAGTCGCTGGGCTATCTCAGCAGCGCCATCTGGGGCGGAATCTCGGCCGGCCCGGTGGTGGGCGGCTGGCTCGGTTCTTTTGAACGCGCGGCGATGTTCCAGGCCGCTTCGGCGCTGACGGCGATCCTGCTGCTCCTCCGCATACCGGAGCAATATGAGCCCGCCAGGCACGTGCGTTCCCGAAACTGGATGCCGAAGGGACTGCTGCTGGCGGGACTATCGGTGGGCTTTGTAAACGTCCACTATCCCGTGATCACAGGCTTCCTCGTTCTGCACCTGGCGAGCCACGGCGACTCCGGACGGATGGCGTTCTCCGCCTATGCCGGCGTGATCCTCTTCTCGCGGCTGTTTCTCGGCGGGTTGCCGGATCGCATGAATCCCCGCGTGCTGTTCTTCATAGGAATCGCCTGTATGACGGGAGGTCTGTCGCTCCTTGCGTGGGGTCCGCCGCCCCTCGGAGCGGTGTTCGCAGCCGGACTGCTTGGATTCGGCTTCTCTTTCCCCTGGGCCTCCGTTGCCACCACGATGCTCAAGCGCACCGCCGAGGGAGACCGCGGTTCGCTCATCGCAGTGCTCGGCGCGTTCTACGATGCCTTCGTGGGAACAAGTTCCTTCGCGGCCGGCTTTGTCGCCCATCGCTTTGGATACGCACACGCCTTTGTGATGGCCGCGGCCGCCTTAGGGTTGGCAGCGGTGATGGCGCGGATGCTCTTCGCCGCGGAAGTGCCGGAAGAGGCCCGCGCGGCGGAAGAGCCCAGCCTGGTGTAGAGGTTCGAAACTATCGGACAAACGCAAGGCACAGAAGGCGAGATGCTCATTGAAACGCTCTGCCGCCAGCGATGCAGACGCTGCCCATGAAGCAGCTACTGTCCGAGTCGCGTGAAATGCCCCGCGGGTTGGTGATGCTTACAAACTATTCTTCCGCCGATCCTAATAGGCCGCTCCCACAGAACAAGACCGTTCACGGACGTGTGGACTACCCCAGCTTCGCCTTTAACAGATCGTTCACCATGGCGGGGTTGGCTTGGCCTCGCGAGGCCTTCATGACCTGGCCGACGAGGAAGCCGATCACCTGAGTCTTGCCGCTCTTGAATTGCTCCACCTGTTTGGGGTTGGCGGCGATCACGTCCGCGACGATCTTGTCGAGGGCGCTCGAATCGCTGATCTGCTGAAGACCTTCCCGCTCCATGATGGCGCGTGCGGTGTCGCCGGTTTGCCACATCTTGGGGAAGATGTCCTTGGCGAGTTTGCCGGAGAGTTCGCCTTTTGCGATCAGCGTGACGAGTTCACCGAGACGTTCGGGTGTGATGGGCGATTCGCTGATTTCCTTACCTTCAGCATTGAGTGTGCCGAGGAGATCCCCCATCACCCAATTGGCGGTGGCCTTCGAATCGGTGGAAGCTTTCACCGCGGCGTCGTAGTATTCGGCAAGATCGCGTGAAGCGGTGAGGACGTTGGCGTCGTACTCCTTCAAGCCGTACACCTCCATGAAGCGCTGCTTCTTGAGTGCGGGAAGTTCGGGCATGCGGACGCGGATTTCGTCGAGCCACTGCTCGCTGATACGGACGGGGACGAGGTCGGGTTCAGGGAAGTAGCGGTAGTCGTGCGCGGATTCTTTGCTGCGCATGCCGACGGTTTCGCCCCGGTCGGGGTCGTAGAGGCGGGTTTCCTGAATGACACGGCCGCCGCCTTCGATCAGCGCGGCCTGGCGTTCGATTTCGTGGTCGAGCGCGGCCTTCAGAAACTTGAACGAGTTCAGGTTTTTCACTTCGGCTTTGGTTCCGAATTTCTCCGCGCCTTTCCGTCGGACGCTGACGTTGGCATCGCAGCGGAGGTGCCCTTTCTCCATATCGCAGGTGGAAACGCCGACGAATTGCAGCACCTGTTTGACGACGGTGAGGTAGGCGAACGCCTCGTCGGAACTGCGCATGTCCGGCTCGCTCACGATCTCGATGAGCGGCGTCCCGGAACGGTTGAGGTCGACGTAGGTGTAGCGGTCGGAATCGCGGAAGCCGTCGTGGAGGCTCTTGCCGGCGTCGTCTTCCATGTGGGCGCGGGTGACGCCGATGCGCTTGGACACGCCGTTGACTTCGATGTCCACATAGCCGTGTTCGGCGATGGGTTGATCGTATTGCGAGATCTGGTAGCCCTTGGGGAGGTCGGGGTAGAAGTAGTTCTTGCGAGCGAGCCGCGAGAAGGGGTTGATGCGGCAGTTCAACGCGAGTCCGGTTTGAATTGCCAGCTCAACGGCGGCCTTGCTGAGAACAGGCAGGGCGCCGGGGAGACCGAGGCAAACGGGACAGACGTTGGAGTTGGGCGGCGCGCCGAACGAAGTCGCGCAGCCGCAGAAGATTTTCGTGTTCGTCGCAAGTTGGACGTGCACTTCCAGGCCGATGACTGGCTCGTATTTGGCGATCATATCGGCGGTGGGAAGCACGGGTGTGCTCATGGCCATCTGTCTATTTTAGCGTTAGCGCCAGTCACCAGACGCCACGAAGCTGGCCCAATGGAAGGGATGGGTGCTGAGCGCGGCGGCGCGGCGGCGGGCGAGCTCGGTGCGCGAGGCTCGGGTGAATGCTTCGATAGTGGACAGCCCGCGCTGGAGGCGGCCTTCATAGAGGCTGCGCATCCAGAGGCGAGCGTCGTCGTCGCGGACGGGCCAGAGGCTGGTGATTTGCGTGCGCGCGCCCGCTTCCTGTAAGGCTCGGCGCAGTCCGAGCACGCCTTCGCTGGAATGGATCTCGCCGGCGCCGGTGTCGCAGCCGGAGAGCACGATCCAGGCGGTGCCATCGAGGTCGAGGGACGCGGCTTCTTCGGCGGTGAGCACTCCGTCTTCCTCCCCGGATTTGGCGGAGGTGCGGCGGTTGGCTCCGGCGAGTGCGAGTCCGGCGCGCAGTAGTGGGCTCTCGGCCAGTTGGGTTCCGCCGCAATCGCGATCGAGGAAGAAGCCGTGGGTTGCGATGTGCACCACGCGCTGGCCATGCACCGATTGCTTGAGTGCGCTCTCCGATGCCGCGGGGCCTTGCAGGGATTCCACCTTCCAGCCGCGCGCTTTGGCGAAGCTCGTGGCTTCGGACACCTCCAGGCCGGAGCCGGGGAGCGGCGCGAACTTGAGATCGCGGAACGTTTTACAGGAGGATTCACCGCCGCGATAGACGCGGGAGATGAGCGGGGCGGGTTGTGCCGCGCCGTCGAAGGATGGGGCGCCGAGCGCGAACATGCGCCGGTCCGCGGTGGAGGTGTCGAGCGGCGGAGCCAGCACGTCGAGTTCGGCATTGAGGATGTGAATCATCGGACCGCGTTCGATGAGGAAGTGGCCTTCGGCGGTGGGAAGAGCGGCGAAGTTGATTTCGTGCAGACGGCCATCGGGAACGATCAGGACGCGCTGCGCTCCGGCGATGGCGGCTTGCAACGGGTCCCAGACGGAGCGCCGCAGGGCGAGTGCGGCGGCAGTGTAGGTCTTCTCGTTTGCGGCGCGGTTTCGGCCGAAGGCATCACGTTCGCGCGAGATTTCGTTGCGCCAGTTCCGCACCAGGGCATCGACGGTGGCGGCTGGCGCTAGATCGAAAACGACGGGCATGCCGCGGGAGTTCCCGGTGAAGGCGCGGTAGCGGTCAGTGGCGCTGAAAGCAATGAGTACAGTGCCTGTGGGGAGCGCGCGGAGGACTTCGTCCAGACCGGAGCGCCGTCGTTGGAGGGACGTGGCGGCGAGTTCTGTTTCGAGGCGTTCTTTTTCGCGGCGTGCGCGCTCGAGATCACGCTCCGATTGTTTGATGCCGCCTTCTGAGGCGCGGAGCGTGGCGGCCGCCAGTTGGGCGCGGGCCTCCTTGAGCTTGATCCAGGAAGCGGCGGTTTGCGGATCACCCTGGCGGCGCCACTCACGCGATCGAGTCGTGGTTTCGTCGAGCACCATGTTGCGGCCGCGGATGAGCAGGTCCCAGGTGCGCTTCTTCTCTTCCGGTGTTTGCATCCAGCGGAGCAGGTAATCCAGGGCCGGGAGATCGTCCCCGCGATACGTGATCGCCATGCGTTCCGGGATGCCGGCGGCCGTCGTACGAACGGCGTCCTGACGGAGGACCTCGCTTTCGGCGGCTTTTTCGAAGGCCTGTGCGCGCCTGCCGGATGCGTCGAGAGCGAGAGCTTCTTCGCGCAGAAACGGAACAAGGTCAGGGGAGCGCGCGCCGAAGTAGGCGGAGGCTTCGGCGGTGCCCATGCGGGCGTAGCTAAGCGCTTCTGCTGGGGTGCGTTCGCGGAGCGCGAGTGTGGTGAGTTGCCGGAGCGCGAGGGCGTGCGTTCGCCCATCGTTGTGTTTTTGCGAAAGCTGGAGAGCGCTTTGCAGATGACCGCGGGCTGCGGCGGACTGTCCGAGACCGAGCTCGATTGTGCCCATCATACGGTTGGCAAGCGCCGCAGCCCACGAGTCCGCGCCGTGCACTTTTTCGGCGCGGCGCAAAGTGTCTTGCGCGAGCGGAAGCGCTTCGCGGTCGCGGCCCATACTGTCTAACAGAAGCGCGCAGTGGTTGCTTGCTTCGATGGTGGATTCGTTGTCGGCGCCTAACGCTTTTTCGAATATGGCGCGGGCCTGCCGGCAGAGACGTTCGGCGGAGCGGTAGTCGCCCAATACCTGCTGCAGGCGCTGCATGCTGCGATAGATGCGGGCGACGAGAATGTGTTGATCGCCGAGGAGTCTGGTCTGCACTCGTAATGCTCGTTCGTAGGTGCGGAGCGCGCCGGAGTAGTCACCCAGATCCTGGAGGACGATTCCGAGGTTGGCGAGCACCTGGGCGGTGCGCGAGTTGTCCTCGCCGTAGACTGCCATGGAGATAGACAGGGCGCGGTGAAAGGCGTCGCGGCTGCCGGCGTAATCGCCCTGGATCTTGCGGCTGAGGGCGTAGTTGTTCAGGAGCGAGATGAAGCGCGGGTGTTGCGGTGGAAAGTTCTTTTCCACGATGGCGATTGTGCGCTCGTACCACTTCTGTGCTTCGGCGTAGTGCTTCTGCGCGTATTGCAGTCGGCCGAGCGCTTCGCAGGTGTCGCCGACGTCGGCGTGCGTGGGTCCGCGGTGTTTCTCTAACAATTCCAGGGCGCGCCCGTATTCGGCTTGCGCTTCGGCCACCTTGAGGCGCTCGAGGGCGAAGCCGAGCGTGTAGTGGCCGTTGCCGGCCTGGGCGCTGTCGGGTCCGGCAGCGGCGTGGCGCAGGGAGAGCGTGCGTCGGCCGGTGACGATGGCCTCGTCGAACTTGTCGGTGGCGTGGAGGGCGCGGGTGAGTGCGTGGTACGTGTCGGCCAGTTCCGGCGGAGGCGCTTGTAAGTCCTCCTGCATCTGCGCGGCTTTGCGGTAGAGCGGGATGGCGCCGGAGTAGCGCGTCTTCGCGGCGAGAAACCAGCCTTGGGCCACGAGATTGCCGGCCATGCCGAGGCTGCGCTCGCCGCTGAGACGCGAGTGGATGGCGGCGGCGCGCCCGAGCAGTAACGGCACGGCATCGGAGAGATTACCGGCGCCGATCTCGGCGCGGGCGAGGAGTTCGAGCGCAATGGCATCCACTGTCGTGGCGTCCTTGCCGGAGTCGACGAGAGTTCGGGCCCGCTGCCGCGCGTCTTCGAAGCGCTGATCAGATAACAGGGTCTTAATATCGTCAATTGCAGGCGGTTGCCCCCACCCGAGCCATGGTGCGAGAGCGAGAAGCAGCGCCCGCATCTACCTGCCCGCTTCCCACTGTTTGAGTTGCTCCCGGAGGCGCGCCGCCGCGGCGGCGAAATCGCCACCTCCAGCGGACAGGGCGTCAAGAATCGGTTTCGCCTTGTCGGGTTCATTCCTGCCGAGCCATGCCTTGGCGAGGAGCCATTTGGATTCCTCGGCGAACGGGCTTTCCGGCGGAACGGCTTGCAGTGCCGCGATGGCAGCATCGGTGTTGCCGGCCATCAACTGAGACGCGGCGGCGAAGAACTGCGAAGGGGCATGGGACGAGATGGCGCTAAGCTGTGCGGCCGCATCCTGGTACCGGGCAGCCGTGTAGGCCTTCATTGCTCCGCGAAACCTTGCGTCCGCGGGCGATTCCGAGCCGCGCAACTCGACGGCGTCATAGCGCGGCGGGTCGATCTTCGCCAATTCAAGAGGCACCGTGGCGGGCGGCCGCTTTGCCGTTACGTGGGATGCAGGTGCGCCGGCCGGCCGCAGGAGATACCACGCGGAAGCGGACGTCACCACCACCATTGCGGCGGCTGCCCAACCGATCCAGGCAGTGCGCCTGCTGCTGGCGCCCACGGTGAGCATTGCTTCGCGGGCGGCGCGGGCGGCCTGCAATTTTTCAAAGCAGACCGGGCAGCCAAAGTAATGCTCTTCAAAGGCGGCGAGTTGTTCTTGAGACAGGCTTGCCTTCGCGGCGTCACCGGCGACATACCGTTCGATGAGATCTTCGCGTTCCACGAAGAAACAGTCCAGGGGCGCGGTCATTTTGGATAGTCCCCCTTATGGTTGAGTCGTCCGGCGGGGGCAGGGTGTGACGTCATTTCGCGGATGCGGTCGATGATTCTCTTGAGCGCGCGCGATTTTCTTTGGCGGACAGCGTCGGGGCGCATTTGTAGGCGCTGGGCGATTTCGCTGGTTTCCAACCCTTCGATCAGGCACATGTTGAGGATGCCGCGATCGGCGGGTTCGAGCGTGCTGATGGCGTCGGCAGCCACGGCTTCGCGCTCACGGCCGGCCTGCCGTTCGTCGTGAAGCGCGGGAGGATCGAAGTCTTCAGGCCAGCGGACATGCGGGTCGCGGGCGGACTTGCGGACCGCGTCAGCCACCCGGCGGCGGGCGATGCCATATATGAAGCCGGGAAGGTTGGCTGGATCGTCAATGCGGCCCTCACGGGCGGCGCGAATGGCGGCCCAGAGGGTGTCCTGGACCAGTTCTTCGGTTTGGATGGGATCGTGCAGGTTGCGCCGTGCGAAGGCGTGGACGCGCGGCTGAAAGAAGCGAACCAGCAATTCCTCCGCGCCGCGATCCCCGGCACGGATGCGGTCCACCCATGCGGTTTCCGGCCCACTCATCTGCACAGGCTGGAACATCCTTTCTCTCCGTAGGTTCTTATCTTACTACGCGCGCGCGAATTCCCTGACGATAGCGGTGATCGACCTGATGGAGTGTTGGGATGCCCTTGACGCCTTCCGCTTCGACGGCGAAGGAGGCCACGCAATTGGCATAATCGGCGGCGACTTCGGGGTCGTAACCGAGAGCGAGCCGCCAGAAGAACGCCGTGGCGTAGACATCGCCGGCGCCGGTGGGATCGACCTCGCGCTCTGGTGCGAAGGCGGGGGATCTGTAAGGGCGATGGCCGTGGCGGTGGAGGTCGGCGCCATGGTGGGCACGCGTAACAACGAGCATTCTCACTCGTTCGGCAAGCTCCGCAATCTGGCCGGCGGACGCGTCCTCGTCAGAGAGCACCATTGCGTCGATGCGGTCCCACGGGAGATCGGGCCCGGCCCAATAGCCTTGACGGATGAGGCCGCTGTCTTCGATGCCGCGGAACCATCCTTGCGGTGTGACGTACAGCAGCGTGCCTGGGTCCCAGCTCAGGAGGCCTTCTTGGATTTCATGGCATTCGGGGGCGAGATGGACGAGACGGGACGCGGGCAGCGGTGCCGGGATCAACTGGGCGGCGCGGCGAATCACGCGTTGTGTGCGATTGCCGGCAGAGTCGTAGTCCACCCGGAAGGCGGTGCTGTGAGAAGCTGCGACGCGCGCGACCTCGATCCCCTGGAACAGGCTTTCCACTTGCGCGTCGTCGCCGTAACTCGAGTAGAGCGCGACGCGCGCGCCGAGGTTTCGCGCAGTCAACGATGAATACAATGCCGGGCCGCCCAACGACACTCGGCCCTCGAAGTGATCGAGAGTGATGTGGCCAATGACGAGATAGTCGATGGTCACCGGAAGCGAATCTCCTGCGTCTGGATGTAGAGGCTCGCGGCCATCGACTTGGCGGCGCCGGCGATGGGCACCGCGTGCGGCTGATCCAGTAGTGGGATGAGCGTCAGCAATCCGGTTGCGGCAGTGGATGCCGGCATGTGCGCCAACGCGGACGCGGGCACGGTGAACTGTCCGCCCTCTGCCTTTGCCATACAGAGCGCCGAGCCTTGGAGGAACGCTTCGCTGTCGGAACTGGCGAGGACGATTGCCATCATGCCGCCGCCGGCAGCGCCGGACCATTGAACGGCGACGCCGCGGGTGCGGTCGATTTCGGTAAGGCTCGCGCAGTTGACGCACTGGAATGGCGCGGGTGCGGGAAGCTGCATTCGGAAGGGGCCTTGGCCGTCGGGTCCGGTGATGAGAAAGTCGCCTTTATCGAGCGAGAGCGGACCACCTGTCATACCGCGCGTGCCGCTCATGCTGGAACGGAAACGTCCGGGTGCGCCGGGAACGCGAGGGACCGCGTGCAGGTAGTTTCCCTGAATCAGCGACAGCTTGGGCGCGATGTCCCAGGGGTTACCGGGGAGCGCACCCATCAGCATCGCGGAGAAGGAACCGGCGAGGCTGATCTCGGGGCCGTTGCCGGTGATGTAACTGGTGCATGCGCCCGCCGGCGGAGCCAGCAGTGGACGTCCCAGCTCAGTGCCGGCGGGGCCTGGTTGGAGAAACGCGGCTGATGCTTCATCCTCAATGCGGGACTGGCCGGAGAGCGTTGTGATGGCGGAGCGAGTAAGCAGCACGAGCGCTGCCGGGACGCCTGTCCAGGATGCGAACGGATAGCTCGCGTGGTTTTCACAGCGCGTGCCGCCACGGGTGACCCGCGTGGTTACGGTGTTTGACCATGCCGGCCCTTGCCGCGCGATCACGGGCACGAAGCATCCGTGCGGTGTGCCGGGGGCAAGTTCCACTGTGATGCGGCCAGCGGTGGTGTTGGTGACGCGGCCTCTCTTTCCGCCCACCCACACTTCGATGGGAGCGGCGGGTCCTATCCCTGTCGCGTGCAGCGTCAACCCGTTGCCGGAGGCTTCTTCGCGTGCCGGTCCCCAACCCTCGCTATTCGCCGAGTAGATTCCGATGGCGGAGGCTACGATGCGTACGCGCGCTGGTGCAGTCTGTGCGCGATTGGAGTGGACCACAATTTCCGAGGGGCCGATTGGCGCGGCGGCGGGTATCCGCATCTCGATCTCGTTCGCAGTGCGCGCAAGGATTTCGACGGGAAGGCCACCCACTGTAACCCGAGCGTCGGAGGCGAAGCCGGCGCCGCGAATTTTGACACGCGCGCCACGGGCCAGCCAGCCATCCTGCGGGGTAGCCGGAATCAGGGATGCGGCGTTGGCGACCCCGTTGCGCGCAATGCGAGGCTGTGCGCAGCAGAGGATGGCTACTAGCGCGAGAGACCAGACACGTATGACACTGAATCCTTGTGCGCGCGAAATTGACATCCTGGCTGCCATTATCGTTCAGTGCCCGTGCGTCTTTCTGGCGAACGGCTCTGCGGCTGGCGCGCAAAGAGGTTCGCGCCACGCCGCGCAGGGCGATACTGGCGATACTGGCGATTGCGGCGGGCGCTTCCGCAGTGACGGCGGTGCATGTGTTGAGCCAGGAGATGCGGGCCAAGGTTCGCGGCGATGCTCGAGAGTGGATTGCGGCCGATATTCTGATTCAGTTTCGCGATCCGCCGGCTGAGGACGAGTTGGCGAAGATCACCGCGATGGATCACACGCTGGTGACCGGGACGTTCGGAATGGCGGGGTCGAGCCAGGTGCCGGATGCGGTGCTTGCCTATGTCCGCGTGGTGGATCCGGCGCGGTATCCGTTCTATGGGAGCATCGGGCTCAATCCGGCGGTGCGCTTCGCCAGCGCGCTCCAAGCCGATACGCTGGTTGCCTCGCGCGATCTGCTGGACGCGCTGCGCGTGAAGGCGGGGGATACGATCCGGGTGGGAAAGGCGGCGTTTCGCGCGGTGGCGGCGATCACGCACGAGCCGGATTGGGAGGTTGGCGTATCCACGTTTCTTCCACACGTCGTGTTGTCGTATGCGGGCTATGAACGAGCGCAGATTGCGCGCGCCGGCGTCGAGGCGGACTACCGGTTGCTGGTGCGTTTGCGAGGCATCGGGTTGGCGCAGGCGCGGGAACGGTTGGCGCGCTGGTTTCCCGATTGCGAACAACTGGACTATCGCGATCCGAGTCCGAAGGCCGCGGCGGCCTTTGATGCGGCGGCGGGGTTCCTGTGGCTGGCGGCGCTGCTGACGCTTGCCTGCGGAGCGATGGCGGTGGCGCTCATCATCTATCTTCAAGTGGAACAACGTCTCGACAGCGCGGCGATCATGAAGGCGCTGGGAGCGAGGTACAGGCAACTCCTGGCCATCTACATGGCGCAGGCTGCCGGGCTTGCGCTGGCGGGAGGCGCCGTTGCCGCACTGTCGGGAATGGCGTTGACCAAAGGGCTGACGCTGATGGCAAACGCGTATCTGCCGCTGCAATTGCAGGGGCACTGGACGGGAGTCCACTCTCTCTACGCGGTGTTGGTGGCGATGGTTGCGGTGTTGCCTTCGATGCTGATCCCGGTGGTGCAACTGCGGACGGTGATGCCGCTGCTGGTCGTGCGGCGGCATTCGCACATGGCGCACACCACGCCCGTGTTCAGGATCAGACGCGGTCCTGTGGCGCTTCGCGTTGCCGCACGCAATTTGTTCCGGCCTGGCCTGCACACGGGCACGATGATCGCGGCGCTGGCGTTTGGAGTGATGCTGGTGAGCGCCACGTTTCTCTGCCAGCGTCGCGTGAGTGAGCAGGTGGCTGCGTCAGTCCCGGCTTCGGGCGCGAACCTCTTCGTGATTGGCGCAAGCCGGCTGCAGGTGGAAGAAGCGGGACAGTGGCTGGCGGCGCAGGACGCGGTGCAATCGCGCCTCCAGGCGTTTCCGCTCGTGTGGATGCGCCTGCGGGCTGTGAATGGGAGGCCGATTGATCGGAACCGCACTGCTGGGGAGTGGCTGGTCACGTGTTCGGATCAAGTGGCGCAGGGAGAGGTGGCGCTTGCTCCCGAGGCCGACGTGATGGGTGCGCGGCCGGGCGATCTGTTGGCACTCAGCGCGAGGGGGAGGACGATGGAGGCGCGGGTGGCGCGAGGGCGCGTGAGCCACATGGACAACGTGATTTCCGCGCTTACGCTGCCTTGCGCGGCGTTGGATGCAGTGGAGTTGTTTTATCACGGCGCGGTGCGGGTGCGGCCGGCGGAAGAAGGCCGCGTGAGGCGTCAACTCGCGCAGAGGTTTCCGTCGTTGCCGACGTTGAGTCGCGATCAGTTCACACGTTTTGTGGGAAACCTGGCGGATCAGACGGTGTCGATGATGCGCATGGTGTGCTGGCAGGTGCTGGGCATTGGAGTGGGTCTGCAACTGCTGTTGATTGCTTCGGCGCGGCGGCTGCGGCTCCGGGAATCCGCGGTGTTGAAGGCGTTGGGCGCGCCCCCGGCCCAAGTCGCGGCCGCCTATTCGCTCGAGTTCGGGTCGATTGGGTTGATGGCGGGAGTGGTGGGGGTGTCAGGCGGAACTTTGTTGGCGTTTGCACTGCTGACGGGGTTGCTGCACACGCCGGCGATTGCCTTCTCGTGGCGTGTTTGGGTGGCGGGGATTGCCGGCACTTGTGCCCTGTCGGCGGCCGGGGGTTGGGTGTTTTGTATGCGGCAATTGCGGATCAGGCCTTTGGAGCTGCTGCGCGGCGAGTAGAGTCTGGACTTTCGTCTTAGCAGCCGCCCCCCTGGTCGTCCGCCAATCACTCGCGTACTTATCCCACCCTCGCCAGTCCATAGCGTTTCTGCCAGTGGTCGCGGAGATAATTAAGTACGCGCTCGCGCTCTTCTTCCGACGGCGGCCGTTCCAGAAACTCAGCGGCTTCGCGCCGCGCGAGTTCCAGGATCTCAGTGTCGCGGAGAATGTTGGCGATGCGTAGCGACGGCAGCCCCGACTGCTTCGTTCCGAAGAATTCGCCCGGGCCTCTCAGCTTCAAGTCCATTTCCGCGATGTAGAACCCGTCGCCCGATTCCGTCATCGTGCGAATGCGCTCACGGCCCGCGTCATTCAGCCGTCCCGTCACCAGAATGCAGTAGCTCTGGCTGGCGCCGCGCCCCACGCGACCGCGTAGTTGATGCAACTGCGAAAGACCGAACCGTTCCGCCTGCTCAATCACCATCACGCTCGCGTTCGGCACGTCGACACCTACCTCTATTACCGTCGTGGATACAAGGATGTGGAGTTCACCGCGCTTGAAGCGCCGCATCACATCTTCCTTATCATCGGCGGCCATCTTGCCGTGCAGCAATCCGATCAATAGATCCGGAAATACGATTTCCGAAAGATGGCGGTGCATCTTCTCAGCGGCCTTCAGCGCGGAGGTTTCCGATTCCTCAATCACAGGATAGACCACGTAGGCCTGGCGGCCCGACTCCACCTCCCGCTTGACGAAACTCCAAACGTGCTCGATGCGGTCGGCCTGAACATTCTTCGTAACGATTGGTTTCCGCCCCGGCGGCAGCTCGTCGATCACGGAGACGTCGAGATCGCCATACAGAGTCATCGAAAGCGTGCGCGGGATAGGCGTGGCCGTCATCACCAGGATGTCGGGAGTGACGCCTTTCTCCATCATCCGCAGCCGCTGCATCACCCCGAAACGGTGTTGTTCATCCACGATCGCAAGCCCGAGTTTGCGAAAGGACACCGTCTCTTCCAGCAGCGCGTGGGTCCCAATCGCGACATGGATGTAGCCGGCGTCCAACAACTCTTTCAGCTTCGTTTTTTCACGCGCCGTCATCGAGCCGGTGAGCAACGCCACCACGTAGCCAAGCTTGTGGAAGAGGTTCTTGAAATACAGATAGTGCTGTGCGGCGAGAATCTCGGTCGGGGCCAGCACGGCCACCTGATACCCGTTCTCCACCGCGATGATCGCTGACTCGGCCGCAACCAGCGTCTTCCCGCTGCCCACATCGCCCTGCAACAACCGGTTCATCGGATGCGCTGACGCCATGTCTTTGGCAATCTCCCCAAGCACGCGCTTCTGCGCGCCGGTGGGCTTGAACGGCAGCATGGCCTTGATCTGTTCGCGAACGCGGTCGTTCAGCTCGAATGCGATGCCCGGCTGCAGCCGCACCTTACTCCGCCGCAGTTGCAGGCCGCATTGCAGAAAGAAAAACTCGTCCAATATGAGACGAAATTGCGCCGGGGAGCGAAAACTGTTCAGCAGCCGCAGATCTTCCCCCGCCTGCGGAAAGTGAAGGTCGCGCAAAGCAGTCGCGTAGTCGGGCAACCGCAGCCGTTCGCGAATCACCTCCGGCAGTGGATCGGGCACGGTCTGCAGCGACTCCAGAATCCTCCACAAGATATTTCGCATCACCCGCGGCGTTATCCGTCCCGCGGCTTCATGAATCGGAACAATCCGCCCCAGGTGCAGCGAAGCGTCGCCCTCCTCCTCGCCGCCGAGCAATTCAAACTCGGGGTGCATCACCGAAAGCTCGCCGGAGAAGGAGTCAATCTCGATCTTGCCGTAAAGCGCCACGCGCACACCCGGCACCAGGATCTGCTTGAGGTAATCGCCGTGGAACCACTTCCCCAACAGAATCGCTCGCGACGAATCGTGAAACCGCGCCTCAAAAATCCCCATCTTGCCGCGCAGCTTCGCCGTCCGCGTCATCGCCACTTCGCAAATCACCGTGGCCATCTCACCGGGAGCAAGCTGGGCGATTGTCTTTAGATTGGTGCGGTCTTCATAGCGGAACGGCGCATAAGCGAGCAGGTCCTCCACAGTGGACAGACCCTTCGCTTCCAGCAGCCCGGCCCGCGCGGGCCCGACGCCTTTCACATACATCAACGGGGTTTGCAGATCCACGGAATCGCTCGGAGCTCTCCTCAGCGTACCGTGACTTTGTCCACCACCTGATTGTCGAACTCGTCAGTGACGCGAACGGCAATCGTCATTTCGCCCCCAACGGTGCGTTCAAGCTGGAGCAGGAAATCGAGATCGGTGGAGTCTGCCAGGCGCGAGATGGGTTGAGCAACCAGCCAGTCGCCCCCGTTGATCGAGTACTCCCCTTTCTCGATCACGCTGCGCGCGTCGCGGGCTTTCCACCGTACGTTCACCCGCCCGCTATCGGCATTAGCCGCAAGCCCGCTGATCACCGGCGCGGTGTTGTCGATGAGGAACTGTTCGCTCGCCAGTTGCGCCGTGAGCGCCTGCGCGGGTGGATTGGACGGAGCGTCGGAGGCGGTAACGCGCACCTGGTAATAACCGTCCGCGAAAGCCGTGGAATCCCACGAATAGCGCGCCTCGCGCAGGTCGGCCTTCAGCAGCTTCCAGTCCGATTCGCTCACGCCTTTGATCTCCACCTTGTACGAAAGCGAATCGCCATTCTCGTCGGAAGCACGCCAGCGCGCGCCGATCCAACCCTTCCCATAGCTCATCGAGCCGGACCCGGAATCGATGGTGGCAATGCCGCTCGCGCCGCGCACACGCTGGCCCAGGCTCGGCAGGTTCAAGGTCTGCGACGCTGTCAGGGAACTGCTGGGCGACGGGAACTTGTAGTTGCCCGGAGTGGATTCAACAATTTCCACAACCGGCGCCAGGTTCTTCATCAGATAGGCCAGTTCCACCATCGTCACCTGCGGTGATGCCCCGCTGGCCGAGGCTTCCAGTCTCACTCTGTATTGGAGAAAGCGCGCCGCCGGTGAAGTCATGCGCCCGCCCATCGGATTCATCCGCACCGCGTCCCACTGGCTCCAGTTCTTCTGTGGGCGATCCAGGTTGCCGCTGCGAGTTTCGATGCTCACCTTTCCCCCGCCGTCGCCGCCTTCATAGCGCGCGCGGCCGAAGTAGGAGAACGCCCCCGCGTCCAGAACATCCGAGTCCAACGTTCCTTCCTTCTCCATATCGGGCCCGAGTTGGTACAACTTCCCGACGTTCGCCGTGACAGCGAAAACGGGACCACGGCGCGATACCGCGAATCCGGTAACCTGCGTGGACGTCGATTGAATCAGAACAGTGGAAAGCCGGTCGTCGTCCAGCCGCACAATTCGCCCGCGGTTGCCCGTCCCCAACAGCGGCCGCTGATTGGCGTCCAGCGCGATAGCGTAGATCACATCCGCCGAATGCGTCCAGATGCGCCGAGGCGCGCCATCGGGATCAATTCGATAAACGTCCGTACCGCCGATAACACCCGCAACCGCGGCGCCCAGCGTTGGCGGCGGTGGTGCGGGACGGCCGGCCCCCACGGTAACCGTAACCGTGGCCGGTGGAGCGCCCGGTGGCGGTGGCGGCGGCGCCCCGGCAGGAGGTGGCGGCACCGTGGCCGCAGTCTTGTTCCCAACTCCCGCGGCGTAAATCGTTCCGTCTTTGGCGATGGCGATCGCTGTGATTTCGCGCTTCGCCGCCTGATGCACCACAAAGCCCGCCGCCTGCGCGTTCACCCGTAAAATCAAACCGCCCGGTTCGGTACCGACAATCACGTTGCCTTTGGGATCCACCGCGATGGAGCGCGCATGCGTTTCATCGGTGGAGAACCACACACTCCCTTGCCCTGCCGGCGTGACGCGATGCACCTCTCCTTTATCGCCAGTCGCAATGTAAAGGTTGTTGGCGCGATCATGCGCCAGCGCCCAGATATACTTCGCCTTGGGATCGTAGAACACATCGGCCCGGCCTGCCGCGTTCACGCGGTAAACCTTCCCATCAGGCGACGTGGCTACGTAAACACGGTCCTGAGTATCCACTGCAATCGCATGAATCTCTAGCCCATCGAGCTCCGCCAATACCTTGCTCTTGCCGGCCGCATCGGTGACAAAGAGCTTGGCTTTGCTCGATCCGGGCGAGCCGCCGCCGGAATACACGTTGCCCTTGGAGTCTTCCGCAACCGCCCAAAGAAAAGTGGTAGCGGCATCGTGTACTTCACGAAACACCGGCGCAAGCGAAAGCCGTCCATCGCTCCGCAGCGCGATGTTCTTCATCGTCGCCTTCTCAAAATCGGCTGGATCGTACTGCTGCCAGAACTTGGTTTCCACCGCGTAGGACGAGACCGCGAGCGCGAGGCCCGCCGCGAACATAAGCTGATTCTTCTGCATTGATATGGATTACTTCACTGTGATTTTCAGGTTGTAGCTTCCGTTCACCACAAAATCGAAGGGCAGCGCGAGTTGCTCCTTGGCGCTTTCGCCTGTGGTGAGGAAAGGCCTGTTCTGCGCCTGACCGGATTGCATCACGTTGAGCACGGAGGCAGGCAGGCTCGGCATCGTCTTATCATCCGCGTATACGGTCGGGCGCGACTCCACAACGGAAACATAGAGCTTCGTGTTGCTGCGTTCCTGGTTCAGCAGCGCCACCGTCTGCGGCAACTCGATGTAGCGGTTCACTGAACCAGCCGCCATCTGCATGCGATTGAGCGTCTCGCCGTCGCTGAGCATCAACCGGTGATCCCCCTTGGGCAGGCTCGCCGGAAGGCGGAACGTGAAGTCCCGCTGCACACGCTCGCCGCGATAAGGCCGCAAAAACACCTTGCCCGACACTTCGCTGCCGGGCTGCACTTCCGTCTGTTCGATCCACGCGTTCTCTACTGTCGCAATGCGCCGTTTCGGCAGCAGATCCACGCTCGCCTTTACGCGCTTGAGCTTCGGAGTTTTCACGGAGTTGCCGAACAGCTTCGAGAATTTGTCCCCCCACCAGCCCGCCAGTATCATCGGGGCGGGAACAGGCAGGTCGCTCGGCGCCGTCATGGTGGCCAGCGAGAGGCTCGGCATGCCGTCAAAATCGACATTGCCCTGGAAGCGGTACGTCACCTCTTCCGAAAAATCGTTCACGCCGCTGACGGAATTGAATAGCGCCAGCATCATCAGAAACGGCGTCCACTTCTGCTGCACGAATGCCTGAAATTGAAATTGCTTGTGCTTCTCCACGGTGCCCTGTGCGTTGAACGACCGCACGTCCAGACTCACAGGAATCATCTCAGCCGTATCCCCAAGCACGCCCATGATGCCGGAGTGCCGGTCCTGATGCAGCGCGCCGACAATGTCCGTCGTGTTCGCGATCTTGTTCGGCTGGAACGCCGAACCCAGCGTCATCAGCACTTCCCCTTTCGCCATCGGCATCTCAACCGGGCCGAGGTTGAAGAACGGATGCCCGAAACCAAGCACGCGCTTGCCGTCGTTGTAGGAAACGGTACCGAGCCCGGTCATCGAAAGATCGCCGGACATGAGTACCCCCGCGATCGCTTCGCCTGGCTGCAGCGACGTCTGCCAGCCGGCAACAGGCTTGGCGGCCAGTGCGGTCCCGGTAGCGCCGCCTTGCACCGGCGAGACACCCATCTGCCGCATCAGCGGGCCGAACTCGCGGATGGTGATGTCGTTAAATCCCGACAGAGTCAGCGGCGTTTCGATGGGAGTCAACATCGGCACACCCATCGCGGTTTCTGCGCTCGACGCCGCCAGCACCCGCTGCGCCCACTCACCGGGAAGTTGCAGACCCGCGCGAGGCCCTCTCGCGCCGGGCACCTTCGCATCAGTGGGCCGCGACTTGTCAAAGTCGTTGATCTCCGTCATCAGTTCAATCGGCGTGATGCCGCACACCGCGTCGGGCGAGAACACGCTCAGCCGTAACGCAACCGCGCCGACCAGCTTGCCGTCGATGTAGACCGGCGAGCCCGACATGCCACCGGCAACGTTCGTGATCTTCGCCCTGCCGCCCATCTTGCCGAGGATGATGTCCTGCTTGGGGCCCCAGGCGTTCTTCCACAGCCCGACGATCTCGATGGGAACGGCTTCCGGCACCGAGCCTTCAAACACCGTCCATGCCGTGGCCTTCATCCCCGGTTTGATCTCCGAGGATTTCATGATCGTGACGGGTCCGGCTTTGGGACGGGCCATGGGAGACTGAGCGAAGGCGGTGCTTCCCAGGCAAACCGCCAGGATGGCGAAGCAAAAGGGTAATGGGTTCACAGTTGACAACAACCTGATGCTCCCATTATCGCCGATTTGCGCGCTGTGATTGGCGTGGTTTTTCTCCGTGGCTCCTGACTCCTGGCTTCTGACTTTGATACATTGACTGAAAGTGTCCTGGAACCGCCGAATCGCGGCCGCGGCATGGCTCGCCAGCCAATCCTCCACGCGGACCAGGTTGCAGAATCCGCCCGCTACCGCGGACCACTTCTTTCTGGTCAAGCTCGGCGTAACGGACCAGTGAAGGACAATAATCAGGTGTACGCGATTCGACCCAACACAAAGCTTCTTCTACGTTCGCGTTCGTCAACAGGACGGCCAAACCGCATGGGGATCACCCATCTGGATCACCGCAAAATGAAACTGTCTACTATTCTTCTTGCCGCTGCCATTGCCAGCGGCGCATCCGTTGAAGTCTTCACCGCGGGCGAGGACAGCTATCATACCTACCGTATTCCCGCCATCGTCAAGACCACCAAGGGAACCCTGCTCGCATTCTGCGAGGGACGCAAGGCAGGGCGCGGCGATGCGGGCGACATCGATCTACTGGTGAAGCGCAGCGCCGACGGCGGCAAGACTTGGGGCAAGCAGATCGTGATTGCCGATTTCGGCACCGACACCATCGGCAATCCCGCCCCCGTGGTGGACCGCCGCACCGGCGCCATCTGGCTGCTGCTCACACGCAATCCCGGCGACATTTCCGAACGCAACATCGAACCCGGCATCACCGGCAAGACCCGCACAGTGTGGGTTACGCACAGCAAGGATGACGGCCGCACCTGGGCCGAGCCAAAGAACATCACGGCCGATGTGAAGAAGCCCGAGTGGACGTGGTATGCCACTGGTCCCGTGAACGGCATCCAACTCGCGAATGGGCGCATGGTGATCCCAGCCAATCACGACGTGAAGCGAGGCGTGGAGCGCTACTCGCACGCCATCTACAGCGACGACGGCGGCGCCAACTGGAAACTCGGCGGCAGCGCCGGGCCGGACTGCAACGAGTCCACTGTGGCGGAATTGTCGGATGGGTCGCTGATGCTGAACATGCGCAGCTATGCGAAACGCAACCGCCGTTACGTGTCCGTCTCCAAGGATGGCGGCCTCACCTGGACCCAACCCACAGACGACGCCGCGCTCATCGAGCCAGTCTGCCAGGCAAGCCTCATTCGCGCCGGAAAAAACCTGCTCTTCTCCAACCCCGCCAGCACCAAACGCGAAAACATGACCATCCGCCTCAGCCGCGACAACGGCAAAACCTGGACCGCGAGCAAAGTAATTCACGCCGCGCCCGCGGCTTATTCGAACCTCGTGGACCTCGGCAAAGGCAAGGCCGGCCTGCTCTATGAGCGCGGAGAGAAAGGGCCCTACGAACGAATCACCTTCGAGGTTCTGAACGTGAAGGACCTCCGTTAGGCAGCACTGGCGTTGGGCGCGGCGGCCAGGACCGTCCATGCTGCCCAGCCGTCAAATGCACGCACGCGCCACTGTATTCACTTCCATGAGCCGTGCACCACCTCCCCAGGCCGGACACTGTCGATAGCTTCCCGGACATCCTCCAGCACTTCCAGAAAGCTCTCCAGATCAACTTCACAATGACGAAACCAATCCGGAAGGAGCGGAGGTCATGTTCCTTCTCGATCTTTCGATCCACCGTGAGCAGTACGTCAAAACGCTCCGCTGCCAGGAGCACGAGGGATTTGTCTTTGTGTGAGCGCCAGCCGGCCTCGGTTACGGTTTGAACAGAATGCCCTGGAAGGTGGCGTTTCAACCGAGCGGGCACGCACTCATCTAAGAGGACACGCACTCAATCAACTGATCCTTTGCCAGTTCCAGGAAGCCGTTTACCATCGCTCATCCGTTCGGGGTCTATCCAGATCAGATCCTGTAACCGCGCTTTTTGCTCGATCGTCACAAACCCTAAACCTCCGACAGATACCCCAGCTTCCCGTTGGAATCGCCCATCTTCTCCACATTGACCCCCATCTTGTCCAGCATGGCGACAAAGAGGTTCGCCATTGGTGTTTCGGACTTGTACTTCACGTGGCGATCGGACTTCAGTTTCCCATTGCCGCCCCCGGCAAGCACCACCGGCAGATCATGATGCGTGTGACGGTTACCATCCGCAATACCGCTTCCGTAGATGATCATCGCGCTGTCAAGCAGGTTGCCCTCCCCATCAGGAGTCTTCTTCAACCTGTCGATCCAGTAAGCGAACTGCTGCACGTGATAGTGGTTGATCTGACGGATCTTCTCGATCCACTCCTCGTTGTTGCGATGATGCGTGAGCGCGTGGTGGCCATCGGATACCTGAATCTCGCGATACGCCCGGTTGCTCCCCTCGCGGCCCATCATAAACGTGATGACTCGCGTGGCATCCATCTGGAAGGCCACAGTCATCAGGTCGTACATCAGCCGCGCATGCGCAGCGTAATCGACGGGCGCCCCATCGGGCTTCTCCATCGGTGGCGCAAACTGGCGCCCATCCTTTTCGCTCGCGGCAATGCGCTGCTCAATCTCCCGCACCGAATAGAGATACTCATCCAGTTTCCGCTTGTCGGTGGCGCCGAGCGAGGACTGCAACGACTGCGTCTCCTCCCGAACCGAATCAAGAACGCTCTTCTGATACTTCATCCGCCGCGCAAGCGACGCCGCGTCTTCCACTTCATCCCCGGTTCCAAAGAGCCGTTCGAACACCAGCCGCGGATTGATCTCCGGAGGTAGCGGCGAATTCTCATTCCGCCAGGCAAGGTTGTTCGAATAAGCGCAGCTATAGCCGGAATCGCAACTGCCCACAAGCCGCCCATCTTCGAGACCGAGTTCCAACGAAGGGAACCGCGTCTGGTGCCCCACCTTCTGCGCCGCCAGTTGATCCACCGACACGCCGATCTTGATATCCGCTCCAGCGGTCTTGCGCGGATGGCATCCGGTGAGGAAGCTGGAAGCAGCGCGGGCGTGATCACCGGGCCCATCCCCCAGCGCGCGTCCGCCATTCTGCATCAGACCCGTAAGCACCATCACCCGGTCCCGGAACGGTTCCAGCGGTTTCATCGTGCGCTTGTAGACGAAGCCGCCTCCCTCCTCCCCGGGAGTCCAATCGGGCATGATGATCCCGTTCGGCACGTATATGAAAGCCATGCGCGTGGGCGACTTGGCATCGGAGCGCGATGGCTCGGCAAACGCAGGCACCATCGCATCCAGGAACGGCAGTCCAACGGCTGCGCCCATTCCGCGCAAAAACAATCTACGGGGCAAATGTCTCCGGGTCATGACTTTCGTTTTTCCTTTGCACTCTCGCCGGTCTTGCTCAACGGCACCTCACCGCGCCGCATCAGAAACGGCGGGCTCTTCACAATCTCGAATATCAGCCTGGAGAACTTGTAGTTGTCCCCCGCTACGTTTCGAACGATTTGACGGACGAATGTCCGATCGGATTTTTCCAGACCTCGCCCTAGAGCGTATATTATCATCTTCTCGGCCAGGCATTCGGTGAAGTCGTCGCGGTCGCCCAACAGCTTCTGCTTCAACTCCGCCGGCGTCTGGAAATTGCGCCCGCCGGGAAGCGATCCGCTGACATCCACCGTGGCGCCGCCGTCCTTCTCGCGCCAGGTTCCGACGGCATCATAATTCTCCAGCCCGAAACCGAGAGAATCCATTTTGATATGACATGACGCGCACATCGGGTTCGCCCTGTGCTGCTCCATCTGCTGGCGCAGCGTTCCGGTCATCCCCTTGGTCGACTCTTCAAAACTGGGAACGTTCGGCGGAGGTGGCGGTGGCGGCGCGTTGAGAAAATTCTCCATCAGGAACTTGCCGCGCTGCACCGGCGAAGTACGATTTGGGTAGGAAGTCACCGTCAGCAGACTGCCCATCGTGAGTACGCCCCCGCGCTGCGGCGTGTTCAGAGCCACGCGCTGAAACTCCATCCCTTGCACACCTTCGATACCGTAGTGCCGCGCCAGCCGTTCATTCAGGAACGTGTAGTTCGCGCTCAGAAACTCAGTCAGCGGCCGGTCCTCTTTCGCGACGTTCTCAAAGAACAGCAGCGTCTCCTGCTTCATCGCCTGCCGCAGCAGGTTGTCGAATTGCGGAAACTTCTCCGGCGCCGGCTTCACCTCGTCCAGATTGCGCAACAGCAACCACTGCCCAGCGAAATTTTCAACAAACGCTGAGTACTTCGCATCGGCGACCATGCGCCGGACCTGCTGCTCCAAAACACCCGGTTTCCGCAGTTGCCCCGTGGCCGCGGCTTGCAGCAATGCTTCATCCGGCATGCTGCTCCAAAGGAAGTACGAGAGCCTCGACGCCAGTTCGAAGTCATTCACCGGATGCGCGGCCAACGATGCCGGATCGGGATCGCGCTCAATACGAAAGAGGAACTGCGGCGAAATCAAAATCGCCTGCAGGGCAAACCGCAGCGCCTTCTCCGGCACTTCCCCTTCGTCGATGGCAGCCTTGGCATAGCCGTAGTATTTGCTCACCTCTTGCGCCGTAACCGGACGCCGGAACGCGCGCCGCGCAAACGTCTCCACGATCTGCTTCATGCACGCATCGTCGTACTTGCCAGGCCACTCCCCGCAAACAAGGATCAGTTTGTGACTCGGCGGCGGCTCAAATGCACCCGGATTGCGTGGCCCCCGCACCTCAAACGACTCCACCAGGATGTTCTTGTCCCCGTCAATCGGCTTCCCTTCGCGATCCACAAACAACGCTCGCATCACGTGTGGACCCGCCTTCGGACGGATCTTCAGCTCGAGATTGCGCGGCCGGTTTTGCGGCGTGAAGGCCGGAAATGTCTTCTCCAGTCTCCCATCGATGTAGGCCGCAATCTGCATCCCTTCGTCCTCCGTCACGCGCCGCCCCGCAATGGCAATCCGGATGTCATAGTCGCCTTCGATCGGGAAGGTGTGCCTGGCTTCCATCGATCCCGGAGGACCCGCCTGCTTGATGCGGTCCGAGCGGTAGCGGTCGCTCCTCTCCCTATAACTACGCGGCAGAACAACAGCCTCGCGCATGATGCGGTCGGCAGCCACCATGTACTTTTCCAGCAGCGCCGGCGATAGCGATAGAACATCGCCTATGTTGTCGAACCCATAGCCGGAATCGTCCACCGGAAAGCTATCGGCGGGCCTCAGGTCGAGACCCACCAGGTCGCGGATCGTGTTGTTGTACTCCACCCGGTTCAGGCGCCGCGCCGTTACACGGCCCGGGTCATGCCGCGCGGTTCTGTCATAACGCCCGTATTCCGTGCGCAGCCATGCGCTCACCTTCTGCACAGCGGCGGCAGCCGGCCGCGGCGCGCCCTTCGGCGGCATCTCGCCGTCTCGCATCTTTCGCTCCACCTTGTCCCAAACATCCTGGTTCGCCAGGACGGAATCGGCCGTCTTGTACTGCTCCAGATCCAGGTTCCCTACCTTGGCTTTGGAACTGTGACACGTGGCGCAATGCTTCGTCACGACGGGAAGAACGTTCTTCTTGAACCCACTCTGATCGGCGGCGGAAAGCGACCAGGCTCCAAGCAGGGCGATAGCAAGGCGAATCAACAGCATATGTCTTTAGAATATGACTCTCCGGTACCCTCGCGGGGTTACCCCGTGAAAATCGATGCCGGAAATTGCCCCCGTTTGCCGCATTACTGAATAGGAGCGCGTACGTGTCATGAAACTCATCTCCGGAATACTCGCTGCGGTTGCGATGGCGCTGGTTGCCGTCACTTGCGCGCACCTCAGCACGTTGCACGCGGCCGGAGCGGCTGCACGCGCGTTGGGCGAGGCCAACTGCACCGGCATGCTGATCGCGGCATGGATGCTGATCGGTGCATCCTTCGTGTATCTCACACTCCATAACGAAATCCCCTCGGCGGCATCACTGGCGGCGCTGGTATTACACCCCGCCTCCGGCGCGGCGGCCTTGTCAGTTGTTCAGTTGGTATCGCGCTCCCCAAATCACCAGTGGATGCTCGCAGTGCCTCTATTGGGCGCTTCCGCACTCGCCTCCTACGTGGCCTACTCGCTCACATCCTCCCGCTAGCGCCGTCAATGCTACGCTATTTCATGCCGCCTTCAAAAAGTGGATTCCAAAATTTGTAAACTCTTGTCAAGGCAGGGAACGAACCCCATGGTTGTAGCGTCTTCACTAATAGCAAACGAGAGACGCCTCCTCACGGCACCCTTTCCCCAAACAATCCAACCCCGTGAGGAGGCGATCTAATGTCCGATTGCCGGGTCACCATTGTTCGTGACTCGCCCAAAGATAATCAGCAGCGCCAACTCATCGTCAAGCTCGACGACAAACACTTCGCCACGCTTTTCTACGGTAAGAAAGCAACCATCACTGTCCCCTCTGGCCCGCACCGCCTCCGCGTCGACAATACATTCCTCTGGAAAAATCTCCCCTTCGATATTGCTCCCGGCGAACACATTACTTTCCAACTCATCAACCGTTCCGGCAAACTTACCTGGTGGATGGTCTCGGTCATCGGCGCCGGACCCATGTACATCTCCATCGAGCGCCAGTCCGCTGAAAAACTATCCTGACCCACCCCCACTGCCCTCAACTTTTCCTATACTGAGGACACCGAATGAAAATCCGATCCGTTCAAGCTCACCTGTTGTCCTTCCCCCTTCCCAACCCGGGCCCGCTCAAATACTACGGTGGGGAGCGCACCATCGTGAAGCGTGACGCAATGCTCGTCCGTATTGAAAGCGAAAGCGGCGCCATCGGTTACGGACCTGGCGCAGCCAGCGAACATTGGAAATCCGTCATCGAAACCGATATCGCCGCCTTCCTCACAGGCCGCCTCGCCGTTGACCCTGACTCGCTCCGCGTGCAGTTTGAAATGCGCAAACCCTCGCCCGAACTGTACAAGATCTATTGCTGCGTCGAAGTCGCCATCTTCGATCTCGTGGGCAAACTGAAAAAACTCCCCGTCTCCGAACTCCTCGGCGGACGCATCCGCGATCGTATCCGCCTCTACGGCAGCGCCGGAATGTACATGGATCCCGAAGGCTACGCCCGCGAAGCGAAGCAGGTGCAACAACTCGGCTTCAAGGCTTACAAGATGCGCCCCGCCAACGGTCCGGACGCCGACGTCGAATCCGTCCGTCAGATGCGCGAAGCTACAGGTCCCGACTTCGAGCTCATGATCGACGCTCACAGTTGGTGGCGTATGGGCGACCGCAGTTATTCCCCCGAAACCGTCGCCGATGTTGCCACCCGCATGGCTGAATACGAAATTACGTGGCTGGAAGAACCCCTCCTCCCCGACCAGCACGACGCCTACCGCGAATTGAAGGCCAAAGAACTCGTCCCCATCGCCTCCGGGGAACACGAACCCGACGAAGCCGGCTTTCTCGACCTCCTCGACGGCCCCTGCGTCGACTACGTCCAAATGGACGTTGTCTGCCAGGGCGGCTACATCCTCGGCCGCCGCATCTTCAACGAAATCGGCCGCGAGGAACGCAGGTTCGCATTCCACTCCTGGGGCACCGGCCTCGAAGTCATCGCCGCCGCCCAGATCGGCATCTGCTGGCCCGAAACCATCGTCGAATGGCTCGAGTATCCCTGCTATTCCACCCCCGAAATGCAGTTCATGTATCCGTTCCCCATCGCCACGGAAATCCTCAAATCGCCGCTCCAGATCGAGAACGGCGACCTCGTTGTACCCACTGGCCCCGGCCTTGGCGTCGAAGTGGACGAAAGCGTTATCCAGCGATATCCCTGGATCCCTGGCCCATGGTCGTTCTTCACCCTCATCTCACCCAACGAAACGTTCGCGGTCACCTCCGACCACAGCGTCAAATGGACAGGCAAAGGGTAATACGTATGTGGTGGCTGGAAGCAGGCTACGCCGGAATCGCCGCTGGAGCAGGGCTCCTCGCCTGGGCCGTTCGCGCCCCCGGCGCCTCTCTGCTGGCGCCCTCCATCGCTCACGGCCCGCGCAAGCGCAAAGCCATCGCACTCACCTTTGATGACGGCCCCAGTGAAAGCACCCCCGAGCTCTGCGACCTCCTCGAAAAACATAATGCCCGCGCTACGTTTTTTCAAATCGGCCGTCATGTCGAACGTCTCCCCGGCATCACCAAACGGGTCCTCGACGCCGGCCACGAGCTGGCGAACCACTCCTATTCGCATTCGCCGCTTTACCTTCGCCACCCCCACTTCATTGAGGATGAGGTCTACCTCGGCCAGGACGCTATCTTTCGCGCCACTGGAGTCGCTCCCCTCTGGTTCCGTCCGCCTTACGGATGCCGCTGGTTCGGCCTCCGCGAAGCCCAGCGCCAGCAGAACGTCACCACCATCATGTGGACCGCCATCGCCCTCGATTGGAAACTCGACGCCAATCGCATCCATCAACGCCTCAAACGGTCCGCTCAAAACGGAGCCATCTTCTGTCTGCACGATGGCCGCGGAATGAAACCAAAGCCAGACATCGCCAGCACCATCGAATCGGTCCGGCGTCTCCTCCCCGAACTACGTGAGAAAGGTTACGAGCTGGTTACTATCAGCGACCTGCTATGCAAGAATCAACCCTCCAACGCGTGATCCGCATCATCGCCGCCACCCAGCACTACCCGCCGGATAAGGCCGCTGAACTCAACGAAGACAGCACCTTCGCCGAACTCGGCATCGATTCGCTCGACGGCATCAACATCGTCTTTGCTCTCGAAGAGGAGTTCAACACCAACATCCCCGATGACGAAGCCAGGCATATCAAAGGTGTCCGCGACATCGTCAACGGAATCGACAAGCTGCTCGCGGCAAAGGCGTCGCAACAGGTGTCGCAACAAGACCTGGCATGAACAGGCGAGTCGCCATTACCGGTATCGGCGTGCTCTGCGCCGCGGGCAACCATTGTGACGAGTTCGCTTCCTCCGTCTTCGCGGGCCTCTCCGCCATCCGGCCGCTCACCGGATTTGAATCCGTTCGCATCCCGCAAGCCGCCCGCCTCCGCCATTACGACGCTTCCCTCCACTTCTCCCCAAAGGAGCTCGACATCCTCGATCCGTTCGCGCAATACGCCCTCGTCGCTGCACGTGAAGCGGTCCGCAACTCAGGCATCGAATGGACTCCCGCTCTGCGCCAATCTTCGGGAGTCATTACCGGAAGCTGCCTCGGCGGAAAAGCAACCGAAGATGAATCCTTTCGCGACCTCTACCAGGACAAGAAGACTCGCTTCCCTCCCATGGTCATCCCTCGCACCATGGCCAACGCCGGCGCAAGTTCCATCGGCATGGAGTTCGGTCTCACGGGAGCATCGTTCACCTGCTCCACCGCCTGCTCGTCCGCCAACCACGCCATCGCGCAGGCATTCTGGATGGTCCGCCACGGCCAGTTGGATCTCGCCATCGCGGGCGGCAGTGAAGCGCCCTTCACGCTCGGCCACCTCAAGGCATGGGAAGGCCTCCGCGCCGTCTCTTCAGATACCTGCCGCCCGTTCTCGCTCGATCGCCGCGGCCTCATCATCGGAGAAGGAGCGGCGATGCTCATCCTCGAACCGCTCGATGCCGCCCGCGCCCGTGGCGCCACCATCCTCGCCGAGATCATCGGTGCCGGCATGAGCGCCGACGCTCATCACATCACGCAACCCTCCGCGGCCGGAGCATCCCATGCCATGCGACTCGCACTCCGCGACGCGGAAATCGCCCCGCACCAGATCGGCTACATCAACGCCCACGGCACTGGCACGCTCGCCAACGATGCCACCGAGACCACAGCCATTCGCGAGGTTTTCGCAACACACGCGAACAAACTTGCCGTCAGTTCCACCAAGTCCATGCACGGTCATGCACTCGGCGCGGCGGGCGCCATCGAGGCAGCCGCCACAGTCCTCGCGCTCTATCACGGGATACTCCCGCCTACCGCCAACTACACCACCCCCGACCCACAGTGCGACCTCGACGTCATCCCCAACATCCACCGCAAAGCGCAACCCGAATGCGCTCTCTCCAACTCCTTCGCTTTCGGTGGACTCAATGCTGTTCTCGCTTTCCGGCGCGCCGTCTGATCCCTTATGAACGCCGGCTACTGGGATCTCCTCGCCCTCTTTGAAGCGTTCCTCGGCACCGGACTCAGCCTCTTCCTCTCCATCGTTCTCTATCCGCAGCGCAACGTACGCCCCGCCGGCCGGCCCATCTGGATGATGATGGTCGCCTTCGGCATCTGGCACTTCACGGTGTTCTTCATCCGCTTCCATCCTGCTTCCATGGGCCACGAGATCGAATACGCCGCGGTGTGGAAAGCTTTCGCCTACCCTTCCATCGCCGCCGGGATGGTCGCAGCAGCGTGGATCATCCGGCTCGCGTGGCGTGCGGGGGAACGCTGGCTCGCCGCCGTTCAACTCGCCTCCTGCCTCGGCGCGCTTTACTATCTCCCGGTGCCTTACCTCACCATCACGCCGCCGTTCTTCCTCGCCTGCTTCCTCTACGCACGCAGCCCCTTTGGACTCCTCATCAGCCGCCGCTCTCTCTTCGCTTTGGGACTCGGCATCTTCGCCGCCATCTACCTCACGTCTGTCCGCGCGATCGCTCTTGGCCTCGAAAACGAATTCGGCGCGGTCGGCTGGCTCGCCGAGGTCGCCCTGGTGCTGTGGGCCGGCATTCTCTGGCTCCCGCTCTACGCCTGGATGTCGCGCTTCCTTTCCCGCCGCGCCGCGCTGATCAACGAGTTCGCAAAGTCCATCATCCAGGACGCTGCCCTCATCCTCGAAATCGACAAGCGACTCGACTACTTCGCCCACCGCCTCACCAATCGTCTCGGCATCAAGCGTGTCATCCTCTCCTACGGCGGACGCATCGCGCAAACGGGTATGGGCGGCGTCACCACGGAGCAGATCCAACCCTTGCTCACGTATCTCGAAACCACGCCCACCGATTTCCTCTACTTCCCCCGCCTCAGCCATTCCCCGGCGCGCACAGTCCTCGAATCGCTCCGCTGCGACTACTGTTTTCCGCTCCGCTACGAAAACTGCGTCAGCGGTGCGCTGCTGCTCGACACGCGCCCCCATGTCCACCTCGACGATAACGAAGAAATCCTGCTCGCACTCACGCCGCAGATCTCCCAGTCAATCGAAACCTGCCGCCTGCTCGCGGAGCGGATGGGCCTCGAACACATGGCCAGCCTCGGCAAGATGTCAGCCACCATCGCGCACGAAATCAAGAACCCGCTCAGCGCCATCAAAGCCATCGCCCAGTTGATGCAGGAGGACCCTGCGATCACGGAACAATACGGCGAGGACCTGCGCTTCATCACCAGCGAGACCGATCGGCTGGACCGTTCGCTGCGTCAGCTTCTTGGTTTCTCCCGCCCCACTCCGCTGCTCGCTGACAAGGTGGACCTCTCCGAGCTCGTACGCTCCACCGTGACGGCGCTGCAACGTCAGGCCGCAGCCGAAGGGATCCAACTCGACGCGCGCATCCAACCCGCCGTCGAACACGAACCCAGCAATCGGGAACTGTGGCAGCAGGTCGTCCTCAACCTTGTTCTGAATGCAATTCAAGCCACCCCGCGCGGCTCCACGGTTACCGTCACTGTTGACGCCGCACGATTCTCGGTGGAGGATCAAGGGCCGGGCATCTCCCCCGAACTCCGCGAGCGCGTCTTCGACCCCTTCTTCACCACGAAGCAAAAAGGCACCGGCCTCGGACTCGCCATCGTCCGCCGCAACGTGCAAGCCTTCGGCGGCGACGTCCAGATCGAATGTCCACCAACCGGCGGCACCCGCATCACCGTCACCTGGTAACGTGGGTTTCGTGTTGTAGGCCAGCAGCAAGATTCGTGCGCCATAACATCACACTGCCACGATGATGGTACCTTCTGAAGCTGATCGCCGAAAGCTGACCGCCGATGGCTGCCAAAAATTTCGAATATTTTTGGCTCTGGAGTTTGGACATTTCGCCGTCGTGTGGGGCGGCCAATCCTGGCCGCGGCTGGCCTTTCCAGGCCAGCCTATGCCAGAAATTTCGAGTATTGTTGGCATGTCAAAGATTGGGCGGTCGTGACCGGGCTTCAGAGAGTGCAGTGCGGATCAGCGAGACGTTCTCGTCTATTGTCCGGCTGGCACTCTCTATCACCAGATGTTCACGGTCCCAGGATTGGTATTCTCTTGTGACCACGTCTGCCCATGTTGGCATCGGCAGGCCGTGAATGTCTGCCGCTCTCGCCTCGACTCTGCGCCGGTGCTCCTCTGAGGCCGAGCACTTGATTTCGACCTCCACTGCCGTTACCCCAGCACATTTCGCCACGTTCAGCCAGGCATCACGAGTAAGCCGAAGCGGATTGACAGAATCCGCAACTACCGTTCTGCCAATGCGGAGATTATCTTCGGCGATAGCATAGGCTACGCGGTAGCCAACATCGTCCAGAGGCTGGTTAGTGCTTGCCCAGCCACGAATGACCTGCTCTATGGAGTCGATGCGCAGGTGCACCCCGCCGATCTGGCGCGCCAATTCTCGGGCGACGGCCGTCTTGCCGACCCCGGGCAACCCGCTGAGGATAACCAGCATTCCCCTATCATTGAAAATCCGGCGCGATCTGGTTGTTCGCCTGCTCCGCCTCCAACTCAGCCGCCTGTGGCGGGTAATCCTGATCAACGCTATCGCAGCCGGAGTGGCTGGAGTCTGGTCGACGTTATGGTCAACGGTTGGACGGTCGCGGATGAACTCCTCACGACCCGGCCGCTCGCTCGGTTACCCGATGCATGAGAATCTGGACCCATCCAAGCGTAGGATTGGTCAGTCTACGCTTCGCCGTCAGGGAGGATGCATCCGCTCGCGGCGGCGTTGGCCGTGACGGTCACTAAACTGCAGGGACGGATCTACTCGCTGCGTAGCGCAATCACCGGATCCATGCGCGACGCGCGACGCGCCGGAAGAAGAGAGGCCAAGGCTGCCACCGTCAGGAGAATGAGAGATGCGACCGTGACGGTTGGGAGATAGTCGGGCCGGAAGCCGTAAAGCAGGCTTGTCATCGAGCGCGCCGCGATTGCTGCCAGCGCCAAGCCCATGGCGAGTCCGGCCAACGTCAACATCAGTCCTCGTCTCCCGAAAGAGAGCAATATGTCGCGGGACGTAGCGCCCAAAGCCATGCGAACGCCGATCTCGTTGGTGCGCTGCGTCACCGCGTAGGAGAGCACACCGTAGATTCCTATCGACGCCAGCAACAGCGCCATCACAGCGAATGCGCCCAATAGAGCGGTGCTCTGCGTCGGCGTCGACAGTTGGCGATCAACAATGTCTCCCATCGTTCTGATGCGGGCGAGCGGCTGATTCTTGTCAACTGACCAGATGGCCTGACGGACAGCGGAAATAATAGATCCAGGCTCGACGGCTGTGCGTACCACGATGCCGCTCGGCAAATCGTTGGTTTGGTCCGCTTGCTCGTGCACGCGATAGATTGCGGGCCTTGACTCTTCGGCTACGCCACGCTCACGAATCTCTTTGACGACCCCGACGATCGTGTACCAGTAGCCTTTCTCATTGAGGCGCTCGAATTTGAGCCTCTCTCCAAGCGGCGAGCGCCCCGGATAGTTGCGATTCGCAAAAGATTCGTTGACAACGACCGCGGGCGATTCGGATTTCTGATCGGAGGGTTCGAAAAACCGGCCTTCCCGCAGCCGCGCGCCGACCGTCGTAAAGTAGCCGCGACTCACCACACGTGTCAGCGCGATCTGTTTAGAGGCACTGTCTCGTGGTTGTTGCGCCAGAAGATAGAACCGCGAACCATCGGTGACGGTCAGCGGAATTCGCGAGATCGCGCCTGCGTTTGTCACGCCGGGGATCGCGCGCACCTTCTCCAACTCCGCATTGACGAAGGCCACGCGCCTGTCGAAGTCCTTGTAACGGAGTAGAGGCGTCTCGAACGTCAGCAACCTCTCGCTGCGGATTCCCAGATCGGTGTTCCACAGATGTTGAAAAGCCTGCAGGAGCAGACCGCCGCACGTCAGCAGCGCGACGGCGAGCGCCGTCTCGATCACGATGAGCGAATGTTGGAACCAATGGCTGCGCGCGCCGGCAGTACCCCGGCCTCCATCGCGCAGTCCGTCCTGCGGAGCGAGTCGCGACTCCCGCCATGCAGGCGCAAGCCCGAAGGCCAATGCCGCGGCAACGGCAATGACAGTGGCGAACGCCAGCACGCGCCAGTCGAGTGTGAGACGTGCTGCGCCCATTGCCTCGGGCACGAGTTGTTCAAGAAGCCGCATGGCGGGCACAGCGAGCGCGAGTCCGGCAACTGCGCCAAGTCCCGCAAGCACCAGGCTTTCCGTCAGGAACTGCGCGATCAGTCTTCCACGTCCAGCGCCCAGAGCCGCGCGCACCGCGACTTCACGTCCGCGCACCGCGCCTCGCGACAACAGCAGGTTTGCCAGGTTGACACAGGCAATCAGCAGCAACGCCGCCGCGGACCATAGCAGGACGATCAATGCTGTCTGGGTTTTGCCCGCCATCTCTTCCCGCAGAGGAATCACGGTCACCGAGTGCGGCCCGCGGAAGTCCCTTGCCGTCACCTGAAAGCTCAGGGCGGCCATGGACTGCCTTGCTTGTTCCAGCGTGACTCCTGGTTTGAGGCGTGCCACGATCTGGGCAACGTGCCACGTGATATTCCTTCGCAAGCCGGGAGGAAACGATGCCGGCATCCACATGTCGATGTCGCGCGAGGGCATGAAGTAAAAGCCGCGCGGCATGACGCCGACTACTTCGTAAGCCTCGTCGTTTACAGGAATCTTGCGCCCGACGATGTCGGATGCGCCGCCGAAGCGGCGCTGCCACAGACCGTGACTAATCACGACCACGCGCGCGCCCTTGTCGTCCTCATCCTCGGTGAAGACACGTCCGAGCGCCGGCTGCACACCAATAACGCTCCACAGATTCCACGTCACTTTCCGCGCCCGAACCTCTTCCGGTTCCCCGTCGCCCGACAGAATGGCGTCGCCCGGTTGGCTGCACGCGAGATCGGTGAATACGGTATTGAGACGGCGCCACTCGGTCCATTCAGCGGGGGTTGAAAAGAACGTCGAATCGCCTTCGGACTTGCTCATGTCGTCCCAGACCATCACGAGCCGGTCCGCGTCAGCATAAGGGAGCGGTCGAATCAGAATCGCGTCGAAGGCACTGAAAATCGCGGTAATCCCGCCGATGCCGAGCGCCAGTGTCGCAATCGCAATGGCCGAAAACGCTGGATTCCGGCGAACCTGCCGCATCCCGTAGGCGGCGTCGCGCGCAAGCTGCTCCACGCGCGTCCAGCCCCACGCCGCGCGAGTGTTTTCCTCGACCAGCGCCGGGTTGCCCAACTCGCGGTGAGCAGCCCATCGGGCCTCGTCCTTCGCCAGTCCACCTTCCTGGCGCTGTTGCGCTTCTTCCTCCAGGTGGAATTGGAGTTCCTCATGCAACTCGGCTTCCTTGTCCGCTCTCCGCGTCAGCCAGTACAGCTTGCGAAAAATGGATTTCATAGTCCCTCCTGATCGATGGGATTCAGGACCAGTGCCATCGCGCGAGAGAAGGCGTCCCACTTCGAACGTTCGGCCGCGAGCTGTTTGCGTCCAAGCGGCGTAAGGCGATAGAACCTGGCCCGTTTGCCCTTCTCGGACAACTCCCAGAATGGAGCGATCCATCCCTTCGCTTCCAAACGATGAAGCGCCGGATACAGCGATCCGGTCTCGACTTGGAGTAGATCTTCCGAGGTCCGCTGGATGTGCGTGGCGATGGCGTGGCCGTGAGCGGGTCCGGCAAGCAGCGTGCGGAGGATGAGCAGGTCGAGTGTGCCTTGGAGAAGTTCAATCCGCGAAGGTGCATTACCGCGCATTATGTAGACATTCTACGATGATTTTGTGTAGGGTGTCTACCGACGAGCTGCTCGGAGGTGTGGGCCCTCGTCCCGATAGTTCCGCCTGTGAGGTCAGGTCTTCGCCGCATCCCGCGCGGGACTCCGATGCATCCCGTTGCCCACATTGATCGTCGCTGGTCGCCATGTGGCGGGTAATCCTGATCAACGCGCTCGCATCCGGAGTGGCTGGAGTCTGGTCGACTTTATGGCGTACTGTAGGCTCCATTCGCGCATTTCCGAGTTCGATGACGTTGATCGCGCGAGAAGCTACAATTGAGATATGTCCTCCGACCGCGACCGCCTTCAATCGCTGGTGGATGCCCTTCCAGACAGCGACGTACAGGTGGCCATTTCCTTTCTTGCCGAACTCGGTGAGCAGGGAATCATCGATGCCGAGACCGCAGCCAAGCTGGATCAAGCCCTTACCGAACCCGGTGCCGATGTCCCCCTGGAAGAAGTCCGACGCCGGCTCGGCAAATGGCAATCTTCTTCTGCCTCGATCCGCCAGTTCTCATCCGTGCGCTCGGCATTGACAACCGCGGCGAATCCTACTGAACGCACTCCCCTCGCACGCGGATAGCAGCATTACAGTCAGCGGCTTACGCTTATTCTCGGAACAACTCGGATGAATGTCTACTCAAAGTGACTCCGCAAAAACTTCACCCCCTCCACCGCAATCGACTCCGGCGTCGGCGCCAAATCCCGCCAGATCGCAGCCGCCGCGGAAATGTCCGGCATGTTGAACCCAAAACTCTCAATGGTCAGCCAGTTGTTATAACCCGTCGACCGGATCGCCTCGAACACCGGCCCCCACTCCACATGCCCGCTCCCCGGAATCCCGCGATCGTTCTCGCAGGTATGCACATGTTTCAAATGCCGGCCCGCCATGCGATACGCCGCCGCGATATCCTTCTCCTCCACATTGCAGTGGAATGTATCCACCAGCAGTCCGATGCGCGGATGATTCACCGCCTCGCACAACGCCACGCCATCCGCCGTTGTGTTCAGAAAAAACGTCTCAAAGCGGTTCAGCGGCTCAATGGCCAGATCGACTTTGCACTCATCCAGCGTCACCGCCAGAGTGTGATAGCTCTCGATAGCGTTCTTCCATTCCTCCGCGGTCCGGCGCCGCCCAGGCAAGTACCCCACCGGCGAATAGATCGGTCCCGCTACAGTCTCGCATCCCATCTCCGCCGCCAGATAAATGATCTTGCGAATATGCTCCAGCCCGTTCGCGCGCGCCGTGGCATCGGCATCCACCAGGCTCATCCCGCCCGGAACAATCGAGCAGAACGTCAACCCTAATCCGCTGTCCTCCAGCGCGCGGCGGATCGTCTTCCCGGGATAGCCGTCAGGATTGAACATCGGCAGTTCCACCCCGTCGAATCCCGCTGCCTTCATCTTCGCGAGCAGCGGAATGTGCTCCTCGGTAAAGTGCGTCGTCCAGATCAGAAAGTTCACGCCGTAGCGCATGGCAATATCACCTCGTTCCGTTGCATTCTAACAAGGGTGGCGGAATATTTGCCGCTTCGCCACTCATAAGGGCAACGAGGAGAACACAACATGGATGGAAAACTGAAAGGTCAGCGTGCACTCGTCACCGGCGCCAATAGCGGCATTGGAAAGGCCATCGCCACGGAACTGGGCCGGGCGGGCGCCGATGTGGTCGTCAATTACGTCGCCAACGACGAAGCCGCCGCGCAGGTAGCCGGCGAAATCGCCGCGTTCGGAGTCCGCGCGATTGCAGTCAAAGCGGACGTGTCCAAGGAGGATCAGGTGCAGGCGATGTTCGCCCGCATGCAGCAGGAATTCGGCGGCATCGACATTCTCGTCAACAACGCCGGCCTCCAGCGCGACGCCCCCATTCACGAAATGACCCTCGATCAATGGAACCTCGTCATCAACATCAACCTCACCGGCCAGTTCCTCTGCTCCCGCGAAGCAGTCCGCATGTTCAAGAAGCAGGGCCAACTCCCTATCTCCAAGGCCATGGGAAAAATCATCTGCATCAGCTCCGTCCATGAAGTCATTCCCTGGGCCGGCCACGTCAACTACGCCGCTTCCAAAGGCGGCATCATGCAGCTCATGAAGAGCATGGCCCAGGAGCTCGCCGCTGAACACATTCGCGTCAACAGCATCTGCCCCGGCGCCATCCGCACTCCCATCAACAAGGCTGCATGGGAAACGCCCGAAGCCTTGCAGTCGCTGATGAAACTGGTCCCTTACAAACGCATCGGAGAACCGGAGGACATCGGAAAAACCACCGTCTGGCTCGCCTCCGATGACGCCGATTACATCACCGGATCGAGCATCTTTGTGGACGGCGGCATGCTCCTCTATCCGGGCTTTGAGGCCGGCGGCTGATCCCACTCGACTGCGGGTGTTACCATTATTCGTTGCCGCCTGCATGACCGGTACCGTTTCCAGCCGCGTTCGCCTGTTACGGCCCACGGCCGTGAATTCCATCCTCGCAGAGGTGCGCAAGGCCC
The DNA here is from genome assembly GCA_016213775.1 of Acidobacteriota bacterium. Lineage (GTDB taxonomy): Bacteria > Acidobacteriota > Terriglobia > Bryobacterales > Bryobacteraceae > CADEFT01. The sequence goes on from JACQZR010000014.1 coordinate 43,284, forward strand.
AGGCCGAAGGCCACAAGCTCGTTTCCCTGATGCGCGGAGAACCCGACTTCCGCACTCCGCCGCACATCGTCGAAGCCGCCGAACAAGCCATCCGCAAGGGCCGCACCGGCTATCCCGACAACCGTGGCGAGCTGCCGCTACGCGATGCGGTCGCCCAAAAACTCCAGCGCGAAAACGGCCTCACCTACAACCCCGCAACCGAAATCCTCATCACCACCGGAGCCACCTTCGGCATCTACGCCGCCCTCATGGCGTTGCTTGAACCCGGCGACGAAGTGCTCCTCCCCGAGCCAATCTATGACGCCTACCGCTCGCCCATCGCGCTCGCCGGAGCAGTCGTCCGCACCGTCCCATGCCAAATCGTCCACGGCCGTTTCACCCTCACTCGCCACCAACTCGAGGCCGCCATCACGCCGCGAACCCGCATTCTCCTCCTCAACACGCCGTGGAATCCCACCGGCACTGTCTTCAACGGGCCCGAGCTCGAATCCATCGCGGCGTTCGTTCAGCAACACAACCTCGTCCTCCTCAGTGACGAAATCTACGAAGCCATCACCTTTGACCCCCACGCGCACATCTCCCCCGCCAGCCTCCTCCGCGATCGTTCGATCCTCATCAACAGCTTCTCGAAAACCTACGCCATGACCGGTTGGCGCATCGGCTACTGCGCAGGACCCGCCGATTGCATCCAGGCCATGTTTCTCGTCCTGCAGCAATCCAGCCGCGGCCCCGCAACCTTCGTGCAGGACGCCGCAGTCGTGGCTCTCAACGCCTCGCAGCAATGCGTCGCCGATATGCGCGAGGAATATGCCCGCCGCCGCGCTCTTGTTCACCAGTCACTCGATGGCATCAACGGCTGCCGCATTCTCAACCCCGAAGGCGGCTTCTTCTCCATGGCCGACGTTCGCTCTCATGCCCGCCCCTCTGAAGAAATCCGCCGCCGGCTAATGCTCCAGCATGGCGTTGTCGTCGTGCACGGGTCCGCCTATGGACCAGCCGGCGAAGGCACTCTCCGCGTTTCGTTCGCCAGCGGTGGCGACACCCTCCAACGCGGCCTCGAATGCCTCCGCCAAGGACTCGCCGCGCTATGAGCATCATCCCCCTCGAATCGCTCTCCCCTCCCGCGCCACACGCCCCAATCGGCGAGGTGGACCTCGCCAAACTCGAGCGATCTCTGCGCAACGAAATCGAGGGCGAAGTCCGATTCGACAAAATCTCCCGCGCTCTCTACTCCACCGACGCCAGCGTCTACCAACAGGAACCCATCGGCGTGGTCTTCCCAAAAACTCGCGACGATCTCGTTCGCGTAGTCCGCATCTGCAACACCTTCCAATGCCCGCTCACACTGCGTGGCGGTGGAACCTCGCAAGCCGGTCAAGCTATCGGCGAGGGCCTTCAGGCGGACATTTCGAAATACCTCGACCGCATCCTCGAGCTCAACCTCGAAGAGCGCTGGGTCCGTGTCGAACCCGGCATCGTTCTCGATGAGCTCAACGCCGCGCTCAAACCCCACAACCTTCGCTTCGCTCCCGACATCACCACCGCCAGCCGCGCCACCATCGGCGGCATGATGGCGAATAACTCCTCGGGCGCGCGCTCCGTCCTTTACGGCAAAACCATCGATCACGTCCTCGAACAGAAGGTCATTCTGTCCGACGGCTCCATCGCCGATTTCCGCCCGCTACAACCCGGCGAGCTCGCCGCCAAGCTCCAACTCGATTCGCTCGAAGGCAACTGCTACCGCGCCGTCCGTATGCTCTCAGCCGAGTACGCCGACGACGTCGCCCGCCACTTCCCCAAAGTCCTGCGCCGCGTCGGCGGCTACAATCTCGATGAGTTCACCGACCCCGGCAAGCCCTTCGACATGACCAGACTGATGGTCGGCTCGGAAGGCACACTCGCAATCGTCCTTGAAGCCAAACTCCGCCTCGTCCCGCTGCCCAAACACAAATCGGTGCTGGGCATCGAATTTCCCCACGTGCTCGATGCTCTCGGCGCAACACCCATCGTCCTCAACCACCGCCCCTCCGCCGTCGAAGTGATGGACAGGTTCATCCTCGATCACACCAGGGAAAGCCCCGCGCTCGAACGTATCCGCGCCAGCGTCATTCAAGGCGATCCGGGCGCTCTGCTCTGCGTCGAATTCTACGATGACACCGCGGAAGCCCTTCGCCCGCGCATGGAAGCCGTCGAGGCAGACCTCCGGGCCCAGGGCTTCACCGTCACCTGCACTTATGCCATGGACCTCGCCGCGCAGGGCCGCATCTGGAGCCTCCGCGAAGCCGCCCTCGGCCTCTCCACCGCCATGAAGGGCGACGCGAAATCCGTTTCCTTCGTCGAAGACACCGCCGTCTCCCCAGATAAGCTCCGCGACTACATCGACCGTTTCCTGCAGCTCATTCGCAAACACGAAACCGTCGCCGGCATCTATGCGCACGCCTCCGTCGGCTGCCTCCACGTGCGGCCGGTCATCAATATGAAGACCGAAGCCGGCGTCCGCAAATTCGAAGCCATCGCGCTCGACGTCGCCAACCTCGTGCTCGAATTTGGTGGCGCACTTTCCGGCGAACACGGCGACGGCTATGTCCGCAGCTCCTTCATGCAGCAGATGTTCGGTTCGCGCCTCTACGAAGCCTTCCGGCTCATCAAGCGCACCTTCGATCCCTTCGGTATTCTCAACCCCGGCAAAATCGTCGATTCTCCGCCCCTCACCGCCAACCTCCGCTTCGGCCCTAAATACCACACGCAAAACCCTCAGACCTTCTTCGACTACAAGGAATTCGGCGGCCTCGCGCAAGCAGTGGAAATGTGCAGCGGAGTCGGCGCCTGCCGTAAGAAACTCGAAGGCACCATGTGCCCGTCCTACATGGCCACCCGCGATGAGATGCACTCCACCCGCGGACGCGCCAATGTCCTCCGCCTCGCCTTGTCCGGCAAACTCGGCGCCGCCGGCCTCACCGAATCCGGCGTCAAAGAAGTGCTCGATCTCTGCCTCGAATGCCGGGCATGCAAATCGGAATGCCCCACCAGCGTCGATGTCGCGCGCTTCAAGAGCGAATTCCTCGCCGCCAGTCACGCCCGCCACGGCGTCCCGCTCCAAGCCAAAATCCTCGGCAACGTCCATCAGCTCGCGCAGTGGGGCAGCATGTTCGCGCCGCTTTCCAACTGGATCGCCGGAAGCCCTCCCGCGCGTCTGCTCAATCAGGCCGTCCTCGGCATCGACGCGCGCCGGACCCCGCCGCGCTGGACCTCGCGCCCCCTCCGTGCCCGCCATCAGCCCAGCCCGACGGAACATGTCCTGCTCTTTTGCGACACCTTCACCAACTATTACGATCCGGAAATCGGAGAGGCGGCCATCCGCGTTCTCAACTCCTGCGGAGCCACCTGTAACCTCGCGCCCAACGTCTGCTGCGGGCGTCCGCTCATCTCGCAGGGCCTCCTCGCTGAAGCGCGCGAACTCGCTCACCGCAACGCGTATCTGCTCTATCCATTCACGGGACAAGGTAAGCCGCTCCTGTTCACCGAGCCCAGTTGTCTCTCCGCCATTAAAGAGGACGCGCCATCGCTGCTGCAAGGCGAAGCCCGCGACAAGGCCATCGCCGTCGCCGCACGCAGTTTCCTGTGGGAAGAGTGGGTCGCCTCCGAATGCGCCACAAAGCTCAAGCTCAACGCCGGACCCGAAGAAATCCTCCTCCACGGCCACTGCCACCAGAAGTCGATGGGTCTGCTCAGCGCAGCGAAATCCCTGCTCGCGCAAATCCCCGGCGCCAAGGTAACTGACCTCGACGCCGGCTGCTGCGGCATGGCCGGATCGTTCGGCTACGGCAGGCACCGCTACGATGTATCCAAAGCCATCGGCGAGCGCAAACTCCTCCCCGCCGCGCGCGCACTCCAACCCAATCAGGTCCTCGTCGCCGCCGGCACCTCCTGCCGCCATCAGGTCGCCGATCTCGCCTCCGCCTTCGCCCAACATCCCGCCGAACTGATCGCGAGTCTGCTCCAGTCATGAACCTCGCCTGGCTCTCTGTCGGCGCACTCTTCGCCGCCATCATTCTGAGTTGCTTCACCCAAATCAATCCCGGCGTCATCTCCATCGTCTTTGCCTGGATCATCGGTGTCTACCTCGGCGGCATGACCGTCAAACAAGTGGCCGCCGGATTCCCCGTCGAACTTTTTCTCACGCTCGCGGGCGTGACGCTGCTCTTCGCGCAGGCGCAGGTGAACGGAACACTCAGCCGCATCGCCGAACACCTCATCCGGCTCTGCCGCGGCAACGCCGGAATCCTCCCTGTGATGTTCTTCCTCCTGGCCGCCTCCCTCGCCACCATCGGCCCGGGAAACATCGCCACCGCCGCACTGCTCGCACCTGCCGCCATGGCCGCCGCGCGCCGTTCCAACATCCCCGCCTTCCTCATGGCGATCATGGTGGGCAACGGCGCAAACTCCGGCTCGCTCTCCCCCTTTGCGCCTACCGGCATCATCGTCAACGGCCTGTTCGACCGAATGGGCCTCCACGGCTACGAATGGCACAACTGGTGGAACAACTTCGCCGCTCATGCCTTCGTCGCCTTCGCCGGTTATGTCTTATTCGGCGGCTGGAAACTCTTCCGCCGCGGCACCCGTTCGGACCATCACGCCACCGAACCCTTCACGCGCAATCAGTGGATCACCATCGGCGTGATTACCGCGTTGGTCCTATCCGTGGTAATCGGCAGAGCCAATATCGGCATGGCCGCCTTCGCCTGCGCCCTGCTGCTCGCCGCGTGCAAAGCCACCGACGAAGGCGAAGCCATCCGCAAGATGCCATGGAACACCTTGTTGATGGTCTGCGGCGTCACCGTCCTCATCGGCATTCTCGAAAAGACGCAGGGCATCCAACTCTTCGCCAGCCTCATCGCCCGCGTCTCCACCCCGGCCAATGTAACCGCCGTGGTCGCCTTCATCACCGGACTCGTCTCGGTCTACAGCAGCACATCCGGTGTCGTCCTTCCCGCCTTCCTCCCCGCCATCCCGCCACTACTCGAGAGACTCGGCGGAGGCGACGCATTCGCCATCGCATCGGCTATGAATGTCGGTGGTCATCTGGTGGACGTTTCTCCGCTTTCCACCATCGGAGCGCTCTGCCTCGCCGGTGTGCTTGACCCCGCGGAAAGCCGCACGCTCTTCTACAAGCTGATGGCCTGGGGCCTCTCCATGTGCCTCATCGTGGCGGTCTTCAGCTACATCTTCTTCCGCTAAACAAGCGACTGCGAGTTTGGTTTCGTTTCGGCCTGGGCGGCGCGGGCGGTCAGCGTGTCCGGCGCAGCGTCTGGCGGGAAGGCCTGGATGCGGGCACGGTGAACCTCACCATCGATCCACTCGTCGATGACAAGAACCAAGCCAAACTGAAGCGCATCCGGATTGACGCTCGCGGACCTGTCAGTCTGTGCTTCACCTCGCGGTAGGGTTGGGGACGAAGGATCGGCGCAAGAATAGATTCACATTTCGCGCCGTCTTGCGATTTGCACCAAGATTCTTCTCGGCGGCTGGATTTTGCACATTCGCCCTCATGTGGGGCGGCCAATCCTGGCCGCGGCTGGCCTTTCCAGGCCAGCCTTGCGCCGAGACTCATCTCGGCGCTTCATC
>JACQZR010000015.1 GCA_016213775.1 Acidobacteriota bacterium
CGCCCCACCCGCTTCATCTGGGTTGCAGAGCGCCTTCGACAAAATCGAGAAAGAAATCGACCTGCAAATCCGGGAGGCAAAGCTGGTGGCCTGAAACTTGACTTGTTTACATCAACTCTTGAAAGTCAAGACCCCTAGCGCCGCAACCGAGGTCCTTTCCGAGACCAGATCACGTCAGAATTTTCCTTCCGCTCGTGAGCCTCACGCGCCTCCGCTTTCGCGTTTCTCATCAAACAACAAAACACAATCACATCCGACAAACAGGAGGCTCACGCAGTGGATAAACTGCAACACGCAAAAGCGCTGCTCGTACGCCATACTCGTAGCGCCGTTCTTTTCATCATGGCCGTGGCCGCGGCACTCAGCGCCAACGCCGCCCCCATTCTCCCATCCGGAAACTTCCAATGCCTGGCCAGCGGAGAAATGAGTTGCACCGGTGGAGCCGCCCCGCTTCCCGCCAACTCCGGACCCGTTCAGGGAGTCAAACAATGGCTCGACGGCACGGTGCTCGGCGCCACCGGAGAAGGGCAGCTCGGCTGGGTCACATTCTCCACTTCTGGCGCCCTCAACGAAGGCATCGCCGCCGGAACCACCATTCCCATCTCCTTCCAACTCTCCGTCAATGGCTCTACTGGTTCGCCGGCCACTGACTGGTACATCTTCCTCCAGTTGGTTCGCGGCGGCACCACCATCGGTTCCGTCGAAACCGGCGGCCCCGTAGGCGGCTTTCAAACCGGCAGCATGAATCTCGTCACCACCGCCGCTCTCAACCCCGGCGATGTCATCCATCTCGAAACCACGATTGGCGGTGTCTCCGAGGACGGCTTACTTTCCGTTCAAGTACCACAAAACTCCGTCGACTGGAGCGCCACATCAACCCCTGAGCCGTCGACCTTGCTCCTGTTCTCCCTCGGCATCGGTCTCGCCGGCGCCGGCCGTTTCAGAAGGTCGTAGCTCGCTGTTCCGCTCGAATGGGCGCCAGGGTGCCGAGTCGTGATATTCTCGTGGCCAGAGACTCGTATTCGGGGCTACGTCTTTATCAACACAACAAGGAGAATGGTGATGAAATTGGCGAGAGCGGCGCTGCTTTTCACCCTGGCGCCGGCAGCTTGGGCCCAAGTCAACGTAGGCGAACAGAAACCCGAAACCACGTTGCCCTTTAAGATGACGACGGTGGCCACCTTTGGACTGCCTTGGCGGATCGCCTTCCTGCCCGATGGCCGCATGTTGGTGACGGAAAAAATTGGGCCCATTTGGCTGGTATCCGCGCAAGGAGAAAAGATCGCGCCGTTGGGCAATACGCCCCCTGTCTACTGGCAGGGCCAGAACGGCATGCTCGGCGTGTTCGTCTCGCCGCGCTACGCCTCCGATCAGAGCATCTACATCACCTATATCGAACCGGGTGACTATGGCGGCGGCCAGGCGTTGGCCCGCGCCAAGCTGAATCTCGGCCGTGTGCCGAGACTGGAGAACCTCGAGGTGCTGTGGCGCCAGATGCCGAGGGGCAAAGGCGGCCAGGCGGGCGGTCAGATCGCTTTCTCGCCCGATGGCCAGTTTCTGTTCATGACGGTTGGCGACCGCCAGCGCATGACCCCGGCACAGGATCCGAACCAGCCCGTAGGCAAGATTCTGCGCTTGACGCTCGATGGCAAACCCGCCCCCGGCAATCCCAACTTCGGCAAGACCGGTGCGACCGACATTGTCCTCATCGATCCGCCACGCGACACCGAAGTGGCCAAGACAGCGAAGCCGGTGAGCACCTATACCTTCTCCGGACCCAACCTGACGCCGGCGGAAACCTGGGCCAGTGGCTTCCGCGCTCCCTACGGCCTGGCGTTTTCGCCCACCGGCGAATTGTGGGAGGTGGAACATGGCCCGCGCGGCGGCGACGAGCTGAACCTCATCGAGAAGGGCAAGAATTACGGCTGGCCGCTCGTCTCCTTTGGCAAGAACTATAACCAGGTGCCGATTCCCAGTCACGACTCGCGGCCCGAATTCGCCAAGCCGGTGCTCTATTGGGTGCCGGTGATCGCGCCCGGCAACCTCATGTTCTACCGCGGCACCAAGACCTTTCCGCAATGGGACGGCAGCGGCTTCGTCAGCGGCCTGGGGACCATGTCGCTTAATCGCATCATCTTCGACGGGAAAGGCGGAGCCAAGACCGCCGAGCGTTGGCACATCGGCAAACGCATCCGCGATGTGGAACAAGCTCCCGATGGTTCGCTGTGGATGTTGGAAGACGCCAATCCCGGCGCACTGATCCACGTGACACCCAAGTGACCCTCTAACCCCAATTCGGCGTCGACGCCCCTCACTAACATTTGCGCCTCAGCAGACCACGGATATCTTGATTGTTCCTACCTCACCGGTCACCAGGAAACTTTGTTTCACGGTTAAATGGGCATTCATGACTGGTTTTTTAATCATGTATACTGGCTCGGATCGCGAGGGGCAACCGAGCTCCGAGCTACTCCGAATGGAAGGGGTCAGTTTCGATGAGGGCGCTATTACTGAGGGTCGGATTGGTATTCTGGGTGCTGCTCGCGGCCGCCGCCGCGGCCTATGCGCAGACGGGCGGAGGCGCGACGCTTGTCGGAACCGTGCGCGACAGCACGGGCGCCGTTGTCGCCGGCGCAAAACTCACTGTCATCAACACCGCCACCAACTTCGTCACCGAGAACCTGACGTCGTCTGAGGGCGCGTACTACATTCCCTACCTCGTTCCCGGCGAGTACCGCATCAAGGTCATCGCCGCGGGCTTCAAGGAAATCGTGCGCGAAGGCATCACGTTGCGATCGGCGGAGGTGCCCCGCATCGACTTGACCCTCGAAGTGGGCTCCGTCAACGAAAGCGTTACGGTGACTGCTTCGGCCTCGCTGCTGAACACCGAGAATGTCCTCAGTTCCTATGTGCTCGGATCGCACGTGCTGCAGGAAACGCCCGGCGTGATGAAGCGCACCGTCTACCTGCTTCAGTACATGCCCGGCATCGTCGGTGTCGTCGGCCAGGCCGGCTTCCACATCCAGGGTCAGGCGCAAAATGACATCGGTTTTCAGATGGACGGCGTCAGCGCCAAATCGCCCTACACCGGCACCGTGAATCAGGTGGACGGCGTCATCCAGGGCAGCACCGACGCAATGGAAGAAGTGAAAGTCCTCACCACCGGCGTGCCCGCCGAATACGGCCACTCCGGCGGCGGTTCCATGAAGATGGTCTACAAGACCGGTACCAATCAGCTCCACGCCTCATTTGAAGACCGCTACCTCAACGGCAAATGGGTCCACAGAAATATCATCACCCAGAACCCGCTACCCGCTCAAGCGCCCTGGTATTACCAGACCTTCGACCTCGTCGTCCATGGGCCACTGGTCATCCCGAAACTCTACAACGGCCGCAACAAGACCTTCTGGCTTGCCGACTACGCCATCAATCACGAACACACTATCAACTACCGCGTCACCACGGTGCCCACGCCCGAGATGCTCAATGGAGATTTCTCGTTCAAAGAAGCGCCGGGCGGCGGGTTGCCAATCTACAACCCCTTCACCACTCGCCAGGTGGGCACGTCCTGGACCCGTGACCCACTGCCTGGCAACATCGTGCCGCGCAGCCTGATGGATCCGGTGGCGTTGAAGTTCCTCGGGCTCGGAATCTGGCTCCCGCCTAATCAGGTGGGCTCGCCCGCGCGCACCGGCCCGAGCGGCAATTTGCAGCGCGCCGAGAGCTGCCGCTGCCTCCAACGCGACCGCTGGGACGCGAAAATCGACCACCAGTTCAATGCCAGCAACAAGATCTTCTTCCGTTACTCCCACGGTCATCACCGCGGCCAGAACGGCGACAACTTCGCCAAGCCGGAGTTCAACGCCTCGCGTGAAATCAATCCCACCGACGACATCAATGGCGTCATCAACTACACCCGCATCATCTCCAGCCGCCTGTTCAATGAGTTCCGCCTCGGCTATAACCGCCGCGCGTCTTCCAATCCCGCACGCCCCGAGTCTGCGAAGACGGCGATCACCATTCCCGGCGTTGAGCCCGAAACCTTCCCCTTCTTCAGCATCGGCTTCAGCATCGCGGCGATGGGCTACACGCGCCAGGTCGGCGAGGACAAAGTCCTGCAGAACAACCTCACCTACATTGCCGGAAAGCACACCTTCAAGACCGGATGGGAAATGATTCGCACCCTCTACAGCGACAAGGCCACCTCTCTTCCCTCGGGCCAGTACAACTTCGGCGGGTCGACAACGCTCCCGTTCGCGCAGAATACCGGCAACGACTTCGCCGGCTTCCTCATGGGGACGGCCACCAGCGCCGTTTTCACTAAGCAACTCGCCATCTTCCTGCCGCGCCTCTGGAATCATGAGTTGTACTTCCAGGACGATTGGAAGATCCGCCCCAACCTCACCCTCAACATCGGCGTCCGTTGGTCGTACTTCTCGCCCTACAAGACGCGTTGGGAGCAGCAGTCCCAGTTCGACCCCACCGCGGTCGATCCGGTCACCGGCCGGCTGGGCGCCATCACTCATCCCAAAGGCGCCATCGGCAATCGCGATCTCAACAATTTCCAGCCGCGCGTCGGCATCGCCTGGACGTTCCGCCCGAAATTCGTGTGGCGCTCCTCGTTCGGCATCATGACCGTGGACGGCTCCGGCCGGGGCGGGTTCGACGAGTACGCCGGCACTATCAACATCAACCAGCCGGTGGGCGATCCGCGGCACCAGTTCCGCCTCCAGGACGGCCCCGGCCAGCTTGCCTATCGCATCAACCCCGACGGCACGGTTCCCTACAGCGGGTCTAACTTCGGGGCCCGCAACGTTACCTACCGCGACCCCAAATTGCACAACGCTTATGTCATGAACTGGTCCGGCGGCATCCAATACCAGCCGGGCACAACGTGGCTGCTCGAAGTGCAGTATCAGGGGTCCGCCGGCGTGGGCCTGCAGCGCAACTGGAACATCAACGGCATCCCGCTCTCCATTGCCTTGGGCAACGATCGCGCCTTGCAGGATCGGGTGTTCGTGGCGCAGCAGAACTTCATGATCTATCCGCAGTTCGGCACTATAAACTATCTGTCCAACTTCAATCACAACACCTGGCACAGCGGCAATATCTCGCTCGAAAAACGCTATGGCAAGGGACTGGTATTCAACACCAGTTTCAACTTCGCCAAATCGCTGAGCAACGACGATACCCTCAGCTATTACAATCGCGCAGGCAAGGCGCGCACCTCCTATGATCAGCAGAAGATGTTCGGTGCATTCGTCGTCTACGAGCTGCCGGTCGGCAAAGGCCAGCGCTGGATGAACCGGGGCGGCCTGGCCAACGCGATTCTCGGCGGCTGGAAGGTGAACATCAGCGAGAACACCCTCTCCGGACAGCCGATCACCGTCACACACGGGGGCAGCCCAACCGCTATCTCACTGCCTCGCGCGTCAACGCCACGGTGCCGGTGGAACAGGCCAGGACACCCAACTGGTCTCTCGGCCAGCGGTTCCCCACAGCGGCCCAAACGCCGTACTTCAGGATGGACGCATTCTCCTATCCCGCGGCGTACACCATCGGTTCGCTCGGTGCCCGCGTTGTGCAGGCGCCCGGCCTCTATTGGATGCAGACCTTCGTCACCAAGAGCTGGTACCCCAAGGGCGAACGGGTGAAGCTGAGCTTTCGCCTGGATGGGCACAACCTCCCGCACAAGCGTCCCAATCTCGCTGCGCCGAATACGCAGTACAATCTCAACAACCCTGGCGCGTGGGGACGCTTCACCGGCGTCGTCGGCGATTTCTCCAACTTCGGAACCGCCCAAGCCAACGTCCAGATGTCCATTCGCGCGGAGTTCTAACATGAATCAGACAACTCGTCGAGAAGTGCTGGCCGGCGCCGCGGCCCTTTCCGCCGCAACTCCCGCCTCCGCCAAACCGCTCACCCCCATCCCGCCCGGCGTCAAGATCGCCGTCAGCGCCAACCGCCCCGACAAAGAGCACATGCAGTATTTGAAGCAACTCGGTGTGCAGTGGCTCAGCCTCGCTCCGGTCCAGGCCCAAGCAACCGCCGAAGGCTTCATCAAGCAGCGCGAAACCTGGGAGGCCGAAGGATTCAAAGTCTATAACATCGGCAGCGGCGTGGGCCCTTCCGGCAGCCTCCACAACATGCCCGAGGTCACGCTCAATCTGCCCGGCCGCGATCAGAAGATCGAAGAATACCTCAACTATATCCGCTACCTCGGCAAAGCCAAAATACCCTACTCCACTTATGCGCATATGGGCAACGGCATCTGGTCCAGCGGACGTGTCGTCAGCGCGCGCGGCTATCTGGCGCGCGACGGAGACTCCAGGAGCCCCAACTGGAAAGGCTCGTGGGCCGGCAAGACCTATACCGAACCGCTTTCGCACGGCCGCGTCTACAGCGAACAGGAGATCTGGGACAACTACACCTACTTCATCCGCAAGGTGGTTCCCGTGGCTGAGGAGGCCGGCGTGCGCATCGGCATCCATCCCGACGATCCGCCCATGCCGGTGCTCGCCGGAGTGCCGCGTTGCATCTTTGGCAACTTCGCCGGCTACAAACGCGCCATCGAAATCGCCAACAGCCCCAACATCGGCGTCTGCCTCTGTGTCGGCTCCTGGCTCGAAGGCGGCAAGATGACCGGAGCCGATCCCGTTGAAGTGATCCAGTATTTCGCCGCGCGAAAGAAACTGTTCAAGATTCACTTCCGCAACGTCACCGCGCCGCTGCCGCATTTCACCGAAGCCCTGATCGACGATGGCTACTACGACATGAGCCGGGTAATGCAGGCCCTCGTCGATGTCAAGTTCGACGGCGTCGTGATCCCCGACCATATCCCCGCCGTCGGCATGCCGCCCAACGCCCAGGACACCAGCCGCGGATCGGCCTCCGGCGAGTACCGGCCAAGCCCCGGTCTCGCCTACCTCATCGGTTGCATGAACGCGATGCTCAAGGCAGCGCAGCGGAAATCCTAACGCGCTATCCCGCGGAGTATTGACAGAATCCCAAGAGTTGATACTCTGGATATGGGAGTGGAACCCCGCCTGCGAAGGCGGGGTTCTTGGCCTACTGGCCAAAGCGTATCGTAATAACGAGACGCTTCAGCGTTAAGGACCAGCTAACGCTAATGCGAAGTATTCGCATTTGGTTCACCTCCTTCTCCGGGTCTGACTCACGGCTTGCCCGCCGTGAGTCCCCCGGTCGGAAAGAAGGACGCTCCCCATCTACGCTTTCCGAATCGCGATAACCCTCCCATTAAATTAGTGGGCGTCGGCCCCTGTTTTTCTCACCTCTTTATGGGCTCGTATGAAATCCTCTTCAATCCGGGATAGGGTAGCTTACGAAAGGTGTATTGCGCGATCAGCGGCCGGAGCGCGAAGCCCACTCACTCGCGGCGCTGAACAATAGCTTCGTCATCTACGAACTCGCAGAACATGCCCGCATCGCGGGCACCCGCAGGGAGAGTTCATCTTCCGAAGTATCCGCTGATTTCCACCGCGACGTGAGTGCGGCGGAACGCGTACACATCGACGCTGCCGCTGGTTCCGGCGGGCACAATGAACCCGCTGCTCACTGTCTGCCCCTCGAACGCGTTGATCACCGATGCATTTGGTTGCGGCTGCCCGGTCGGCCATATCGTAAGAAACGGCATCGGATTGCCGTTCGGGATCACCGTCGCATTCAACACGTAAGCCTTCACCTTTGTCGCCGGAATGCCCGGACACCTCGATGACTGCACGAGGGGAATGGTCCGAGTGGTGGTGTCCGGAAAAATCGGTGGACCGAAACTACCAGTGTAAGTCGAATCCGTTGTGTTGCTCACACGGCACTGCGTTACGGGGAAGTAGTACAGTCCAGCGCCGTTGTCCGGAGCGAAGTAGCCGTTGATGTCGACGATCGCATCGGTGACTTCGTACGGATAGAGATTGATACTGCCGTCCTGGCTGGCCGGTACGATGACACTATTGGCCAGCACGCGGCCATTGGGCGAATTGATGCTCGAAACGTTCGGTTGCGCCGCACCGGCGGGCCATGCGGTGAGAAACGGAAGTGCGGCCGGCGGGACCACGGTGAGTGTGACGGAGTAGGCGGAAGCCCCTGCCGGGATCGAGCAATCCGGACTTTGCGGAAAGCGGAAACTGCGAGTCTGCCTGGCCAATAAACTCGGCGGTCCGAACGGTCCGCTCTGCGGGCGGTAGACGGCGCGCGTCTCGATGACGCGGCATGGCGTTAGCGGATAGTAGACGAGATTCGATTCCGCTACGTTTTCCGTGAAGTAGCCGGCGATGTCGATGATTATATCGGTTTCCGCCGGAGTGTAGACACTGATCCCTCCACCTGTTCCGGCCTTCACAATCGCGGAGTTGGCAACGATGAGCCCATCGGGCGACCGGACCGTCCAGTAGTCTGGGCGTGTGTCGCCGCCAGGATACACGGTGACGAAATCCACGCCAGAGCCACGTGGAATCAGCGTCACATTCAACACATACGCCTTCGCATTGCCTGGGACGGAACAGACGGTGGAAAGCTGTGGGATGAAGGTTCGCGTCTCCTGCGTGGCCAGGAAGGGCGGGCCAAATGGCAGCACGCGCCCTTGAAAATTGTACTCAGGCCTGGTCTCCATGAGGCGGCAGGGAGTGAGGCTAACGAAGCGGAGACCAGGGGGCTCCGGAACGTCGTGCAGCAGGATACGGGCTGTGACCCCCGGTACGACTACAATTCCTCGCGCAAGAACCGTGTTGTTGTTGCAGTCTTCTCCAGCTAAGGAAATCTGGGGCAGTACGACGTCGACTTTACCGGAAGCGCCGAGGTCAACTGTCACCGTAACCTGTGGAGAGGATACGAAGTTTGAACAATTGTGGCCCGCGACGGGCGCCAGCGCCACCAAGGTCACCGTGCGAGTGACACTCACGGAGACACCATTCACTGTCACCGTCTGAACCACCGTTGTACTCGCACCCGAATGAGGTGGTCCCCCTCCGGGATAAAACTTGTTTGTGTAGTTCTGATAAAAGAAAGTGGCCTCGACATTGGGGGTGAGGTCGATGGTCATTGGCAGCACTTCACCCGCGAGTGGACCGGACGGCAAGCTGCCGAGTGTCGAATTTGTCGAAGTGATGGTCAGACTGAAAGTCGCGGAGCGGATCACACCTGAGAGACAAACAGTGACGAACAAGGCTCGAATCCAAAGTGACATCTTCCCCTCCAATCTTCGGATTTCCATGATTGTCACATAACCAGACGGGCAGCAACCAGCCAAGTACAATCCGCAACCTGGGGAAAGCCTTCTACGGGAACCACCACGCAGGCCCAGGCCGTGGAAGAGTTCCGCAAAGCTCTCGCACTCGCTCCCAACTCCACCCGCGAACAGCTCAACTACTCATTGGCATTACTCCGCGCAGGCAAGCAAGCCGAAGCCGTACCGATCCTGCAGAAGGTCCAACAACTCGACCCCAAGCTGCCCCACACATATTTCAACCTCGGCATCACCTATAAGAAGGATTGCGAGTTCGACAAAGCAACCGCGCAGTTTGAGAAGATGCTGAAGCTCACGCCCGATGAACTCGCTACTCTCCACGAAAAGCGCGGACATCCGAAAGATGACTAACGAGTGAAATAGCCGCTGAGTTCGATCGTGACAGTGGTGGGACGATAGGTGTATACGTCGAGCGATGCATTCGGCCCAGCGGCTACGATGGCGGCGTTGGCAACCATTTGACCTTCAAACGCGTTCAGGATGGAGGTGTTCGGACGCAACGTGCCGCTTGGGTAGACCGTGAGAAACGGCATTGTCGCGCCGTTGCTTTGCGACGTGGCGTTGATGGCTAGCGCTTTGGCGGAACTGGCGGTGGCTGGACATGTGGCGGAGCCCGCTGCGAACAGCGTGCGCGTGGATTCAGAGCCTGAAGCCGACACATCCAGACGGCATGGTGACATAGGCGTGTAAAAGAGTCCAGCGAGATGGTCGTCGGCGCCGAAATAGCCCGTGATGTCGATGATCAGGTCCGTGGTGTTGTGGGCAGATACGTCGATGCTCCCGTTGATCCCCGCGGGCAGAATCACGCTATTAGCCACGATACGGCCCGAAGGGGAATTGATGCTCGAAACATTTGGCTGTGCGGATCCCGACGGCCATACCGTGATGAATTGGAGCGGGCCTTGCGGCACCGCCGTAAGCGTTGCCGCGTACGCCACTGCGTTGGCGAGCCCAGGGCAATCCGGGGATGAACGGATGTCAAAGCGGCGTGTCGTTTGACCCTGCAATGAAGGTGGCCCGAAGGGCGACGCCTGCGATCGGTATGCTGAACGCGTATCCACGGCACGGCACGGCGCGATCGGATAGAAGGCAAGTCCCCCCACCGCTGGATCGTCGGTAAAATAGCCACTTACGTCGATCAACACCTCTGTATCATCGCTGCTGTAGATGTTGATGTTGTTCGTCGAGCCGGCTTTGACTATGGCCGAGTTGGCGGTGATCTGTCCATCTGGTGACGTCAGCGTCTGGTAGCGAGGAAAGGCTTCGTCGCCGGAGAACACGATCAGGGACTGCAGCCGGGATTTGGGAACGGCGGTGATATTGAGCTCGAAGGCGCGCGCCGTGGGAGGAAGTTTGCAGACGTTTGAGGCTGTCATGACCAGCGTCCTGGTTTCACCAGCCCGGAGATACGGCGGACCGAAGCTGCCGCTGCGGCCCTCAAAATTGTAAGCCGGGCGTGTCTCCAGGATGCGGCATGGCGCAGTCGCAACAAAGCGAAGCGAAGTGGAAAGGCCGGGTGAGATAGTGAGGCTAATGGGAAGCGCGGCGCTGCCGGCTGCCGTAGTGACGAAGATGGCTCCGGAGTATGTGCCCGGCGTTAGTCTATCGAGGTTCATCACCCCCACCGTGAGCGTGGCGCGGGCAGGGGATCCTTCTGTGGCCCCAGCGACGAAAGGCGTCGCAGTCAACCAATCTGCCCGTGCTAAGAAGGCGCTTTCGGTGTAGTAGCCATAGGTCCCGCTGATCACCAGGCGGAACGATGCCGGAGTAGCTGTAGTGATGGTGACCAACTTCGTCGCGGGGACGGCCTCGCCTCCAACGTAATGGAAAGCCAAGGTAGCGGAGCCCAACAAGATTGCCGAGGTTCGTCGTGGCAGAACGTTCAGCCTGACGGAGACCCAGCCGCTGCTGCCGCTGCTATCCGACGGATTAATCCAAACGGTCGTGCGGTACGTGCCTGGCTCTAGGAGCCCGTCCGAGAATTAATTTCTATAACTCAGAGGAGCTCTTGAGTACAAATTAAATCTTGGATGACTCGATCTGCTGCTGCGACTCAAGAATCGCTGCGCCGCTGAGAATTTTTCGGGGCTGATCTTCTGAAG
>JACQZR010000085.1 GCA_016213775.1 Acidobacteriota bacterium
ACGGATCACTCCATCTCACTCCAGTTCAGCTACATGTCGAACGAGCAATTCACATGGTGAACTCCTTTCAGTTCACAAGATCAGATAGGCTTGGCTTGGTGAGCCAAGCTTGGTGAGTCAGGCTTAGCCTGGTGTACCAAAGACGCCAAGGAGGACGCAAAGACGCAAAGAAGACGTTTGTTTTAGTCGGAGCGACCATCCCGTGGTGTCGACAGCTTATGCGTATTTTCGGAGCAACGAGGGGTGAAAACTTGGACCGACCAGGGGGTCGGTCCGCGGTCCAGGGGGACCGCCCTACGCAGGCACGTACAATCAGCGGCGTTAGTGACTGATGAACACCGATCGGCGACCAGCAAAGTTATAACACAGTAGTACTAAGAGACTGTGAAAAAATCCGGAAACGAACCGCGAGCGTAAGCGAGTGCACCCTTAGAATCTACTTCCTGTTGACAAAGCAGTAGAGGGCCTCGCCGGTGCGGATGAAGAGCTGATCGTCAACGGCGATGGGGCTTGCCAGCGTGTACCCATCGAGTTTGTTGACGCCCAATACGCCGAATTCCGTGCCGGCTTTGGTGACCGTGGTGGTGCCGTCCTCATTGATTGCATACAGCTTCCCATCCGCCAGCAGTGGGGATGAACTGTAGGAGCCCGGCTCAATCCGCTGCCCTTCGTAAACGACCTTGCCGGTGGCAAGATCGAGCACGTTGTAGAAGCCTTTGTCATTGAGCACGTAGAGCAGTTTTCCATCGGTGGCCGGCGTAGGAACATCCGCCCCGAGGTTGTTGTTCCAGATCTCGTTCCTGCCGGTGACATCGCCGCGGCCACCGGCTTTGAATGCGATGTACGGACGGCCACGGTTGCCGCCCACCACCACGAGATCTCCAACCACGAGCAGCGAAGAAATGGTCCGGTTCATCTGGAAGGCGGAGGGATTGAATCCGCCGATTCTCCATAACTCAGCGCCGGTATCAGGGTCCTGCCCGGTGGCAATGTCGCCGCCGAAGATCACGAGTTCCTTCTTCCCTTTCACGAGCGCCATCTGCGGCGTACCGTAGTTGTCCTTCGATTCCATCACGCCCGGCGCTGGGCGGAGCTGCTTCCAAATGGTCTTGCCGGTGGTCTTATCAAAGGCGGCGGTGTAGGACGGATTGTCCGAACGGAAGCCATGCACCACCTGCACGTAGAGCCGGCCGCCGTCGAGCAAGGGAGTGGAGGCGTATCCGTGGTTGAGACCGACGTGACCGTAATCCGCAACCAGGTCGCGCTTCCAGACGGGCTTGCCTTCCACGGTGAAGCAACTGAAGCGGAGATGCCCGGTCATCACCCAGATGTATTTGCCATCGGTGATCGGCGACGGAGAGGAAGAATTCTGCTTGCGGTGAAGTTCATTGCCGGTATCGACAACAGTCCGCCAGAGCTCGGCGCCATTCTTGCGGTTGAGCGCGAGGAGAAAGATCCTGTCGCTCGACTTCTCTGGGGCGCGGCTCAGCTTCTTAGTGTCGTAAGTCGGGTTGACGAAGCCGGCTTCGGCGGAAAGAACGAAGATGGAATCGCCCCAGACCACCGGCGTGGAAGCGCTCCAGCTCGGCGTCTTCACCTTCCAGAGCAGGTTGTGGGTTTCTGACCACTTGACCGGGAGGTTGCGGGCCTTGTTGGTGTGGCCGCTGGAACGCGGTCCGCGCCATTGTGGCCAATAGGCCTCGGCGAGGGAATCACCAACCGAATCGGCGGCGATAGCAAGCGCCACGGACACGGCAAAACCCAGAGTGATAGAAAGCTTCATTTTGAATAGTGTATCCAAGGGCGGGTTGGGATTTCAGGAGAGCGACAACGGTAGCACTTGTAACATGCGAGAATCGTGCTGTGGGCACGTTGTGGCAGGACATCAGGTTTGCAGTTCGGTCATCGCTAAAGAGCCCGTCCTTTCTCATCGTCTCGATACTTTCCCTGGCCATAGGTTCCGGCGTCAACACCGCTGTATTCACCGCGGTGAAGTCCGTCTTCCTGGCCCCGTTGATGGTGGATAGTCCGAAGACGCTGGTCTCGCTGGCGGTGCGCGACAGGCAAGTCCCTAATCTCCTACCCGTCTCGTATCCGAATTTTCAGGATTACCAGGCGAAACAGAACGTATTTGAGAGGATGACACTGCTGACACCGGCGTATCTCCAGGTGCAGCGGGAAGGGCGAAACAAAGAGACCTGGGCAGGCGAAATCGTGCTTGGCACCTTCTTCCAGGTGCTCGGGGTCAAACCCGCTTGGGGACGCGTCTTCACCGAAGCCGACACCAACACACCGGGCAAGGGCGCGTACGCCGTGCTCAGCCACACGCTTTGGACCAACCGTTATGGCGGTAACCGCGGCGCCATCGGAACAACCATCACGATCAACAAACAGACCTTCGAAATCATCGGCGTAATGCCGCGGGGCTTCAAGGGCACCAACCTGGTGAGCCAGCCCGAGGTGTGGGTCCCGTTGTCGATGGCGCAATTCCTGATGCCGAGGCCGGAAGCGCTTACGGACAGAAAGGCACTCTACTTCTTCTCTTCGGCGCGGCTGAGGGCCGGCGTCAGCATGCAACAGGCGCAGCAGGCGCTCAGACCCATCAGCGCGCAGTTGTCCAAAGACCACCCGGTGGAGAATGGTGACAGGACGTTGGAGCTGGTGCCGATCACCCAGGCAACCATCAATCCGCAAGACCGGGAAATGATGGAGCAGGCCACCGTTGTCATGATGGGTGTGGTAGGCCTGGTGCTGCTCATTTCCTGCGCCAACGTGGCCGCGCTGCTGCTGGTGCGGGCCCGGCGCAGAAGCAAAGAATTCACGATCCGTTTGGCTGTGGGAGCGAACCCGGGACGCATCGTACGCCAGATGCTCACCGAAAGTCTGATGCTGTCGCTTGGGGGCGCCGCAACGGGACTGCTGGTGGCGCGTTGGACCCGTGATCTGTTCTGGAAGTTCCGTCCCGGCTGGGTGTCCGAGGGCGCGCTCGACTTGACTCTGGACACGCAAGTGCTGCTGTTCACATTCGGCATTTCCGTGGTGACGGGCGTTCTCTTCGGACTTGCGCCTGCCACGACCATCTGGAAGCGCGACCTCGCCACCGAGCTGAAGGAACGGAGCGCGCAATCGGCCCATGAACGGAAATGGTTCGGAGTCCGCAAGCTGATCGTGATGTCGCAATGCGCCCTCAGTGTCATCGCGCTAGTGAGCGCTGGTCTGTTCGTGGAAAGCCTTCGCCGCCTGCAGAGCATGGATCCAGGTTTCGACACACAGCATCTGGCCCTCAGCCGGTTGGACCTCGTGCCGGCGCATCTCAGCAAAGAACAGGGTCTGGAACTGTACCGCACGGTGATGGAGAAGATGAATGCCACTCCAGGGGTACGCGCGGCGTCGCTGTCCTCCATCCACCTTTTGGGTAGCGGCGGCTTTCTGCGCGGCTATCATCTGGAGGGACAGGACCTGTCCGCGCGTGGTTCGCTGGTTCTGATGAGCGCCGTATGGCCCCGTTATTATGAAGCCGCCGGCATCCGTATTTTACAGGGGCGCGACTTCCAGCCGGGTGACCGTGAATCTGCGCCCAAAGTCGTGATCGTAAATGAGGCGATGGCGAAGAAATCCTTCCCCGGGCAGAGCGCCGTGGGCAAACGAATCAAGTTCGCCGAAGGCGGTTGGCGGGAGATTGTCGGAGTGGTGGCGGACACAAAGTTTTTCAGCATGACGGAAGAAACACGAACCTGCGTTTACATCCCGCTGGCACAGGAATACCTTCCGCAAGCGACGTTGGTGGCGTCGGCGGAGGGCAATCCGCGGCAGCTTGCGACAGCGGTAGACCAGGCGATGGGGCAAGCCAACCGCGCGGTCACGTATTCGCGCGTGCACACCGTGGAGGATCAGATCGGGCGCACGTTGGTCAGCCAGAGGCTGGGCGCCGGATTGCTGGCCGTTTTCGGACTGCTGGCGTTGCTTCTGGCAGCGGTTGGCATCTACGGACTCACGGCCTACGCCGTCACACAACGGAGCGGTGAAATCGGAATCCGCATGGCGCTGGGCGCCACCCAGGGCGACGTGCTGAAGCTTTTCATTGGGCAGACTATGCTGCTGGTGGTGCCGGGGCTTCTACTCGGCGCGGCCACATCCGCGGCGTTCAGCCGGCTGGCTTCGAACCTGATCTTCGGCCTGAGCACGCTTCATCCACCCGTTTATCTCGGAGCCACCGCATTGCTCGCCGCGGTGGCAGTTTTCGCTTGTTACATTCCGGCCCGACGAGCCACAAAAGTTGACCCGGTGACCGCGTTGCGGCAAGAGTAGAAGAGAATGCCAATCATCAAACTCGTAAACGCGGAGAAGTTCTACGACAACGGCCCCAACCGCACCTGGGTGCTGCGGCGGGTGAACATTGATATTGCCGAAGGCGAGTTCATCTCCATCATGGGTCCGAGCGGCGCGGGCAAATCCACGCTGCTCCATCTTCTGGGAATGCACGACATGAGCTGGAGCGGGGAGTACTGGCTCTACGATCAGCCGATCCACAAGCTCAACAAGAAGGACCGCTCCGAGATGTACAAAAAGTACTTCGGCTTTGTCTTTCAGAGCTACCACCTGCTCGATTCGCTCACCGTTTATGAGAACCTCGACATTCCGCTCTCCTACCGCAACATCAGGAAGAGCGAGCGGGACTCGATCGTCTGCGACGCACTGGACAAGTTCAACATCGTCGGCAAGAAGGACCTGTTTCCGAACCAGCTTTCCGGCGGCCAGCAACAACTCGTCGGCATTGCACGAGCGATGATTGCCAGACCGAAGATCATCCTCGCGGACGAGCCCACGGGGAATCTCCATTCCAGCCAGGGTAAGGAAATCATG
Organism: Acidobacteriota bacterium; assembly: GCA_016213775.1. Lineage (GTDB taxonomy): Bacteria > Acidobacteriota > Terriglobia > Bryobacterales > Bryobacteraceae > CADEFT01. The sequence goes on from JACQZR010000085.1 coordinate 4,864, forward strand.
GAGATGTTCAAGAAGCTGAATGACACGGGCACGACGATCATCCAGGTGACCCATTCGGAGACAAACGCGTCGTATGGGAACCGCGTGATCAAGATCGCCGACGGCTGGATCGAGACGGCGTAGGCGGCGGCGGTAGACTGGAGCCATGGGTGACCTGCGCGGGTTAACCGATGCCGAGCTTGCTCGTACCATCGAGAGGTTGCGGAATCCGATCCCCGGCGGGAAGGTGGAAGCGGCCGTGGAGTTCGGCGTGGATGTCACGTTGCTGATGGAACAGATCAAGCTCAGCCCGGGTGAACGCGCCCGTCGCATGCATGAATTAGCGCGAACTGCGGAATCCGTGCGTGGCGCGGCGAGAAAGCGCTAGAGGGTGACCCCGGCGTATAGTTCGCGGCCGAGAGTGTATTGGCTCAGCCCGAAGTGCAAAGAGGGATGAGCCCACCGGACTATCCCTCAGCATGGTTGCGTCCGCCGCGGTGCCGCTTCAGTTTCTCCAGCATCCGGGCACTTCAGCGGCCGAAATTCCGGGCCTCCAACAGCGGTGCTCTATAATCAACTCGGCCGAACCCCGCCGCCGGCTCCTTCAGGCTCAACGTGGGCTGCTTGGCAAGCAGATTCACGACAAAGGTCCCGGACTGCGTACCTCCGTGCCAAACACTTTCCTTCTCGATCCGCAACCCTTCCAACTGGCCTCCGCTTCCGTATCCTGTCAGATGATAGGAGACGCGATTCGCAGCAAAATCCCAAATTCCGGACCACACTCCCTGCCACTTGCCGCCCATCTCCGCCACCTCCCATTCGAATGTGCCCCAGCAATGGCCGTAATAATTCCGGTCAAGATTGCAGTGCATGACGATGGTGTTCAGGCCACGGGTCATGGCCGCAGCGGTACCTGTGACATCCTCGTAGCCCTGTACCGAGACCCAGTTCGTAAGGAGGATCCTGCTGGTACCCGGACTGCACTGAAGAGGACGCCCAGTCGGTTGACCGCCGACGCAGTCCAACTCACCGGGGCTCAGTAGTTCCACCAAGATTTCCTTGCCGGAGGCGACCAGGACCTTCGGGAGCTGCTGAGCGTGCGCGGCTGGCCCCACCAGCAAAAGGACGGGCAGAATATGTCGAGATACGAAGTTAAACATGACAAGCTCTCCTGAATAAGCGTAGACCGCTCGCTTCGAACCGGCCAAGCGGCTACATCCGGTTTCGCGATCCCGTCGGGTCTTGCCGCATCGTGACGCGTTTGTGGTATGCAATGGAATACGCGCAATGCGACAGCCGGCCCCAGACGCGGAGATCCTCAACTCCTGGAAAGAGATATCCAGGTATCTGAACTATGACGTCCGGACGCTCCAGCGCTGGGAACTGACCAGGGGCCTCCCCATGCGGCGGATGCCTGGCGGCACGAAGCCGGGCGTTTACGCGGTGAAGTCGGAATTGGATTCGTGGCGGCGCAGCCGCAGCCTCCACACTGCGGTTCGGGAGGACGACAGCGCGGCAACTCCATTATCAATAGCCGTGCTGCCTTTCCTCAACCTTGCGCGCGACGAAGATCAGTACTTCGCGGATGGGCTCGCTGACGAGATCATCACAGCCCTTTCAATCCTGCCAGGCTTTCGGGTGACAGCACGCACTTCCTCGTTCGCCTTCCGTGGCAAGGAGCAGGATATCCGCGAAATCGGCCGTAAGCTGAACGCGCACGCAGTTCTCGAAGGCAGCATCCGTCGTTCCGGTGATCGCCTCCGTGTCACCGCTCAGCTAATCGACGCGTCGGAAGGCTACCACTTATGGAGCGAGCGCTTTGACCGGGAGCTGACCGACGTCTTTGCGATCCAGGATGACATCACGCGGGCTGTTGTGGAAGCGCTTCGCCTCCGGCTGACGCACGCAGTCCCTCTGGCGCGGCGCCGGACGGAGAATCTGGACGCGTACCATCTTTGGCTAAAGGGGCGCTACCACACCCTGAGACAAACCCCCAACGAGATCCTGCGCAGCCGCGAGCTGTTCGGACAGGCGATCGCCCTCGACCCTGACTTCGCCCGTGCGCACATTGGCTTGGCCGAAAGCTACTGGGAAGGCGCCGTATTGGGTCTCGACCGCCCCCGCGATGCCGTCGCCATTGGCCGCCGGTCCCTGTTGAAAGCACTCGACATTGACTACTCGCTGGGAGAAGCGCACGCCATGCTCGGCGTCTACCTCGGTGTGCACGATTTTGATTGGGAGGCTGGCGAGCGTGCCTTCCGTCGCGGGTTGGAGCTCAGTCCGGCCTCTCCACAGGTGCGCATCCGGTACGCCACGTGGTTGCTGGAGCCGAACCTGCGTCTCGATGAGGCGCGCGCGGAACTGGAATCGGCGCTCGGATTCGACCCGCTCTCGCCGATCATACATGCTTGCCTTGGTCATGAATTGATTTTCCGGCGAAACTTCCGGGAGGCGTCGAAGGAACTTGAGCTTGCCATTGAGCTTGATGCCTGCTACTGGATGGCTCACCTGATGCTCGCTGGGTCGTACGCTTTCCAGGGGCGGTTCGATGAGTCCCTTGCGGTCTGCGAGAAGTCTCTGGAGGCGACCGGACAGAACCAGTTGTTTATGGGTGCCACCGCCCTCGTCCTCGCCATTCTGGGTGACCGGCAGCGGGCAGAGGAAATACGCCGTCGGATCACCGACATGAACAGCTACGTGTCTAAAGTCGCCCTCGCGTGGATTAGCATGGGCCTCGGCGAGCCCGAGCTCTGCCTGAACTGGCTCGAGAAAGCCGTCGAGGAACGGGAACCACTGATCGTCGAATTAAATCCGAAGCCGCTTTACGACACGTTTCGACCTCACCCCCGCTTTAGGAGATTGCTCTCAGAGATGGGCCTGGTGAAGCCAGTTCCTTGATCTGAGTAGTTCCCATTTCATCCGCTGGTCCGCACGAGGCAGCAACTCGACAGACTGCCGGCCGGCGGACATTCCGGAGCCGCGCCCCACAAGTCCGATCCGGTGACGGCATTGCGGCAAGAGTAGAAGAGATGCCAGTCATCAAACTCGTAAACGTGGAGAAGTACTGCGCCAATCTCAGCGCTTGAGAGCCGCGGTCTGACGAGCGGGCTCCAGTGCATCCGCAAGTGCGGTGACCGCGAACGCCGTGGTTGCGGCGGAGATCCACTGGTCGTGGTTGTAGGGGAAGCCGCTCTGGAAATAGGGCTGTACCTTTGGCGCGCGGCTTGCGACGTACCACGACCCATCATTCTTCTGCCGGCTCACCAGATACCGCACGCCGCGCTGGAACGCGGGATCCTGAGCGGACACACCGGCCTGACGCATCGCATAGAGCGCGACCGCGGTTCCGTAAGCGTCAGCGGGCAGAGTCGCGAGTTGGGGCCAACCTCCATCGGGCCGCTGCAACTTGCGCAACTCGGAAACGGCACGCTGCACCACCGGCTTTTCCGCACCCGACCACTGCAGGCCAAGAACTTGGAAGGCCCGTTCAAAGGGAACGGAGGGTTGCGTGTGCATCAGCCACTGGCGCGTCTTTGCTATGCGCGCCTGCATCTCTGCCTGGCGCGCGGGGAACGAATAGCGCTGCATCGCCCGCACGCCGAACGCAGTAACAACGAATTGGCTGCTTTCGAGTGGCGGCCGCGTGATGGGGAAATGCCGCCAATCGCCGTGCTCGGTCTGCCGCGCAGCAATCGCCGACACCATGGCGTCTGTCAGTTCGTCGGCCGGATAGCCTCGATCGCCCAAGCCCATCAGCGAGAATACAAGGCCATCGGCGCTGATAAAGACGTCCTGGAGGAGCGCATCGCGCGTCTGCATCAGCTCCGCCTTCATCACCTGCACCTGCTCGCGGCTGAATCCTTCGTCGACGGTAATGCCTGCGCGCGAAGCAGCGGGGACGGCCATTCCGATGACATGCTGATGATGGCAGCCGGCGCATCCGCTCATCTTGAAATACTCTTTCGCCGTGGCTTCGAGCAGCGGCACCGCCTTGGCGATCGCCTTCCGAACATCGACGGACTGGTTTGCGGCCAGGCGCACGACCGATTTCTCTTGTGAAACCTGGCTGCCCAGCATTGCGAGAATCTTCGGATTGGCGAATTTCTTCGCCCAATCGAGGGCGGTCTGGCCATCCACACCTTTGACATTCGGATCGGCGCCCTTTTGCAGCAGGAGGCGCACGGTTTCGGGTTTGGCGGTGTCGGAGGCGACGGCGAGCATTAAGGCGGTCATGCCCCGGACGTCTTTCCGGTTCACATCGGCTCCGGCGTCGAGGAGTGCTTTGATGGTCTCGATGGAGGCTGCTGGCGCAGCAGTCATGAGCGGCGTGAGGTGGGAAGCAGCGATGAGTCCATTACGAACTTTGAGTTCGCGTTTGTGCGAGGCGTTCACATCGGCGCCCTTGGCCAGCAGCAGCCGAGTCATCTCAACGTTGGAGTGTCCCGCGGCGTGACCGAGGGCTGTGACGCCGGCGAAGTCTCCGGCGTTGATGTCGGCTTTGCGCTCCAGCAGCAGGCGAACGCTTTCCGTTTCGTTCGCGGAAGCGGCGTCGAGCAGTGCCGTGTTTCCACGCACGTCCTGCAATTCGGTGTTGGCGCCCTTGTCGATCATCCGTTTCAAGGTGACCGCCGATCCGCTGCTGCTCGCCGCCATCATGAGCGGTGTGCGGCCCATCTTGGTCACGACGTTGACTTGCGCGCCGGCCTCCATCAGGAGCTTTGCTTTATCCGGATTCGAAGCGGCCCACACCAGGGGAGTGGCGTCCAGCCCATTGCGGGAGTTTACATCGGCGCCGGCTTTCAACAGCACTTTCATCATTTCGATGCTGCCGATCGCCGCCGCATGCATCAACGGAGTGGTACCCCTAGCATCGCGCAGATCCACGGGCGCGCCTGAGGACAGCATTGACTGGATGTTGGCGATGTCATTGTCGCGGATGGCATCATAGAAATTTCGAGGAGTGACTTCCGCGCCTAGGGGGAAGCCAGAAACACAAAGCGCCACGAAAGTGGCGAAGCAGTTGCGGAAGTGCATAGTAGTACCCTCACTAGCCCAGATCGGAAGGTAACGTCACCGGGATTCCCGGTCGCACAATATTGTATACCACGCGGCGGATGGCGGAGTTTGGAAGGCGGCTGCGGACGAGGGCGTCATCCCTGCAGGAACTTGTTGGGGTAGTGTCAAGTTGCAGAGGTTCTTCGGCCTATCCCAACTATAAGTCCCGCGAGGGCTGGCCTGGAAAGGCCAGCCGCGGCCAGGATTGGCCGCCCCACACGACGGCGGTAGGCACTAAGACGCGGGCTTCAACACCGTACACACGGTCGCGCAGATCGGCCCCCCGATGTTGAACGTCGCGGCCGCACGCGCGTTCGGCACCTGCGCGCCTTTTGGCGCTTTTCCGAGCAGTTGCCACGACGCCCAGCCCACCATCGAGATGCCGGTGGCTCCAATCGGATGCCCTTTGGCGATTAAGCCTCCCGAGGTATTGATGCCGCATTCGCCATCCGCGGACGCCTTGCCGTCGCGCCAGTAGCGCGCGCCCTTGCCGTAACCGGCCTTGCCGATCACCTCGGCGCCAATGGCTCCCATAACGGAGAAGCAATCGTGCACTTCGGCGACGTTAATGTCCTTCGCCGACAAGCCGGCCATCGCATACGCCTTCGACATCGCGCAATAGGCGCCCTTCGGACGCAGCACCTCCCTGCCCTCCTTGCGCAACGGATCAGTAGCCTGCGCGTAGCCGGCGATCTCGACGCAATCCGCCTTGTCGACGCCAAGCTTGCGCAGTCCTTTTTCGGTGGCGAGAATCATCGCCGCGTAGCCGTCGGTGATCTGCGAACAATCGTAGGTCTTCAATGGCAGGCCATCCACGACATAGCGGTTTAAGCCCTCGATCTTCATTGCCTGTTCGAGGGTCAAGGGCACCTTCTGCATCTGCGCATAGGGATTGTTCTTCGCGGCTGCGTACTCCTGGACCGCAACGCTCGCCAGATCCTCTTCGGTGACGCTGTGGGTGGACATGTAGTCGCGCATCACCTCAGCAAAAACATGGGGGAACACAAATATTTTGCCCTCGCGCTCGCCGGGATGCGAGAAGTAACCGAGCGCTTTGCCGATGAGTTTGCCATCCATTTTTCCCTCGGCATCGCGCATCTTTTCGTATCCAACCGCGATTCCCGTATCACCCCAACCCATCTGCATTTTGGCGATCACCGACAGGATGGCCTGTCCGCCGCTGGCACAAGCGTTCTCGACCGCCTCAATGGGCTTGCCTTCCAGACCAGGCACCATAGCCATCAGCCCCGACAGCAACCCCTGTTCGTTGAGTGTCATGTTGCAGGCGGCGCCCACTGATCCAACGTCAATCGCCGATGCAGGGACGTCGATCTCCGCGCACGCGTCGAGCACGGACTGTTCGAGGATTTCGGGTACCGTCATGGCCAGCAGTTTTCCGAACTTGGATTGACGGTAGGAAGCGATGTAAACCGGTTTCATGCAAGGACCTCTGATCACGCATTGTAGCGGACCTCGCGAGGCCGGCGGTCAAGCTAAACTCAGTTCATGCGATATCAAGCTTTGGCGGGGGCGTTTGCGGCGCTCCTGCTGGCATCCACATCATACGGTGGCGTCATTGTATTGAAGAATGGCGACCGCGTAACTGGCGATGTTATTAAGAAAGACGCGAAAAACCTCACTATTAAGAGCGTGAATTTCGGAGTCGTCACGGTGGCCTGGGACCAGGTGGCGTCGGTGACGGAAGAAAAGCCAGTCACAGTGGTGACGGCCGATGGGAAGTCAGTGGAAGGCACGTTGGCCACTTCGGGAGAGGCGGTGCAGGTGGTGGCGGGGGGCCAAACGCAGTCCCTGCCTCCGTCCGAGATTAGCGCCATTCGAAATGCCGATGAGCAGAAGGCCTACCTGCGGATGCTGAAGCCCCGGCTTGTGGATCTGTGGACGGTCACCGGCAATCTCGGTCTGGCAGCGACGGCCGGGAACGCCAAGACGTCCAGTTTCACTCTCCCGATCAATGCGGCGCGCATGTCGAGATCCGACAAGACAACCATCTACTTCAACCTCATCCGCGCAACCGCCATGGTGAATAACGTCTCGGCCACCACCGCACAGGCGGTCCGGGGTGGATGGGCGTACAGCCGCAATCTCCACCCCCGACTCTTCTGGAACTTTTTCAACGACTACGAATACGACCGCTTCCAGAACCTCGACCTGCGCGTCGTCGCCGGCAGCGGCCTTGGCTACGGGGTGTGGAAGGGCGAACGCGGCCGTCTCGATCTGGTGGGGGGCGCGAACTGGAACCGCGAGTCCTTCGATCCGGTGAGACCGCTGCTCCCCTTCATCCGCAACTCCGCGGAATTGTTCTGGGGTGATGACTGGGCTTACAAGCTGTCGGGCCGCGCCAACGTCACGCAGTCGTACCGCATGTTTAACAACCTCAGCAAAACTGGCGAGTACCGTCAGAATTTCGACTTCGGGTTGAATACGAAGCTCACGAAGTGGCTGACTTGGAACGCAGCCTTATCCGATCGTTTCTTGAGCAACCCGGCACCGGGACGCAAGAAGAACGACGTTCTGTTTTCGACGGGGTTTGGGTTCACTTTCGCGCGGTGAAGCACTGGTAGGAAACCGCTTGCTGACGCGCGGGGCTCGGTTTCGCATCCATGGGAGCACGTGACAGGAGGAGCGGTTCTGCTGATTAGCGGCCGGCGGCCATGGCGAGCTCATGTGTGGGCTCTGCAACAATGCCGAAACGGGAGACTTGAACACGCTCGTCAAACCCCCAGCCTGTGAGGTTGTATTCCACTTTGAGGAACCGCACCTCTGGCCAGTTGGAGAGATCGAGCATGTGAGTGTATTCGCCACAGTAGCAGCGGTTTGGTAAGACCACCAGAGGACGTCCTCCCCAATCACGGCCGTTTGTGGATCCCCAGATGGCGACCGAGAGCGTGTGTTGCTCCATCATCCGAGTGATGGAGAGCGTCAGCAGCAGAGGCGTGCCACGCCCATCGATGATGTTTACTTCAGGGCCGAAACCGGCATCCTGAACGAGTTCGTCTGGAAACAAGCAGACTGGACTCATAGAGCCCTCCCATGATTGGGGCGTTTCGTTGCTCCCCTATATAAGGTAGCCAACCTAGCTCCACTTTCTCATAGTTTGTTTCAAATGAACAGAAAAAAATTCGTTAATGTTCGCTTAGCGTGGACGTAAGGGCTTACCTTCGGTGTACGAACCGATCCAATGATTAGCAAACCTCAGATTGGCCTGTGGCTTCACCATCGGCATGTGGCACCCGATACAGTTTCTGCCGCTCACACTTGCTGTCTTATGCCTCGGTTGCGTGTGGCAAGTGCCGCAAATCCCATCATAATAAGCAGCATCGTGGCTCAACCCGGCATGCGCCGGATGGCATGTGAGACATGAAAGCCGCCCCCGGCTCTTACGGAAGCAAGCGCTCTCGGCCAGATAGAGCGGCTGGTGGCGCGTGTTCCACGGATTGGACCAATCTACATTATCGCCACTTGTAGTTGGCATTCGATGACAACCGCCACACAACTTATTGATGCCCATCGCATCGAGATACTTTGGATTGCGGACCGGTTTCTGGGAGATAACATGATCGGCTGCCGCACCGTGACAACTTTCGCACTGCACGCCGGTTTCGGCGACTTCAATGCGGTGCCCATCAGCCAAACGGGGAGTCCCGGTGGAATGGCAGGCGAAGCATCGCAGAATGGCGGCTGAGGGGTCGAAGATCCGGTAGCGCTCCCCTCGCGGGGAACGATGTCCAGGGGTCAGCCCGGCCGACTTGCTGGCCGCATACCAGCTCAGCCCGTGTTCCAGGTAGTGTTCTTCATCCGCCTGACTGACGAAAGTCACCGCCTGCAGACCCGCCCCGAAGGCCCACTCGGCCTCCACCGCCGGGAATTGGGCACGAAGAGGATGATCCTTTGTTTTGGATAACGATCGGGAATGGCCGGTCTTGGCGTGGGCGGCAAATTGGGCAGGATGACACTTGCGGCAGGATTCGCTACCGGCGAACTGGCCCCCGCCTTGCGCAAAGAGCGCGGGGGCCAGAACGGCCAGTACGGTTAGAGCATTACCAAATGAAGCGGCCACTGAACTGGATCTGACGGCCATAGATTCCGGCCCTCGATGATACCAGTTTGCCAAACTGGGCATTGGTGACAGCCGTGTTCGGATCCGCGGCAGTCCAGGAATTCAACAGGTTGTAAGCCTCTCCGCGCAGTTCGAACTTCAGCCGTTCCCGGATGATGTTGAAGTCCTTGGAGAGGGTCGCGTCCACGTTCACAAAGCGCGGTCCCTTCACGCTGTCGTATTGAAGCGGATTGGTACGCCGCGTGAATGCGGGCAACACCTTGAACTTGGAGGTGTCAAACCACTGGCCGGAAGTGGGGTTGCTGATGCCGGGATCCCCGTCGACCAACATCCCGCCGAAGCGCAGGTACGCACCCGAGTTGTACGTGAACAGCGTGCTTGCCGCCCAACCGCCCAACAGCGCGTCAAGGACCGGATGCGCATTGCCCATCATAGACCGCCCCTTGCCGAACGGAAGCTGATAGATGGCTGCGCCAGTCAAGCGATGGCGTGCCTGCGGAGCAGGCTGCCAGGTGAGGCTATTGGTGAAGTTGTCTACATTGTCGTAGAACTCTTCATTGCGGGAGTTGTTGTAGTTGTATCCTGCCACGAGGTTGAACCCGCTCACAAAGGGCCGCTGGAATTGCAGTTGCAGCGAGCGGTACCTGTTGCCGATGCCGCCTCGCAGCGTTTCGGTCAACGAGTTGTATTGGGGATAGGGTCGCAACAGTTCGCTGACAGCGACGTTTGCCTGGGTGCGAAGCTGGCCGGGCATCTTGGTTGCCGGCAGCAGGTTGAAGAACGGGTTGGGCACGGAAGCCTGCACCGCGTTCTGCACCCGGAAGCCGATGCGCGGATCCACCTGGTTTACATCGTAGTTGTAGGGGTGGTTGCGTCCGATGTTCATGAAGAACGTCGTATCGGAGAGGATGCGGAACGGCAGTTGCCGCTGCACACTGATGTTGATGCGGTCATTCACCCCGGGGTTGAAGTCCTGCTGATACCACGTGGTGGCTGTTCCGAGATTGGTGTAGGTGCCCAGGCTCTTGCCGGACACCGGTACCAGTCCGCCGGGAAACGGATTATTCAGGCGCTGTTGCGGGATGCCCTGCAGCGGACCGATGGTCGTGCTGTTGGCGTCAAAGCCGGGATAGGGAACGCTGCCGAGGATATTCAATCCGTCCGTCAGGGTTGCCGGAACGATGTAGCGCGCGTAGCCGATGCGCAGTGCCGTGTTGTTGTCGACGCGCCACGCCAACCCGAGTCTCGGCATGAACAGGCCCTTCGGGGCGTTCCAGGAGTTCGGATTGTCGTCATCGGTGAAGTTCCAGGCGCCGTTGTAGATCGGATTGGAGGTGCGCAACGAAGTCGCCTGGGTAGGGAGCCGCGGAGCATTTGCCCCCTGGAAATCGGGGATGGGCACAGTCAGGTCGAGGTAGCGGGAAAGCCGGCGCTCCGGATCACGCATGGCGGTGAAGAACTCATAACGCAATCCGACGTTGAGTGTCAGGCGCGAATTCAGCTTGATATCGTCCTGCCAGAACAGGCCGACAAAGTCGACCACCGGACGCTGGATCGGAATCGAGGAAATGGACGACCCGCCGTCGAGCGCGCCGAGCAGGAACGTCGCCCAGGCGTCGCCGCTGAGGGCCGTATTGGGAGCGTTGTAGGTGTTGGAGGTGAGGGCCGGGTTAAAGACGAATGCCATCGGGCGAGGACGCGCGGCGGCAGTCCGCTCTTTGCGGAACTCCCCACCCGCTTTCATGAAATGCCGGCCGACGTTCTTGGACATCTTGGATTCGATGTTGTAGGAATTCGGCTCCTGGAACCAGTATCCGGTCTTGCCAAGCGTGGTGGACGAGTAGGCATTCACGGTGACGCCAGGATAGTAGATGTCCGGAAGATCGTTGAGGTAGGCCTTGTACCAGGAGTTCCCAGCCCAGAACTTCTCCAGGTCAGTCGCCTTCAGGGTCGCCTCCGGCACGCCGAAGGAATCGACGATCGCGTTGTAGGCGCCGCGCACATTCACCACTGTTGACGAGTTGATCGTGTAGACGGCGTCACCGGAGTAAGTGATGGCGTGGCGCTTTGATCCGTCCACCGGCTGCGCTGCGGCCCCGCCGGTGAAGTCGTCCCACTTGGTGAAGGTATTGAACTTATTGAAGCGGCCGAACACCTTCAGCTTGTCGCTGATGTTGTAGTCGACGCGATCCATCACGTTCCAGTAGCGAAAACGGTTGGCGAAGCTCTTGGCGAAGTTGTTGACGTTCACGCCGTCTCTGTTTGGTTGCCACAGGTCGCCCAGCATGATCTTGGACGTGGGATCGAACCTGCTTTGGGGGATGATGTTGCCGGCGAATGGTGTCCGAGTGATGACGTTGCCAGCCGTTTGGGTGGTGAAGGGATCGTAGATGGTGCGCAATCCGCCTTGTGTGTTCAGAGAGCGCGAAAAATCTCCGGTGCGCTCGGCGCTGGTGGGCAGCGTATTCTGCGTGATGATCGGCGCGCTGAGGCGCGTTCCTTCATAGGCGAAGAAGTTGAACAGTTTGTTCTTGAGGATCGGATTGCCCTGGGTCACGCCCCAGACGTTCTGGCGGGTGAGGTTCTTGCCTCGTGTCACGCGATCGGCCAACGCGTTGGCCACCGGGTTGCGCATCAGATAGTAGGCTGTGCCATGAAACGCGTTCGTGCCGGACTTCATCTGCATCGAAATGACGCCGCCCGCCGAATGTCCGAATTCGGCGTCCACCGCGTTCTGTTGCAGGTTCACTTCCTGCACGGCGTCCATCGGGGGCGTGTAGCTCGACTTCTGAGAAGTCATCGATGGCGCGCCATCGAGAATGATGTCGTTCTTGGTATTGGTGTTGCCGCCGACGTCAAACTGGCTGGCGGCCCAATGGTGATAGGGGGACTGTTCGGTGGACGATCGCACCACCACCGCCGGGTTGAGCGCCACCAGCAGAAACGGGTTGCGATTGGCGACGGGCAGCGAGTTCGCCATCTTGGTATCGAGCGTCATGCCCATGGTTGTCGTGTTGAACTGGACGGCAACAGGGGCGGACTCAACGGTGACGGTCTCTCGGGTGTTGCCGATCTCGAGCGTGGCGTTCACGGTAATGTCGGCACGGGCCTGCACCAGCAGATTCTGTTGGGCGAACAATTTGAAACCCGGCATCTCGACGGTAACCGAATAGTTACCAGGCTGAACGAAGTCGAAGATGTACTGGCCGAGCGACGTTGTTTGCGAGATGGATTGAATCCCGGTATCGACATTGCGCAAAGTAACCGTTGCACCGGCGATCACGGCATTTGTCGGGTCCTTCACCAGACCCTGAACCTTACCGCGCAGGTCCTGCGCGGAGACAGAAGAAACGGCAGCCATACATGCGACAGCCGCGAAAACCCAGAAACGTGGAGAGCGAAGCATCTCAAAATCCCTCGTTGTTTGAACGATTGTAAAGCCCCGGAGTATTGGGGACAAGTCTACCACTGGATGAACCGGACTGCAAATCCGGCGAACAGGGGATCAAACAAGGGATCGGCATGGCTCAACCTATCGGACTTCAAGAACGTGACTGCCGCCGGAATCCGCCACGCTAAAAGTAGATTCTTCAAACTCATTTTCTGGACCAAACGACTCAAACTGAGATTCTGAGTCAGGTTACGAGTTGGCGAAATTGTTGCGCATGTGGAACGACTTGGCTTGTAACCGTGCTGTTTCCGGGCGCGCGGCTGAGAGCTGAAAGCTGACCCCGGTCTCCTCTTAACGCCCCAAGCCGTCGTGGAATTACCAGTTTCGCCAAAGTCCTTTTCATGCTCCGCTCAAAGCCGCCGCCACTTCGTCAAGAATCTGACGGGCCGCGGCGCGGCTATCGGCGGCTCCAAGCACGGTGCGTCCGACCACAAGCAAACTGGATCCAGCGGCGATGGCCGCGGAACAGGACTCGACTCTCTTGTGGTCATGTGGGTCACCACCCGCCGGCCTAACCCCGGGAGTCACAAACAGGAACTCCGGCGGCAAGAGCTGACCGCGCCGGATGGAAGCCAATTCGGCGGGCGAACAGACGATCCCATCGAGTCCCGCCGCCCGTGCCAGAGCTACCTTGCGCCTCACCTCCATCTCGACGCTGCCCGAGACGTTCAGTTCCTCGTTGAGCGTCTGTTGACTAATGCTCGTGAGAAGCGTGACGCCAATGAACTTGGGGCGAGGGATGGATAGCCTCTCCGCAGTGCGCTCGGCGGTGTCCACTGCCTGCCTCATCATCTCCACCCCTCCAGAGGTGTGGACGGTGACGATGTGAACGCCAAGGCGGGTCACGGCATCAGCGTACCCCCCCACTGTGTTGGGGATGTCGTGAAGCTTGAGGTCGAGGAACACTTTGCAGCCGCGGTCGAGCAGCCTTTGCACCAGCGATGGACCATACCGCGTAAAGGCGAAGTTGAGCTTAAAGAAACCGATCAGATCGCTCAACTCATCGACTCGACGAACAATCTCCTGATCGTCCTCCAGGTCCAGCGCCAGACAGATACGCTCGCGCGCGCGTTCGTGGTTTCGGATCGAGCTATCGTTTGCCATGGATTCTCCGCGGGGTTTGACAGACCGTCCCCAATCTATGTTGGCGCGGCCATCGAACAATGGTAACGCGCCTGCCAGGCCCCTCGCCGGTTGAGTAGTCGTCGCTGGGCAGTCAAACGACGAGGCACGGCGGCCACCACTTCGTGCAGCCTTTCGAGTAGGCTGCGTGTTGGTCCGCGGGTTGCAGTGAGCACAAGCTGAGGTGGCAGCTATGACACGACAGAAACATGAAGAACTGCACGGGGAAGATCAGACTGAGCAAGAGAATCCCCATCATCATGAAACGGTGAACGAAGATCTGGAAATAGGTGACAACAAGGTGAAACCGGCTGCGATCCTGCTTATTCTTGGAGCGGGCGGACTGCTGATATACGTCGCGTATGTAGTTCTCGGAGTTGGCACCTGAGTGCCCTTCGATCCGCCACAATCGGGTTTATATTGGCAAATCTCAAGAATCCACCGCTTCGCAGCCGGAAGGAAAAATCTACCCGGACCTCCGATTCATGAGATGGTAGAAGTGCCATGAGGGAGATCCTGGCGTGCTTACTTCTCGGCGCCGTGGCCCTGCCCGCCGACGAATTCGATAGCCTGCGCCTGCGCTGGCGTCAGACCATGACCGGGGGAGAGACCGATGCTGCTCTGCCCCAGATCCGGTCACGACTGACGGCAATCGAGTCGACGGCTCGCGGCTATTGGGACAGCATGGACAAGTCTCCTACGCGCCGCGCTCTTTGGAGCGATCTCGCCAGCGCCACCAGCTCCAGCCAGATCACCGGCAATTGGCGCCGGCTCCGCGACATGGCCCTCGCTTGGGCCACACCCGGTCAGAGCTACCACGGAAGCGCCGAATTGCTGGCAGCCGTCCGCGGCGGCATGGACTGGATGGAAGCCAACCGCTACAACGCCCGCGTCACCAACAAATATGACAACTGGTGGGATTGGGAGATCGGCTCCCCCATCGAAGTGGGAAACATACTCATCCTGCTGTACGACGAGCTCACCCCGCAGGAACTCGCCAAACACGCCGCCGCCATCGACCGCTTCGTCGCCGACCCGCGCATCATGGTCACCAGCACCGTCTCCACCGGCGCCAATCGCGTCTGGAAATGCAAAGGCGCAATCCTGCGGGCCATCGTCGCGCGCGATGCAGCCAAGCTGAAGCTGTCGAGCGACGCGCTCAGTCCCGTGTTTGCCTACGTCACGGCCGGTGACGGATTCTATGAAGACGGAAGCTTCATCCAACACGGCCGGCATCCCTATACCGGCGGATACGGGAATTCGCTGCTGAACGACGTGGCTGACGTTCTGTTCCTGCTCGCGGGCTCGACTTGGGATGTCACCGACCCCGCGCGCGAGAACGTGTGGCGATGGGTGGTGGAGAGTTTTGAGCCGGTCATCTATCGCGGCGCCATGATGGACATGGTGCGCGGCCGCGAACTCTCGCGGTCCGGTTCCCTTGACCATGCCGTCGGGCATGGCACAGCGTCCGCGATCCTCCGCTTGTCGTCGTTTGCACCTTCCGAAATCGCACCGCGCATGAAAGCAATGCTGCGCGAATGGTACATTTCCGATACCGCACGCAATTGGGCCACCGGCCGTACGACCGAGCAGATCATGGCCATCCGCCGTCTGCTCGACGACGACAGTGTCGCGCCCCGCGGCGAGCTGATCGGCTCCTGGGTGTTCGCAAGCATGGACCGCGTGGTGCACCTGCGGCCGGGCTGGGGATTGGGCATCGCGATGCACTCCAGCCGCGTCTACAACTACGAAAGCATCAACAGGGAGAACCTGCGCGCCTGGCACACTTCTGATGGGATGACGTATCTCTACAATCAGGATCTGGCGCAGTTTTCCGATAACTACTGGCCAACGGTTGACCCGCAGCGCTTACCGGGCACCACCGTCATCGCGGGTTCCACGGCGCGACAGAGCCAGGTGGGCGGAAGCAATATTGCCGGTGGCGCCACGCTCAACGGTTTCACCGCTGCGATGATGCGTCTCCGTCCGGACGGGCGCGAGTTGGAGGCCAACAAATCGTGGTTCCTCTTTGATGGCGAAGTGGTGGCGATGGGATCTGGCATTCATTCCACTGCGGCGGGGAAAGCCGTCGAGACCATCGTGGAAAACCGGCTGATACGCGGAGCGCCCGAATTCACTCGCGCTGAAGACGGCACTTGGGCCCACCTTGCCGATACGGGCACCGGCTACTACTTCCCCACGGCGCGCGACTGGCAGACCTTGCGCGAAGACCGCGCCGGATCGTGGTCGCTACTCAACGCCGGCGGCTCCACCGCATCACTGACCCGCCGCTTTCAGACCATTTGGTTCGACCATGGCGCACAGCCTGCCGGTGCTGCCTACGCGTATGCGCTGCTTCCCGGGCTGGATGCCGATCAGACCGCGGCCTACGCAGCGGCCCCTCAATTCCGCATCCTGGAACACACGCCCTCCATACACGCAGTTGTCGAGGAAACGTTGGGCCTGCGCGCCGCCAGTTTCTTTGCCGCCGTACAGCAGAACTCCGCCGGAATCGCATCCGACGGAGTCGCATCCGTGCTCGCGCTGGAAACGGAAGGCGTTCTCATCGTTGGAGTGGCCGATCCGACGCAGGCAAATAACACCGGACTCCGCATCACTTTCGATCGCGACGCTTCGGAAGTCATCGAAAAGGATGCAGCAGTGCAAGTAGAGCAGCTAGCCCCGGTGGTGATCAAGGTGGATACGCGCGCCACGCGCGGGCGCACGCTACGTGTCCGCCTCCGGCTAGTGCAATAGCTACGACCGGGAAAATCCAACGAAACTTTTCCTTGCAGCAAGCGTAATCTCTACATGGCAATCCTTACCCTGGCGGTTTCCTTCTGGAAAGACTTCACCCACGGTCTGCGCCTGCTGCGGTTGAATCCGGGATTCGCGGGCACTGCCGTCCTCTCGCTCGCGCTGGGCATCGCCGCCAACACATCCATTTTCACGCTCGTCGATCAGATCATCCTGCGAATGCTCCCGGTAGAGAACCCGAAGGAACTCGTCCAGTTCCGTATGGAAGGGGGGCGCTTCGGGTCGCAAAACGGAGATGGGCGTCACACATTCTCCTATCCTCTCTACGTCGATTTTCGCGAAAAGAACACGGTCTTCTCCGGCCTCACCGGCCAATATTTTGACCGAGTGAGTCTCACCGCCGGCGAGCGCAGCGATATGGCGGATGTCTCGTGGGTAGCTGGCAATTTCTTCACCATGTTAGGCGTCCGGCCGCACATCGGCCGCGTGCTCACAGCCGAAGATGACGACCCCGGAAAGGGGAGTCCGGCAGTGGTACTCCAATATGATTTCTGGCAAAGCCGCTATGCGGGAGATCGCAATGTCGTCGGCTCCACCATCCGGCTGAACGGCTCACCGTTCACGGTGGCGGGCGTCGCCAGCCCCGAATTTGGCGGGACCGGCGCCGGACAATTAACCCAGGTCTGGGTACCAGTCACGATGAGAACCACGCTCTCGCCGGATTGGACCTCCGAACTGAAAAATGAGCGCTCGGCGTGGTTTTACCTTTTCGCGCGTTTGAAGCCTGGCGTCACCATCGACCAGGCACAATCGGCAATGCGGGTCCTGCATGATCAGCGCAAACAGGAGGAATTGAAGGGACAATTCTTTCTGAAATTCCCCGACACGAAAGACCGCTTCCTCCGGCAGACGTTGTCTCTCATACCCGCCGACCGCGGGATGTCTCAGTTGCGCTCCACCTTTGAAAAACCGCTCGTCGTGCTCCAATGGCTGGTGGGCATCGTGTTGCTGATAGCCTGTACCAATGTCGCCAACCTGCATCTGGCGCGAGCAGCGGCGCGGCAGCGGGAAATCGCCATCCGAAGCGCGCTCGGGGCCAGCCGGGCTCAAATGGTACGGCAGCTCTTTGTCGAGAGTTCGATCCTCGCAGTTGCTGGAGGTGCCGGCGGCCTTTTGCTGAGCAGTTGGCTCGCGCGGGGCCTTGTGCGCTTCCTGCCCTACGATCCATCCACGCTGTCCCTTTCCACCGCACCGGACACCCGGGTGTTGCTGTTCACCATGGCTATCACCCTGGCGACAGCCCTCATTTTTGGACTTGTACCGGCCTTTCGCGGTTCCAACGTGCCCGCTTCCACAACGCTCAAAGAGGAAGCGGGCTCGGTCACAGGCGGTCACGGTCACGTCCGGATGAGAAAAACCTTCGTCGCCCTCCAGGTCGCGTTGTCCGCACTGCTGCTCATCGGCGCGGGGCTGTTTGTCCGCACTCTCGACAACTTGCGCAACGTCAGGCTCGGCTTCGATGTGGAGAACGTGTTGATGTTTGGAGTCAGGCCAGCCACCCAATACAGCGAAACACGCAAGCTGCAGATGTTCCGATCGCTAGTAGAAGGCCTGGCAACCGTTCCCGGCGTCAAATCTGTCGGAGCGAACTCCTCACGACTTCTTACGGGCGGCCGTTGGGATAGCCAGATCAGTATTCCCGGCGTCGCCAAGGTGAACGGCCAGGTCCCGGCGAGCTTCTTCAACGCTGTGACGCCCGGATACTTTGAAACGCTCGGGATTCCGATCAAGTTGGGGCGCGATTTCTCGTGGCGCGACTGGGGCGGCTCGCGCAAAGTAGCACTCGTGAATGAAGCCTTGGTGAAGCAATACTTCGATGGTGCTAACCCCGTCGGGAGACAGATGGCACAGGGTCGCGACGTCCCCGCGGATACCGAAATCATCGGCGTATTCGGGAACGCCCGCTATCACGACGTGCGCGGCGAGATTCCGCCGCAAACCTTCCTCAACATCGACGGCCGCATGCGGTTCGTCGGCAGCGTCAACGTGTACGCACGTATCCAGGGCGATCCGCGCGTTGTGATGCCCGCTCTGCGCGAACAGGTGCGCCGCGTCGATTCGAACCTCGTTGTGTTCGACATGCGAATGATGGACGACCAGCTCAACCGCCGCCTGGCCAACGAACGTATGCTCTCCTATCTTTCCGGCGGATTCGCCTTTCTCGCCACTCTGCTCGCTGTCGTCGGGCTTCACGGCGTCCTGGCCTTCGTCGTCACCAGACGCACACGCGAGATTGGAATTCGCATCGCCCTGGGCGCCGGTCAGGGGACGGTCATCCAACTCGTAATGCGGGAGATGAGCGCAGTCATTCTCATGGGGCTGGCCGCGGGCGTGATCACAGCGCTTGTCTGTGGCAGATACGTCGAAACGCAGTTGTTTGGGGTTAAGGCACTTGATGTGCCCGTCATCGTCATCAGCATCGTCCTGCTGCTGGCGGCTTCCCTTATCGCGTCGCTGTTGCCGGCCTGGCGCGCTTCGCGGATCTCTCCCATTCGGGCGTTGCGCTGGGAATAATCAGGTCACTTCGCCTCGTACACCTTTTTGCCTCCCACCCAGGTCTGTGCCACCTGGATACTTTTCACCTGGTCCAACGGACACGTGAGGATGTCCTGTTGGAGCACGATAAAATCCGCGAGCTTGCCTACTTCGAGAGATCCCTTCTCTTTTTCGCCAAACATGAGAAACGCGTTGTTGATCGTATACAGCCGGATCGCCTGCTCGCGGGTGATTCGCTCCTCCGGATGCAGCGGACTCTGCGCATTCCGGGGGAGCCGTGCCAATGTCACCCACATTCCGTAGAACGGATTGTACGGGTTGATGGCGCGCATGCTGCCAATCTTCTGCATGTGGTCTGACCCGCCGCCCACCGGCACACGGGCCTCGAACAGGCTCTTGTACGGATGAAAAAACCGCAAACGAGCATTGCCGAAGTGCGCCTGCAACGTCGCCCCGTCGCGCTCCAGCCACGCGGGCTGCAAGTCCGCCACCACGCCCAACTCGCGCATCTTCTCGATGGCTTCCGGTGACATAAAGCTCGAATGTGTAATGCACGGCCGCTGCGGGCGCACTGAAAACTCCTTGTTCACCCGCTCATAGGCTGCTATGAGTGCGTGCACAGCTCCATCGCCTTGCGAATGCGCCGTAAACTGCAAGTCGTTTTGGAGGGCCAGCCGCACGGCTCGATACAGAGGTTCGGGCTGGATATACAGCATCCCGCGATAGTTCGGATCCGCAATCCCGTAGATCCGGCTCAACCCCCAAGGCTCGCGCATATAGGCGCTGCCCGTCAGCATTCCCCCGTCCATGTATGCTTTCAGGCCGCGCAACCAGAGCCACTGGTCATACTTGTGCAGCGGATCTTTCGCGGCTTTCAAAATCTGCGCCTCTACTTTTTCCCATGCCTGGGCGGGCTCGACGTGATAGTTGAGGAAGACCCGGCATGTCAGCTCATTCTGCCGGCGCAGTGCACGATACAACTCCACTTCCGAGTCGGATGCATCGCGGTCCGCAACGCTCGTCAGCCCCACCGAGTTGTAGTCCGCCAGCAGCAGCTTCAAGCGCTTGAGTCGATCCGCCTGGCCCGCTGTTCCACCCCTCGACGGAGCTTTGACGAACTGCGATGCGCTGCGAAGAATGCCCGTCGGCTCCCCGGTCTTGGGATCCAATTCGATCTTGCCGGGCCGGCCGGGCGGCTGCGGTGTGTCCTTCGTGATTCCTGATTTCTGCAACGCCATCGTGTTCAACGACGCATCGGGACCGGTGGCGAAGATTACGGGGTGATCCGGTGCCACCGAATCCAACTCGGCGCGCGTCGGATAGCGTTGCTCGCGGAGCCGGGTGATGAACACCTGCGACAGCCGGATCCATTCCCCCTTGGGGACAACCACTGTCCGCGACTTGAAGTAGCGCAGGACATCGGCAATCGTATCCATGTTCGGTATTTCGTGGTCGAACTCGTACATCGACGCGCTGGTCGCGTGGACGTGGCTGTCCATCAGTCCCGGCAGAACGGTCTTGCCGCCGGCGTCGATCACCCGTGTGTTCGGTCCCTTCCTGCCGAGCACCTCCGGGTTCGACCCGACCGCCACCAGCCGGTCGCCGGACACGGCAATCGCCTGTGCAATCCGGAATTGGGCATCCACGGTCACGACTTTCGCGTTGTGGACGATCAGGTCCGGCGCCTGCGCGCATAGCGCCCACGCACAGGCCAGCAGACTAACGAAGGAACGGATAAGCATAGTCAAGGTCCTCATTCTCCTCTCGCAAACCAGAGCGCTCTTCCCGTTCTACCTCGGTGGCTCTGGCGCAATAAACTATGGGCGTGGCGGCGGGACGGTGGCCGGAGGAGTTGGTTTCCCATCCACCGTATCAGGCTCCATCAACTCTGTGCGTGTCCCATCCGGATCGAAGAGGTTCAACTGACGCTTGCGATTCACACCGGTCCGCACCTCCAACGGCCGCGTGTAATTCCTGCGCGCCGGTAGCGCCTCAATCGCCGCGGCCGCCTTTTGCATATCCGGCACGGTGAGACAAATATGGTGCGCCGAGCCGCGTTTGGTGGGCTCGGGCTTTTGGTCGTACAGCATGAACTCGATGTAATCATCCCCATCGGGCACCTTCATATTCACCCAGCTCAAGACCTTCCCATCGCGGCTCCCGCGCCATGTCTCTTTGAACCCCAGCACGTCGCCGTAAAACTTCATCGCCGGAGCGAGCGAGCCCACCAGAATCCCGATGTGCGCCATGTGCGAGGAGACTCCCCGCGAAAGGTGCTTGCCATTCTCTCGCACGCTCCATCCGTCGGGCATGTACTGCACAAACTCCACGGTGTGCCCCTCGGGGTCTTTGACATTGAAGCTCTTGTTCCTGATCCGCCCGACATTGGTCTTCTCCGGCACCGCAACGCCCTTCGATGCCAGATACAGCCGCATCCCCTCGATGTCATCGGTCTCCACCGAGATGTGATTCAGCCGGTCGGTGCCTGGAGCGCGTTCCGGAAAGATCTCGATGTACTGCCTGTCGTTCACCTTAAAGAAGGTCATGGAAAACGATCCGTCCGGATTGCTCAACGAATAGGGCTCGCCCAATCCCAACATGTCGCGGTAAAACGCCCGCGTCTTCTCGATGTCCGTGGAAAACAACGCAATGTGCGCCACGCCGGTAATTTTTGGGCGGTTCCCGCTCTGCGCATAACTGCCCGTCGCGGAGGTAAGGAACAAGAGCAGTCCAATGGTCATTCTCATTGTTGGTCAGATTAGCACTACGCGCCTTTGGCCGCGGGGTTGCGAACAACTCACGGTTCTGATACCTTTTTTCGAATCTTCTGGTAAAGCTCCACGAGGAGTGATCCGATATGTGGTGCATGAGCGCGTGGGTGTACAGCTCATGACGGCCGGGCAGGAAGACCCAGCCGGATTGAAGGAGAGCAAAGCAATGAACGCTGCGAGAAGAAATCATAACCACACCGCGCCCAGGTCGCTAGCGGCAACCAAGCTCAACTACGGCGAGTTGCTCCATAGTGCTCGCCAGGATGCGTTGCGCGAGCTGGGCCTGCAGCACAACAACGTGGCCACCTCCGATCGTGTGGCCGATGACGATCTGGCGATGGTCAACCACGATCAATTCATCAGCGGCCGTCTGAACAAGCTGGATTACGACCGGCTCCGTCTGATCAATGAAGCCATCGACCGTGTGAACGCGGGCGACTACGGGACCTGCCTGCGCTGTGAGGAACCGATCCCACAACGCCGGCTGGAGGTGATTCCTTGGGCGAAATTCTGCGTCTCGTGCCAGGAACGCGTGGCGCGCCGCGAACAGGAAGAAGAGAACGAGGAGATGCTCGCGCACTCGGTTTGGTAAAGAAACCTGAACGCGCTGTTAAAGCTCGTTAAGCTTCGCTTTCCCTAATTGTTGTGCGCGGTTTGCCATGTTAGTTTTGGGCATGGCTGCCCCGACGATTCCCATTCTTCACCGCCGCGCGATGCTGACGCGGTACTCCCTTGCCGCCCTGGGCTCGCTCGCCACTGGCGCTTTTGCGGAGGAACTGATGCGCACGCCCCCTCAAACGGAGGGCCCCTTCTACCCTGACAAACTCCCCCTCGACACGGACAACGACCTCATCGTTGTCAATGACGGGGCCAGCCCCGCGCTCGGCGAGATCACCTGGCTTTCCGGCCGCATCCTCGACTCGCGTGGCGAACCCATCCGTAACGCCCTCGTCGAGATCTGGCAAGTGGACAACAACGGCGCATACCTCCACTCGCGCACCGGCAATCGGGACAAGCGCGACGCCAACTTCCAGGGTTTCGGCCGGTTCCTCACTGGATCGACAGGCGAATACCTCTTCCGCACCATCAAGCCTGTACCCTACCCCGGCCGGACTCCGCACATCCACTACGCGGTTAAGATGAAGGGCCGCGACAAATTCACCACGCAGTGCTACATCCAGGGCCATCCTCAAAACGCCCGCGACGGCGTTCTCCGCGGCATCCGCGATCCCAAGGCCCGCGCATCAGTGGAAGTGCCCTTCGTCCCCGTCCCCAAAAGCCGCATCGGAGAACTTGCCGCGAGGTTCGACATCGTCATGGGCTTCACGCCCGAAGCCGGCTAACGTCTCACCCAGAATCTCCACCAGGGTTTCAGTGGTGGTGGTGCGATCACCGGCTTGCCGACGCCGCGCTTCTCCATCTGGGCGAGCAGCGCCGGCAACGACGCCGCCACATCGTGCAAAGCCTGAAGATCGGCGACCGTTACCACTCTGTCGAGTTGGCGGTCAAAGGCCGCGTAACCCAATGGCGAAAGCACTTCGACGCAATCGCGAATACGTGTCAACGATAGCGGCGTCGCGCGCTTGAGCAGCGGCAGGCTGATGTCGACCGACTTGTTTCCGATGTGTACGTCGACTTGCGCCGCGTCCTCGGTCAATGAAATGCCTGCGCCAGCGGACGGGGTGCGATGGAAGCCGGGACACTGCGCCTGGATCAGGCTTGCCAGGATCTCCATATCACCAGGCGTTGCATCCGGCTCGTCGTCACCGGTTGCGCCGCGCACGCGAAACAGGCTGATGTTATAGCTCACGGATACCTCAAGCGAGCAGCTTGTCGATGAGTCTCCCTTTGATGTCGGTCAAGCGGAAATCGCGGCCCTGAAAGCGGTAGGTCAGCTTCAGATGGTTGATGCCCAGCAGGTGGAGAATCGTCGCGTGCACATCATGCACTTCAATTTGCTCCGATGGCGAAAAGCCCAGCTCATCGGTGCCGCCCACGGTGATGCCGTGGTTGATGCCGCCGCCGGCCATCACCAGCGAATAGGCATCAATATGGTGGTTGCGGCCGATCTTGCCCTTTTCGCGCACTTCGCCCATCGGCGTGCGCCCAAACTCACCACCCCAGATCACCAGCGTTTTATCCAACAAACCGCGCTGCTTCAGATCGGTGATCAGCGCCGCCGTCGGTTGGTCGATCTCCCGGCTGACTTTATCGAGCGGTTTGGTGATGTCGTCATGGTGGTCCCAATCGGTGTGATACAACTGCACAAACCGCACACCGCGTTCCACCAGCCGCCGCGCCAGCAGGCAGTTGTTGGCGTACGAAGGCTTGCCCGCCTCGACGCCATACAACGCCTTTGTGGCGTCGCTTTCCTTGCTGAGGTCGATCAACTCCGGTCCGCTGGATTGCATCCGGTACGCCATCTCATACTGGCTGATGCGAGTGAGAATCTCCTCGTCCGCCGTCGCCTCGTAGCGCACCTTGTTCAGATCGCGGATCGCATCCAATGTCTGCCGCTGTTCCTCATTGCCCACACCCTTGGGAGTTGACAAATCCAAGATCGGATCGCCGACGCTGAGGAACGGAATGCCCTGATAGGCCGTTGGTAGAAAACCGCTGCCCCATAGCGACGCACCGCCGCGCGGTCCCCGTGGGCCCGATTGCAGGACCACGTATCCGGGCATATCCTTTGATTCGCTTCCGATCCCGTACGTCACCCACGACCCGATCGCCGGCCTACCCGGACGGAACGATCCGGTGTTGGAAAACAGCTTCGCCGGCCCGTGATTGAAGTTCTCCGTGGAGACGCCCTGCAACACCGTCACGTCATCCGCGACACCGGCCATGTGCGGCAACAAATCGGAGAACCACGTCCCGTTCCTGCCATGCTGCGTGAACTTGCGGCGCGTGCCCAACAGCTTCGGGGTTTCCTTGGCAAAGCTGTCCATGAACGCGAACCGCTTCCCCTTGAGCATCGAATCGGGTGTCGGCTTGGCATCCCACTTCACCAGTTCCGGCTTGTAGTCGAGCATCTCCAGATGGCTGGGACCGCCCGCCATGAAGAGATAAATCACGTGCTCGATCTTGGCCGGATGATGGCGCGCGCCAAACGCCTGCTCGCCCAACAGCGTAGCCAGCGCCATCTTGCCCACTCCGACCCCGCAGTCGCGGAACAACTGCCTTCGGGTCCGTGCCAGTGTCAGTTTGTCGTCAAAGGTCATCGTTGTTTACTCACGAGTCATGAACTCATCCAGGTTCAACAGCACGCGCGAAACAGCCGTCCACGCCGCGGTCTCATCGCGCTTGGCATCGCGTTGTGCCGCCAGCAGTTTCGAAACCCGCGCAGCTTCCATGGAGGAAGGCTGCCGGTTCAACGTCAACATATATCCTTTGCGAATGCGCGCTTCGTCCGTTGTGTCTTTGTCTTCAGCCAGCTTCTTTGCGAAAGCCTGCGCGAACTCGAAAAACGCTTCATCGTTCAGCAGGGTCAACGCCTGCAGCGGAGAATTGGAACGGATGCGACGCGTGCAGGTCACGGTGGCATCGGGCGCGTCAAACAGGATGAGCCCCGGGTGCGGGGCCGATCGCTGGAAGTAGGTATACAAGCCGCGCCGGTAGCGGTCCGGCCCGGTGCTGGTCTTCCACTCGCGCTTCACCTGCGTCACCGTGTTGGCGCCCGCCGGTAGCGGCGGATAAACGCTCGGTCCACCCACCTTCGCCGAGAACAACCCGCAAGCCACCAGCGCCGAATCCCGAACGAGTTCGGCCTCCAGCCGCAAGCGGTTCTGCCTCGCCAGCATGCGGTTCTCCGGATCGGCGGCTTTTACATCCGCGCGGCCTTCTGAGGACTGCCGGTAAGTCGCCGACATCACAATCACTTTGTGCAGCGCCTTCTGACTCCATCGGCGATCCATAAACTCCATCGCCAACCAGTCGAGCAATTCCGGATGCGTCGGCTTGTCCCCCACGCTTCCAAAATCATTCTCGGTGTCGACGATGCCTTTACCGAAAAACTTCTGCCACGCCCGGTTGACGGTTACCCGCGAGGTGAGCGGATGGTTCTTCGCCACCAGCCATTCGGCCAGATCCAGCCTGTTGGGCGCGCGGTCCTTCTTCGCCAGGGGCGGCAACACCGCGGGCACGCCCGGCTCCACATTCGATCCGCGCCGGGTGAAATCGCCTCCGAGATGGATATAGCTTTGCCGCGGCTTGGGCAACTCGCGCATGATGAGGGTTCGCTGCACCTTGGGCATGCGCCGCCGGTGCGCGTCAATGCCACGCTGCCGTTCCAGCGCCGCGGGGTCCTGCAGCCCTGCGAGTGCGTTCTTCTCGCGGTACTGCGTCAGTTCCATCTCCAGCGTCTGCAACTGCGCTTCCCAGGCGTTGTATCGCTTCATCTCTTCTTCGTTGCCCAGCGCCAGAAACGGCTTATTGAACTCCCTGCGGTCCGCCTCGCGGTCGACCTCGTCCACGTTGTTCAGGAAGGCGAAGAACTGGTAGAACTCGCGCTGCGAGATTGGATCGTACTTGTGATCGTGACACCGCGCGCATCCTAGCGTCAGACCGAGAAACGCCGCGCCGGTGGTCTGCACCCGGTCCGCTACGGCCTCCACGCGGTACTGCTCGAAATCGATGCCGCCCTCAAAATTAGAGGGCGTATTGCGGTGGAAGCCCGTAGCGATCAACTGCGCCTTCGTCGGGTTCGGCAACAGATCCCCCGCCAGTTGCTCAATCACAAACTGATCGAATGGCATGTCCTGGTTGAGCGCATTGATCACCCAATCGCGATACATCCAAATTTCGCGCGGAGCATCAATGGTGTATCCATCGGAATCGGCGTAGCGGGCAATATCGAGCCACACGCGCGCCCATCGCTCACCATAGTGCGGAGAGGCCAGCAGCCGGTCGACCGCCTTCTCATAGGCCTGCGGGCGCTGGTCGTTCAGGAACTCTTCCAGCTCCATGGGAGTCGGCGGCAGACCGATCAGGTCGAGGCTGACACGCCGCAGCAACGTGGCCCGGCCGGCCTCGGCCGAGGGCTTCAACTTCGCGGATTCAATCTTAGCCAGTATGAAATGGTCGATCGGATTGCGAACCCACGAAGCTTGTTGCACTGCCGGCAGCGTCGCTTTCTTTGGCGCCTGAAACGCCCAGTGGTCCGCGCCCGGCCGTTTCGACTTCAACAGCGCCGCCGGCATGGGCAACCCGCGCTTGACCCACTCTTCCAGAACCGCTATTTGTTCGTCTTTCAACCTTTGTCCCGGCGGCATCTTCAACGCGCCGGTATGCTTCACTGCCTCAATCATCAAGCTCTGCGCGGGATTGCCGGTCTTCACAGCAGGCCCGCGATTGCCGCCTTTGGTGATGGATTCCCTGGTCTCCAGCGACAATCCGCTCGTCAGATTCTTTTCCGAATGACAAGCCAGACAGTTGGCGCGCAACAGTGGCTGGACCTTGCTCTCAAAGAAAGCTGCGTCCTGTGCGTGCAGAGTGGGGAGGATTCCCAGCATGGCGCAAGCCCAGGCCGCCAATCGGGCTATCGGCATGAATGCATTATATCAGTGGTGGCTCGTGGCACAATCCCAAAACATTTTCCTAAAGAAATGTTTTAAACATGCCGATAGATAGGTGTACGTGTAGGTTGCATACTGCACCTCATCATTCAGTTGTTTAGCTTCACGCTTTTTGATCATTTCCGGGCTCGGTGGATAGTAGAGGAATTTGTTTGTGCCATAGGCCTCACCCTGCAAAACGCCGCGATCACGCCACTGGGAGATC
>JACQZR010000081.1 GCA_016213775.1 Acidobacteriota bacterium
CGCCGGGATGCTCATGGGCGCCCCACTGGTGAAAGTGGAAGTTACTACCGTCTGCCAGCCGCCGGCGAGGCGGCTCCACACTTTGTGGTTGCCATTTAAAAAGCGGCGTCCAGGTCCGAATGGAAGCTCGTAAATCGGCGCGATGGTGAGGCGGTGCGGCCGGTCCCACGCGGTCAGCGATCGGGTTGGCGCCGAATCCTGCCCGTTGAGGTAGGAGAGCGCCTCGATGTTCTTCGAAAGCGTGTACGCGATGACGTAGGTCAAACCGTGTGAGTATCGCTTCTCGACGGAAGCCTGGAGCGAGTTATACCAGACGTTGCCCTCGTTGCGGTCGGCCATGTTAAAGGAGGTGAACTGCGGGAACGGCCGGAGTAACTGCTGGCGAGGAACAGTCGCCGCGCCGAGGTTCCGTCGCCGGCGCCTGTTCGGTCAGCCTCCAGCCCAGCCTCCGGCTGAGGCCCCAGCCGAAGCCCCAGCAAAGAAATAGATTTCGAGTTGTTCAGTTGGTTTGAAAATGCGGAGATGGCGGAATTGGGAGACGCACTAGCTTGCCAAGCTGTTGCCAAGGACGCCGGCGGCATCCTGGTCCGACCCGCCTTTCGAGAAGATCTCCAGCGTGGCGAAACCGATGGGCCTTGGGGGGCCCACGGCGCCGGACTTTTGAACACGGTCGCCATCGTCCGCACCGCGACGGCAACCGCACACCGGCGAGTCATCGTAGCCGGTTCCAGAAGTAGTGCATCGCGTCGCCCTCGACTCCGCGCGGCGCGGGGAGCGCTTCGAGCACCATTTCGAGGTCCGTCTGTATCGGCAGACGACCACGCTGCCGGTCTTTGCCGGAGCACCAGGATCTCACAATCCCGCATGCGGTCCCGCGCCAACGGCGCCACGTCGGAGATCGCAAGTGCGGTGTACCGCATGAGCAGCATGGCACGCGCTTGGGGACGTGCGGCCGAACTGGTCGCAGGCGCCGATGATCTTGATGGTCGCCTGGGCGGTGTAAGGCTCGACAGGTATGGGCTTGAGGTTGGTCGAGGGCTTCACCCACTTGGCCACGTTCTCGTCAACCCACTTCCGTTCGAAACAGAACAACTGTTGGAGGAGCTGCGCTCCTTCGTGCCGGTAGTCTTGGCGAGCTAGCGGCGCGAAACTCGTCCATGTGGTCCACCCTGAACTCGGTCAATGGCATCGAGGCCTTCTTGGTGAACTCCATGAAGTGGTCGAAGACGATCCCTACCTGAAATAGCAAAGGTGGCGGGGCCGCTGCCAAAACAGGATCCTGACAGTATCCATACACGGACAGGACTCTACAGCGGTAACCTGTTTGCTGATGTCGCGTCTACCTCTGGCGATCTTTCTAGGCATCATGCTTGTGTGCGGCGGGGCGCTAGTGTGGTTGGGCCACCAGGTGCTGGAACAGGACCGCACGCTGGAAGCGCATCGCGCACAGGAGCGGCTGGAACATACGGTGGACCACGTTGCCGCGACATTTGCACGGAAGCTTCTGGAACTGGATTCGACCGTGCTGTTGGAGGGCATCGTGGAGATTCGGAGTGGAAGGACTGGAATCGAACCCGTGCCCCCCGCCCGGCTCCTCTATCTGCCCGCCGCTTCGCCGGGCCATGGCATGCTTTCGGGCGAGTTTACTGCCGGGGAGACGTTGGAGTTTCAACGCAACGATCCGGCTGGAGCGGCCGCGGTGTACCGGACGCTCACGCACTCCCCCGATCGGGGAGTTCAGGCCGGCGCCTTCATGCGTCTCGGCAGAGCGTTGCGGAAAGCGGGACTAAACCAGGAAGCACTTCGGGTGTATGGGGAACTGTCACGGCTCGACCCAACGCCGGTGTTGGGGATTCCCGCGGGCGTCACTGCCGCCGAGGGACTATGCTCGACACTGGAAGTGTTGGGCAGACGCGCTGAGCTTCGCCAGGAGGCGTCTCGGTTCCACGGCAATCTAATCAATGGACGTTGGGCGATGCTGAAGCCGGTTTGGGAATTCCACTGGAACGAGGCGAGGCGCTGGGCGGAGGCGGGTCCGCTGGATGAGCGGGAGAAGGACCGGCTGTCCACGACTCGCGCGGCGGAGTGGATCAATGAGCAGTGGCAAAATGGGATGCATCCTGGTGGGCGCCGCATCCTCGAACTGGAAGGTGTTCGTGTTCTGGTCTCGTGGAAACTGGAAGATCGCCGTTTGCGGGGCACGATTGTAGGTCCAACCGCACTGCGAGCGGCCTGGGCGGAAGCGATCGAGGGTCAGGATGGACGGGCGGCGCTTGTGGATGCAGATGGCCGCGTTGTGCTGGGAACGATGGACAACAAAGCACGGCAGGCGGTCCGCACCCCCGCGGCAACCGGGCTGCCATGGATCGTCCAGGTGAGCAGCGCAGGGTCTGGCCCCGCGGCAGTTGCCCGGCGCCGGGAGCTGCTGCTGGCGGGCTTTGCCGTGCTGGCCGCGGTCCTGCTGGCGGGGACGTTCTCTATTCTCCGGGCCATGGGCCGGGAACGGGCGGTAGCCCGATTGCAAGCGGATTTCGTCTCGGCGGTGTCTCACGAATTTCGAACTCCATTGACCACTCTGCTTCAACTGTCCGACATGCTCGACAAGGACAGGATTCCCGGGGCAGAAGCGCGGCGGGAGGTGTACCGCGTGCTCTTGCGCGAGAGTGAGCGGTTGCATCGCCTCGTGGAGTCGCTGCTGGACTTCGGCCGCCTGGAAGCCAAATCCTACCGCTACCGGCTGGAGGCGGTGGACGCCTCGGAGGTGATCCGCGAGGTTGTCGACGAGTTTCGTGTCGAGGCGACCCCGGGCGGCTACCACGTGGAATTGGGAGAATCGGAAGGCCGGCCGGTGATTCGCGCCGACCGCGAGGCGTTGGGCCTTGCCGTCTGGAATCTGCTCGACAATGCGGTGAAGTATTCGCCGGAGTGCCGCACCGTGTGGGTGGAGTTGGACCGTGAAGACGGCAGGCTGGCGATCCGCGTGAAGGACCAGGGGATCGGCATTCCGTCCGGCGAGCAGAAGCGGATTTTCCGGAAATTTGTGCGGGGAACGCAGCCGACGGAGAAGCCAATCAAGGGAACGGGGATCGGGCTTACCATCACGCGGCGGATTGTCGAGGCGCACCATGGCGAGATCCGGCTGAGGAGCGAACCGGGACAAGGCAGCACGTTCACCATCCTGTTGCCGTTGGAGCAAACCGTATGAAACGAATTCTGGTGGTGGAAGACGATCCGGGCATCGCGTTCAGCCTGCGGCTGGATTTGACCACCGAAGGCTACGGCGTGGAGGTGGAGGCTGATGGCGCCAAGGCGCTTGCCCGCGCGCGCAGCGAGCCCTTCGACCTGATTCTGCTCGATGTCATGCTGCCCTCAAAAGACGGCTTTGAAATCTGCCGCGAGTTGCGGCGCGGAGGATGCAACACCCAGATCCTGATGTTGACGGCACGGGCGCAGGAAGCCGAGAAAGTGCTGGGGTTGGAACTCGGCGCCGATGACTACATCACCAAGCCGTTCAGCCCGCGTGAACTGCGCGCCCGCGTCAAGACCGCACTGCGGCGCACGGAAAACAGCGCCCCGCGGAGCTATTCGTTTGGCGATATCGAAGTGGATCTCGAGCGGTGTGAGATTCGGCGTGGCGGGAAGGCGGTGGACCTGACGGCGCTCGAGTTCAAGATGCTGGCGGTGTTTCTCCACAACCGCGGCCGTGTGATGAGCCGCGAACGGCTGCTCGACATGGTCTGGGGCCGCGGCACCGCGGTTGTGCAGCGAGTAGTGGACAATCACGTCGTAACGCTGCGGCGCAAGATCGAGACCGATGCCGGCGAACCGCGCTACATCGTGAGCGTGCGCGGGTTGGGATACCGATTCGATGCCTGAACCGAACCGAATCCTGACAAACTCGTGGACAGAATCCGGACAGCGGAGCCTTACCGTGGAGTCGAGGAGGAAATCCCGATGACACGGACGGTTGGATGGATGATATGCGCAGTAGCCGGCGTGATGCTGGCGGCGCAGGTGAAGGATTCGCGGGCCGAACTCGCATTGCAGGCGGCGATTAAGAAAGAGACGGTGGATGGAGATTTGAAGTCCGCCATCGAGCAGTACCGGAAGGTGGCGCAGAGCAAGGATCGGTCGGTGGCGGCGAGAGCGCTGGTCCGCATGGGCCAGTGCTACGAAAAGCTGGGCGACGCCGAAGCGCGCAAAGCCTATGAGCGCGTGGTGCGTGAGTTTGGGGACCAGAAGGAGGCCGTCGCGCAGGCTCGGCAGCTGCTGGCGGCGAACACCGGAGTGGGCGAAAGTGGCATCATAGCCCGGCAGCTCGCCAGGGTCGGAGACCGGTCGTACGGGCATTCGGTGACGAGGGACGGGCGCTACTTAGCTTTCACGGTCGGAGGCAGAGGGATCGGCGTTCACGACCTTTCCACAGACGAGGTGAAAACAGTCGCAAGACCCCCTGTGCCAGAGGCACGGCTGTACAACGCTCTGGTCTCGCCTGACGGCAACTACATTGCCTACCAAAGGCAGGAATCGCCGGATGTGAACGGGCTTTACGTCATGGGTATCGATGGCTCCAACCCGCGCCGGCTCGCGGGCGGGAAGGATCTCTTTCCCTCCCCCTGGGACTGGTCTCCCGACGGGAAGCATCTTCTAGCGGGGTTCTGGTCCAAGGACAAGGGTGCCCAGGTTGCGCTGGTGGCGCTTGCCGATGGTTCTTCAAGAATAGTAGCTTCGCGTGCATTGGACGGAAGGATCGCACCCGACGGCCGTACGATTGCCTTGGTGAAGCAATTGCCGGCAGGGGGGTGGGAATTTGGGGATGTCACTCTGGCGAGCATCGAAGGAGGGCGGGAGGTTCCCCTCATGAACGGCCGGTACAGCCAGCCGCTATGGACGCCTGATGGGAAGAGGCTGCTGGTGGTCTCTGACCGCAACGGGACTCATGAGCTGTGGTCAGTCCTGGTGGTAGATGGCGGCGGACATCCTGAGTTCGTCAAGACCGATGTTGGACGGTTGGTGGCGGTCACTCCCAACGGCGATTGCTACTTTCAGTCGCAAAGCATGGCCAGGGATCTTTACGTTGCGGAAATCGATCCCCAGAAAGGGACACTCTCCTCGCGACCGATCCAGATCACTAGCAGTCCGGGCGTGAACGCGGGCGCCGCCTGGTCCACGGACGGAGAATCCCTGGCTTACTACGCCTGGCGCGGACCACGGGAATCGCAGAAACTCACTGTGGTGATTCGCTCGACCAAGAGCGGAGAGGAACGCGAACTAGCGCTGAAAGAACGGCTATCGGTGCCCTCTCAAATGCCGCAGTGGTTTCCCGACAGTCGCTCTTTGTTAGTGCACTCCTATGACGGAAAGCTCCGTCGCCTCAACGTGCAAACGGCGGAGTTGCGGCCATTGCTGGAAGGAGTGACAATTACCCCCTACATCGATGGCACACCTCATCAGTTCTACAGGAACTATGTGCTCCTTGCACCCGATGGCCGATCGATTTACTACCTGGTGCGCGATCGGGAGACCCGTCAAACACGCATCCTACGCCGGGACCTCGAAGGTGGGCCGGAGGCGGAGGTTTGCCGCGTCCGCACTAATGGGATATCTGGGTTTGCAGTGTCCCCGGACGGCAGCCGACTCATGTTCCTGCATCCGGACCCAGTTCCGGGCACGGGCCCCAGGGGGAGCGTTTGGATGGTGCCCGCCAACGGCGGGGAGCCCAAGGAGATTTACAGAAGCACCAGCCAATGGCTGTACGATCCGGTGTGGACGAAAGACGGACGGCATTTGCTGGTAATGGTCAATTTTCTGCCGGGAGATATTTCTGTCGTCCCAATCGAGGGTGGCGATCCAAAGCCGCTAGGGATTGGGTTTCACATGAAGTACTTCCTTAACATCCACCCCGACGGAAGGCAGATCATTTTCGCCGACGAGCAGTGGAACAACCATCTCTGGGTCCTGAAGAACCTGTTCCCCAAACCGAAATCGGCGCGGTAGCCACCTCTCGGTGTGGCAGTCCGAACTCGCTCGGCCGCTCGACAACCGTGATGTTCGACACGTAGCGCTTGCCGGACTCTTTAAAACCGGCTCCAACCCAGCCCTCCGGCAGAAGCGAAGCAAGAAAAGGTAGCAATTTGCCGGGAATGACGGCGCGACGTTCTTGCTCGCCAAGACATGCGAGTACCGCGACGCGGCGTAAGATTGCCTGTGTCCGTGCAACGTAAGCTTGTCTCCGAACACCGATATGGTAGGTTAAGGGCATGGAAACCGTGGCCCTCAAACTCCCTGCCGACTTGGTGAAAGCGGCGCGCCTCGACGCCGGCGACCCTTCCCTTGAAGCCGCCAAGCTCCTTGCCCTCGAATTGTTCCGGGAGAACAAAGTGTCATTGGGCCGCGCCGCCGAACTGTGCCAAACGCCGCTTGCGGCTTTCATTGACTTTGCGGCACGACACGAAGTTTCCTCGATCCGGTACGGAGAGCAGGAGCTTGAAGAAGACCGCCAGATCCTCGCAGAGCTCGGGTTGTGAAGATCGTCTCCGACGCCACTCCTCTCATCGCCCTATCCAAGATCGGTCGATTCGATCTTCTCCGTAGACTTTTCACCTCTCTCATTGTCACGCCGGAAGTCTATGCCGAAGTCGTATTCACCGGGGAAGGCTTGCCGGGAGCGCAGGATACGTCAAAGGCGTCATGGATCGAAGTGCGACAGATCTCCAACCGGGCCGACCTTGCGGCTGCGCAAGCAAAGCTTGCTTTGGACATCGGCGAAATAAGCGCTCTGCTTTTGGCCAAGGAGATCAACGCCGACCTGGTGCTCATCGACGACCTCCGGGCGCGGAAAATTGCTATAGCCAGCGGCCTGAAAGTGCAGGGCACGATTGGCATTTTGGAGGCATGCTTCGAACGTGGGTTGGTGGGCGATCTCCGCGATGCGTACCGGGATCTGCTTGAGATGGGCATCTATCTGGATCGGGCGTTTCTCAACGCGCGGCTGGAGAGACTAAAGCTGCCTCCCTTGGAGTAGACAAGTCCCCCTCTCCGCACCATGGCTTCAAACAACAGTCTCGAAAGGCGGCCATCCCATCAAACGGTCGGCGACGATCAAAATCCGGCATACGCGTCCGCGACAACCCCCTCGTTCTGAGCCACCTCCTCGTCGCGCAAGCTCTTGAACTGCACCGGGAGATCGACGATCTGGAGCGCCACGACGAGGCGATCCGGCGCGGTGTGGTTTCTCCTTGGGCCGACAGACCGCACTGCTCGATCTGCAAGTTCACTATGTAATCTTCTCTTGGAGCTGGCGGTTAGATTAGTACTCGATCCGGAACCCAAGCTGCACGATGCGGGGAGAGTTGCTCTGTCCGTTATCACGGAAGATACGGCCAAAGTTGACCGACGTCGGGGTCAGATCCGGATTCGC
>JACQZR010000082.1 GCA_016213775.1 Acidobacteriota bacterium
GTGGTGTCAAGCCGGGATCGAATCAATCCACGCGGCGTCAAGCGCAAAATGAGCAACTACAAGTTGCGGCCGCGCGGACGGCAGCGCACGAATCACATGAATGTAGCGGCGCGCATCAGGATCATTAAGTGAACAGTATTGGGCCTAGTGTGGCCGACGCGCGGGCGACTACAGAATCGAGGTTCTGCTCTCCACTTAGGAAGCAGTTGGCCAACGCCCGCACCAGGTAGGGGTTCGGCATAGTTCACAGGCGGCGGACATGTTCCAACGAGTCGAACCGCTCGTGAGCAGGCCTGCGTGGAGCGCAGCGAAGCTCACGTCAAGAATGTGGAGTTATACACGTTGCCCTGGGGTAGCCCCAGAGAGGCTTTTGAAGAGGCGCGAACGCCGATCGCCGGCCGGCTTGGAACACTCCGCCGCAGGAAGGATGATAGCAGCTTGCATGGATTCTGCGCGCGGATTACTGCTTGTCTGAGAGATCCAGGCGTGTCAGCCAAACCCGGAAGCGGGGGTCCGATCTTAGGGGATCGACGACCGGATTGTGTCCGAGTGAGCTGAGGCCTGGGGCCCGCTCCTCATAGGCGCGCTCCAGCCAGGTGAAAGCCTTGTCCTTGTCGAGTGCGATACAAGCCATGAAGAAGTTGATGGGAGATACGTACTCGGTGCGCGCGCGTTGCTCCAACTCGCGTAGCGCGGCGCGGGCGAGCGCGGTTTGGCCCCAAGTCGCCTGGATTAGGGCTGTCTGAGGCACGGCTACCCAGCCCTGCTCGATGGCACGAGCCCGGCGGTTCTCCTCCATCGCTTCAGCGTACATTGCCTTCTTCATCAGGGCGTAGGCGCGCCA
Organism: Acidobacteriota bacterium; assembly: GCA_016213775.1. Classification (GTDB taxonomy): domain Bacteria; phylum Acidobacteriota; class Terriglobia; order Bryobacterales; family Bryobacteraceae; genus CADEFT01. The sequence continues at coordinate 845 of JACQZR010000082.1, forward strand.
TATCCGCGCCGGAAAGAAGTTGGGATCGAGATCGAGCGCTTTCTGGCACCATTCGATGGTGCGATCGTACTCGCGTGCGAAGAAGTGAAGCGTGCCGGTATCGGTTGCGATGATGGCGGAGAGCGGGTCGAGTTCGCGGGCGCGGCTCATCTCGGCTGCGGCATCTTCGAAGCGGCCCATATAGGCGAGAAACTCGCCCAGCCAGTGATGAGCAGTGGGATAGTTTGGGTTTAGCTGGATGGCGAGCCGGAATTCGCGCTCTGCCCGCGACCAATCGAGGTCGTGATTCCAGGCGATCAGGCCTAGAGTGGCGTGAGCTTCGGCCAGATGTGGATCATTTTCGAGAGCGCGCTCGGCGGCCGCCCGCGCCTTGGCTGCGCGCTCGCGCGGGGAACCGGAGCGCTCACCGAGAAAAACCCAGGTGTCGGCGAGCCCGGTGTAGGCCAGGGCAAATGCCGGGTCGGCGGCGACAGCCTGCTGAAAAGCGTCTAACGCCTTTTGAAAGCCTTCGGTGGTCCGGCGATTCCAGAAGTAACGGCCCTGGAGATAGAGTCGATGGGCCTCGGGATTCCCAGTGGAGCGGCGAGCCAGTATCTTCAGGTCGGCTTCGGACAAGCGCGTCGTCAAGGCCCGGGCAAGGCGGTCGGCGAGCGCATCTTCGAGCGCCAGGACGCCAGCAAGCTTTTCGTCAAAAGTGCCCGCCCACAGCACCTTGCCGTCGGCCACGCGCAACAGCCGCACGCTCACTCGCACCACCTCACCAGTATTCTGAAGTGTCCCAACGATGACGGCATCGACGCGCTGCTCGCGGCCCGCGGCGAGTGGCTCCGCACTCCCTGCATAGCGCATTACCGCCGCGGTCGGCCGAACCGTAATCTGGCTCAGGGCGCTGAGTCGGGTGTTCAGGGTATCCGGGATCCCGAGTTCGAGGAACTCGTCGCCACTTTGAGGCTGTAGCGAGCGGAAAGGCAGGATCGCCAGAGAGCGGACCGGGGGTTCACCGTTGCGTGGTGGAAGCCAACCGAACCAAAGGCCCAGTGAGGCCGCGATCGCAACGGAGGAACAGATGACACCCAGCACCTCCCGGCGAACGGATCGAGGACGCACCTCGACTGGGTTCGGGAGAATGTCCAACGGCTCCTCCCGGGTGACATCAGCGGTTTCCTGGCGGAGAGCGGCTAGGAAGCGGTAGCCCCGTTTCGGGACGGTTTCGATGTAGGACTCGCCGCCATCTCCATTCCGTAGCATCTTGCGCAAATCGGAGATGTTGCGAGCGAGATTGGCCTCGTCCACGTGGATGCCTGGCCAGAGTCGCTCGAAGAACTCGGTTTTCTCGATCACGTGGCCGCGATTCTCGACCAGCAACTGCAGCGTGTCGAAGAGTTTTGGGGTCAGCGGGACCGGTTGGCCGTCTCGGAAAAGCCGGCGCTCGCCAGACTCGAGCCGAAAGTGGCCAAACTCATAAGTCCTTTGTTTCTCAAGGCTCATCGCTCTACGAAGAAAAATCCGAGGAAAATCGGACCCCCTCACCCCTTGTTCATCGAGAAGGCACCGGTTCATTATACAACCATTGATCTGGGCACACGCCTTTTCCATTCCGAGAAAGGAACTATCCACGACGCACATGAGAGCACTATCTAAACAGCAAATTGTCTTCGCAGCAGCAATATTGATGGTGAGTTCGCCCCTGGTAGCCGCACCGGTTGCGGCCTACGATGCAGCTTTACAGCCGGGCAACCAGTCATGGACCGGGACCCTGGGACTGGCCTTCCAGGTGAACGCTCCGATCACGGTGTTGTCGCTAGGGGTTTTTGACAGCAACGGTGACGGCATCGCGGGGACCATTCTGGCCGGCATCTTCGACACTGGTACGACTCTACAGGTGACGCCAACGCTCGCGTTCACCGGCGCGGCTGACACATTGATTAACGGAAACCGCTTCCGAGACCTCGGTGTTCCTGTTGTGCTCCCCGCCGGAACTTACATGATCGCCGCACAAGGTTTTGGGGCAAGTGATCTGAATGGCAATACACGTTGTACGACGTTTGTGGGGGGAGGGTGCGTCAATGCGAACCCGTTCCTCCCGCCGGCGTTGAACAACGGTGGAGGTCTGATCACATTCCTGGGCCCGAACCGATACTCCCTCGAAGGGTCTGGCTTCGTTCTTCCTGGGCTCGATCTGGGCGATCCGGCCGTCAACGGCCTCTTGGCCGGCACATTCCGGTTCGAGGTCGTAGGTCAGCAGGTGCCTGAGCCCTCCACCGGTCTTCTATTGGTAAGCGGACTCCTTGTGGCTGGGCTACTTCGCAGGGGAGCAGGCCGTATAGCCGCTGTACAGGAGTCTGGCAAAACCTCATGAACGGAATCGTGAAGCCAATCGCGTTCGCGATGGTATGTTATGCGCAATTCGCGCCGGCAGCAACCCTTTCTTTCACGGGCAACCTGCGGACGGACGCCACCGTCCTCGGTTGCGGACCAGGGTGCACGCTGGGGCCGGGAGACACCGACGAGGACTTCGCTCAGTATGCCGCGGTTGTCAGGACATTCACGGTTTCCGTACCCTCCGTCGTCGGAGCCAGGACTTTCGGCTATGGGGGCGGCGTAAACGGCGCCGGTGCCACGGTTTTGGAAGGTGGATTCGCGCCCTACCTGAGCCTGTTCGACTCTGGTGGCAATTTCCTGGCTTCGACCTTCTTCGGCACTACTTGTCCTCCCGGAGCGCAAACGAATACCGGCAGCGGGCAATGCTATGACGTTGCGCTCGCCGACGGTGTGCTCGCTCCAGGGGACTATCAACTCGGCATCAGCGCGTACTTGAATTTGTCGCTGGCGGAGAATGCCGGGAGCGGGAGCCTAACGGACGGATACACCGGACTCGGCAATCTGGCCGCCGGTGGGGATCTGCATTACGCGTTCGATGTGGTTCTCTCAAACGCAACCGAAGTACCCGAGCCGGGAACTTGGGGAATGCTTGCGGTTGCTGTTTCACTTTCTATACACCTCAGGAGGAAAATTCGAGATGAGAAATAGGTTAGTTGCGTTGGCCGCAGTGCTCGCGCTGGTGGGGGTGGTCGGGAGCTACTACAACTCTCCACTCCTGGCGCAGGTACGGGCAGCCCTTGTCAGCGATGTGGATAATCCAGCCCGGAATCCGGTGCGTCTGAGTATCTTAGCCTCAGTGAATGACCGCCTGGAATGTAGAACCTTCGGCTATACTGTCCCGACCGGCAAGCGCCTGGTGATTGACGACGTTTCCGCGGGATCCATCCTCGGTACATCCAACAAATTTGGCTTCATGCTCGAACTACTGGCGAACCCCGCGAGTTCCGGGGAACCCTGCACCGTTAGGACCCGCATTGCGACAGTCCCATTCCGGCCTCCTGCTTTTGAACTGGGCGTGCGATACCATGCTTCCGCGCACGAGCGTATGCAGGTGGTTGTCGACCCGGGCGAATCCATCGGCGTCGAATTGTACAGTGTGGAGACCGGCGCCAGTACTATCGCCGCCCGGTATAGCATCCATCTATCCGGTCATTTGGTTGGGTTGCCCTAACGAATGCACTTGCACGATTGGTCACGCCCGGGCGGGACGCGTTGTATACTCAGCCGCGTGGCCAAAATTGTCAATTCGCGGTGTGTGCTGGCGGTGCGCGATCTCGCGGTCTCCACCCGTTACTATATGGACGTGCTGGGATTCAGAAAGGACCCGATCGACGCCGAGGGGTGGAGTTTCCTGACTCGCGATTGTTTTCGGGTGATGCTGGGGGAGTGTCCGGACGAGCGGCCAGCGGGCGAATTGGCGAACCACTCCTATTTCGCCTACTGGAACGTGGAGGGCGTGGATGATCTCTACCGGGAGTTTGTCGCCAAGGGGGCGTTGGTCACTTCAGCGCCGGCGAACAAACCGTGGGGGCTGAGGGAATTTGGTCTCACCACCCCGGATGGGCATAGAATTGTCTGCGGTGAGTCAATTTGATTTCTGGCACCCCACTTGCTCGTGCTCCCGCATGCAGAGAATACTGGGATTCTTAGGTTTCATCGTCGTCCACTGCCCCATGTGCCTGGGCGCCGAACCTGCTTGCGGGCAGTGGCGTGTCTTGGCACCTATGCCTTCACTACGCCAGGAACTGTCGACCGCCAGTCTGAACGGAAAGGTTTTCGCCATCGCCGGGTTTGACGCCAACGGAATGTCCACCGACACGGTCGAAGTCTATGATCCCGAGACCGACGCGTGGACCAGCGCGGCGCCTCTGCCAATCGCAACCAATCACAATGTAGCCGCGGTAGCAGGCGGAAAACTGTACGCGTTCGGCGGCACCTCAAACCGCACCTTCGTCTATGATCCCGAACAAAATGCTTGGACCGACGTCGCCCCTTCGTTGTTCATGCATGGCAATACAGCTGCGGTCGGGGTAATCAACGATCGAATCTATGTGGCGGGCGGCAGCGGAGGCATCGGTAATGAATTTGAGGTTTACGATCCCTCAACCGATACGTGGAGTGCGCTGGCCCCCATGGGTGTGTCCCGAAATCACACGGGCGGAGGCGTCATCGACGGTAAGTTTTACGTGGTTGGCGGACGGCCGGGAAGTGATGCCGCGTCCGCGTTGGAAGTCTATGATCCAGAGACCGGTGCCTGGAGGACGCTTGCGCCCATGCCGACCGGCCGGTCAGGAATTGGCGTTGGCGTGGTCAACGGCAAGCTCTACGTCTTCGGCGGGGAAGATCCGCGACTGTTCAGCGATGTCGAAGTGTACGATCCCGCAACCGATACGTGGCTGCAACTGCCCCCAATGCCTACGCCCCGTCATGGCATGAGCGCAACGGTGATCGGCAACGTCATCTACCTGCCCGGTGGCGGAGTGCGGCAAGGCTTCGGTGCGACGAATATCAACGAAGCCTATGTTGCTGATTGTTCCGCAACGCCGTGAAGTGGATTTAGCGATCGTTCTTGCTATTCGATCGCCATTCCGAGATCGTGCGGTCGAGCTTATCCAAAGCCGACTCGGTGGATTCCTTTACTTTGTCCCATGTTTCGGCGACTTTGTCGTCGAGAGTGGACATCTTCGCGCGGATCTGCCTTGCCTCGGCTTCGAATTCATCGATAGCCTTTTCAGCCGCTGCTTTGGCTTTTCGCGCCTGCGGTTTTACCTCCTCTCTCAGTTCCCTGATCTTGTTTTCGATCTGCGTCAATCTTGCATCCATGGCTTTCCTCGCTGCTTCTCGCGCTTTGTGCTCCTCCTGCCGGGCGCGCTCGCCTGCGCGATCGGCCTGACTCTTTGCCCAGTCATCAGAGGTCGGGGAGTCGCACCCCAGCATCGATAGACCGAGTACAACAGTGAGTACGATTTCTTTGCCCATAGTGTGTGCCCGCCATCCTTCCCCAATGAACAGGCAAGTTGAGTGCCATTTTTTCTTATTGGGGGTCGCTAACGCGCGTTCCTACAGACCGTCTATACTAGAGCCACCGATGACCGCGAATGAATCCTCACCGCCTTCCTCCGAACAGACCAATCTACTCCTTGGGACTCTGGACATGCTCATTCTGCAGGCTCTGGCCCTGGGCCCTAAGCACGGATTGGGAGTCTCGCGCAGGATCGAGCAGATGACCCAGGGGACCTTCGTAGTCAAAGCCGGATCTTTGTTCCCAGCTCTCCATCGCATGGAAGAAGCCGGATGGCTTGCGGGCTCGTGGGGCGACTCAGAAAACAAACGCCGCGCCAGGTTCTATCAGCTTACTCCGGCGGGCAAACGGCAATTAGAGTCCGAGAAAGTGCAGTGGCAGCGGATCTCGCTAGCCATCGCGCAAGCACTGGAATTCAGCTAGATGTTGACTCGATTCCGCAACAGGTTCGCCGCCCTTTACCGCAATCTGGCCCACAAGGATCAAGTGGACCGTGATCTCGACACGGAGTTGCGGGCCTTCGAGCAGCTCTTGATCGACGAAAAACTTACCGGCATCCCGGCTTTGGACGCCGGCCAGGCCCGCCGGGCCGCGAGGATCGAGATCGACGCAACGATCGAACAAATCAAAGAACAGGTTCGGGAGGTACGAATGGGTTTCTCTCTGGACAGCGTCGCGCGCGACGTCCGCATCTCAGCGCGGACCTTGCGCAAACAGGCAGGCTTCTCGCTAACCGTACTTGGCGTGCTGGCTCTGGGAATCGCCGGGGCCACGGCGATCTTCAGTATGTTTAACAGCCTCTACCTTCGGCCGTTGCCGTTTCCCGAGGCTGAGCATCTGGTGAACCTGGACGAGAAGGCGCCCCAGTGGAACCTGGAGCGCGTAGCTGTCGCGTATCCCGACTTTGTCGCCTGGCGCGAACACAACCGGTCGTTCAGCGCGATCGCGGTATTTCGTGGGACAGGCGCCCAGATCTCCAGCGACACCGGCGCCGAACAGGTTCCCGCTGCCAGAGCCACCTTCGACCTGCTGGACGTGCTGAAAGTGCAACCGGCGGTAGGCCGTTGGTTTCACGCCGATGAGGACAAGCCGAATGGTCCGAAGCTCGTGGTTGTGAGCCACCAGATGTGGCAACGGCGCTTTGGGGGACCAGCGGCTATTAGCGGACAGACCCTTCGTATCGCCTCCGAGACGTTTCAAGTCATCGGCGTGATGCCCCCCGGCTTCGACTTCCCGAGCCGGGCCGAAGTGTGGACCGCGTTGGGTATGAGCGCTGGGGACAGTACCGGTTGGGGACTCAACGGCGTGGCGAGGCTCAGGCCAGGCATCTCCATGGACAAGGCGCTCGAGGACCTCCTGCGTGTGCACAAGGGTATGATCCCCACGAGAAAAGTCAACGAGATCACCTCCCCTACGATCTACCCGTTGCGCGAATGGTATGTCGGACAGTTCCTTCCCGCGTCGCGGGCTCTGCTCATCGCGGTCACTCTGGTCCTTCTCATCGCATGCGCCAATATCGCCGGGGTCATGCTTGCACGGGGGTCTTCGCGCATTCGCGAAGTCAGCCTGATGGCCGCCCTGGGAGCATCTCGAACGCGGATCATCCGCCAACTGCTCACGGAAAGCTTGCTGCTGGGTGTCGCTGGTGGAGTCCTGGGAACACTGATCGGACGGTCGGGATTGCGGCTGTTGCTGGGACTGATGCCGCAGAATCAGGTGCCAGGGTGGGTGCGCTTCGACCTCGACTGGCGGTTCCTCATGTTCTGTCTGGCGGTGTCGATGGGATCGGCGATGCTGTTCGGGTTGTGGCCCGCATGGAGCGCTTCGCGCGCCGACCTGAGATCAGCCCTGCATGAGGGCGGCGCTCGGGCTTCCGGTTCCGCAGCGCGACGACGCAGTCTGAAGATTCTCATCACAGCCGAGGTGGCACTGGCAACCGTACTGCTCGCAGCCTCAGCGCTACTGACGCAGGCGTTCCGCAAGGTGGAACAGATCAACCCCGGGTTTCGCGCCGACAACGTGCTGACGTACTCCGTTGGATTGCCAAACCAGAAGTATCCAAAACCGGAGCAGAAACTCGCATTCATTGAAGAACTGATTCGCAAGCAAAGGGAACTTCCAGGGGTGCGCTTCGCGGCGGCGGTCTCGGCCACCCCGCTGGGCGGGCATTGGGGGAACTTCTATGAGGTGGAAGGGGCACCGCAGAAGCGAGCTGGCGATCCCGATCCGGTGATCCTGAAGCGCGTGGTGACGCCGGACTACCTGGAGGCAATGGGCATGACCCTACGCTCCGGCCGCACGTTCAACGCTTTCGACGGCCGCAAGGAGGGTACGGAAGCGGTCGTGGTGAACGAGACCTTTGCCAGGCAGTTCTGGCCAGGGCAGAATCCTATTGGAAAGCGCATTCGCCACCGAGGCGGTAAGATCTGGTGGCCCGTGGTTGGCATGATTGCCGATGTGAAGGACTACGGGCTCGACCAGGAGTCTCGTCCGTCCGTGTACTTTCCACTTGCGCAAGAGCCCCTCGGGGGCCTGTCAGTCGTCGTGCGAACTGCGGCAAGGCAGGATCTGGCCCCGTTTACCAACACGGCCAGAGAGGTGCTCAAGCGTCTGGACCCTGATATCGCATTGGCGCGTCCGGTGACAATGGAACAACGGCTTGCCGATTCGATGTGGATCCGCCGGACCTACTCCTTCCTCGTGGCTGCATTCGCGGTGCTGGCGCTCGTTCTGGTCGGCAGCGGCCTGTTTGGAGTGATCTCATATACCGTGGGGCAGCGGCGTCGCGAGATCGCCATTCGAATGGCGCTGGGAGCGAGCCAGCGGGTCATCCTCCGAAACGTGCTCCAGGAGGCCTTCCTGCTGGCGGGCATCGGGCTTGTGCTCGGCGTCGCCGCCGGTGCCGGGCTTGCGCGGATTTCGCAATCGCTCCGCTTTGACTCGCCGCTATTCGGCGTCGATCCCCGCGACCCGGCCACCTACGCCGCCGCTGCAGCCGTCTTACTGGCGGTCGCAGTGTCGGCGAGCCTGGCTCCGGCTATCCGCGCATCGTACACCTCGCCATCGAGTGCACTGCGCCTCGAATAGGTGAACAGTCTACATCTCTTATTTGTACTGCGGCATTATGAGGGTATATGGTGAAGTCGGTTGAAGGCGTCTATCGTAACGGCAGGGTAGAGCTAATGGAGCCAATCGCCGAGGCCGAGGGTTCACGAGTCATTGTCACCTGGGTTCACCAAGCCACGTCGGTCGACCTGCGAGAGAGGGGCATCGACGAGTCTCAAGCGGCGGGACTGCGCCATCGGCTGGCCCAGTTTACAGAAGATTGGGATCGCCCCGAGATGAATGCTTACGATGACCTTCCGCCGCGGTGACGTAGTTTTGGTGTTGTTCCCGGACTCCAACTTGCGAACCGCGAAACGGAGACCGGCTCTGGTTGTGCAAGCAGATGAGCTCGGGACGGAACTGTCCCAAACGATCGTGGCCATGATCACCAGCAACATGCGTCGCGCCGGGCGCCATTCGAGAATTACCGTATTGGCTTCCAGCGAGAGCGCCAGGCGCTCGGGACTGTCGATGGACTCTGTGATCATGACCGGCAACCTTGCCACCGTGCACTACTCGTAGATCGACAGCCTTATCGGGAGCTTCCCTCCTTGGCCCTGAAACACCCGAACGTCTCGCAACTCGTCAGCCTATCGGAGGAGAATGATTGCATCTGGTAGGGATTCGGCGCGCAGTTGAGTACTATGGATA
>JACQZR010000086.1 GCA_016213775.1 Acidobacteriota bacterium
CTAAAGCAACTTCAGTTTCTATTGCCATCAGATCTTGCGGCGCGATAAACCGCTGCGTTCAACCGCCGGATGCGGAAAACCGCACGTCCGGTGGTGTGGGAGGGTGACGGGGCACAAACCCCGTCACTCGACCCGATCAACGCCTTACGCCGCGAGCTGCAGGCGTTCGGCCAACTGCGGGATGGCGGCCCGGATCACCTGGTGCAAGTGCTCGACTGGGATGAATTCCAGCTCTGCGCGAACGTGTTCAGGGAGGTCGCGCAGGTCCTTCATGTTCGGCTTGGGCAGAATCACGCGGCGGATTCCGGCGCGGCGAGCGGCCAGCACCTTCTCCTTCAAACCGCCGATGGGGAGGACGAGCCCGGTCAAGGTGATTTCACCGGTCATTGCCGTATCGCCGCGCGCCGCGAATCCTGTGTAGAGCGAAGTAAGGGCGATTGCCGCGGTGATGCCAGCCGAGGGACCGTCCTTCGGCACAGCGCCCGCCGGCACGTGCACGTGGACGCCGCAGTCCTTGAAGCGCTGCGTGTCGATGGAGAATTCCTTCGCGTTCGACCAGATGTAGCTTTGGGCGGCGCGCGCGGATTCCTGCATCACTTCGCCCAACTGGCCAGTGAGTGTGAGCCCTTTGCCATCGGGTAGTAGCGTAGCTTCGATGTAGAGGACGTCGCCGCCAGTTTCCGTCCAGGCCAGTCCCGTGGCAACGCCGGGCTGCAGGTTGCGCCGCATCTGCTCCAGGTGGAACATTTCCGGGCCGAGCATGTCGAGCAGATCGTCCGGGCGAATGGTGATTGGATCGGTGTGGCCTTCAGCGAACTTCAGCGCGATTTTACGCGACACGCTGCCGATGGTTTGTTCGAGGCGGCGCAGGCCGGCCTCGCGGGTGTAGCTGGTGATGATGGCGCGGAGAGCCTCTTCGTCGAAGGTGACCTTTTCCTGAGAGAGGCCGGTTTCCTTCAACTGGCGCGGGATGAGATAGCGGTGGGCGATCTCCACCTTTTCCTCTTCGCTGTACCCGGCCAGACGCAGAATCTCCATGCGGTCGAGCAGCGGGCGCGGAATCGAATCAAGCCCGTTGGCGGTGCAGATGAACAGCACCTTCGAGAGATCGAACGGCAAATCGAGGTAGTTGTCGCGGAAGCTGTTGTTCTGCTCCGGATCGAGAATTTCGAGTAGCGCGGCGGCGGGGTCGCCCCGATAGTCACGGCCGAGTTTGTCCACCTCGTCCAGGAGTACGATCGGGTTGGCGGCGCCGGCGCGGCGAAGTGCCTGAATCAGACGGCCGGGCATGGCGCCGATGTAAGTACGCCGATGGCCGCGCAGTTCCGCTTCATCGTGCAGGCCGCCTACGGAGAAGCGTTCGAACTTGCGGTTGATGGCGCGTGCAATCGACTGGCCGAGTGAAGTCTTTCCGGTTCCGGGGGGTCCGACAAAACAGAGAATCGGAGCTTTTGCTCCTGGATTCAACTTCAACACCGCGAGGTGTTCAAGAATGCGCTGCTTCACATCCTTCAAATTGAAGTGATCCTCATCGAGAACTTTTCGGGCATTCGTGAGATCGAGGTTGTCTTCGGAGTATTTGGTCCAGGGGAGCTCGATCACATATTCCAGATAGGTGCGCAGGACGTGGTATTCCGGCGAAGCAGTGGGCAGCTTCTCCAGCCGGTGCATCTCGCGGTCGGCCTCCTTCTTGATATGCTCCGGCAGATTGGCCTTGTCGATAGCTTCTTTCAACTGGTCGAAGTCGGCCTGGTCGGGATTCTTCTCGCCGAGCTCCTGTTGAATGGCGCGCATCTGCTGGCGAAGCAGATAATCCTTCTGCTCCTTGGACATTTCCGAGCGCGCCTCGGTGGCGATCTTGTTGCGCAGCTCGAGCACTTGCACTTCATAAGAAAGGTAGGTGTGCATGAGGCGCAAGGCGTCGAGGCGAGTGGGCGCTTCGAGCAGCGCCTGCGCTTTCGGCAGATCGAGACTAAGCATCGAAGCCGATAGATAGACCAGCCGCAGTGGATCGTCAGTGGACGAAATGAGGCGTTCGAGATCGATGGTGGTCTGCGCCTGCGCGAGTTGAATGGCGCGCGAGGTCAGTTCCCCAACGGCGCGTTCCAGAGCCTCCACTTCCGGTCCGGAATCCTCCGGCACGGGTAGCGAGCGGAAACGCGCGGTGGAGTATTCGCCATTGTGCTCGAGCTTGATGATGACGACACGTTCCATACCGAGAACAAAGACTTCCGTCTGTTCGGGCTGTTTGGAAAACCTGCGAATCGTGGCGCGTGTGCCGATGGTGTAGAGATCGTCCTGCTTGGGATCGTCGGTTTCGGCGTTGCGCTGCGCGACGAGAATGATTTCCTGTTCCGGGGCATCGAGAGCAGCGTCGACGGCGGCGAGCGAACCCGGACGGCCAACGGTGAGTGGCAGCATCATCTGCGGGTACAACACGACGTTTTTTAGCGGCAGCAAGGGCAGTTCGGGAAACTCGGGAAACTCGGGTTTGTTAGACATGTCGTCCTTTCGTTGATCTCTCTCTCCTTTGGTTAGACGCGGGAATCGGTCATTTCGATCCATGGGAATGCTCCGGTTCCAGGTTGGCTGGCACGCAGGCGAATGTGAGCGAGCCGGCGGCAATGTCGATAGAAACGGTTTCGTGGTCGCGAATCTTACCTGCCAGCAGCAGCCTGGCGAGCGGGGTTTCCACTTCTTTCTGAATAGCGCGTTTGAGAGGCCGGGCGCCGTAGGCGGTGTCGCTTCCCGCCCGCACGAGATGGCGGCGCGCACTATCGGTAAGCTCAATCACGATGCCGCGTTCGGCCAGCCGCGTGCGCAGGCTCTCCAACTGAATGTCGACGATCTTCAGCAGGTGTTCTTCGCTGAGCGAATGAAAGACCGTAATCTCGTCGATGCGGTTGAGGAACTCGGGGCGGAAACCGCGCCGCAGCTCTTCGAGAACCGTTTCCTTCATTCGCGCGTAGTTGGAACCGGAGTAGTCGCCGCGATAGTCCAGAATACGGTGGCTGCCGATGTTGGACGTCATGATGACGATAGTGTTCTTGAAATTCACCAGGCGGCCTTGTCCGTCAGTGAGGCGGCCGTCATCGAGCACCTGCAGCAGCACATTGAATACGTCGTGATGCGCCTTTTCGATCTCATCGAGGAGAATGACCGAATAGGGCCGGCGGCGAATGGCTTCGGTGAGCTGGCCGCCTTCGTCGTAGCCGATATATCCGGGAGGCGCACCCACCAATCGCGAGACGTTGTGCTTCTCCTGATACTCGGACATGTCGATGCGCACCATGGCCTGTTCGTCATCGAAGAGGAATGCGGCGAGTGCGCGGGCGAGCTCGGTTTTGCCGACGCCAGTGGGGCCGAGGAAAAGGAAACTGCCGATGGGCCGGCGCGGGTCTTTCAATCCGCTGCGCGCGCGGAGCACGGCTTCAGAGACGGCGCTCACCGCTTCATCCTGTCCAATCACCCGCGTATGCAACTCCTCTTCCAGGTGCAGCAGCTTCTGAATCTCGCCTTCGAGCAGGCGCGACACAGGCACACCTGTCCAGCGAGACACCACGGCCGCGATATCTTCCTCGTCCACCTCCTCTTTGATGAGGCGCGGCGCGTTGTGCGCGTTGGCCGAGGGCGCGATGCGGGCCTCCTCTTCCTTGAGCTGCGATTCGAGAGCGATGCGTTTGCCGTACTTCAGCTCGGCCGCTTTGTTGAGATCGTAATTGCGCTCGGCCTTTTCGATTTCGGCGGCGAGCTGTTGCAGTTGTTCCTTGATTTGGGAGACGCGTTCAATGGCCTGCTTCTCGCTCTGCCATTGGGCTTTCATGGCGTTTGCCTGTTCGCGCAAATCGGCCAGTTCCTTTTCGAGCTTGCCGAGCCGCTCTTTGCTGGCTGTGTCGGATTCCTTGCGCAACGCCTCACGCTCGATTTCGAGCTGCATGATACGGCGCATGGTTTCGTCCAGGTCCGACGGCATGGAGTCGATTTCGGTGCGCAGCTTGGCGGCGGACTCGTCGACGAGGTCGATTGCTTTATCAGGCAGGAACCGGTCAGAGATGTAGCGGTTGGAGAGCACGGCGGCGGACACCAGTGCGGCGTCTTTGATGCGCACGCGGTGATGGACTTCGTAGCGTTCGCGCAGGCCGCGCAGGATAGAGATCGTATCTTCTACTGTGGGCTGATCGACCAGCACTGGCTGGAAGCGACGCTCTAGCGCGGCGTCCTTCTCCACGTGCTTGCGGTATTCGTCTAGAGTAGTCGCGCCGATGCAATGCAGCTCTCCGCGGGCAAGCATCGGTTTTAAGAGATTGCCGGCGTCCATTGCGCCTTCGGCTTTGCCGGCGCCGACGACGGTGTGCAGTTCGTCGATGAAGAGGATGACCGCGCCTTCAGAGGATTGGACCTCTTTCAATACGGCCTTGAGACGCTCTTCAAACTCGCCGCGAAACTTCGCGCCGGCGATGAGCGCGCCCATGTCGAGCGTGACCACCTTCTTATCTTTGAGACCTTCAGGGACGTCCCCGCGAATGATGCGCTGCGCCAGACCTTCGACGATGGCGGTCTTGCCCACGCCGGGTTCGCCGATGAGTACAGGGTTGTTCTTGGTGCGCCGCGACAGTACTTGAATGACGCGACGAATCTCCTCATCGCGCCCGATCACCGGATCGAGCTTGCCCTGCGTGGCCATGGTGGTGAGGTCGCGGCCGTAGCGCTCTAAAGCTTCGTAGCTCGCCTCGGGGTTCTGCGACGTCACGCGCTGGTTGCCGCGGACCTGCTGCAGCGAATCGAGCAGTCTATCGCGGGTGAGCCTGAATTCTTTGTAGAGCTTGCCCACGGCGCCGGAATCCCCCGGCATGGCGAGCAGGATGTGCTCCACCGAGAGGAATTCATCCTTGAATTGTTTTCGTTCCTCCTCGGCGCTGAGCATGACGTTAGCCAACCGGTTGCCGAGGTAGATTTCCTGCGCGGCGCCCGAGGGGCTTGTGATTTTCGGCGCGCGATCGAGCTCCTGTTGCAGACGGGAACGGAAGGCGGCAAGGTTGACTCCCGCCTTGGTCAGTATGGAACCGGCCAAGCCGCCTTCCTGATCGAGGAGGGAAGAGAGGAGGTGCTCGGATTCCAGGTGCTGGTGGGAGAGGCGGCGGACGACGTCCTGCGCGGCACGGACAGCGTCGTGTACTTTCTCGGTGAAGCGGTTGAAGTCCATAAGCGACGAGACCTCCAATGGCAAAAGTCTCCGCGAAGGCCTTATCGGCACGCGGAGGGCCGGGCAGGGAACGGAAAGTCTGCCCATTGACAGGCTACCACGATGCGCGCTATTGATGCAACAAATATTAGCGTGTCATTATAAGATTTATTCAACGCCGTGCATGAGGGTCTGCGCACCCATTACTTTTTTCTGTAGACCCACCGAATGGCAGGGTTTCTCCGCCCTGTCTTCGTGATAAACTACCAACAACGTGCGAATCCAGAAAATGGAAGAACGCATGCAACTTCGCACGGATTGGCGGCGTCAATAAGAACAGGTTGGAGCGGCTAAGACAAGTCTGGATTCTGAGCTAAGAGAAAATGTCTGTTGAAACTGTGAACCCGACGACACCCGGCACGTCCCCTGAGGACAACCCCGACAAGCACCTGGCACGGCTGCTGGTAGCGGAGACCCAGGTTCCCTGGTTGACATCATTCAAGAAACAGCTCTCCGACGTACTCCATCCGCCGAAGGAAGAACCTTTGGTTCTGACTTCCAAGCCATTGCCAGTAAAGGACATTTGGGGATTGACCGCCGGCCAGGAAACCCGCGCCGGCAGCATTTCCATGATCGTCCACGTGGTGGTGTTGGCATTACTGCTGGTTCTTGGTACGAACGAGAGTCTTCAAAAGAAGGTGAAGGAAACGGTGACGCTTGTCGCGCCGGATCTGTCGCCTTTCAAGCCAACTCCCAAACCGAAACCTGCGGGTGGCGGCGGTGGAGGTGGTGACCGGTCCCCGACACCTCCTTCCAAGGGCAAGCTGCCGCGGGTTGCTCCTAAACAATTTACACCGCCAATGGCTGTTGTAAATAACGACAATCCCCGGCTCATCATGGAGCCAACGCTGGTCATTCAGCCGGATGCCAATATTCCGAAATTGAATCTCCCCAACTTTGGTGATCCCCTGGCGGGGCGTCCCGGACCTCCGTCCAACGGACCGGGCTCGGGTGGCGGAATCGGAACGGGATCGGGCGGCGGCGTCGGACCGGGCCGTGGGGCAGGATTTGGACCGGGTGAAGGCGGTGGAATGGGTGGCGGCGTCTACCGGATTGGTGGCGGCGTTTCCTCTCCCACGCTGGTCTACAAGGTGGAGCCGGAATACTCCGAAGAAGCGCGCAAGGCGAAGTTCCAAGGCACGGTGGTTCTCCAGGTGGTGGTGGACGACAAGGGTCAGCCGACCAGCCTCAAGGTGATCCGCCCGCTGGGCCTCGGCCTGGACGAAAAAGCCATTGAAGCTGTCCAGAAGTGGAAGTTCCGTCCCGGCTACAAGGACGGAAAGCCCGTGGCGGTGCTGGCCACAATCGAAGTCAACTTCCGACTGCTGTAACGGGTTGGGTTAACGGCGAAGCCAATTTCGCTTCCAAAGCAGAACGACCCACGTCGCGAGCAGCAGCAGGAACGGCATCGAGTTCCATACGGCGGCGGGCATGCCGGAGGGCGCAGTCCCTGCCGAAAAGACCCAGAGCAAACCTAGCAGCCACGCAGTCAACACAACGACAGCGACCTTCTTCTTCATGCGCTTTTCTCCCTTCCTCCATTGCTATAGAACAAGCGGACCAGAATCATCAACGGCATGCTCGCAACGACGCCCGTCAGCAGGATGCGTCGTGGCAGGCCCACAGGCAACACGCTGAGCATCAGGAATACGAGCATGCCGGTGAAGGCGACTCCGATCCCTGCGCGAGCCACACGGTTCGGCGAGTCCGCGGCGTAGGCGTCCGTCAGGGCGGTGCCGGCTACGAGGAGCGCTACGGGGCAGCACAGTAACCACTGACTCCCCGCGCCTTCAAGCAACACCGGATTGAGCCATAGCGCCGAGCACAGGAATGCGCCATAAGAGAGCAGCCCCTGCAAGAGAAACGAGCGCAAATCCGTAACGCGGCGGACTTGGCTGAACACCACGCATGGGACCACCGACGAGGCTTCCCGTAGATACTGGCGTTGATTCCTGCACCGTTCGTGCAGGTCGCCCAGGACTTCCTCGCGGCGCGCGGGCGGGAGCAGGAAGCCCACAATCCTTTCAAGAAGGGGAATCATCGGAAGGCCTTGCCCCATTTCTTCCCCCAGTGCTTCTGGCCGGCCTCTTCGAAAACATCGAGCATTCGCCGCGCCGTGCGAGCCGATTCCTCGAGCGCTTTTGCGCCGAACCCTTCCAGTGTGTAGCAACGCTTCGCACGTCCGCCGCGCTCGGCGGTGGGCTCGGTGAGCCAGGATCTGATAAGTCCCTTGTCTTCCAACCGGTCCAGAGTGACGTAGACTGCGCCTAGCGAAACCGGCTTGGGCGAGGCAAGCTCCTCGACCTTCGCGTGTATGGTGACACCGTAGGCGTCATCGCCAAGGGAGAGGATCGCTGTCAGAACGAGCTGTTCGAATTGGCCGAGGGAATCGGGCTTGCTCATTTGTCTAACAGTGTATGACAAATATGCCGCCGTGGCAAGGATTTTCTCGGGCTGGATGCCTCAAACAGTGCGTCTGCGGTAATACTCGCCGCGACCAAGCAGTCCAAGATCGGCCAGAGCGGAAACCACAATCACTAACAGATAGATCCCGTCCAGCGGGTAACGGTTGTTCACGATCCAGGCATAGGTCATGGTGGTGAGTGGAAGAAACACGAATCCAAGCGCCACGATGACCATGGAACGATAGGCGTGCTCAAGATAGGTAGTGAAGAAATACAGCAGAACAAGAGCAATGCGTGGGAAGGCGATTGCTACAAGCACGAAAAGGCATGTCATGGGAACCCCCTCTCTTCGTCAGGAAGATTTTTCAGTCCTCTTCGCTCCTGCATTGACATTAAGCAATTCCCTGACCATTACGATGGGAGCAACGCGGCAGAACTTGGCACCCTAATTGCCTTTACCTAATGCGGGACGGCCATCCTGGAAATATTTACATAATCGCGGACGACTGTTCCACGGAGATCATCGATATGGCCGCTATCCGGATTGACGGTGTATCGCGAGCATTCCAAGGGGGACTTGCGCTCGAAGAGGTTACTCTGGAGGTCCACGACCGGGAGGTCCTGACCATTGTTGGCCCTTCGGGGTGCGGCAAATCCACTTTGCTAAGGATTATTGCCGGCCTGGACAGTCCGACAGCCGGTTTGGTGGAGCTAGATGGCAAGGTCATGAACGCGGTGGCGGCGCGCGACAGGAACATAGCAATGGTGTTCCAATCCTATGCGCTTTACCCTCACATGACCTGCTTTGAGAATCTCGCGCTGCACCTGGAATTGAAAAAGGTTCCGAAGAAGGAAATTGAAGCACGCGTGCACGAGACCGCCCGGCAACTGGAGATAGAGCCGCTGCTGTGGAAGAAGCCACGGCAGCTCAGCGGCGGGGAACGGCAGAGAGTCGCCCTGGGTCGCGCGCTGATCCGGAACCCCGCGGTATTTCTGTTCGACGAGCCTCTGAGTAACCTGGATGCACTGCTGCGAGAGCGTGTGCGGCATGACTTGAAAGAGCTGTTCAAGAAGATCAACGCCACGGTGGTATATGTAACTCACGATCAGATCGAGGCTATGACCCTGGCCGACCGTATAGTTGTCCTGTCTAAAGGCAAGGTACAGCAGGTTGGCACTCCGGAAGAAGTTTATGGTTCACCCGCAAACCGCTTTGTCGCGTCATTTATCGGATCGCCTTCGATGAATCAGTTTGAAGCGGAGATGACTAATGGCCGCTTCCGGCTTGGGACGGAGGAGATCAGGACAACTCTGGATTGGTCCGGGCCTGTGGTAATCGGCGTACGGTCGGAGCATGTAGTCTTGTCAGAGTCAGGAGTGCCGGCGGAACTGCGATGGGTGGAACCTCTCGGCAGCCACTACCTGGTTGGTGTGCAGGTGGGAACAACTTCACTCACCTCGACAACAAAGGCGCGTCCCGGTTCCGATCGTGTGTATTTGCGAATACCCGAGGAGAATATCCATGTTTTCGAGAAGCAGAGCGGCAGGAATCTTATTCTGGGCCACGCTCGCACTGCTGCTCCTCTACAGCCTGCGTAGACCCGATGGGGGCGACAGCAGCGCGCGGGGGCTTTCGGTCTTGATGGAGCCGGACGGGACAGGCGTCTGGCGCGATCTGGTGGCAAAATTTAACAGCTCGCATCCCGGAGCCCCTGTGCGCCTGATCGAAGGACCAACGGCGACGGACACGCGTGAGGACATGTACTCGACAGCGTTTCTGGCACGCGGATCGTCCTATGACATTGTGTACTGTGACGGTATCTGGATTGCGAAGTTCGCGGCGGCTGGCTGGCTGGCTGACCTTACCGCGAGGCTGCGGGAGGACGACCGCCGGGACATCCTCCCTGTGGAATTGCAGGCGGGAGAATACGAGGGCAAGTTATATCGAATGCCGGCCTTCACGGATGCAGGGGTGCTGTATTACCGCACCGATCTGGTGAAGGAGCCCCCCGAAACCTTCGAGGAGCTGACACGAATAGCGCGCGCCTCCCAAACCGGTGAACGTTGGGGATATCTCTGGCAAGGGCAACAATACGAGGGCCTTGTTACAGTTTTTCTCGAAGTGCTATGGGGATTTGGAGGCGACTGGATCGATTCCTCCAGCCGCAAAGTACTTCTGGACAGTCGCGAGGCGGTGGAAGCGGTTACGTGGCTGAAGGGCACTATCGGAACGATTTCGCCGCCCGCCGTCACTACTTATACCGAAGAAGCGACCCGCAATAACTTCCAGAATGGGCGCGCCGTCTTCCTGAGGAACTGGCCATACGTTTGGACACTGATTAACAGAAGGGGAGGAGAGATGGCCGCCAATATCGGCGTAGCACCGCCTGTTCACGCCGAGGGCGAATGGAGCACCTCGACGTTGGGCGGATGGGGATTCGCAATCTCGCGCTTTTCCAGAGATCCGGACAGAGCCTGGCAATTTGTCGAGTTTGTGACGCGGCCCCAACAATTGCGGGAAGTGCAGCAGCGGCAGGGGAGGATCCCATCGCGCCGAAGCATGATACCAGGCCGGTTTCTGCCGATCCTGGAAAGCGCACGCATGCGGCCGGCGATCCCCGAGTATGCGCAGGCGTCCGACATCTTGCAGCGCTGGCTCAGCGCCGCGCTGACCGGAAGGGTAACGGCGGAGGAGGCGGTGAAGGGGGCAACGAGAGAGACATGGCAACTGCTCAAGACGTAAAACCCGTTGCGCAGGTGCGGACCTCAGGTGAGATGGGTTCCCACCAGTGGGGGCTCTTCGGCCTTCCGGCTGCGATTCTCCTTCTGCTGGTGGTGGCCTATCCCATCGTGCGGACGGTTGCGTTGAGCTTTTCGGATATGGGCCTGTCGAATGAATTCCAGATGGAGTGGACCGGGCTCGGGAATTTCAGACGGCTGTTCTCGGATTCCCGCTTCGCGAGCGGTCTTAAAGCGACCACTGTGTTTACCATTACTTCGGTGACACTCGAGTTTGTGATCGGACTTGGCCTGGCTCTCGCCGCTAGCGAGTTTGTGCGCGGGCGCGGGCTGATTCGATCCATCTTTCTTGCGCCGTGGACGCTGCCGACGGCCATTATCGCGGTGCTCTGGTCATGGATTTTCAACGATCAGTACGGGATCGTGAATGGGCTGCTGCAAAAGGCGCATCTGCTGGAGTCGCCGATCGCCTGGCTCGGGACGCCGGGAACGGCGATGGGCGTTCTCGTCCTCGCCGATGTCTGGAAGACGACGCCGTTCGTATTTGTGGTCTTGCTGGCGGGTCTTCAGAGCGTGCCGCAGGACCTCTATGAGGCCATCGAAATGGATGGCGGGGGGATGTGGCCGAAGTTCCGCTATGTCACGCTGCCATTCCTGCTCCCGTTTCTTTTTATAGCGCTCATCTTCCGGCTGATCCAGGCATTCGCCGTCTTCGATCTTGTGTATGTCATGACAGGCGGCGGGCCCGGCGGAGCCACGGAGACAGTTTCGGTCTATTCTTACCGGACCTACATGCGCTACCTGGACATTGGCTACGGCTCGGCGCAAGTGGTCGCGATGATTCTCATTCTCTGCATCGTGGCAATTGCGATGTACCAGCTTTTGGTGAAACGTCATGAACGTACTTTCTAAATCGCTAGTAGTGTTGATGTGCATCTTCGCGCTTGCGCCGCTGGCGTGGCATGGGGTTAGCTCGTTCAAGAGCCCTGCCGAGTTGACCAGGACGCCTCCCTCCCTGCTTCCGGAGCAGCCGGTTCTTTCCAACTACGAGGAGCTGTTCGTTCGACGCCCGTTCGGAAGGTATTACGTCAACACTGTAGTCATTGCCGCTCTGTCGGCCCTGCTATGCGTGGCGGCTGCCTCGATGTGCGCCTACGGGCTGGCAAGAGCAAGTGAAGCGGTGAGGAAGACCGCAACCTCCAGTCTTCTGGCGGTAGCCTTCTTCCCCCCGATCGTGTTTCTGTTTCCGTTGTATGAGATGATCCGCGCCGCCGGGCTGGTGAACCATCCCTGGAGTCTGATCGTGCCTTACGCGGCGCTGAACCTTCCGTTTGCCACCTGGCTCCTGACCGGCTACATGCGGCAGATCCCCATCGAATTGGAGGAGGCAGCCGCTGTTGACGGGCTCTCACGGTTTAAGACCTTTGTCAGGATCATCCTGCCGCTTTCGATGCCCGCCTTGAGCACGGCTGCCATCCTGGCCTTCATCTTTTCGTGGAACGAATTCATGCTGGCGTTAACCTTCATGAATCGCGAGTCCTCGAAGACAATTACGGTTGGAGTAGCCACCCTGAGCGGCGCGTTTGCCTACGAGATTCCCTGGGGGCTACTGGCGGCGGGAGTGATTGCCAGCTCTCTGCCTCTGATTGCCACGGTAATGATCTTCCAAAAGAAGATCGTCGCGGGCCTGACCGCAGGGAGTGGCAAATGATGTGGCAGTCAAGCGGCGTCGCGAGGGCTGTGGAACGACCACCAGACGCCGAACTTGTCCACGGCCACACCAAACCGCGCGCCCCAGAACGAATCGTGCGGAGGCATGATTGGCTTTCCCGTGGCCGCGATTACGTCGAAGGCCTTCTGTAGACTCGCGGCGTCGTGGAAATTGAGAAGAACCTCTCCGTTACCTCCTTCACGCGGCGGCATACCGGGCATCTTATCGCTGAGCAGCAGCGCGCTTTCGCCGATCGACAGCTCGCTGTGCATTACGAGCTTACGCTGCTCCTCGGAGAACGAGTTGTTGGGCATGTCGCTATAGGGCATCACTGTCACCGCCTTGGCGCCAAAGGCTTCCTGATAGAGGCGAATGGCTTCAGCGGCGACGCCATCAAAGTGAAGATAGGGACTCAGATTTTGAACGGGCATCCTTTGCTCCTGTGTAATGTTTCGATCCTGTTGGATCCTGATGAATAGACTCCCGGCGGAGGCGAAACTCATCGGCGGCGGCACGAAAAAAATCATTCTCCCAGGGTGCGAGGCAGGCCGAACCTGGGAAACCACTTTTCCGTTTCGAGAAATGCATTCCACGCAGTGATCTTGTCACCTGCGGTTTCGAGAACGATGAGAGCCCATGCCGTGTGCCCGCCGCCGGGATCCGGCCGGTACTGAGCGAAGGCGCGTACGCCGTTCGCCGCAGTGGGAATCACGCGCGAGCCCCGGCAGCCGCAGCCGCGGCCCGTAAGCCACGCTCGCACTGCATCGTGGCCTCGCAGCCAGAGCGCGTACGGCGGCATGGAGAGCGTGACGTCACGGTGCATCAACGCGATGAGCGCGTCCAGGTCGTAGCGCTCAAAGGCATCGGCGAATTGACGTGCGAGTTCGGCATCCGTATTCTCCGCCGGCATGGTTGTGCTCTCCCTTATGGAGGCCATGGTGGCGCGGGCACGTTGCAGCGCGCTGTTCACGGCGGCCACCGTGAGGTCGAGGGTAGCGGCCACATCGCTCGCCGCCCAGCCGAGCACCTCCATCAGAAGGAGCGCCGCGCGCTGTTTGGGTGGCAGATGCTGCAGAGTGGCGACGAACGCCAAGCGGATGGATTCGCGGTGCAAGGCGAGTTGCTCGGGGTTGGCGCCTTTGGGAAGCACCGCTGCGTCCGGCACTGGTTCGACCCAGTGGTTGGCCGGCAGACGGATCAGCTCGTCGTGAACAGTGCCCGCGGGACCTTCCTCTATCGGGCGAGCGCGCCGTTTGCGATCCTGCAACTCGTCCAGGCAAACATTGGTTGCAATGCGATGCAACCACGTGTGCAACGACGATCGCCCGTCGAAATTGTCAATGGCGCGGCAGGCACGAAGCATCGTCTCCTGCACCGCGTCGTCGGCATCGGTGACCGAGCCGAGCATTCGATAGCAGTGACCGGTAAGCGCTGTGCGATGGAGTTCGAGTTCGGCGATTTGCGCCGCCTGAAGCAGCATCATTACAGTAGAGCAGTTTTCGCGGACAGATGGCGCATGTGTGGCGCAGAATATCACACCCCGTTTCCGGCGAACTTTTCGGCGAGCGCAATCCATCGCTCCAGCGCCGCTTCCGTGTCGATGCCGCGCGAATCGACGTACAGCATCGTCTTCATCACCTTACCGGTGAAGTCCATGGGCCGCGTGTGTGGCTGCTTCAGCGATGCCTCCACCGTTTCCCGCGACAGCCGCAGCATGAGATCGCTTTTGACGATACCGCAACACATATGGCCATTTACCATGAAGGCCAGTCCGCCGAACATCTTCTTCTCCACGAATGCAGTCCCGCGCATGAGCATCACGTTGCGCACGCGGTCCGCCAGCCCGGAATCAAACGCCATTCGTACACCTCATTTAATGCACCTCAGAAGACCGCAATTGGATTAAGCGGAGACCCGGTACCGCCGGGCACGGGAATCGGCGCAGCCGTAAGCAGAAACTCCCAGCGATTTCGTTTGGCCGCTTCCAAGCTCACGGCCTCCAGATCGCAGTTGTCAAATATCGTGACCCCCATAGCGATCAAAGCCAGTTGATGAATCGGATGCGTAACGCCCGCTATGCCGGACGGCTGCACATCGCTGCCGGCATCGCTGCCGATCATGGCCACGTCGCGCTGCCTGATCCAGCGCGCGCAGGAGGCGTGCAGCCCGGCGGCTTTGTTGGGCAGGTCCCACGAGCCCTTCGTGGCGCGGCGAGCCCAACGACCGGTGCGGACAAAGATTACATCTCCGGATCCAACCTTGATGCCGGCCTGCTTCTCCCACGCAGCGAGATCTTCCGGATAGATGGCCGCGCCGGGCTCGAGATAGCTCACGCCCTTCAGACGCGGGATGTCCAGCAGAATGCCGCGGGTGAAGATCCCAGCCCTGAAGTTCGAAATGCCCAAAGTCGCGGCACCCTTCGCAGTGACGGTGGTTTGCGGAACGCCGTTGTACATCTGGCCCTTGTAGAACATATGACAGAGCGAGTCCATATGCGTATGCGCCCACCCGTGGTACAGCACGCTGTATTTATCCACCGAGAACTGCCCCGGATTGTTCGATCCGGTGAGCTTCATCTCCACCTCGAAAGGACTGTTGTTGTCGGGTGCCTTCTCCAACAGCGTCTCGTGTGCGAGCGACACGGCAACGCCATCCTTCACCAGCGCCGCAGCGGCTTTGCGCTTCGCCGGCGTGATGAGATTGATTGCTCCGAGTTGATCGTCCTTGCCCCAACGACCCCAGTTAGACAGTTCCTTCATCCATTGGTCGATGGTGGCCTGAGTGATGGGCGGGCGGTTTTGGGCGGCTAACGTCGCAACGCCGAAGAGAATAATCAGGGTCCCCATTAGCCGCCCATTGTATCAACGGAAACGGGCGTCTACTTCCTTGCTGTTGCGGTGCTCGCCGCCTGAGTCTGCCGCACGTCGGAGTTGCGCATCTCTTCCACTTTGGCGAACGCGACTTCCGTGCCTTTCAGACCAAGCCGGACCGCGCGGTCCATCCACGGCTTCCCGTCGAGCTTCCACTCGCCTTGCCATTGCCACTTCCCCTGCAGTCCGTCCTTCATGTGGCGGTGGATGAACCCCATCTGACGCATTGCTTCGGCGTAGTAGCCGGCGTCGAACCAAGCCAACGCGTCGGGCTTGCCCGCGGTTTCGGAATTTGCTGCCCGGTTCAGCAATTGCAGTGCAAGCTGGTCTGCGACGCCCGGCTTGCGAACCGAGTAGACCGCGGCTCGACGGATGGTCTCCATGCGGACATTCAGAGGTGCGGATGGCGTGAGGATGGCCATGGTGTCGGCGGCCAGACGCGACACATCGTAGCTCGGGTCGGCGCCATCCCACCCGTTTACCCCGCGCCAGGCAAGAGACCTCGCGTTACCGATTTCGACGGGATGACAGATGAGCGGAGGGCCAGCGATTGCCGCGGTCGCAGCAAGGAGCACAGTTGCGGTGAGAGTGATCCAGTTCTTCATTTCAGTCTCCATAGTTTGGATTGTGTTGGGATTTTCGGTCCCACAGGTGCAGTTTGCTCGCCGCGGCGGCGAAACGCGAGTAACGTGAGGCAATCTTACCGTTAGCTTACCGTGGCAAGTGATTGAATTGCGGGGCTCTACTGTTGTGCCGCCCGGCGCAGTATGAGAAAGTCAAAGCGATGTCGGAAGAGACCATTCGCGAACACATGAACCGCATTCTGGCCAGTCCCGGCTTTCAGAATTCGGACCGGCTCATCCGGTTTCTCCGCTTCACCGTAGAAGCTAAGCTGCGTGGGGAAGGCGACCAGATCAAGGAGTATCTCATCGGGCGTGAGGTCTTCGATCGTGATTCCGAATACGACCCGCGGCTCGACCCGATTGTCCGCGTGGAAGCGCGGCGTCTCCGTAAGAGGCTCGATGAGTATTACGCCGCTACTCCGGACGAAGCGGGTGCCCTCCGTATCGAATTTCCGAAAGGTTCCTATGCGCCGGAGTTTCGGCTTCCCGAGCCGGCGACTGTCGCACCTCCAAGCCGCAAGTCCTGGTATACGGCTGCTGGCATTGTTGCGGTTGTCGCGGCCTTGCTCATCGGCTTCTGGCAGACGCGGCGTAGCGAGACAATCACCGCGGTCCTGCCGGCGCGTTGGATCTGGACGGCGGAGGAGTTCCCGGAGATCGAGTACGACGAGGAACTTGCGGAGCTGACAGCCGGGGAGCTTGCGAATCGCCATGGGGCAACGGTGACGGCATGGCCGTTGTTGCGCAACTTCAAAGGCAGCGGGAAGACGATGGCGCAGATTGTCGCGGAAGCTGGCGCCAATCAGGCGCTGATCATCGCGGTTCGACTGGAGGCTGGGGGCTTTCGTGTCACTGGCTTCCGCATCGATCCATCCAGCGGAAAGAAACTCGGAGTCTACGACGTGACGGCTCAGCCCCTGGTGACCGACGGTGATCGCAGGAAGGTTGCGCAGGAACTTGCCGCTGCCATGAGCCGCCGCTAGCATGCCGTAAAATATGAGTGCATGATTCACTCCCGCCGCACGTTTCTCGCCCTTCCAGCCGCCGTTGGGCTTGCTGCCGCGCCCGCCCCCCACAACCTCCGACTCTGGTACCAGAACGCCGCCGCCGATTGGAACCAGGCCATCCCCATTGGCAATGGCCGCATGGGTGCGATGATCTTCGGCGGCGTCGAATCCGATCATCTGCAGCTCAACGAAAACACCCTCTACTCCGACGAGCCAGGCCGCCGCGACATCTTTCTCGACATCGCCAAGGACCGGGAGCGCGTCGTCACCATGCTCCGCAATCGCCAGTACGAAGAGGCCGGTGAATTCATCACGCGTAATTGGGGTGGACGCGCGCAGCCCTGCTACCAGCCAATGGGCGATCTGCACATCCACAGCAGTCATTCCGGGGCGACGGACTACACTCGCGAGCTCGACATCTCCACTTCGCTTGCCACCGTCCGCTACGCGCACAGTGGCATCATTTACACGCGCGAGTACTTCGCCTCATACCCTGACCAGATCATCGTCATCCGCCTCACAGCGTCCAAGCCTAACTCCATCACGTTTCGCGCGGAATTCCGCTCGATCCATCCCAACGCCGTCACACGCGAAGTAGGATCGAGCGCCATCGCCATGTCCGGGCAGGTACCCGGTTTCGCCCTGCGCCGCGAGCTGAAATGGGTGCAGCAGCGCAACGAAACGAAAAAATACCCCGAGATTTTTGATATGCGAGGACAGGTGCGGCCCTTCGGCAAACCAGTCCTGTACGGGCGCGAGATTCAGGGTCTAGGCATGAAGTTCGACACCCATCTGCGCGCGCTCAATAAAGGTGGCACGGCCAGAGTCGATAACGGCAAGCTCGAGGTCACCGGAGCCACGGAGTGTGTGCTGCTGCTCTCGGCCGGAACCAGTTTCAACGGCTTCGACAAGAGCCCCACAAAGGAAGGCGTCGACCCGGCCATTCGCGCCTCGGCTGATCTGAAGAATGCATCATCCAAGGGCTACGCTGCCCTCCGCGCCTCGCACACGCAGGATTACCAGAAGCTCTTTCAACGTGTGTTCATCGATCTTGGCAAAAGCGTCGAGAACCAAGCATCGCTCCCCACCGATGAGCGCATCACTGCGTTCGCCAACGATCAGGATCCCGGCCTCGCCTCGCTCTACTTCCAATTCGGCCGCTATCTGATGATCTCCGGTTCGCGTCCCGGCGGCCAGCCGCTGAATCTACAAGGCATCTGGAACCACGAGATCATTCCGCCGTGGGCCAGCGCCTACACCACCAACATCAACACCGAAATGAACTACTGGCCCGCCGAGGTGACGAACCTCTCCGAGTGCCACGAGCCGTTGTTCCGCATGGCCCGCGAGTTGCGCGTCACTGGAGGCAAGGTGGCGCGCGAAGTCTACAAAATGCGCGGCTGGGTGGAGCATCACAACACCACCATCTGGCGCGACGCGCAACCTGTCGACAACAATGCAATGCCCGCCTTCTGGCCGATGGGCGGCGCCTGGATCACGCAGCATCTCTGGGAGCACTGGCTCTTCACCGGCGACCGGGATTTTCTGGAGAAGGAGGCCTACCCCGCGATAAAGGGCGTCGCGGAGTTTTGTTCGGACTGGCTTGAAGACGACGGCAAAGGCCGCCTTGTCACCGCCGCCGGCAACTCACCCGAAAGCACATTCCGCTATACCGATTCTGAAGGCAAACCGCGCACTGCCGGGATCACGATGGGACCCACGATGGACATGGCGATCGTGCGCGAAGTGTTCACCAACTGCATTCGCGCCTCGGAGCTTCTGAACCGCGACCCGGACCTTCGCAATGAGCTGAAAACCAAGTTGGGGAAACTGCTCCCCTACCAGGTGGGCGCGCGCGGGCAGCTACAGGAATGGCCCGAAGATCTGATGGAGAGCGACCCGCACCACCGCCACATCTCGCACCTGTATCCACTGCATCCGGGCAATCAAATTACAAAACGAGGTACGCCGGAATTGTTCGCGGCGGTGAGGCGCACACTCGAGCTGCGAGGCGACGAAGGCACCGGCTGGTCGCGCGCCTGGAAGATCAACTCCTGGGCCCGCATGGAAGATGGCAATCACGCCTACCAGTTGGTGCGCAATCTACTGCAATTGTCCAAGTTCAACGGAACCCGCTACACCGGCGGCGGCGTAATGCCAAACCTGTTGTGCTCGCATCCGCCGTTCCAGATCGACGGGAATTTTGGTGGAACCGCGGGCATTGCCGAGATGCTACTGCAAAGCCACGCCGGAGCCGTGCATCTGCTCCCGGCATTGCCCGACGCCTGGAACACAGGTGAAGTGACGGGACTCTGCGCCCGGGGCGGTTTTGTAGTTGATCTCCGCTGGTCATCGGGGAAGCTCACGCAATGCCACGTCACGTCCAAACTGGGCAAAGCGCTTGCGGTGCGTTATGGGGACAAAACAGTGGAGATCAGCACCACCCACGGCAGGCGCTACCAGTTCGACGGGCAACTGCGACAATCCTAGAACTTATTCTACTGTGTTACAAATTGCGGGGAGGCTGGCCTGAAAGGCCAGCCGCGGCCAGGATTGGCCGCCCCACACGACGGCGGAATGTTCAAACTCCAGACGGCCGATTGACAAGCTGCCCCACAGAGTTTGTGACACAGTAGTACTAACCAAGAATATTTATACTGGGCAACGCCCGAGATCAGGCTGCGTTGACGTCGTCAATCTCCGCCCAATCGGTGCTGGGTGGTTGCGCCGGTTCTTCTTCCGGCTCATCCGCCGCGGCGACTGCTTGCGCGAGGCTGCCTAACTGCAGGTCGGGATCGTCTGCACGCGTCGGATCCAACACATCCACCGAGCCTTCAAAGTGGGCCCCATCATCAATACGGATACGGTAACAGCGCACGTCGCCGGCCAGGTGACCGTCCTTGTGCACTGCAAGCTTTCCCTTTACCTCGACGTCACCGTCGATGGTTCCCATCAGGACCAGCTCATCGGCGACAACGGGACCGACGATGCGGGCCTTAGGGCCCACCGTCAAACGGTGGCCGACGACTACAACGAGCCCCTCCACCAAGCCTTCGATCAGGGTTTCCTCGGCGCTGAACAGCTCCCCCACCAGGCAAGTCGATGGACCGATGCGGACTTCCATCTTCTTCTCTGTGGTTGGGGCGGTCGCTTGCGGTTCGCTCTTGTCGGGCGACACGCTCTCACCGTCGGATTTTCTCCGCTTCCACATTGTTCTTTCGATCAATGATCGGAGGGATCAGGTGAAGAGTTTATAGTGGTGGGCGGATTACCTTAC
This sequence comes from Acidobacteriota bacterium, assembly GCA_016213775.1. GTDB lineage: Bacteria > Acidobacteriota > Terriglobia > Bryobacterales > Bryobacteraceae > CADEFT01. The sequence goes on from JACQZR010000086.1 coordinate 19,875, forward strand.
TCCATGCCCCAGAGTTTTTCCCGGACGAGGCGGAACTGAAATCGCCCCGGATTCACGGCCGTGCTCCCCGGCGAATCCACCGGAATCACCTCGGCTGATACCGGTTCATAGGCCGCGCGGGGCGCAATCGTTCCCTTAGCCACTAGAATCCGTTGCCGTTCCGGATAAATCCCAAGGCTGACAATCTGTTGCAGACTCATGGGAGCCACTCGCAGAGTTGTCAGCACGAGCAGATTTTTCACGTCCGGAGTGGAGCCATCGGCTTCCACCACCGCGGTCAATCCGCTGGTGAAATACCGTCCGCCCCCGTGCCGCACTTCAGTCTCCATGTACTCGCCGTTGTGCAGCGATTTCACCTTACCCGTCACCCGCACCGGATTGCCGTGCATGTTGTCCATCTTGCCGCCAACCGCGACATCAAACCGGCCACCGGGGCCGGCCTTCATCGCCTGCTGCACAGCAGCCGCATCAGCAATCGTAATCACCCAACCTGTGGCTTTCTGTTTCAGGAATTCCTCCAGTAGAAACGTACTGTCCGCCGATGATCCGCCGCCGACGTTGTCCCCCGTATCCATCAAGGTCACCGGGAACTTTTTGGCGGCCATGGCCTGCCTGACCGCCTGCGCGGCATCGGGCAGGTGCAACCGGATCTTGTCGCGCGTGCTCCACATGCGATCGGAAAGCCGCTTGGCCTCGCGCTCGGCCAGCGCCGGGTCGTTGTCCGTCACCACCACTACGCTCGGACCCATAAATGGCACATCGGCGTATTGATACCCGCCGGAAACGCTAGCTGCCAGCACCTTCGGATTGTTCTTCTCCAATGCGATGCTGTCGTTCGTGATGGGCAGCAGCGGCTCAATGTAAGTGTTTTGGAAAATGATGTTGTAGAGCATCGGCGGCTTGACTACACGCTGCACGGGCTTCACCTCGCCGCGGAGCATCCGCGCCAGGATATGCGCCGCCTGCGCACCCCTTTCCTGCGTGTCCAGGTGCGGGCACTGCTTATAGGTGATCAGCACGGAACTCAAGCGCACGGTTTCGGGCGAAATGTTGGCGTGGAAATCCTGAGTCACCACGATCGGGAAATCCGGCCCCAATTGGCTGCGCAGCCGCCGCAGAATCTCCTCATCGCCGTGCGGGATGCCTTGCACTACCATTGCGCCATGGAGCGCCAACAACAGCCCGTCGAGCTTGCCTGCATTGCGAAGGCTGTTCTGTAATCGAGCAAGAATCGTCTCGAAGGTGTCCTTGGTGAGCGGGCCTTTCGGTGTGGCGTTCGCATGCAGGGTGGCCACCAGTTGGAACTTCTCATTCCTTCCGGCGGTGATGAATCCAGCCTCTTCGTTCTGGTTCTTCGCCCATCGCGCGATCATATCTTCGCCCGGGCGCTGTTCCTCCACGTTGTAGTCCTTCACCGTGGTGGCGTTCGTATTGAAGGAATTCGACTCGTGCTTGAATGCTCCGATAGCAACCCGGAATTGCCGCTGCGGTTGCGCTTGAGCCTCAAAAGCGAGCCCAGTGGTGATCAGTGAGATTGCAGTGAGTAGTGACATGCGAATAGGCCTCAAACAGCCTATTCAGTATACGCGGGCTCCTCGGCGGACGGGGCCGTCCACTGCAGGCCCCCGCAGAATTCCATCCCGACCCGATAGCTCAACCCATGCCGGGTGCAACTCCGAACCGAGGCCGAGCCCTTAAAGAATTTGTCCAGAAACTGGAACTGGATGATCGCGCGAGCCGGAACCTCTTCCGGGCAGGAGATCTGCATCCCTTGAATGGAAATGTCCACAATCTTCGCGACACAAGAGTTCTGTTGACGTTGCGAGCCTTCCCAGGAGACTCTGACCTTGCCATTCTGCGGATACCTGCTGTGGCGGCGCATTCGAAGCGACATACACTACCGTTATCGGCGAAAGACCAGCCCAAGTTGAGGGCTACAGACGTTTCGCCTTCATTTCGACTGCCAGGTAATCCGTCGCCCGCCACGCCAGCGCGAGTATCGTGAGAGTGGGATTCTTCTCCGTCGCGGTGGGAAACACTGCCCCGTCCACGCAGAAGAGATTCTTCACCTCGTGAAACTGGCCGAACCCGTTGCAGACACTTCGTTTCGGGTCGTCGCCCATGCGCACCGTTCCGTGCTCATGAATCGCGCTGCCCGCGTTGTCGAGCCACCCACGTTGGAACGGAACAATCTCCGCCTTCGTGGCGTGAAGGATGCTCTCCGCCGCATCGTACATCTCAGCGGTCATCTTCCGCTCGTTGTCGCTGATCTTGTATTCGATACGAGGGGTCGGAATCCCGTACGCATCGGCGGGCGTTCCCTCGACGGTCACGCGGTTCTCCCGGCGCGGTAACACTTCGCCGTACGGATGCAACGCCACCAGGGAAGGATACCGGCTCTTCACACCGGTCTTGAAATCGGCGCCGAAGCCTGGCAGATTCTTGGCAAACGACGCACCCGATTGCGCCCCGCAACCCCAGAACTGCATTCCGAAGCCGCGCAAATAGTCGCGTTTGCGCCCATCCCGATGGTTGTATCGGGGCAGATAGATATGTTCTCCGCCGATTCCGTCATCGTTCAACGCCTTGGTGCCGCGCAATTCGGGGAGAAAGCCGTACATATGGAACCGCACCTGTTCCGTTAGATACCGCCCCAGCACATCGTTCGAGTTTCCGATCCCGTTTGGATACTGGGACGACTTGCTGTTCAACAGAATCCGGGTCGAATCGATGCAGGACGCCGCCACAATCACCACTCGCGCCTTGACCTGGCGTTCCTGCTTTGTCGCACGATCAAAGTACTGAACGCCGCTCGCCCGTCCCTGCGCGTCATTCAGAACGCGCGCCACAACGGCGTTGTCGACAATCTGGAGCCTCCCGGTTTTGAAGGCGGGCTCCAGCAGATAATCGGAAGAATTGAAGAACGCGGCCACGTCGCAGCCGCGCCCGCACACTCCGCAGAAATGACATTGCGGATGACCGTTGTGCGGCTTGGTCAGCACCGCGCGCCGGCCGCTCACAATCTTCAACCCGATTCCCGCGGCAGCCCTCTTCAACAACTGCTCGCCACAACGAGGCGCGGGTGCGGGCAGATGATACCTGCTGCCGGGGAGAGAATCCTGATTGTCATCCCCGCCGCAGACGCCAATCAGTTGATCGACGCGGTCGTAGTAAGGGGCAATGTCTTTATAGCGGATAGGCCAAGGAATCTCCCAACCGTCACGCGCCGGTCCTTCAAAATCTACATCCGAATAGCGCAGCGACACCCGGCCCCACACGTTGGTCTTGCCCCCGCGTCCCCACACGCGCATCAACTCAAACGGCTGGTCTTTCGGTGTGTGATAGGGTTGCTCCCTGGTGTCAAGATAGAATGCCGGAGGCCGCTGGCCTGCGTCCATCTTGCGCCACCAGTCCCAGGGCTTCACATGCGACCAGTACGAAGCCCGGTTGAACTTCACTCCGGCATCCAGCACCAGCACGTTCAGGCCCTGGCGCGTGAGATTCCAGGCAGCCATGCCGCCGGCGGCGCCGCTGCCGATGATGATGACGTCGTGAACAGTGGAGCTTTTCTGAACCTGCATCGATTACCCCTTGTGTTCCGGATGCGTGCAGCCATCGAACTTCGGCAGATAGGTCAGCCCGCTCCAACCCAATTCCTGCTGCAAGCCTTCCTTGCTTTGGTAGTAGCCGTCGATGGTCAGATCCTTGATCATCTTGAAGAAGCGGCCCTCCTTCGTATCAGGCTTCTCACTTGCCGCCTGCAAAGCCGCTATGCGGCCCGCCTCGGCAAGCCCAAAGAACCAATGCAACCCCTCGCGCAAAGCCACCTGCCGCGCTTTGTTCGACGCCAGTGCGTAGTCGATGTACTCGTGCACCTTCGCGTCCGAAGCCCCCGGTGTGTCCGTGCGTGGAATGATCAGATCGCATATCGCCGCGATCTGCTTCATCTCACCGGCGGTGGCCCACTTTGCCTTGTACGCCCCGGCAGATGGAGTAGCAGGCGCATGATGTTGGCCCAAGACGGGCAGCACCGCCGCCGCGCCCGCCGCGGTCTTCATTAACGATCGTCTGGATTTCACTTGCTTATCGTGCCCCATCCGCGACTTGCGGTTCCTTCTTCGTTCGCACTTCGCGCACCGCGTAGATGCGCCGGCCCTGGCTTTCAAAGTAAACGCGCATCAGCAACTCGCCCAACAAGCCGGTGCTGAACATCATCAATCCGGCGAGCAGCAGCAGCGCCCCTGCAATCAGCAGCGGACCATGTTCAATCATCAGTTCATGTCCCAGAATCCGGTAGAAAAAAAGGTAGCTGAGGATCAGGCCGCCGGCGCCCACTCCAACCAGTCCGAACTTGCCAAAGAAGTGCATCGGACGGGTGAAGTAGCTCAGCAGAAACTTGATCGTGATGATGTCGAACAGCACGCGGAACGTGCGTCCCAGTCCGTAATGCGACTCTCCGGCGGTGCGCGGTGTGTTGCGAATCGGCACCTCAATCACACGGGCCCCGTAGATGCTCGCCAGCGCGGGAATGAAGCGGTGCAATTCGCCATAGAGGTTCACTTCCTTCAGCACCTCGGCGCGATAGGCCTTAAACGTTGTGCCGAAATCGTGGAGGTCGACGCCGCTCGCCTTGGCCATCAGCCAGTTTGCGATGCGCGAGGGAATCTTTCTCGTCATGGCATTGTCGATGCGATTCTTGCGCCACCCTGACGCGATATCCCAGCCCTGTTCCACCTTCTCTAACAGGTTCGGAATATCTTCCGGATCGTGCTGCAGGTCGCCATCGAGGGAAACAATGATTTCGCCCTGCGCCTCATCAAAACCCGCCGCTAGAGCAGGCGTCTGGCCGAAGTTGCGCCGCAGCCTGATCACCTTCAGCCGTCCATCAGTCTCCACCAGATTGGCCAGCAATTCGAAGCTGCGATCGGTGGAGGCGTCATCCACAAAGATGATCTCGTAGGGTTTCCGTATTCCTTCCAGGACTGAAGTCAACTTATCGTAGAGCGGGAGAATGGCGGGCTCTTCGTTATGTATTGGGATGACGATGGAGATCATGGGGCTGCGGTACCAGTTTATCAAGCAGCCGCTGCCGCCGGATTGTATGCTCCGCGTCACTCAACACAGGCCTCGCCGCGCTGACGTCCACGTCTTCGGTGAGATTCACCCAGCTCTTGCATCCGGCGTAGGACACGCGGTCCGGAATGGTGAGCGCCGGCGCGAGCACAGCGGCGCGCACCACCAACAGCCACAACGGAAGATCGGGCCGATAGTGGTAGCGCTGCCTGACAAACGCGTCGTTCCAAACGAATTCATCGC
>JACQZR010000087.1 GCA_016213775.1 Acidobacteriota bacterium
CGGAGGCTGGGAGGCAGCAACAACTCCTCGTCCGGGTAGTAGGGCCGGTAGCTTTTTCCCATAAAACATTATGGGCCGGTTCTGTTTCAGATGCCAGCGGAAAAGGCGAGGTCAGGGCAAATTCTCGGACAGGCTCCTAGGCCTGTCGGATCTAGCCGCAGTGAGTACTGTAAGCCGGAGGGCTCACTGGCGTTGAGCCAGGAAACGGGATTCTGCACGCTGTAAGTCACCCCTGGAGCTAAGCCCGTCATGCTGATGACCTGCATCGGGGCAGGGTCGTCGACGGTGTAATCCCAGAAGATTGCCCCCGGCGTGGCCAGGACCGGAGAGAGAACCGTGAAGGTTACAGGTATATCTATAGCTGAGCCCACCGGCCGCGTCAATGTGAGAACTGCCGAGTAAGTGCCTGGGTTGAGACTGCCCTGACTCACAGAAACCTGGTATACGGTTTGTGTCTCGGAGGTCTGCAACCGCGCCGCTAAAAGCCATGCTTGACTGTTTCCCGCATATCGAATGCTTGCGGACATAGAGACCGCAGCGGTAGTGGTCACGGTGAGGGTTTGCGCAGTCGGAGAGGACCTCAGCGTGTTGAAGTTCATCGTGGTGGGTGCGAATGAGAGGATCTGTCCGGCGGCTGTAACACTTAAGGAAACTGGGATCACGAGGTTGGGAAGAATCCCTGACACATCCGTAATTTCGATACCGACGGAGTAAGTTCCCTGGGCCAGTTGAGTAGTCTCCACTCTAACGCTGAGTATCGCTGGCGTCGCATTGCCAGCGACAGCGGAGGCGGATAACCAGTTAACTGAGCCCTGGACGCCGATTGTAAATGGCGTGCTGCCCGGATTCACCGACCCGAGGAATAGGGATGCCACGTTGGGGTTAGATGGAGAACTGGGGTTTGGGAAGGAAAGGCTGCTGGGAGAGGCGACAAACTGTGCGCAGGCCGGCGTCACGATGCCCAGGCCCAGCAAGACGGCCAATATCTTGGAGCAAAACACAGATGACATCCCCGGGCCGCCGTTGCCCTTCCGCGAAGATCGATCCATCTGATCATCCCTCCATTGCCTGCAGCGCGGCGTGCTCGTCAATGGGGATCCCGACTCTCGCCATAGCTGACTATTTTACCTAATCCGTCGGTGAGCCCCCACCAGATCTCAGGTACGGAATAAGCCCGAAGCGGCCACAACTGTTCCTGTCCCGCTTGTAGGAGACACCAGGACTACCCGCATCGATTGCCATGTCCCATTGCAAAATTGAGCCTCCGCATCCGCTGCCCGACGGGGACACTTGAATCCCACGAAAATCGCCGATGCGGTTGGACCGCCGGCATCGGACTGGGGTGACGCATCGCAAAATCGATCCCGGCAAAATCTCTCATCGCACAACCCAGACAGCTTGCTCCAAGACCGACTCCCTTCTTCCGTCCCGGCGGTTCTGCGTCCAATCTGGCGGAAGCTGAACCGCTGTTCGGCAGACCGCGTCCAGCCAGTACAATAGGATCTTCATGCGCACCGCCGCACTCCTGATCGCACTGTTTGCGCTCCAACCAGCACCTACGCCGGAGGACCGTCTCTGGCATCATCGCAATCTGGGGAAAGCCTTCTACGAGAACCCCACCACGCAGGCCCAGGCCGTGGAGGAGTTCCGCAAGGCACTCGCGCTCGCTCCCGACTCCACCCGCGAACAGCTCAACTACTCATTGGCATTACTCCGCGCAGGCAAGCAAGCGGAAGCCGTGCCGATCCTGCAGAAGGTCCAACAACTCGACCCCAAGCTGCCCCACACCTACTTCAACCTCGGCATCACCTACAAGAAGGAAGGCGAGTTCGACAAGGCAACCGCGCAGTTTGAGAAGATGCTGAAGCTCACGCCCAATGAGCCCATCGCACACTACAACCTCGGCGTCCTCTACAAAGCCGCTGACCGCATGCCCGACGCGATCCGTGAATTCCAGGCCGCCGCCCGCCTCAATCCCAACCTCGCAGCCCCGCACTTCCAGCTCTACAACGCCTTTCGCACTTCGCAACGCGCCGCCGATGCTGCGCGCGAATTGGCCGAGTTCCAGCGCCTCAAGAAACTCCAGGAAGGCGCGTCGATCCCTGAGGATGTGGAATGGTGCGACTACGCCGAAGTCTACGATCCTGTCACCGCGCTCCCTCCGCAAACCGCCGCAACCCCGCGCTACACCGAGCAGCCCGCAGCCCGCCCCCCCGGCACCGCGGCCCTGCGCGAGTGGAAATCCGTTGCCCCCGGCGACTTCAATAACGACGGCCTTCTGGACCTCGCCGTGATCACCGGCACGGGTGCGCATCTTTGTCGCAACAACAAAGGTTCCTATGCCTGCAACGTACTCGCGCAGGGCAGCTACCATGCCGCCCTGTGGATCGACTACGATCACGATTACGACCTCGACTTGATCCTCACCGGCCCGCAGTCGAAGCTCTTCCGCAATCAGGGCACGGCTGGATTTCAGGATCACACCGCCGACTTCCCCTTCGCCGCCGGCGCGTCCACACGGATCTATCTCACTCGCGTAGATCCCGACAGCAAGGCCTTCGACGTGGTGATTCATCACGACAGCCGCGCGCTGCTGTATCGCGATCTGCTCAACGGCCGCTACCGCCTCGATACCGCGGCCACCGCTCCGACCACGCAAGCTGACCCTTTGGCCGAATCCATCGCCTACGATGCATCTGGCGCAGCCAGGCGCCGCATCCCGCAGCGGCCCGCCTCATGGATCACCGTCCAACTCACAGGAGTGAAGAACCTCAAACTCGCGCAGGGATCATTGGTGGAAGTCCGCGCCGGTCTGCTACACGAAACGAAGTTCTATCACGGTGTTCCGCTGCTGTTTGACCTGCGTGGCTACAAGGAAGCCGACACCGTCCGCATCACCTGGCCCAACGGCCTCATCCAGAATGAAATTCATCAGGCCGCCAACAAGGCCTACCAATACAAAGAGGCGCAGCGGCTCTCCGGCTCCTGCCCAATGATCTGGACATGGAATGGCCGTGAGTTTCAGTTCCTCACCGATGTTCTCGGTGTCGCCCCGTTGGGCGCATCTTCCGGCGACGGATCGTACTTCCCCGTCGATCACGACGAGTACGTCATCGTCCCGCACGGCGCACTCTCAGCCATAGACGGCAAGCTGGAGATCCGTGTCACAGAAGAGCTCAGCGAAGTCACCTACCTCGACGAGTTCAAGCTCCTCGCCGTCGATGCGCCATCCAAAACCGAGCTGTTTCTCAACGAAAAGTGGAAGTCCCCGCCATTTGCCGATTTCCGGTTCTTCGGCGTGAAGCGGCGCGTATATCCCGTGAGCGCCCGCTCCGGCAATGCTGACGCACTCGCCCTCATCCGCAAACTGGACCAGCGCTATCCCGTCAACTTCAAGCGCACCGAAGCCGGCGTTGCGGAGATGCACACACTCACGCTCGACTTCGGCCGCGCCGCCAAAGACAACCGCGCCGTTCTCATCCTGAACGGATGGGTGGATTGGGCCGACGGCTCCACCTTCCGCTCAGCCTCGCAAGAGAGCAAGGACGGCCTCGTGCCGCCCTACCTGCAAGTGCGCAATCATAAGGGAGATTGGCAGACCGTGATTGAGGACATGGGCCTGCCCGACGGCAAACCAAAAACAATCGCCGTCAACCTGACTGGGAAGTTTCTCTCGGGGGCAAGAGAGGTTCGAATCGTGACCAACATGAGTGTCTACTGGGACGAGATCTTCCTGTCGGAATCCAGTGATGCGCCGGACGTGCGTCAAACCGGCATGCCCGCAATCTCCGCCGCCCTGCAGTTCCGGGGATTCTCCAAAGCCGAAATCCATCCGCTACGCCAGCAACCGGAACGGTTCAGCTACGCCAACCCATCGCCAGTGAGCTTCTGGAATCCGACTCCCGGCATGTACACACGCTACGGCGACGTACTGCCGTTGCTTCACTCGCCCGACGACCGATTCGTCATCATGGGTTCCGGCGACGAACTGCGCGTGCGATTCGATGCATCGCAACTTCCTCTGGTTCCGCAAGGTTGGTCGCGACAGTACATGATCAAAGTGGATGGCTGGGCCAAGGACCGTGATGCCAACACCGCGCACTCGCAGACCGTCGAGCCGCTCCCGTTCCATGGCATGTCGCGCTATCCCTACGGCGCCAACGAACACTTTCCGGACGACGAATCTCATCGTGAATACAGGCGGCAATACAACACCCGGCCAGCGTTGCGCTTGCTTCGGCCGCTATCGCAGCGAGGTAAGCCGCAATGAGGAACCGCTGGATCACTGTGCTGGCTGCCGCATTCCTGGTGAACACCGGGTACGTCGCCGCATTCGCCACCCCATCGTTGTTCTATATGGGCAACGTTGTGTTGCACCTCGTGCTGGGTCTGCTGCTCACGGCAATTGTGGTCGCCGCCTTCCGCAAACATCGTGCTCTCACGCTAGCCCTGGTGCTCTCCGCCATCGCCGGACTGGTGCTGGTGAAACTCGGCAACACGCAACCCAACCGCCCGCTGCTGATCGCGCACATCGCACTCGGCCTTGTCGCGGTAGCATTCGCCATGCGCTGGCGTCCGCTCCGGTATGCTGCCGTGGCCGCGCTATTGTTGCAGGGCGTTCGCTTCGCCGCGCCGCAGCCGCGCATTGAAAATACTCACCGTGTGCCCACTTCCATGGAGGAAGAAGGCGCGGGTCCGCAATCGCCATTCTGGCCCTCATCCGCCAATACCGATACCGGAAAAATCATTCCCGCCAGCTTTTTCATGGATTCCAAACTGTGCGCCGAATGCCACAAAGACATCTACGATCAGTGGGAAGGCTCGGCTCACCACTTCGCGTCGTTCAACAACCAGTTCTATCGCAAGAGCATCGAGTTCATGCAGGATGCAGCCGGCACAAAACCCACCAAGTGGTGCGCCGGTTGTCACGATCATGCGGTGTTCTTCAATGGCCGATTCGACAAGCCCATCAAAGAGCAAATCGACACGCCGGAAGCGCAGAATGGCCTCGGCTGTTTGAGTTGTCACTCCATCGTTTCCGTCGATGGCTCGATGGGCAACGGTGGATTCGTGATCGAATACCCGGCGCTGCACGATCTCGCCGCGAGCCGTAATCCATGGATCCGCAAGGTGGACCGGTTTCTCACCTACCTCAATCCGAAGCCGCACAAAGCCGCGATGCTGAAACCGTTCATGCGCGAGCAATCGGCCGAGTATTGTTCCACCTGCCACAAGGTTCATCTCGATGTTCCGGTGAACGAGTACCGGTGGATTCGCGGCTTTAACGATTACGACAACTGGCAGGCCAGTGGCATCTCCGGCCAGGGCGCGCGGTCGTTCTACTACCCTCCCCAATCGCAGACATGCATTGATTGCCACATGCCGATGACGCCCTCCGGCGACGCCGGTTCGCACAGCGGCAAGGTTCACTCGCACCGTTTCCCGGCGGCCAATACCGCCATCGCTGTCGCCAATCAGGATCAGACGCAACTCGCCGAAACCGAGAAGTTCCTCAAGTCGGGATTCATCACCGTCGACATTTTCGCGGCCTCTCCTGTGGAAGAAACCAAAGGCCAGCCGGAAATGCGCCGCCGTTCCGCCGATGCACAAACGCTGAGTTCCACGTTCGCCGTGGGTGAGGAAGCGGAGCAATCCGGCGCCGTGATGCTGCGCGAAGTGGGTAAGCTGGCCGCCCCTTTGGACACCTCGCAGGCGAAGTTTGCGCCAGGCTCCACCATCCGCCTCGACACCGTTGTACGCACCCGCAAGATCGGCCACTTCTTCCCCGGCGGCACTGTGGATGCCTTCGATGTCTGGCTGGAATTGCAGGCCAGGGACGCCACCGGCAAAGTCATCTACTGGAGCGGCAAAGTGGAGGACAACGGCCGTGGACCCGTCGAGCCCGGCGCCCACTTCTACCGCTCCTACCAGTTGGACGGCGAGGGCAACATGATCAACAAGCGGAATGCGTTTCAAACAAGAAGTGTGCTTTATGTTCGATTGATTCCGCCTGGCGCAGCCGATGTCGCTCACTTCCGGCTGCAAATCCCCAAGGATGTCCAGGGCCCCATCTCCGTCGAAGCCAAACTGAACTACCGCAAATTCGCCCACTTCTACACCAACTTCGTGTACGAAAACCGCCCCAACGTCTCTGGAAAAATTCGAGACCGTGTGCCCGACATTCCCATCGTCACCATCGCCAAAGCCAACGCCACTCTCGGCATCGGCGAGACCTCCTGGACCCCCGTCGTGCAGAAGAAGGATCGCGAGCGTTGGAACGATTGGGGCATTGGTCTCCTGCTGCAAGGCGATCTCAAGGCCGCCGAATACGCATTCAAGAAGGTGACAGAAGCCGAGCCCGAATACGCCGACGGCTGGCTGAATGTTGCCCGCGCACTCGTGCAGGAAGGCGAGACCGATGCCGCCAAGCCTTTCCTTCAAGAGGCGCTGAAACGCAACAGCGCCCTTGGCAGAATCCACTTCTTCCAGGCTCTGGTGCAAAAAGCGGACGGAGACTACGACGCCGCTCTCACCTCGCTGCGCACCGTTACCGGCAAATACCCACGCGACCGCGTCGTGTGGAATCAGACTGGACGCATCCTCTTTCTTCAGCGCAAATATGCCGAAGCCGTTGCCGCGTTGCAGAACGTGCTGCGTGTGGATCCCGAGGATGTGCAGGCTCATTACACGCTCATGCTGGCCTATCGCGGTCTTGGCAAAACAGCGGACGCCGAGCGCGAGGAAAAACTCTTCCGCCGGTTCAAGGCCGACGAGTCCTCCCAGGCGCTCACCGCCAAAATGCGCATGCTCAGTGCCGAAGACAACAACGAGCGCCAGATGATTCACGATCACGAAGGAGTGCGCCAGTGACGTTTGCCGCGCTCGCATTGCTCGCCACCTTGGCCGAGGCGCAGGTCAAGTTCATCGACATCACGCAGCCCTCCGGAATCCGCTTCACGCACAACGCAGGCAAGGCGGGCAAGAAGTTCCTTCCCGAGACCATGGGCGCCGGACTCGCCTGGCTCGACATCGATGGCGACGGCTTTCAGGACCTTCTCTTCGTCAATTCGCGCGACTGGTCCCCGCGCAACCGCCGCTCCACCGCCGCGCTCTATCGCAACGACACCAAAGGTGGATTCACCGACGTGACGCGCGGCTTCGGACTCGACATCGAACTCTACGGCATGGGCGCCGCGATTGCCGATTACGACAACGACGGCCGCGACGACATCTACATCACCGCGCTTGAAGGCGATCGCCTCTTCCACAACGAAGGCAACGGCAAATTCCGCGATATGACCGCCGCCGCGGGTATCACTAACGCAGCCTTCGGCACCAGCGCCGCCTGGGTCGATTACGATCGCGATGGCCGCGTCGATCTGGTGGTGGCCAACTATGTGCAGTGGTCGCAGAAGGGCGACCTGTGGTGTTCCCTCGACGGCGCTACGAAATCCTACTGCACACCGGAATCTTACAAAGGCCAGGTCTCGCGCCTCTATCGCAATCTCGGCGGCGGCCGCTTTGAGGACGCCACTCGCAAAGCCGGCCTCGCCGATGCCTCCAGCAAATCACTCGGCATCACCGTGCTTGATCTCGATTCCGATGGCTGGCCCGACCTGTTCATCGCCAACGACACGCAGCCCAACAAGCTCTACCGCAACAATCGTAATGGTACGTTTTCCGAGATCGCAGTTTCGGCCGGTGTCGCCTTTGGCGAAGACGGCGTCGCCCGCGGCGCTATGGGTGTCGATGCCGCTGACTACGACCGTAGCGGGCGGCCTCATCTGCTCGTCGGCAACTTCTCCAATCAGATGCTCGGCCTCTACCACAACGAAGGCAACGCGTTGTTCGTCGATGAAGCGCCGCGCTCCACCGTGGGCCGCGCATCGTTGCTCTCCCTCACATTCGGGCTCTTCTTCTTTGACTACGACCTCGACGGACACCTCGACATCTACGCTGCCAACGGGCACATCGATGAGGAGATCGGCCGTGTGCAACCGAAGATCCAATACAAGCAGTCGCCGCTACTGTTTCGCAATCTTGGCAAAGGCAAGTTCGCCGACGATACCAAACAGCAGTCCGCCGGGTTCCTCACGCCGCGAGTGGCGCGCGGTGCGGCCTACGCTGATTTCGATCATGACGGCGACCTCGACATCGCGGTTTCCACCAACAACGGACCGGCTGTGTTATTCCGCAACGACGGAGGCAACCGCAATCAGTGGCTGCACCTCCGGCTGGCCGGCGCAAAGAGCAATCGCAGTGCGATTGGCGCCGTTGTGCGCGTGGACTCCGCCGGGGGCCGCCAAACCCAAACCGTCCGCAGTGGTTCCAGTTACTGCTCGCAAAGCGAACTCGGTCTCACCTTCGGACTCGGACGAGACACCAAAGTCACAGCCATTGAAATTGACTGGCCCAGCGGCAGCAAACAACGCCTCACCGATGTCGCCCCGGGCCAGTACCTCCAGATAACCGAGCCGCGACCGTGAGGGATCGGTCACTTCAACTTGTGGGGCGGGCAATCCTGCCCGCGGCCGGCTTTTCCAAGTCGGCCAATCGCCATCTGATACCCCGCCTTGCTCTTCCGTGCCTCCTCGCCTCCTTACTCGCGCAACCCCCCAAACCTCTATTCGAGGAAATCCCCGCCGCTGACAGCGGAATCCGCTGGGTTCATGACGCCGGCCTTTCCACGGAGCACTACCTGCCGGAATCCCTCGGCCCCGGCGTCGCATTCACCGATTTCGATAACGATGGCTGGGTGGACGTCTTTCTTGTCAACAGCGGCCCCGCCGACTTCTACAAACCACCGCGCCCTCGCAGCCACGCCCTCTATCGCAACACCGGCAAAGGCACATTCGTTGACATAACCGCGAAGTCCGGCATCGTCCCGGCAAAGTCTTTTGGCATGGGCGTGGCAGTGGCCGACTACGACAACGACGGCGCAGCCGACATCTTCATCACCGCCTACGGCGCGCCCACCTTGTACCGCAACAACGGCAACGGCGCGTTCTCCGACGTCACCGTAAAGGCCGGCATCGCCCCAACTTCTTGGACCACCAGCGCCGTCTGGTTCGATTACAACGGCGACGGCCTGCTGGACCTCTTCGTTTGCAGCTTCGTCCAATACACGCGGGATTCGCAGAAGTTGTGCATCGCCGAGCGTGGCGGCAAACCCGGCTACTGCATCCCGCGCATGTTCAGGCCTACACCAAGCCTTCTCTACAAGAACAACGGCGACGGCACTTTCCGCGACGTCAGCAAGGAGACCAACATCGCGCAGCGGCTCGGCAAAGGGCTTGGCGTCGTGGCCACCGACGTCAACAACGACGCCTACATGGACCTCTTCGTTGGCAACGACACCGTGGAAAACTTCCTCTTCCTCAACCGCGGCGGCAAGACTTTTGAAGACACCGGCTTCGCAGCAATGGTGGGTCTCGGCCCGGATGGTTCGGCGCGCTCCGGAATGGGCGTCGATTCGGCCGACATCAACAACGACGGCCGGCAGGATCTGTTCGTCTCCAACCTCGACAAGGAGATGTTCTCGCTCTATCGCAACACCGGCTTCGGAATGTTCGACGACCTCTCCTTCGCCTCCGAACTGGGCCGCGCGACATATTACCTCAGCGGGTGGGGCGCGAAATTTCTGGACATCGACAACGATGGCGCAGTCGATCTTCTGATGGCGAACGGCCACCCTGACGACATGGTTTCGCAGCGGAATCCCCGTGTGAGATTCCGCCAGCCGATGCTGCTCTTCCGCCTGTCAGAAAAGCAGGTCCTGAATCTCAGCGCCCAGGCGGGACCCGTGTTTCAGCAGGACTTCGCGGCGCGCGGGCTCGCCGTTGGCGACTTCAATAACGACGGCCTCCCCGATGCTCTCATCGGCATCAACAATTCTGCTCCTGTATTGCTTCGAAACACTTCTCCGGCGCGCAATCACTGGATCGGCGTCCAGTTGCGAGGCGTCAAATCCAATCGCGATGGAATCGGCGCGCGCATCACCTGGTCCGCCGGCGGCGTCAAGCGTTCCCGCCTCAAAACGTCCGGCGGAAGCTACCTGTCGGCACACGACTCCCGTGAGATCCTCGGCCTTGCGAACTCCACCAAACTGGATTGGATTGAGGTCCGCTGGCCGAGACCATCTTCACGAGTGGAGCGATTCACCCCGCTGCGCATCGACCAGTACATCGTGCTGCAAGAGGGCGAGGGCCGCGCGAACTAAAGGCCCCGAACCCAGATCTTCGCCACTCCCTGTACGGACACTTTGGTTTCTCCGTTGTCATCCACAACCGCCATTGAGGAGATCAGTGCATTGGTCGGGCTGACCCAGTCGGACGCAGCGCCGTCTCCGCGCGCCAGGCCGACAATGTGACCCTTGCCCTGATAGGCCGCGCACTCGCCCCCGCCCGACGGAAGCGACAACTGCGTGTTGCCGGAAACTTCACCCGTGGAGAGGTTGCGGAAATGAACAGTTGCCTGCAAGGCACCCTCCCCAAGAAAGGAAGCGCAGAGTTCCACATGCTGCCCCTCAGCCACATATAGCGGGCCGAAGAGCATACCGGGCGTGAGATTTGGCGGTGTTTGCGCGGCTGTTTTCCACTGAGTGCCGGTGGCCACAGCGAGCAATGCCGTTGCGAGTGCGACGCCAAACTGCCCGCGCCGCGTACGAAAGATCGAGAGCTTCATAGTGAGCCCCTTCCATGCATGTTGATACCCAGGTGACTTGATCAACGTGCGAATGGCTCAATGGTAGACCACGCCGCGCCTCGTTGGCAAATCACCCTGACGAGCTATGCTGGAATAAGAACTCCTTCCCTTCAATGAAGCATCACGCCGAATACCGCATTCAAGGATTAGACTGCTCCGAAGAAGTGTCCCTGCTCAAGCAGGAGCTGGGACCCATCGATGGAATTCAAGACCTGCGCTTCGATGTCATGAAAGCGAAGATGACGGTTGAATTCGATCCGCGCAAGCTCACTGACGGCGGTATCCGCAAAGCGGTGGCGCGAACAGGAATGAAAGCGTCTCCGTTTGCCGAGAAGCCCGCCGAGAAATCATGGATGATCCGGAATGGACGAGGACTCTTGACGCTCATCAGCGGCTTGGCACTGCTGGCCGGCGCCATCGCGTTATCGTCGTCGGCAAGCGAGTTCATCCGGTCACTGCTCGTGCATGAACACGCGCACGAGTCTTTTTCTCCCCTATCCATTGCGTTCTTCTTCATCGCGATGGTTTGCGGCATGTACTACGCCGCGCCCAAAGCTTGGCAGGCGCTACGCCACTTCAGCCCGGAGATGAACGCGCTCGTAGCGGTCTCAATTGTAGGCGCGATGGTTCTGCACGAATGGCTGGAAGGGGCAACCCTGGCGTTCCTGTTCTCGCTCGCCGGACTGCTGGAAAGCTGGAGCATGACAAGGGCGCGCAATGCTGTTTCCAAGCTGCTCGCAGTGACGCCGTCGGAAGCGACTGTGATTCACGACAGTCATGATCACCGCATGCCCGCCGATCAGGTCAAGGTCGGCGAGATGGTGCGCATCCGCCCCGGCGAGCGCGTCCCTTGCGATGGCGCCATCACCACTGGCGATTCCCTGGTCAACCAGGCGCTGATTACAGGTGAGTCCGTTCCCGTACGAAAAGCGCCCGGTGACACCGTCTACGCGGGAACCATCAACGGCGACGGCACTCTCGAAGTGAAGGTGTCCAAGCCTCATGAAGACACCCTGCTCTCCCGCATGTTGCGCATGCTGGAAGGCGCGCAACACAGCCGCGCGCAGAGCGAACAATTCGTCGAGCGCTTTTCACGCATCTACACGCCGGTGATGTTTCTGCTCGCAATGCTGGTGGCGACGATTCCTCCGCTTTTCCGCGGCGCGGATTGGGGCGCATCGGCCTATCAGGGAATGGTGATCCTTCTCATTTCCTGCCCCTGCGCGCTTGTCATTTCCACACCCGTCACTGTTGTCGCGGCGCTCGCCAGCGCTGCTCGCCGTGGTGTCCTCATCAAGGGCGGCGTGTTTCTGGAAGAGGCCGCGAAGCTAAAGGCAGTGGCGTTCGACAAGACGGGAGTGTTGACCATGGGACAGCCGGAAGTCCAGACCCTACGCACGCTCGACGGTCTTACGGAGACCGAAGCCTTGCGCCGCCTTGTTGCGTTGGAACAACGTAGTGAACACCCTGTCGGCCACGCCATCGTTCGCTATGCGGCCGGCCGCGGTCTGCAAGGCGAAACGGTCTCCGACTTCCGTGCGCTGCAAGGGCGCGGCGCTGAAGCCGTCATCGCCAATGAGCGGTTCTGGGCCGGAAGCCATCGCTTCCTCCACGAGAAAGGTCTCGAGCACAATTGGATCTGCAACGACGTTGACGTGATGGAAGACGATGGTCACACGGCCTTTCTCTGCGGCACGGAGCGTGAAGTGTGGGCTGTTGTTGGACTCGCTGATCCCATTCGCCCCGAGGCGGCCGAAGCTCTCGAAGGCCTGCGCCGCAACGGCGTGTCGCGGCTCATCATGGTCACCGGTGATAACAAGCCGACAGCCACTGCCGTCAGCAGGCGCCTCGGCATCGATGACGTTCGCGCGGAGATGCTGCCGGAGGAAAAAGCCCAGGCCGTCCAGCAATTGCGCGCCGAGCATGGCCATATCGCGATGGTTGGCGATGGCATCAACGACGCCCAGGCGCTCGCCAGCGCGTCGGTCGGCATTGCTCTCGGCAAACGCTCCACCGATGTCGCGCTGGAAACCGCGGACGTTGTTCTCATGAACGACGACCTCCGCAGCCTCTCATTCCTCCTTCGTCATTCGCGCCGCGCGCTGGCGGTCATCAAACAGAACGTCATGGTGGCCCTGGGGTTGAAAGCCATCTTTCTCGTGCTCGCTTTCGGCGGCGTCGCCACTCTCTGGATGGCGATTGCGGCCGACATGGGCGGCACGCTTCTCGTCACATTCAACGGACTCCGCCTGCTGCGTGCCACCCGCTGACTCGTGCCTGTGATCGCGACTTCGCTCTTGTATACTTGATCCCTGAACGCGTAACGGAACGAGGGGTTCTATGTGCAGAGCGATCTTCTGTCTATTGGCGTCCTTGGCGCTGTGGGGACAGGGCCAGTACGCCACGATATCCGGTGTCGTCAAGGATTCCACTGGCGCCGTGGCGCCCGGCGTAGCAGTCCACGCCGTCAACATCGCAACAGGGGAAAGACTTGCGGGATTAAGTAACGGCGACGGCAATTATGTGCTGCCGCTATTGAAGCCTGGCAAGTACCGAGTGGAAGCTGAGAAGACGGGCTTCAAACGCTACCAAGCCACCGGCATTGAACTGGAAACCGGAACTCCAGTTCGCATCGACATCAACCTCGATCTCGGCACTGTTGCCGACAGCGTCACCGTTGAAGCCGCCGCCCCATTGCTGCAATCGGAAACCTCTTCCGTCGCGGCTGTCATTGACAACCGCACCATCGCCAACATGCCGCTGGTGGATCGCCGCGCGGCTCAACTGGTGCGCCTCACGGGCTTCGTTGTCTCCAACGGCACCGCCGGGCAGTTCTCAGTTGCGGGCGGACGCGGCAACAACGCCATGTGGATGATGGATGGCGGGAACGCGCAGAACATCGGGCTGGGGACGCAAACCCTGAACGTCGACCCTCCCGTGGAAGCGCTCCAGGAATTCAACGTCGCTGTGAGTAACTACGCCGCCGAACTCGGCCGCACCGGCGGCGGCGTCATTCAGATGACCACCAAGAGCGGCACCAACACCTTCCACGGCTCGGCCTATGAATACGTGCGCAACGATGCATTCGACGCCCGCAGTTTCTTCTCCGTCAATAAAGCGGTTCTCCGCTACAACCTGTTCGGCGCGAGCATCGGCGGCCCGGTCCTCAAGAACAGAACGTTCTTCTTCTACAGTTTCGAGGGCAAGCGGAGCACGGAAGAGTCGCCATTGTTTCGCAACATTCCCACGCAAGCCGAGGGGAAAGGTGATTTTTCGCAGAACCGCACCGTCATCCGCGACCCCGCGGCCGCCGGACGCGCGCCGTTCCCCGGAAACATTATTCCCACTTCACGTTTCGACCCCGTTGGCGCTCAACTGGCCGCCTTCTATCCCGCTCCCAACGTTGAGGGCCGCGCCAGCGGCAGCAACAACTTCTACGCCCTCCAGCGCAATCGTACGCCGATCAACACACACATCACACGCATCGACCAGAATTTCTCCGAGAACAACCGGGTTTACGGCCGGTTCCTGGCGAACACCAACTCAAGCTCGTTCGATCAAATCTATCCGGTACTCGGTAGCGACGACATTGCTCGCTTCCAGCCACAGACTTATTACAACGTCACCAGCACGTGGTTTCACAACTTCGCTCCAACGCTCATCAACGAAGTTCGCGGGACCTATGACTATCGCACCAACGAGAACCGCCGCGCCGGCGTCGGCACCGGGATCGCGGGAAACCTCGGCATCCCTGGCGTCGATCCCACGGACTTCCCCCGCGTGAACGTCACCGGCTATGGCGCGCTGGGCCAAGGCGCATTCCGGCAACAGTTCCCTATCCACGGCGCGCAGCTTGTCGATCACGTCACAAAGATCCGCGGCAATCACACTATCAAGGCAGGCGTTGAATACCGTTTCTCGCAGAACGACGATTTGAACCGGCCCTCCGCCGGCGGCTTATTCAGCTTCAACAATCAGGCCACCGGCAACGCCATCGCCGCTCTGCTGTTAGGATGGACGCAGCGCGGGCAGCGTCAGGAAACGCTCCTGCTACAGACTCGCTCGGACACCTACGGCGCCTTTCTTCAGGACGATTGGAAGGTCACCCCGAGGCTCACCATCAACATCGGTCTTCGCTACGACCTCGATCAGCCGCGATGGGAGAAGAGCGACAATCGCCAGAACTCCTTCGATCGCGCGGCAATCAATCCCGTATCCGGCACGCCAGGCGTGGTGACGTTTTCGGGACGCAACGGCCTCACCAAATACGCCAACAATTGGGACCGCAACAACTTCGGTCCGCGCTTCGGATTCGCGTGGCGCGCCGCCGATCGCTGGGTAATCCGCGGAGGCAGTGCCATCGTCTTCACAGGCCAGTACGATCAGGCCACGCCGAACATCGCCAGTCTCGGCTTCAATCTCAACTCCGACATCATCTCACCCGACAGCGGACTCACTCCCGCGTTCCTGCTGCGCAACGGCTTGCCTCCTCTCAGGACGCCTACTGATCAGGACCGCACGCCGGGCTTCGGCGCCGTACGCTTTGGCTCGACGCCGACCAACAGTGTCGATTTCATCGAACCCACGGGCCGCCGCATCGGCTACCTGGAGACCTTCAATTTCAACATCGAGCATCAACTGAGGAAAGACCTTTTGCTGGAGGTCGGCTACCTCGCAACGCTCGGCCACAAATTGTCAGTAGCCGGCGCGATGACCATCAACCAGGTTCGCCCGGAGCTGATGGGCGCCGGCAACGCGCAGGTTCGCCGCCCGTTCGCGCAGTTCAGCGACGTTCAGGTGCAGGCCGCCGCGCTCGGCAATTCCAACTACCATGGCTTGAATATCAAGGTCGATAAACGCCCCTCGCACGGGTTGCATTTCCAGGCCAACTACACCTGGTCGCGTATGATCGACGACGTCGAATCGCGTAACGAGCCCGGCGGGTCGGCCGGCAACGGGTTCTCCAATTTCTACGACCGCACGCAGGACCGCGGGCTCTCCGGCTGGAGCCTCAAGCACCGCTTCGTGTTCAGCTCCGTCTGGCAACTGCCCGTTGGCAAAGGCGGCACGCTCGATGCCGGCAACCGCGTCCTCAACACCGTCATTGGCGGATGGTCCGCCGGCTACATCGCCGAGCTGCGCACCGGATTCCCTTACGGCGTGATCGAGCAAACCAATACCACCAACGCCTTCTCCGCCTCGCAACGTCCGAATGTCGTCGGCAATCCCGTGCTCTCCACCAGCCGGCCGAAAGCCGCGCAGTTGGAGCAGTGGTTCAATGTCGCAGCCTTCACCGCGCCGGCCCAGTTCACCTTCGGCAACGCCGGCCGCACCAACGGCCACGGCCCCGGCGGCGTCTCCATGGACCTGTCGATCCTCAAGGATTTCCCCATCCGCGAGGCCCACCGCATTCAGTTCCGCGCGGAGATCCTCAATTTCATCAACCACGCCAATTTCGGACTTCCCGATCTGAGCCGGGGCTCCACCACGTTCGGCCGCATCTCCACTTTGGCGGGCGGCAACGACAATCGTATCGTGCAGTTGGGCCTGCACTACCGTTTCTGACGGCCCTCGGCCGCCGCGCGGGTTAGTTCGCTGTTATTGTCCGTACGCTCATTTCCGTGAATCGGAAAATGGGCGAGGTGGGGCGCTCCGATGTAATGAACTCAGTGCAGCCGGCCTTCCTGGCGGCAACCAGATGCAGCGCATCGAAAGCGGACAGACCCAAACGGCACGCAAGATCGTAGGCGGATCTACCGTCCTCCGCGGCGAATGGTAGTCTGATCACTGCCTTGTTAAGGTATGCCTCGTACAACCTGATCTCTTCAATCGACTTGTGGAATCGTGCCTTCGGCATGACTTCCAACTCTACATAGTCGCTGGCAGCGAACTCCCGGCTTGAGTCATCGAGCACCGCCAGCGCGCGTGCTCCAAGTGCCGACATCGACCTCGCCGCCGCGATCAACACCCCCGCGTCGACGTACGTTCGAATCAGGCCCACGTCCCGCGCCGCTCCCGGACTTCCTCTCGAAGCTCCTCATCCGTCAGCATCTTCACGCCGGCTCGCTCAATCTCTTCTCGCAATCGATGGAACTCGCCCTTCGCCTGTCCGATTCCAAGAAAATCCCGGATGGCTGCCTCCACAACTTCCTGGGCGCTGTGAAATCGTCCGCTCCTTACAACGGCTTCGATTCTCGCCTCAACCTCCGCGGAAAGTTCGATCGACATTCAAGCCTCCACTATTCATCATACTGCCGGCGTGTCCTGCATTAGAAATTCGTGCCCTCCTCAACCCATGTGATACGGTGCTACTACAAACCTCTGCAGCCGTCATCCGTGACTTTCGGGCTCATCTCGCATTGGAACGAAAGGTCGTTCAGGCTCATTCTTATTGATTAGAAAATGCTAGTACGCGCTGACAATCAAGAACAACGCGCGTTTGCTGGTAGGCGCATACATCACCTTACATCACCGCCGCCACCTGTACCGGCAGAGATAATTACTTCCATTTGAAGCCTTCCACGTCGAACTCAAGAACCTGAGCACCCTGCCGGTAGAACGTGGGCTCGATCACGACCTTCTTAGCGCTTCGCAACTGGGAAATGAACCTGGACGCTCCTTCGATGAAGAGGACTGTGGTGCTGTGGTCGGTTGTCCCGCCAGCTTGGTACCGCTGAAGTGCTCCTTCGTCGAAGCGCACATTGACAGTACAGCCTGAGAACTCGCAAACAAACTGCCCCTTTTCTATGCGTAGGATCACTTCATTGCCTTGCGCTGCTGTCTTTCGAATTGTCAGGAGGCCGTGTTGGGGACCTTGATAAGGAAACGAAAAACTCAGAGCGTTGGAAGATTGAAGGATCGCGAATTTAACTATGCGCCCCATCTTGTCTTCATTATCACTATACGACCACAGTGAGACTGGCTCAGAATTCTTGACTACTTCACTTGGGGGTGGAATGGGCTTAGATTCCGGCATCTTCTTCGCTGCAATTCTCTCTCTTCTATCCTCCCGCGCCCTTTGTTCTGCTTCTTTGCGGTCGATGACCTCTTTGGCATAGGCTGGGTCGGCCTTGATTCGTCTCGCTTCCACAGAATTTTGCAGTCTGCCCAAAAAGGAGAGGACGGAGGAGAGCATAGAAGACGAATCCCTTCAACTTCGTGGGGGCGACTGTGGAAGGTAGAGTCCGTCGTGGCTCCCAAAGTGACACGAACATCAGGGCACCACATACAAGCACGAGGAGATTGAGAACACTCTGAATAGCGGCCACTTGGGCTCCCTCCTCAAGACCCTATCACACTCGTGCTTGGAATGAAGGTGTCTGTTCGTTCTCGTCCTCCGTTGAGCAGCATGATGGTCTCGACGTAACGACTGGCGTGTCGCCCGCGGGGCCATCTGCTCTGGCAGCGTCATCAACAAACCGCGAACAAGAGATAGATGCTCTCGTGAACCGGCGAGCCAAGTCCGCCCCGAGGTAGCGGCTCGTCTTGGACTACCCGGTCGGAACTTGGCGCCGAAGCCAACCAGACGGAACTGAGTAATCGGGAATCCGCCATTCCATCGGGGCGCGCAGTAGCGGTCAGGGGGCCGCATCTCCCACTCGAAAAAGGAAACTGCGGCTACTGATCATGAGGAACGCACCCATCCACATTCAGTCGTCAGCGGGCATTGTGCCCTCCTCAACCCATGTGATACGGTTGAAGATTCGATACTTCTTGAGAACCCGGAGACCCTACCTAATGGAAGCCCTCGGAATGGTGGAAACCAAAGGTTTGATCGGCGCGATTGAAGCGTCCGACGCCATGGTGAAGACCGCGAACGTCATCCTCACTGGCAAGGAATTCATCGGCGCCGGATATGTCACCGTCACGGTTCGTGGCGATGTCGGCGCTGTGAAGGCCGCCACTGACGCCGGTGCCGCCGCCGCCCGCCGCGTTGGCGAACTGATCGCTGTGCACGTCATCCCCAACCCGCACGAGGAAGTCGAAAAAATTCTCCCCGGCGCGAAGAAGAACGGAATCTAACCACCAGAGGGGCCGGCCATGCTACAGGATTCGGACCTCGTATCGGTACAGGAAGTCCGCACCAAAGTGGACAAGGCCCATGCGGCCTTCCAACTCTACCGTGGGTTCTCTCAGGAAAAAGTTGACGCCATCGTCGAAGCGATGGCTGCCGCCGCCCGCGCGCAAGCCCGTCCGCTGGCCGAGATGGCCGTGCAGGAAACGGGCATGGGCACCGTTGATGGTAAGGTCGCGAAAAACCTCCTTTGCGCCGACCTGCTGCCTCGCCGCATCCGCGGCATGAAGACCGTCGGCATTCTGCGTGAGCTCAAGGAAGAGCGCGTGATTGAAATTGCCGAACCGGTCGGCGTTGTCGCTGCGGTTCTGCCTACCACCAATCCCACCTCCACTGCCATCTACAAGACCATCGTTTCGCTCAAGTCCGGAAATGCAGTCGTGCACAGTCCGCATCCGCGCGCCAAGGGCTGCACCTGCGCCACCATTGACATCATGCATCGTGCCGCGGTTGAGGCCGGCGCCCCGCCCGATCTCATTCAGTGCATCAACAACGCCACCATGGAAGGCACAAACGCGTTGATGCGGCATCCGCGCACGAGCGTCATTCTGGCCACTGGCGGGAGCGGCATGGTGCGCGCGGCGTACTCCAGCGGCAAGCCTGCTTTCGGCGTCGGACCAGGCAACGTCCCCGTCCTTATTGACGAGTCCGCCGATCTCACCGAAGCTGTTGCCAAAGTGGTCGAAGGCAAGTCCTTCGATCATGGAACAGTCTGCTCCAGCGAACAGACTATGGTTGCTCCCGTCTCGTTGCGCGATCGCATCCTCAACGAGCTCAAGGCTCGCAAAGCATATCTTTGTTCCCCCGATCAGGGCAGGATTCTCGCCCGCATTCTTCTCAACGACAAACTGATCGTCAACGCCGATTGCGTTGGCCAGTCACCCGAATCCATCGCCCGCAAGGCAGGCTTCGACGTCCCGGCCGGCACCAGCATTCTGGTGGTCGAGATCGGCGGGGTCGGTAAGGAACACCCCCTTTCGGCGGAGAAACTCTCGCCGGTTCTCGCGGTCCACTTCGTCGCCGACTTCGCCGCCGGCGTGAATGCCTGCGAAGGCATCCTGCGCTTCGGCGGGCTGGGCCACACCTGCTGCATCTACGCTAAGGACGACGCGCGCATTCTCGAATACGGCCGCCGCATGCCGGCGTTCCGCGTCCTGGTGAACACGCCCACGCCGCAAGGCTCCACGGGCATCACCACCAACGTTCAGCCATCCATGACGCTGGGCTGCGGCGCGATGGCCGGCAACATCACATCGGACAACGTCGGCCCGCAACATCTCTACAACATCAAACGCATCGCCTATGCGGTGCGAACTCCGCAGGAGGCGTTTCCCGATTCGGCGAATACGCAGCCTGCCGCGGGTTCCGTGGACCACACAGCGGTCGCGTCTGCGGTGGAACGCTTCCTCGCCTCCCGTGGCATCACCGTTGCATCGGCGCCTGGGCCGCCGCCCGTCGCCAAGCCCGCGCCTCGCATTGACACGTACTCAATTGCGGCGAGCGTGGTCGATCGCTTCCTCGGTGCCAAGCCCGCGCCCACACCGCCGGTGCCATCCACCTGCGGCTGTTCGCTACCGAAGCCGGCAGCTCCGCCTCCCGTGGTTGCCGCGCCCCCACCTCCACCGCCTCCTGCCGCCATCGCCATCACTGACTTCGTTTGCGAAGCCGATGTTCGCATGGCAATGCGCGAGAAGCGCAAGATCTTCATCGGACCCAAGAGCATCGTCACTCCGTCCGCCCGTGAAGTGGCCGCCCAACACGATATCCTGGTTCTGGCCCAACGTTCATGAAAAATAACCTAGACGCTCTGACGACAGAGATTCCCGAGTACCTCCAATCCAAAGGGCTGGCCGTATTCCAAGGCGTTGTCAACGAACTCCACGAACAACGCCTCGTGTTCTGGGACATCGACCGTACCCAGGACTACCGCGCCTTCGTCGATTGCGCCATCTCCGCGGGCGTCAAACTGATCATCTTCAACTACCGCCACTTTGAAAAGGCCATGGCCGAGGATGCTCTCGAACGGCTCGAAGAAACGGATCTTCCGCGCGAGGAACAGCGCACCCTTTCCCGCCGCATCAAAGAACTGGTCCACTACCACGGCTTCACCTGCCTGGTGGAGCTGATCTTCGAAATCAACAACCGCTTCTACGTCTTCGACCTTCGCACCGACTGGTACGCCGAACTGCTCGACCTGATGGACTCCATCGACATGGCAGGTCCTGGCGACGACGACGGCCCTTCCGACGATGAACCGCTCGGAGGCGGCAGCAGCAGCTTCTTCTCTCGCAACTGATGCGCAAGCCGGCCCTCTGGCACATTCCGAAACCTGACGACCCAGCAATCGCCGCGTTGTCTCGCGGGCTTGGTATCCAAGCGCCGGCCGCGCGAGTGCTGGTGCGGCGTGGCTACACGGACACCGAATCGGCGCGCCGCTTTCTGCGGCCGTCTATTGACGACCTGATCAATCCTTACGAGCTCGCGGGCATGAACGAAGCGGCCGCGCGGCTCAAGCTGGCCATCGAGCGGAAGGAAACTGTGCTGCTCTACGGCGACTACGACGTGGACGGCACCTGTTCGGTGGTCACGCTCACCAAGGCGATTGAACTCGCAGGCGGACGTTCGCGGTTCTACATTCCCCACCGCCTCAAGGACGGATACGGCATGCGTGCCGACGTCATGGACCAAGCCGTGAGCCAAGGCATCTCGCTCGTCATCAGCGTCGATACAGGCATTCGCGCCGCCGATGTCGTTAAGCATGCGGCGACGCTTGGTCTGGATGTCATCATCACCGATCACCACCTTCCGGAAGAGGAGCTGCCGCCCGCGCTTGCTGTTCTGAACCCAAACCGCCCCGATTGCCCCTATCCCGATAAGAACCTGTGCGGAGCGGGCGTCACCTTCAAACTCGTCCAGGCTCTGATGAGCCAGCTCGGCTGGCCGCAACAGAGAGTCCGGCGCATTGAGGAATCGTTCCTCAAGATCGTCGCACTGGCCACCGTGGCCGATGTCGTTCCGCTCTCCGGCGAGAACCGCATCATCGTCAAACACGGCCTCGCCGGCTTTCGCAAACTCAACAACACGGGGCTGCGTGCGCTGATGCAAGTCTCCGGCTTCGAGGACGGCAAAGTCCCCAGCGCCGGCGATATCGCATTTCGTGTCGCCCCGCGGATCAACGCCGCAGGGCGCATGGCGGAAGCCAACGACGTCATCCGCCTGTTTCTCACAGCCGACGACACTGAGGCCAAGACCATTGCCACGCGCCTGCACGGCCTCAATCAGGAGCGGCAGGAGACCGAAGCCGAAATCGTCGCGGCGATTCTCGAAGAATGCCAGCGCGTCCCCATCACCGATGACCAGGCCGCTCTCGTCTTTTGCGGCGAAGGCTGGCACCGCGGCGTGCTCGGCATCGTGGCCAGCCGGCTGGTGGAACGCTTTTGCCGGCCCGCTTTCGTCCTCGGCCAGGAGGACGGCAAGGCGCAAGGCTCCGGCCGCAGCATCGCTCCGTTTCATCTGCTCGACGCGCTCGATTCGATGCGCGACGTATTCCTGCGCTACGGAGGCCACGCCATGGCTGCGGGACTCACTGTTGACAAGCACCGCGTTACGGAATTCCGCGATCGTTTCAACCAGTACGCCCTCCAGCGGCTCACGCCGGAAGACTTCCGGCCGCATGTCGATATCGACGCCGTGGTCTCGTTCCACGAAGTGAACGATGACAGCGTGGCGGAGATTCTGGCCCTTGCGCCGTTCGGTGCGGGAAACCCGTCTCCGCTGTTCGCCGTCCTCGACGCCACAGTCTGCGAAGAGCCCGTGGTCTTCAAAGAGAAGCACCTGCGGTTGCGGCTGCGCAGCAACGGCCGCGCCCTTACGCTGAAGGCCTGGAACTTCGCCGAGCGGTTGGAGGAACTGCGGCCCGGCGCTCGCGTGGATGCTGTTGTTTCATTTGATGAGGACCTCTACTCGCTGTCCCGCGGCTATTCGCCCTGGAGCGTGCAGCTCAAGGACGTGCGGCCGGCGGCAGCTATGGAAACAGCGCCATCAATGCATCCGCGAACAATGCGTGCCCCAGCATGTTTGGATGGTTGATGTTGTTCTCCATCAACGTCAGATAAGGGATGCCCTGCCTCCATAAACGCCCGTAACGCAACGATGCGTCGGCGAGTGCGACAGGGTTCTTTTCCGCGAACAATCGCAGTCCTTTCACATACGGGCGCGGGTCATCGTCGATGTCCCGCTGCCGTGTCAATTTCATCCAATCGGGCCGGACATAATGCGGCGTGAGGACGATCCACTCCGCTCCGATCTTCTGAAAGTCAGCCAGCAATTGACTGTACCGTTGCTCCACCTGCTGTTCATTCAAGCCGGCGTCGTTCACGAACTCGGAGATGATCAGGTCGGGCTGCGGCGCCAGCACCTTTTCCTGATAGTTGTGCACGCTGCCGGGCGGTTCCTTCAAATAGCTGCCGGTGTTGCGGCCGCCCCAGGCCTCAGTGATCAGTTCGATATTGGCTTGCGGGAATCGCGCCTTCAGCCTGTTGACGAACATCACCTGCCATCGCTGGAAAGTCGTCACGCTGTCACCCCATGCGAGGATCTTCAGCCGTTCGCCGCTCCGTAATTTGCGCAGCGCATTCGGCAGGCGCGCTTCGGCATCGGTTGCGGCGCTTCGCGTCCTCTCCGGGTAAGCGCCTTCGAGGATGGGAAAGAGGTTGTCCTCAGTCAGCGCGCTCAGTCTGCCGGACAGGAAGACATTGGCTAACCGCTCCCCGTTCACCGCAGGCGGTTCGGGCAACACGGCATGCGATGCCCCCATTTGCAGTGCCACCTTCCCATCAGCAGTAACGACGATGGAATCGATGCGCTGCCTGACGTACTTGTAGCTCATCCACACCGGCTGATCCGCTTTGATTGCTCCGCCGGGAAGACGCCCTACGGTGCCGGCATCGAGATCCGCTTCGTAGTCCACGCCCTTGCGCAAGGCCCTTCCCGCGAAGCCGCGCACCACCAGGCTTGCGGGATCGAGCGAGCCTTGCATCGTGCACTCTTCCGCGATCACGCCGGCGAGTCGCGTGCCTCTTCGCCACGGCGCGGCCTTCGCGTCGAACTCCATCAACGTGGCATAACGTTCTTCGGTCACCGTCACGATTTCGGGCCGCGGGACCGGCACCACGGCTTGGATGTCCCCGGCCTTCACGGACACCGCCCAGTCGCCGGCCAATCGGATCTCCGCACGTGGTGCGGCGGCAGCGACCACCGCGGCGCACGCCATCAAGATCCAGGCGCGTGTCATGCGAACTCCAACCCGGGAACAGTGCCGCTACTGCTGGCGAAGGCGCTCGCTTCGATGCCCATACGCTGCAGCATGACCACGAACAAATTGCATAGCGGAAGATTGTTGTCTCGCTTGAACATCAAATGCTGGCCGTGTTGGAAGCCGCCGCCGGCGAGGATGATCGGCAGATTGGTGTTGTCGTGAATATTGGCGTCGCCCATGTTGCTGCCATAGAGGACCATGGTGCGATCGAGCATGCGCGTGCCGTTCTCTCGCTTGGCCGCCAGCCGTCCGATGAGCTTGTTGAGAAGCGCCATCTGACGGCGATCGACTGCCTGTAGCTGGCTCACCTTCGATTCGGCCTGCCCGTGATGCGAGAGCCCGTGATAGCCGTCGGTGGAGGTCTGCTGCGCGGTCAACTGGAAGACCGGCGTGAAGAAGGCATCCACCATCAGCGTGACGATTCGCGTCGAATCGGACTCCATCGCCAACTCGGCCATCTCGATCATCAAATCGAATTTTTCGAAGAACAGTTTGCGATCGGTCAACTCCGGCGGCGCTGGCTGTGCCGGCTGCGGCTTGGGCCGTGTCTCCCAGGCGCGTGCGATTCGCAGACGCTCTTCCACCTCCCGCACCGACGTCACATATTGATCGAGCCGGGCCTTGTCCTCCGAGGTCAGCTTGCTGCTGAAGCGGCGCGTCTCGTCCATCAAGGTGTCCAGGATGCTCCCCCGCCCTTCCAGCCTGTGAATCTGACGCGCAACCGCTTCCTTGTCGCCCTGCACGAACATTCG
This sequence comes from Acidobacteriota bacterium, assembly GCA_016213775.1. Lineage (GTDB taxonomy): Bacteria > Acidobacteriota > Terriglobia > Bryobacterales > Bryobacteraceae > CADEFT01. Next base: position 24,848 of record JACQZR010000087.1, read on the forward strand.
CTCGTAGAGTCGTGGGGCACTGTCTTCCGCGGGAAGCAGGACACCATCGCGTGTGAAGGACAAGCTGCGGTTGCCTTTGTCGACGTTCACGCCGAGGTTCAGCGAGGAGAAGCGCGTCACCTGCCCGAGTTTCTCGGCGGCGAACTGATCGAGTGAAATCGAATTACGGAAGCCGCTCTTGAACGCGCCCCGGGCCGCGGTGAGAAAGCAATTGTCGGTGCTGTGGCCGCCGCTCACACCCGGATGCGATAGGCCCGTGAACACCGTGAACTCTTTGCGATTCTCCGCAAGTCCCGTGAGGTAGGGCGACAGTTCATAGTCGCGCCCGGCGGTAGAGGGGAAAAAATACTTCGGCAGTACGCCGAGATTGTTGGCGATGATCAGCATACGGCGCGGTGGTTCGGCCGCGGCTCGTACCAAGGCAGGCGTCATGCATTCCAGCAACGGCAATCCGAGGGCGACACCCGCCCCGCGCAACATCTCTCTGCGCGACACCATCAACCGCCGGCATACGTATGGTCCAGTCATTTTGATTGCCCTCCCAAAAAGATCCTGCTTTGCGTGAGCGTGTGCAGCAGATCGCCAACGCGATAGTCTCCAGGTGCGCACTTGTCCAGCATTGCTTCTATTTCCGGCCGGTCTGAAAATCGCACCGGAGTTCCCGTGGCATAGACAGTGAACTGATGTAGTAGATTGCGCGCCAGCACGCGTGGTCTGGCCGCGAGCGCCTTCTTCAAATCGCGCACATCCTGGAATGGCCGTCCGTCGGCGAATGCGCCATGTGCGTCCACTGCGCCGGCGATCGTGTACGCGTAGTCGTGACCAGTGTGGTCGATGCCGCTGACCCGCTCGCCTTCGGCAACGCCGCGATAGCGAGTCCGCCACGCCCCCAGGATGTCGAAGTTTTCCAGCGCCAGCCCCGCGGGATCGAACTTCGCATGGCACGACGCGCAGGCCTCCGATTTCGTGTGCAGCGCCAGTTGATCGCGAATGGTCTTGGCGCCTCGAATGTCCGGCTCAACCGCGGGCACACCGGGCGGAGGTGGTGGCGGCGGCTCCCCTACGATGCGGTCCATGATCCATGCCCCGCGCAAGACCGGCGAGGACGACGTGCCGTTCGCGGTGATCTTCAAAATGGCGCCTTGGCCAAGCAGGCCACCACGCGGACTGTCCTTGGGGACAGTGATCCGGCGCAATGCCGATCCTGTGATTTCGCCCAGCCCGTAGTGTCGCGCCAGCCGGTCGTTGACGAACACGAAGCCGGCATCCACGAGGTTGCGCACAGGCAGGTTCTCGCGGATCATCGCGGTCACGAACGCCAATGTCTCGCGCTCCATCGAATCGACGAGATACTCATCCAGCCGGTATTCCGGATAGAGCCGGATGTCGGGATCGTCGCGGCGAAGCTGACGCAGGTTGAGCCAGTAGCCGGCGAAGCTGTCCACAAAACGCTCGAACGAAGTGGAAGCGATGAGGCGTTCGGTTTCGGCGCGCAGTGTCTTCGGTTGACGGAGCCGGCCCCCGCGCGCCTGTTCCATCAATGCCGCGTCCGGCTTCGAATTCGCAAGCAAGTGCGAGAGACGCTGGGCAACGGCGTAATCGTCGCGCGGTTCCGGCAAATAGAGGAACAAACCCGAGCAAAGAAATGCCTGATAGCCGGCGAGCATCGCTTCGGCGAACGGTTCTTTGTTGTCGAGCCGCGCTTCGACGAGGTGTTCGAATTTCTTCACTGCCGCATCGGGCACTGGACCGCGAGCCGCCCCCTCAATGAATCGTCGCAGCAATCGCCGCGCTTCGGCCTTTACATTCGCGGGCTCGGGCTTCACACCCAACTCGTCGAACAGGACACGATGACTGGCGGGCGGCCACGTCCCGGTTGTGAACGGTCCTTCGATTTCCAGCCAGCGCATGGCGATGCCTGGCTGACCGCCGGGCGGAAACGGAGGATAGCGATAGCTCCCCGGCTGGCTCGGAATGGCATCCACTTGCGGGACCGGAAGGCCGAGCAGTCCATACTCAACGGTCTGTCCTTTCTCCAGCCGCACGGTGGTCTCATAGACGTGCGAGCCTGGTTGAATTTCCAGGATGCCCCCGACGGATTTCACGTCTTCTGCAATGTCGTGATTGGTGGGACGCCGCGAGCGGAATGTCATCGGCACAGCTTTCCCGGCCTTGGTCACCGTGAAGCCAGGATGCTGGAGCACGGCGCGCGCTTCGAATCGCACGCGGTAGTCACCGGCACGCGGAGCGGAGAAGCCACGAGGAAACGCTCCATAGGGCCAGCCCGGGGAACGGAACAAACCCATTTCGATGGTGGGGTCCTGCTCTTCTTCCTTAGTGACTGGATTGGCGCGTTCGCGCGCGACGTTGATCCCTGTGTCGCCGCGAAGGAAGAACATCGACTCTCGACCGCCAGTGCTCCGAAGGCCCGGAAACAGACGGTATCCCGAAGTGCGGAATTTGATCACCGCGGGCGGCGCCGCTTCGGTCACCATCGCTTGACGGAGAGCAGCTTCAGTAGCATCGAGGTAGGCGGTCAACTGCACACGCGACATGTCGAGCGATTCCGAGACTTTGTTGAAGTGGTGCGCCTCGCGATCTTCGGGCAGCATGTCGCGGATGTCGAGATGCGGCAGGTGCAGAATGTCGCGGAGGTTCTGCTCGTACTCGTCGCGATTCAAACGCCGCATCGGCCCGCGGCCGTGTCTGTCGACGTCGGCGCGGTCGGCTTGCAGGAGTGGAGTTCGTAGTTCGCGCAGAAGAGACTCGCGCGCGGCGGCTGGCATCGCTACGCCTTTGGGAGGCATTTCGTGCTTTTCCACGCGGTCGTGCACACGGATCCAGCGTTCGCGATTGGATCGGTCTTCCAGCCGCCAGGGGAGCGCGCGCAGATCAAGACCGGCCTTGGCTGCTTTGCCTGCGTGGCAGCCGATGCAGGACTTCTCCAGTAGTGGTTGCAGGGACGCCGGCGTTTGCGCTGACGACACAACACTCGCGGTGATCCATACGCTCAACAGAATCATTCGACGAAACACCTCCGTATTCTATCAATCAAATCAAAATGTCCATCGTGCCCTCCGCCCATGCTAAATTAGGACAATCGCCAGGGCGAACAAATAGGGAAGTGGATACCATCCTCTCACGGCAACAGCAACTCGAAATCCTTCGCCGCCGCATGGCTCGCATCGACCGCAAGTACGAGCCCACGCCCGGCCAACCGTCACCCCACACTCCCGTCACGCCCGCTTCCGAACGCCCCAAACGCGAGCGCCTCTACGTGGAAGAATGGCTCTCCGGCGAAGCGGTCACCACCAACTCCGGCGTCCACTACCAGACGTTCCGCTTCTGGGAACGGCACCGCCGCCACGGCAGCATGGATATCTCGACGCTCGCCGAACTCCCCGAAGACCTGCTGGATGAAGTCTCCGAACAAACCGTGCCCGCCGCGCATCCGCTGCGCTGGGTCTACCTCGATACCGAAACCACGGGACTCGCCGGCGGCACCGGCACCTACGCGTTCCTCATCGGCATCGGCTATGCCACCCCGCAAGGCTTCCGAGTCAAACAGTATTTCCTCCGCGAGCCCGGTGAAGAAGCAAGCGCGCTGGAAGCACTATGCCAGGACCTGGAGCCGTTCGACGTCCTGGTGACCTACAACGGCAAGGCGTTCGATCAACCGCTGCTCGAAACCCGTTTCCGCATGTCGCGCATGAAGCCGCCCTTTGAGCGCATGGCCCACCTCGACCTGCTATACGGCGCGCGCCGCCTTTGGAAACTGCGCCTCGATTCCTGCCGCCTCATCGAACTGGAAAACCAGATCCTCGGCGTGGAACGCGACGGCGACGTGCCCGGCGAGATTATTCCGTACATCTACTTCGACTATCTGCGCAAAGGCGAGATCGACCGCCTGGTTCCGGTGTTTCATCACAACGCGATCGACATTCTGACGCTCGCTTGCCTGACGGCGATTGTGCCGCATGCCTTCAGGGACCCCGCTTCCGCGCGCCTCGTGCATGGCGCGGAGATGATCGGCATCGCGCGCTGGATGCGAAAGGCCGAACGGCACGAAGACGCGCTCGGCTGGATGCGTGAGGCGATCACGCGCCGTCTCAACGACGAACTGCTGTATCGGACCATGTGGGACATCGCACAGCTCGAACGCAAAGTCGGGCGTGAGGCTGGTGCCGTGGCCATGTATTCCGAACTGGCGCAGATTCGCAATCCGCACCGCATCGCGGCGCTGGAAGAACTGGCCAAGTATTACGAACACCGGGAGCGCAATTACACAATGGCGCTCGAGTTCACGCGCGAAGCCTTGCGGCACGCCGCTACTCCGGAGTTGCAGCACCGCGCGGGCCGGTTGGAACGGAAGGCTGCGGCGCAGATGGTGGCGCGGGCGATACCGCGGCTCGTGTGAATCTCCGCCACCCGCCTCTGAATCATCTCCGTCAACCGCGCATTGTTTCCCCCCGACGCCGCGGCCAGCGCACGCAGTCGTGCGAGCTTCAGTGTAGCGCGACACCTCCATCTGCCATACAGTAATCGTTACTGTTCAACAGTAAAAAATAGGACTATACTGCTGGCCATGAGGAACAATCGCTGTCTCGCTACGGCAGGAGTCCTCTTCCTGCTACTAGCCTTAACTGCCCTCGGGCAATCCATAAGCGGAGTCATCACCGGCACAATCGTCGATTCCACCGGCTCAGTGATTCCAGGCGCTCAAATCATACTTACCAATCAGGAGACTCGCGCGGCCCAGACAATCCGGTCGAACGAGTCCGGAGTCTTTGTCTTTTCCAGCGTGCTTCCGGGCACGTATTCCGTGGATGTGTCCTCCGCGGGCTTCCGGACCTACCAGGTGAAGAACGTCAGCCTGACCATGAGCGAACGTCGCACCTTGGGCGACGTCGTCATGCAGGTCGGCCAGGTGACCGAACGGCTCGAGGTGATGGCTGAAATCACCCCTGTGCAGACAATCTCCAGCGAGCGATCCGGCCTCGTCTCCGGCACGCAGTTGCAGAACACCGCCATCCGCGGACGCGACTTCGTAGCGTTGCTGGCCACACTGCCGGGCATCTATGACGCCAACATGCAGTCGCGCGACGTATCCAAAGGATCGGGCGGCGGCGGCCTGCACATCAACGGTGGCCGCGACACCTCCATCAACTTCGCGCTCGACGGAGTGCAGAACACCGACACCGGCTCCAATGGCGGCTCACACGTGCAGCCCAACATGGATGCCGTGGCGGAAGTAAAGGTGCTGACCAGCAACTATCAGGCCGAGTATGGCCGCAGCGCCGCCGGTACCATCAACGTCACGGTCAAGAGCGGCACGCAGCAGTTCCACGGCAGCAGCTACTGGTACTACCGTCACGAAAGCCTCTATGCCAACAGCTTCTTCCGCAACCGCACCAACACCGTGCGGCCGGTGGAGCGCATTCAGAACTTCGGCTACACCATCGGCGGACCGATCTACTTGAAGAGTTTCAACCGCAATAAGGACAAGCTGTTCTTCTTCTGGTCGCAGGAATTCGTGCGCCGCCGCAGTTACCCCGGCACGCAGTTCGTCACTACGCCCACCAGCCTGGAACGCAGCGGCGACTTCTCCCAAACCCGCGACGTGAACGGCGCGGTCATCGCCATCAAGGACCCGACTACAGCGCTCCAATTCCCCGGAAACCTGATCCCGGCGTCGCGCATCAACAAAACCGGCCTTGCGGTTCTCAACTTCTTCCCGCTCCCCAACTATACGGAAGCGGATCCGGCGCTGCGCTACTCGCGCAACTACCGGTCGAATGTGAGCGGGGCATTCCCTCGCCGCGAAGACCTGTTCCGCATCGACTACAACATCAGCCCCACGCTGAATGCCTACTTCCGCGGGACTCAGGATAACGACGATGAGAACTGGCCCTATAACAACTGGACCGCCGGCAGCCACAACTTCGACATGTACAACACCTACCGCTGGCAGCACGGCCGCGGGGTTCTGCTGCACATCGCCAAGACGTTCAGCCCGACGCTGGTGAACGAATTCACCATGGGGGTGAGCACACGAGGGCAGGCGTTCAATCCGAGCGATCCGAGCCTGATCGCCCGTAGCAAGATGGCAAACATCGGGCAGTGGTTTCCATCCGGAAACGAGTCCGGGGCGATTCCGAACGTCACTTTCGGCGGCGTCGCCAGCGCCATCAACGGCGGCATCGGCAACATTCCCTATCACAACGAGAACCCGGTATTCTCGTGGGTCTACAACCTCACCAAGGTGCAGGCGACTCACACGCTCAAGGGCGGCATCTACATCGAGCGGATGCGCAAGGACGAAGTGGGCGGCGGCAATACCCGCGGCGCCTTCGACTTCGGGCGCAACACCAACAACCCGTTCGATTCCAACTATGCCTTCTCCAACGCGCTGCTGGGCAACTTCAACAGTTACTCGGAGGCCAGCCTGCGCACCTACTCGCTGTACCGCTACACGCAGGCGGAGTTCTATGCGCAGGATTCGTGGAAAGTGTCCAAGCGGCTCACGCTTGAGTTGGGGCTTCGTTTCTACTCGGCTCCCGCGACGCATGATATCCGCCAGTTCCTCACCACGTTCATCCCCTCCACCTTCGACACCAGGACGGCGGCGGTGATGTACCGGCCCGGCCTTGACGCGAACAAGAAGCGCGTCGCCATTGACCCGCGCAACGGGGCGATCGCACCGGTCACCTACATCGGACTGTTTGTACCGGGCTCGGGCAACTACGCGCCGGGCATGGCCATCGGAGGCAAAGGCGCACCGGACGGACTGTACACCACGTCGCTATCACTGGCGCCGCGGTTCGGCTTTGCCTACGACCCGATGGGGAACGGCAAGATGGCCATTCGCGGCGGCTTCGGCATGTTCTACGACCGGCCGCAAGGCAACGTCTACTCGGGCACCGTGGGTCAACCGCCGGTCTCCTACAACCCGACGGTGTCGTTCGGCAACCTGGATACGTTCCTGCAATCCACCGGCGTTGTCGGACCCCCCGGCGTCACCGTTGTGGAGAGCGCCAATCAGCCGTTGCCCACCACGATGAACTTCAGCTTCGGTGTGCAGCGCGAGATCGGATTCCATTCGGTGCTGGACGTATCCTACGTCGGCAGCATGGCGCGGCATCTGATCGAACAACGCAACATCAACTCCATCCCGATGTACGGCCACTTCGACCCGAAGTACGTCGACACAACCACAGGCAGTCCACTGCCGGACAACTACCTGCGGCCCTACCTGGGCATGGGCGTCGTGAACATGCGGACCTTCGACGGCACCTCCAACTATCACGGCCTGCAAGTGGCGGCCAACCGCCGCATGTCGCGCGGCATCCAATACGGCGTCTCTTACACATGGTCGAAGACGCTGGGTGTCTCCGACGGCGACTTCGGCGGTTTGAGTTTTTACTTCCCCGCCCGCCAGCGCAATTACGGACCGCTCGGCTACGACATCCGCCATATGATGGCGATCAACTACACGTGGGATTTGCCGGGCTTCGGCAAGAAGCACAACAACAAGATGCTCGAGGTGCTGATCGACAACTGGCAACTCTCGGGCATCTCTACATTCATGACCGGCACACCGTTCACTCCGGGCTTCAGCACGTCGGACGGCCAGGACATCACGGGCTCGCAGGAAGGCGCCCGCATCGATGTAGTGGGCGATCCGAACCTGCCGAAGGACCAGCGGTCATTCACGAAAAACTTCAACACGGCGGCCTTCACACGGCCTGCGCAGCGCACCTTCGGGACCGCCGGTATCGGCATCCTGCGCAACCCGGCCTGGAATAACTGGGACATCAGCGTCTCCAAGCGCATCCCATGGAAGGGCGAAGGGCGCTACTTCCAACTCCGGGGCGAGTTCTACAACGCGTGGAACCACTCCCAATTCAACGGCTACGATACGACGGCCCGCTTCAACCCGGCGGGTCAACAGATCAACGCCAACTTCGGAGCGCTCACCGGAACCCGCGATCCGCGCAAGGTGCAGCTCTCCTTACGGCTGATGTTCTGAGCTGCGTCACGGACTATCGCGATTGGCGAATGTGATTGGCGATCGCGTCAAGGAAATCGTTGATGAACGTGGCGCCGTTCCCCAACAGATTCTCCTTCGTCATGTAGTCGTTCTGAATATCCGGCCGCACCCCGGCGTTCTCGATGTATTGGGACGCCGGGAATCCCTCGATAGCGCGCACATTGGGACGGACCTGCAAGGCAATAGTCATCCCCACGGAGGCTTCCGAATAGGCGCCTGCGTCAAAGCCTGTGTTGTTGCCGCCGGCGCCGTTGGACCGCATGCCAAACAGAACCGCGCGCCCGGAATCCTGCATCATCCCGGCAAAGGAATCCGCCGTGGATGTCGAAAAATCGTCAATGATCACCAGCACCGGCTTGCTGTAGGCACTGATGTTTCCATCATTGCCGATGTATGGAGTGCGCATCAGGCTGCTGGAGCAGATGGGCACCGGTTTGGTAAGCGTGCGCCCTTCCTGAGCTGCCGACAGCAACTCGTTGTATAGGAGTTCGTACTGCTCGATCACCTCAATCGGGCCACCGGCAGTTTTGCTATTCACAAGTGCTTGATAGAAACTCCGCACGCGGTTCCAAAACGGCCTCGCCGCGAAGCCGGTCGCCTGGAAGGGATAGGGGGTCAACCGCCGCGCGAGATCTTCGCCAAAGCAGAGGTTGCCACCGGTGTTGCGCATCTCGTCTACCACCAGGCCATCCGTATTCGCGTTGAAGAAATCCACCTCCGCCTGAAACACGGCCGACGCGGCGGCAGTGGATGCCGGCGAGTAGTTCGGAATGCGGATGTAGCCAATGCGAAGACCGTCTCTTTGAAACACGCCGGAGTAGAAGAAATCCGCCGCTGCTCCGCCCAGCCGCCGCGTGAATGTTGCGGGAAGCGCGGAAACATAGATCGGATTGCGTGCCCCGTATCCGTTCACTCCGAGTAAATCCGCATCGGTTATCCCGGACCATTGCAGCTCTTCCAGAGGGTCGGGCGACACCACCGCCGATCGGGCACCAGTGGCGCGCCGCGGCGAGGGCACCGGACCAACCGACAGCGGCGTACCCGTCTTAATCCACGGCAGCGTGTAAGTCTCAACCGCGCCATTTTGCCGTTGAATCACTACCTCCGCCGATTCTCCCAAATCCACGGCATGCGGAAACCGCGACTGCGCCCGCGAAGTAATCCGAGACGCGCCTTGCCGCAACGAGGCGCGCGGATTGCCCTGCGGCGAATAGATAGCCAGCTTCCGCGCCACTTCGAGCGCGCTTTCTCCGTCGATGGAAATGAGCTCGTCGCCAATCCCAAAGGGATAGGTGGCCACAGGCAGCGTCGTCCGGTTGATCGTGTCGATCAGCAACACTCCGTCGTACAGATCGACGCCGAACCCGAGGGTGGCGTTGAAATTCGATGGGAGCGTATAGTTCACGTGGGTATCGTTCAGAGCTTGTATGTACTGCGCGCACACCTCGTAGAAGTCCAGGTCCGTGGTAGTCCGTGCCACTTTGTCCAGCCACGGCTTGAGATTCAGCATATCCACCTGGAAGAGGGTATTCTTCCAATCAATGGGCGCGTAGTAAGTCGCGTACAGGCTCACCATATAGCGGAAATCCGCGTCCTTCTGCGCCGGCGTCAGTTTCTGGGCGGCTGCGGAGGCTGCCCAAATCATCAAGCATGCGATTAGCTTCTTCATGGGGTCCTCCTTCTATTGCCTGCTGGCGCTGATATGTTGGTAGATTGCCAATAGCATGGCATCCACAAAGGCGCCTCCCTGCCGGCGAAGGTTCTCGATGGTCATGTAGTCGTACTCGATATCGGGCCGGACACCGACGTTCTCCACATAACGTGTCACAGCGAAGTCCGGGGTCACCACATCCGTGCTTCGAACCATCAAGCTCTGCGTCACCGTCATCGAGCCTTGTGAATAACTACCGCCTGCCCAACTAATCACGTTTCCGCCCGCCCCCATTGTTCGCATTCCAAACAACGGTCCACGCTGGTTGTCCTGAATCGTGGCGGCAAACATGTCCGCCGCCGACGCCGACGTTTCGTCAATCAGCACCAGAATCGGCTTGGTGTAGGCGAGCACCGAACCGCTGTTGTCTTTCGCCGGCTCGCGGTCGAGCGTCGCGGTATCGAGCGCGATCGGACGAGTGGTGCCGCGCATCTGCTCGTTCGCCGACACAATCTCATCCATCAGCGCCTGAAACTGGGCGATGAGACTCGCGGGAGCATTGCCTGCTTTTAGTTGCTCCAATGCCGACGATATGGCCACCACCCAGAACGATGTCGCACGTACCTCAAAGCCAACCGCCGTCCAGTTCGTGGGCATCAGGAAACTGAGGAGTCTATTGGCATAACCGGCGTTACCCCCGGGATTTCGCATGACATCGACAATCAGCCCATCCGTGTTCGCCTGGAAGTATGCTATCTCGCGCTGGAATGCCGCAATGGCCGCGGTAGGGCCCGAGAAGTTGGGAATACGGATGTAGCCCACGTTGTAGATCCCCAGATTGAACACACCCGAGTAAAAGAAGTCCTGGGCGGATAAGCCCATTCGCGGTGTATAGCCCACACTGATAGCCGTGCTGAAAACCGGGGCCACCGATCCGTAGTTGTTTACCGCCTTGTCGGGCAGCAGGCAGTTCTGCAATTGGCCGAGCACAGTCTCCGGGTCCATCGCTGCGGCCGCATCCCGGGGCGATACCGGAGACGGCAGTTTGCCAACGCTCACCAGGGGCAGGCCCGACTTGGTCCAGGGAATCCGATAGGTCTCGAGTTTACCGTCCGTACGGCGGAACACCACAGTCGATATCTCCGGAACGTTGGCGGCGTCCGGAATCGCGGACTGCGATCGCGACGTGATGAGCTGGGCGGCAAGCCGTCTCGTACTCCGTTCATTGGCAGCGATGCCATAGCGCAACAGCCGCTCGAGAATCCTCCGCGCATCCACGCCGTCGATGGAGACCAGTTCGTAGCCGATCGAGGCACCGAACTCCAAAGCCGGCAAACGAGTCCGGTTAATGGAGTCGACAATCAACTTATCATCATAGATATCAACCGTGAAGTTCAATCGGGCCACATAGCTTGTTGGTAGAAAGTAACTATCGTGGGCATCATTCAGACTCGCCACGTATTCCGAAAGCAAATCGTAGAACTCCAGATCCGTCTTCGTGGCGCTCACTCGGGCCAGCCATGGGCCGATGTTCAACATATCGAACTTCTGGGTTACGACCTTCCATTCGTAAGGTCCATAGTTCTTTGCGTATACACTGGCAACGTATTGGAAGTCAGATAGTTTCTGCTCCAAGGTTAGCTCCGCCTGCAATAAGCAAGGCATAATGAGCACGACGAACAGCCGGATAGCGTTCATTGATAGCCCTCTCTTTAGGCGAAATATAGCACACCCGCCTGCGCCGGGTGTGCTAAGTCGCGTTGCGCCAGAGGCACATGCCGATGATGGTCTTGGCGTCGAAGATCTTGCCCCGGCGGATCTGCTGCTCCACCCATGCAACGGAGAACCACTTGATTTCGAGGTGCTCGTCTTCAATCACCTCGCGCTCACCGGCAACGAGGTTTTCGGCGAGGAAGATGGACATCCACTCGCCGTGGAAGCCGGGGCTCGGATAGAAGGTGGTGAGCTTCTTCCAGCGTTTTGCGCGATAGCCGGTCTCCTCGATCAACTCGCGTTTGGCGGCTTGCAGGGCAGATTCCCCCGGGTCGATCTTGCCGGCGGGCAGTTCCCACATGTAGGCGCGGGCCGGGAAGCGGTACTGCCTGACGAGCAGCACGTTGCCGTTGCCATCGGTGGGCAGCGCCACGGTGGAGCCTTGATGCTCCACCAGGATGCGGTCGATCTTGTGACCGGCGGGGTCGATGAGCCGGTTCTCCGAGACAGTGAAGAGGCGGTTCTCATGCAGCACCGTGCGTTTGAGCAGCTTCTTCATTGCGCCTTTTCACCGGTCACTTTGCCGAACTTACCGAGGGCCGGTCCGATCTTGTTGCCGTCACCTACCACCACCACCGTGAGGTTGGAGGGTGAGAAGTACTTCGCTGCCACGCGCTGAATCTGATCGGGCTCCACCGAGCGGATGCGAGTGACGTACTGTTCCAGGAAGGAGAACGGCAGCCCGTTCACCTTCATGCCGGCCAGTTGGCTGGCCACGCCGCCCTGGCTGGTAAGGCCCATCACGAAGATGCCGTTGAGGTAGTTCTTCATGTTGGACAGCTCCTGCGGGGTGACGGGCTCCTTGCCCATCTTTTCGAGCTCGGCAATGACGGCTTTCAGGGCGGGTTCGAGGACTTCATCGCGGACCTGTGTGGAGACACTCACAATCGCCGTGTCCTTGTAGGCCATTTGATGCGCGCTGGCGTCGTAGGCGTAGCCCTGCTTTTCGCGGATGTTCACGAAAAGACGCGAGCTCGCACCGCCGCCGAGGATGGTGGTGGCGACGACGAGCGGCATGTAATCGGGATGCAGGCGGTTGACGGTGTGGCGTCCGATCTGGATATCGGCTTGCGCGGAGCCGGCACGGTCAATCAACGTGATGGACTTCGCGGGCGCGGGGATATCGCCGCCCGGCAGCGCGGGCACCGGCTTGGCGGCCCAACTATCGAAGCTCTGTTTGATCATTGCGAGGGTCTGGGCTTCCGATGGGATGGCGCCAACGAGTACCAGCGTGGCATTGCCCGGCACGAGCACTTTGTCGCGGTAGGCGAGGAGGTCTTTGCGTTGTATGGAAGAGATGGCAGCGGGCGTCGGCAGCGTCTGCGCGTAGGGGTGCTTGCCGAAGACGAGCTTGCTCAGCTTCTCGTTGGCGAGCGTGGCGGATTGCGAACGCTGCATGGCGAGCTCCTGCACGCGGTTCCCTTTGCGGAGGTCGATCTCCTCCTGCGGGAAGCTGGCATTGCGAGCGACATCGGCGGCCATGGCGAGCAGCTTCGCCAGGTGCTCGGACAACGTGTTGCCGGAGATGTTCATCGAGTCAGCGCCGGCGCCTGCGTCGAGCGACGCGCCGATGTCGGCGAGCTCTTCCGCCAACTGCCGCGACGAGCGTGTGGCCGTGCCTTCCTTGAGCAGCGATGCCACGGTTTCGGCGAGGCCTGGCTGCGCCGGTGGATCGAAGCGGTCGCCACCGTTGAAGACCAGGCGCAGGGTGACGAGCGGGATGCGCTTATCTTCCACCATGAGAACCGTGAGGCCGTTGGCGAGCTTTGACTCTTTCACCGCGGGCAACTTGAACGGAGAGAGCGGCGGCGTTTCCGGGGGCTTGGTGCGGTCGATGGTTTGGGCATGCGCCAGCGCCATTGCGGCAGTGAATAAGATTACGGCTTTCATCTCTGGTTCTCCTTTACAGCGCCGGTTTGGCGGGCTTCGCTTCAGCGGGCGCGGGCTGCACTTCGAGCACCGATTGTCTTTTGGCCACGAGAAACTTCTTCGCGGCGGCCTGAATCTGCTGTGGGGTGACCGCGAGGTAGGCATCGAGCTCAGTGTTCAGCATTTCGGGGTTGCCATCGAACAGCTCGTACTGGGCTAGAAGCTGCGCGCGGGTCATGGTGGACTGCAGACTGCGGATGCGAGTGGCCCGCATGGTGGCGCGGGCGCGGTTCAGTTCCTTCTCACTGACGGGGGTGGTTTCGAGCGAGGTCAACTCCTGCTGGAACTGCTCGAGAATCTGCTTGGAACTGAACGATGGATTGTAGGTGAGGTTGAAGCCGTAGATGCCGGGGTGCATGTAATCGGTGTTGCTGGCGAAGGGCCAGCCGAGGTTGGACTCGTAACCAAGCAGTGACTTTTTGCCTTTGACCAGATTCAGATACAGGCGCGATGACTCGCCGGCGGTCAACACGACATCGAGCATGTTGAGCGCGTAGAAGTCCGGAGATCGGCGTTTGGGGCCGGGATAAGCGATGCAGAGGACCGGCACTTTGGCGAGCGCATCCTTATAAGACTGGCGGCGCGGCGCGGTCTGCTCGGGCTCGGTCATGTCCGGGTGCTTGGGCTGCGGCTGCGAGGCGATGTCGGCGAAGTACTGCTCGATGAGCTTTTTGGTTGCGGGCACCTGGAAGTCACCGACGATAGCGAGCACCGCGTTGTTCGGCGCGTAGTAGGTCTTGAAGAATTTGGAGACGTCATCGACGGTCGCTGCGTTCAGGTCGTCGAAAGAGCCGATAATGGAGTGGGAGTTCGACCAGTTCTTGAAGGCGAGCGTAGGGAAGATGTCGACGATCGCGGTGGCATAGGGCTGATTGTCGAAGCTGAGGCGGCGCTCCTGCTTGACCGCTTCCTTCTGGTTATCGAGGTTCTCTTTAGTGATGGCGAGCGAGCGCATGCGATCGGATTCGAGCCAGAGGGCGACGGCGAGTTTGTTCGATGGCAGCACCTCAAAGTAGTCCGTGTAATCGGGGTGCGTGCTGCCGTTGAGGTTGCCGCCGTTGGCCTCGACACTCTGGAAGTGAACGCCCTTGGGGGCATTGGCCGAGCCCTGGAACATCATATGTTCAAACAGGTGCGCGAAGCCGCTGCGGCCTTTCTCTTCAGAGCGCGCGCCGACGCCGTAGAGGACGTAGACCGTCACAACGGGTGTAGCGCTATCGCGCGAGAGGATGACGCGCAGTCCGTTGGCGAGCTTGTATTTCTCGAACGGGATCTGGACATCGGCGGCCATCAGGGGTAGCGACAGCAGCAGTGGAAGTAAGATTCGTTTCATGTGTGTGGTTTTAGTTGCTGAGTGTTTTTTGCAGCTTTGCGAGCGAGTAAGTGTTGAGCACGTCATCGGCGGTGAGCCAGCCGCGGCGGGCCATGGCGACGCCATACGGCATGTTGTGCAGATGCTTGGGGTGATGGGCATCGGTGGAGATGACGAAACGGATGCCGTGCGATTTGGCTAACCGGATGAACGGCGCGGACAGGTCGAGGCGTTCGGGGCTGGCGTTGATCTCCATGCAGACTTTGCGTCGGGCGGCTTCCCTGGCGACACGCTCGAAGTCGAATGGGAAGCCTTCGCGATGCATTAGAATGCGGCCGGTGGGGTGACCGAAGACCCGCACGTGCGGGCATTCGAGGGCGGCCAGCAGGCGGTCAGTCATTTCGGCGGCTTCAAGATTCATGTGGCTGTGGACGCTGGCGACAACGAAGTCGAGCTCGGCGAGGGCGTCGTTGGCGAGGTCCATGGTGCCGTCGCGTTTGATGTCGCATTCCAGGCCCGACAGGATATGGATGCCGATGCCGCGCTTGTTGATGTCGCGGACACGTTTGGCGAAGTCCACGGCACGCTGCTCATCGAGGCCATTGGCCATGGCGAGCGCTTTGGAATGATCCGTGATCGCGATGTATTCGTAACCCAGAGCCCGGGCCGATTCGGCCATCTCTTCTAGAGACGCGCGGCCATCGGTTTCGGTTGTATGCATGTGGAGGTCGCCGCGGATCTGGCTGGCCTCGATGAGCTTGGGGAGACGGTGTTCGGCGGCGGCTTCAATCTCGCCCTGGTTCTCGCGCAGTTCGGGAGGGATCCAATCGAGGCCGAGGGCGGCGTAGATGGACTCTTCGGTTTCAGAGGCAACGAGCTCGTTGTTATCGAGGCGGAAGAGGCCGTATTCATTGAGCGTCATGCCCATCTTGAGCGCCCGGCTGCGAAGGACGATACTGTGCTCCTTGGAGCCGGTGAAGTACTGCAAGGCTGCACCGTAGTTGTGTTTGGGCAAGGCGCGGAGATCCACCTGGATACCTTCGAGCCCGACCTTGACACTGGCCTTGTTTTCACCCTTGACGAGCACTTCATGCACGCTCGGATGCTTGACGAACGCTTCGAGCGCGGCGTCGGCATTGGGTCCGGTGACCAACAGATCGACGTCGCCGACGGTCTCTTTGCCGCGGCGTCCGCTGCCGGCTTGGGTTGCCTGATCGATACCGTCCATGGCGCGGAAAAAGCCGATGAACTCGTTGGCGATTTGGGTGGCGAAGCTCAGCAGGAAGCGGCCGGAGCGCTGGCGGTATTGAGCGATGGAGCGGAGTACCTTTTCTTCCAGTTTGCCGCCCATGCGAGGCAAAGTCTGAAGCTTCTGTTCGCGGCAGAGGCGCTCGAGACCATCGATGGTGGAGACGCGGAAATGCTCCCAGATGAGAGCAATACTCTTAGGGCCGAGGCCTTGGATTTTGAGGAGTTCCAGGGCTGTCGGCGGGTAGCGTTCGAGCATCTGGTCGCGGCGTTCAAAGGAACCGCGTTCGGAGATCTCCTTGAGGACGGAGGCGAGGCCTTTGCCGATTCCCGCGATCTCGGTAACCTTGCGGGCGGGGTTCTTGAGGATGTCCTCGATGCGCTCGGGGAGACCCTCGATTGCGGACGCACCATTCCTATAGCTGCGGATGCGGAAGCCGTCTTCGCCGGCGATCTCCATGAGGTCGGCAGTTTCAGAGAGTAGTTGTGCGATTTCGCGGTTTTCCATCGGGAGGGTTACCTCAATTAAAGCAGATCTAATAGCCACGGATGAAAGCGGGAAGGCATTTGTCATTCTGGGTTCGTGTCGTAGGTGTGGATTCGTGTCGTAGGTCTGGCGGGTGCGTTGTCCGGGGTGGCGTTATCGGTCACGGATAAACCCGGATGAACTCGGATGAACTCGGATTGTGGGAACGCGTTTGTCATTTTGATTCCTTGTGTAGGCGGTGGACCTTGTTTGCCTGCCAGGCGGCGAGGCTGATGGCGATTGCGAGGTCGTCGTGCGGGGCGGTGCTGTGGCCTGTGAGGTCGAGGGCAGTAATCTCGTTGATGGCCTCCTGGGCGGATGGGAGCTTTGGGTTTATCATTAGTGACCTTGTCTGGAAAAGTGTCGCGAGGTTGTTTAGCAGAATCGTTCTCGATACGTAGTGGAACCCGCTGGATTCGGTTGGCGTGCCGGATGCGGTGATGACCAGTTTCACGAGCGACGCTTCGATGGAGTTCGCGGTGAAGAAATCGAGGAATGGAAGACCGGGACCGGTGGCGTCCACGATGAGCGTTGGGCGCGATTGGAACTCCGAGTTGCGGAGGGTGGCGCGCACGATGTTGGCGATGGCCGGGTAACTGGAGCCGAGCGGGATGCGTGTGAGGTGGCGGATCCGCAAGACGGCGTGGTAACGGTTCTGATAGGTAGCGTGGTCGCGGCCGGTGGGACGCGGGTAGTACTGGACGATGGCGATGGCCGCGGGGTCGGAGCGCTGGCCGAGGTCGAGACCGATGTAGAAGCGCGAGTCGGGCGCCGGGGACGTGGAAGGTAAGAACATGATGTTTCAATTGCTCCATTGGGGAATGTCAAGGTCGTAGCAGGCTTCGATGTCGCTGACCGGTATTAGCGAATTCTGAGACGAGTGGAAGGCGCAGAGGTACTCCTGCTCATAGAGGTGGAGCGGCAGGCGGGCGCGCTCCTGTGCGAGGAAATCGGGCTTGATGCGCGGGCAAGCGGTGGCGGGGACGGACAGGCGGAAGAAGCCGTTGTCATGATCAATCCATTCGTTGTGGAAGAAGCCGTGTTTGCCATTGGGGGTGGAGAGCAGCCAGAGGCGGCCAGCGGGGGAAGCGGCGAGCATGGGCAGGATGTCGAAGTAGAGTGAATCGGGGACTCGCGCCGCCTCGTCGATGATGATGAGGGAAGGCGCAGAGAAGCCGCGAATATTGTCGCCGTTGTTGGGCAGCGCGATGATGCGTGCCCGGTTGGGCAGCAGCAGGGACGCGCGGTTGAGGCCGTCGCCGCGGCGGCTGAAATTGAGCCTGGCGAGGAAGGAGGCACACTTGTGGAGTAGCAGCCCGGACTGGCGCGCGGACGGGGCCGCGATGAGGATGAGGGCATCGGGCTGGCGAACGGCGTGATAGACGGCCATGGCGGCGACGGTGGTGGACTTACCCCACTGACGCGTGCAACAGAGAATGCCACGGCTGTGCGCGGCGGAAAGAACACTGGCCTGTTGGGGGTCAGGGGAAAAGCCGAGTGCTTCGATGGCGAATTGAACCGGATCGGCGGAGAAGCCGGACGGTATCACGTCGCCCCCCCAAGTGTCGATCATACAAATCTCCCCTTCCAACCTATTTCCTGTAAGGGTTTGAGGAAATGACAGTTGGCGTTGTAAATGATATCGCGAACCATGGCTGCTATTTCGGAATATGGTTCTAAGACGCGGCGCAATTGGAGGGCGAAGTCATTCCAGACCTTGAAATGGAGTTCGTGCACTTCGCGCGCGGCGGCGTGTATTTCTTTTTTCGCAGCGGGTTTTTCCGAGCGGGGAGGCGGCGCGGGCTCGTACGGCGGCGCATCGGGCAGGCGATGATAGCGTGCCGGGAAGACATCGGCAAGAATGACTAACTGGGACCAGAAATCGAATGGCATGGAATTATCGATGCTCCTTAGTGCGTGAGGCGGCGTTATCGATTTCCGATTCTGGCTTGGATGTTATTGGAATCACTGGAGATACGCCGGGTGTTGGTGTTTCAGAACAATTATCTTCGAAGCGGCGGGCGCGCATGTCGGTAAAGTTGGAGTAAGTCCTGGTATATTGCCGGTTGAGGCGGTTGATATGCAAATCCAAGCGATGGTGCGCCGGGGTATTATCTTCGAGGGAACGGTAGGCAATGGCCCAGACAGCGGGACGGTCCAGGGACTTGTAAGTGGAGGTAATGTTTTTGGCGCAGTTATCGGCTTCGAGACCGAGGAGGGCCTCCTGCATGGCGCCAGCACGGAGGATTTGCCACTGGAGGGTGGCCATCTGGTGGACGAGTAACTGCTCGACGTGGCCCCGCGGGTCGAAGGTTTCCAGGAAGGCTGCCAGGTGATTATTGAATTCGTCCTGCGAGTCGGCGGGCAGGAGATAATGCGAAGCCGTGTGGGCCACGGATCGCTTGTTTGCCTGAGCAATGTTCCAACGGGCCTGCATGGCTTTTCTGTTTTGTTCGGTCGGCTTCATATACGAGTTCCCCTGATTTGTTTTTAGCAGGCGCCTCGGATGAACCTACTGGAGCGAGCAGGTGGGGGTCTCGCTATGGTGCTGATTTTGTGGGGGATACTGGTTTTTAAAATATTTTCTTTGACTGTGATCGGTTTTTTGGGGTGGTTTCGTGTCGTAGGTCGGCGGGGTCCTTTGGGCGAGAATGACGTTATTGGTCACGGATGAACCGGGATGAACTTGGATGAACGCGGATTTATTGAATGGAGGTGGTCTGTTGGATGAACCGGGATTCCTCAGCGGACGAGGCGCTTCCATTCGAGCTTTGGGCGCTCGAAGTTGATGAGGAGGCAGATGTGGAGGTCGGCTACGCGGAGGTAGTTGAGACACTGCGCGATGTGCTGCTTGGCGAAGGCGTCCGCGCATTTTAGCTCGATGAGGAGTTGGTGGTTCACGATGATGTCTGCGGTGTAGTCTCCGAGGCGGCGGCCTTTGTAGAAGACCGGCTTGGTGACTTGGGATTCGGCGGGGATGCCGCGAAGTTCCAGTTCGATCATGAGGGCGCGTTCGTAGACTTTTTCGAGAAAGCCGGCGCCGAGGGTGTTGGCGACTTCGAAGGCGGCGGCGAGGACTTGTTCGATGAGTGCGTCGAGTTGGGGAGTATCTTGCTGCATATTGGGTTCTACTGAAATGGTGGGATCAGCGGCTGGTTTGTCTCATCCTATCTTGTGGAATTGTGAAGAGGCTGCCAACCGTTCTTTGCCTGCCATTCCCCATAGACGGAGTCCGGCGCATTCCCGACAGGACCCGTCAAGGCCGAGCGCAGCTCGCCCGGAAGGTTAGCCTTGACGAGTGGCGGGAATGCCAAACGATGAATTGAGGGGGAATGGCAGGCTACCGTACTGCCGGGGTCGGTGTTGCGGCGCCGGTATCGGAGCATGCGCCTCAACAGATGAGTAGGGAGTGAAATTTGCACTGGATCGCTTGCAAACGATCGAGGGTGGATGTTGTCATATCGGGATGAAGCGAGTGGGGCGAAATGAGCCTTGCCCTTGCCTTAGCGGGCTCAAATTCAAGAAGTGCTGCGGGCGTGTCTCCGGCGCTGCACTTGCCTTAATGCCGAAGCGCTTTGGAGGAGAGTTGCGAGAGATCCTGAACGACAACGGGCCCGTACTTCAGAAACTAATGCGGGCAAGAGCGCGACAGGCTCTCAAGCGCCTTGACAGCCTGCAAAGCACTACGCCTCCCGAGGGGGACTTCCAGAGGTGCCTCGCACAGTTGTCCCAAATCGCGCAATTCGTAAGTGAGACGATTCCGTCCGGGCAGCGAAGCAGACACTACTGGTATCCCTTGGTCCGCCGTTGTGTTCCGGTGCTGCTGGACTGGCTCTATTGGGAAGGCGACTCCGTGAGCGTTGAGAAATCCATGGTCTGTGTTGCAGCCGGGAGACTGACTGCTCTGTCGACAGAGTGTGCGGCAGGGGAGGCTTGGGCGGGCAGCGGCATGCGGTATCGCATCAACGAGGAGGTGCTTGGGGTAGTCGCCAAAATCGCCGCACTCTCACGACTGTATTTCGATCTGCAGGGCAACCTGCGTCTAGCCGGCAAAGGCGTCCCGCTGAAGGACGCCTCCGTTACCGACCGCCTCACTCTGGACTCCATCAGCGACTATCAAGAGAGGCGTGACAAGTTCGACACGTTCACGGGCAGTTGCGGACTTTGGTGCGACCTGCCCGTGGATCGGGATCCGCCCCAAGACATTACCTACTTTCCTGGGGCTGCGAGCGCAAAAAAAGCAAGAGAACTTCCAGTACGCTGCGGACTGGATGCCGGCTTTCTTTCTCGATGGGTGTTGTCTGGCGCAACCGACGGGCCGGGAGAAAAGCACCTGGTTCCCTGGCGCAGGCTACTTGATTACATGAGCGCAGCCGCATCGCAGTGGATCGGGGTTCCGACGAAGACGCTTGACGCGTTTCTCTATTCGTTGGGCGGGCTCACCGCGAGTATATCCGGCTTCAGCTACGGTGAATTCCGGGACGGAGGCCGGGAGTTTGAGATTCAGTGGCCGGAGGAGATGCCACAGAGAGAACGGGACCTGAGATGGAACTTCAGCAGGGAGATTGGCGAGTTGGCTCTGGTCCGCGAATCCCCGCAACATTGGGTCCAGCGGCTTGTGGAGATTTCTGAGGTATTTGCTTCCGGAGAAGCGTCCATTTCGGCACTGACGAGCGACGAAGCCGAGGGTCTGATACGGCGGTTTTCGTTCGGCAACAAGGAGGACAATCCGCGGGAGTCCCTAGCTCTCTTCGTCCCGCTCTCGGAGAATGGGCTGGCCTTGGATCTGCTGGTTGCCGGGGACTTCCTGCACAATCTGCTGGTGGGTTGTGCGCGGAGGACAGAAAATGTTGGCGCCTGGTTAGAGAAGCAGGCAGCGAGCTTTTTTCAACGTGAGCTTGGGCTTGAGCGGGAGAGGATGATTGTGGGCCGAAGGATCGCGGGCGGCTCGCGAGAGGTGGATCTTGCATTCGTATACGAGAGAACTTTGTTTGTGATTGACTGCAAGGCCAAGGCGAAGGACGCCGTGTACCTTGCCGGATACCAGAGCCCTATCCAGAGCCGGAGGGATGATTTTGCGAAGGAACTAACATCTAAACTGCCGGCGAGGGCCCAACTGATTGACGAAGGGCACGGGCAACCCGCGATTCGCAGGGAGGATTACGACAGCACGGTGGTATTGGTTTGCACGAGTAGTGTTGAGTACGTCCGGTTGGACGATGACGTGTTACGCGGAGACGGCAAGCTGCTGGTGGGCACACCGCGAGAGTTGTTGGTTTTGATACGTGGGCTGGCGAATGGTGGCTGATGCCGGTTCCAAGTAGAAGGACTCGCGCATTGCTTGCTGGATCCTTTGGTCGGGTGTGAGGTTTGTTGCCACGGATGTTTTTGGGGGTGGTTTCGTGTCGTAGGTCGGCGGGATCCTTTGGGCGAGAATGGCGTTATTGGTCACGGATGAATTGGGATGAACTCGGATGAACGCGGATTTATTGAATGGAGGTGGTCTGTTGGATGAACCGGGATTGCTCAGCGGACGAGGCGCTTCCATTCGAGCTTTGGGCGCTCGAAGTTGATGAGGAGGCAGATGTGGAGGCCGGCTACGCGGAGGTAGTTTAGGCACTGGGAGATGTGTTGTTTGGCGAAGGCGTCAGCGCATTTGAGCTCGATGAGGAGCCGGTGGTTTGCGGCATCGAGTTCCGGTGGGTCTTGCTGCATGGTGGTCTCCTGTAATGCTCAGCCGGGGGGTTTTTCGAGGGCGAGGAGGATTTCGGCGGCCATGCGGTAGGGGGTCTCCGGGTCGTCTACGGAGGCGCGGGCGGCGGCAGGGTCCTGGTTGATGATGGGGATCAGTTTGGTGGTGTCGATTTCGGGAGCGCCTCCGTCGCGGCGGTAGGCGAGATAGGCTTCGAGGGCTTGTTTGCGGGCGGCGACGGCGGCGGGTTGGTTGCCGACGGCGCGTTCGAGGTCGGTGAGGATGTCGAAGGTTTTCCAAGGGTGGGCGGTGTGGCCGAAAGGTTTGTTGCACTCGATGGCGCGATTCAGTTCGATGCGGGCTTCGTCGTGGCGATGGAGTTTGATCAACTTGTCTGCTAGGTTACCGCGAGCAAAGCCTTCTGAGCGGAGGTCCCCCGCGCTCACGAAGATGTCGACTGTCTGGCGGTACAACCGGACTGCGTCCTCGATACGACCCGAACTGGCGTAAAGGTTCCCGAGTTGGCCGAGCGTCGTAGCCTGGCCGCTGGTGTTGCCTCGTTGCACCTGGAGGTTCAAGGAATTCTGATAGGCGTGCTCGGCGGCTTCCGGGTGTCCAGCGCTTTCGTGGACCCTCCCGATCTGGTGCCAAGCAACCGCCACCATAGGAGGCTCATTCAGACGCTCGAACGTTTCGCGAGCCTCCTGATGTAGGCGAAGGGCTTCTTTCCACTCTTGTTGAAGCATGCGAACTGTGGCAAGATTGCCCTGACTAACGGCCCTTGCACGCGGGTCGCCAGTTTCCTTCGAAATGGCGATCGCCTGCTCATACGCAACAGCCGCTTCGTTGTGGCGCCCAAGGTCCCCAAAGCAATCTGCCTTACCTGCGATCGCGACACCCGCCATTCGCAATTCACCCATCGCATTAAATCGCAGGCGAGCCTCTTCCAAGTGTGAAAGTGCTTGTTGTGCGTTGCCGCTGCGGGACAGTGACTTGCCTGCCAGGTTCTCCGCCATCGCGTGGTCGAAGTCTGCTGCGTCGTATGCGTTATCGCCAACGGCACTCGCTTTGGCGAGCAATGTCCCGGCTGCGCGCACCGCTTCCGCGTGGTGGCCTCGATCTATCAGGCGTTCGATCTCAACTTGCTCCACTTGAAATCCTGCATGACTCCAGCCACCTAAGTTCTTGGTTGCGGCGAGGCGGACCGCAATGATTCGGGCCAGAGCTTTTGGACGGTTGAGCGATGCAACCAACTGTTCCAGGCTGGTGGCGAGATCGACAACGCGTTCCGGGGGTTCCCTTGTTGCCATGTGCTCCAGAGCGGCAAGGGAATTTGGCAATTCGAGGTCCGTCAGGTTGCGGGCGAGGACGGGATCCTCAAAAAGCTGCCCGTACAGGAACTGGATCTCCGCCGCAATGCCGCTGGCCCATGCGACTACGGCTGCGGTCCGCTCATCGGGTGAGAGGTCTGCTCCCATAAAGGCCGGATCGAAGCGGAGGTATTGCGGCTCGACGTACTCGGCCAACCCAACTTCAATGAGGGCACGGGCGAGGGCATTGAGTCCTGCCTGATCCAGTTTCAAGGCCGGTGCAATTGCGTGGCCGCCTCCTCCGCCGTGGAACACACTCAACGGCCGAATCAACTCGCGGGTCCCGGGAGGCAGGCGGCGCAGGGAGAGTTCGGCGCTTGCGAGGAGGGAGTTCTCTCTCTGTCCGGGATGTTTGGCTTCGAGTTCCTTCATGATTTGCAGAAGGTTTTCGGTGGCGTGGCGGACTCCAGCGGCTCCTACTTCGCGGGCGATGAGGACCAAGCTGCGGGCGTGGCAGTCGACGGCGTCCACTAGTTTCTTGATGTCTTCGTCGTGGCCGCTGAAATCTGGCGTTTTGTGAAGAACGTTGCCGACAAGGCGGATGGCGCTTTGCCGATCGAGGCGACCGATGGAGAGTACGTTTTCGTTGAACGGGGACGGAAGGGCTTCGCGAGTGGTGAAGATGATCTTCGCGGGAAGCTTGCTGCAGAGGTCGAGGATTTCGTGGAGGCCGTCAAGATCTAGCAGCGACTCCATGTTGTCGATGACGAGGAGCGTCGGATGTTCCCGAAAGGCACGATCGAGGAGTTGACGGCCGAGTTCGTCGTCCGTTCCGGCTTGTGCTGCGAAGTTGGGTACGAGTTGCGCGCCGAGGGAGAAGAGGACTTGCCGGCGTTCGGTGATTTGTTCGACGGAACAAAATGCCGCGCGATGGAAACGGCGGGTTGCGACGAGCCAGCGGGCGAGTTCGGCGGCAAACGTGGTTTTGCCTTCGCCTCCTGCGCCCTTCACTACGAGATATGGCTTCTGATCGAGGATGCGCTCGCCTTTGAGGAGATCGCGGCTGCGGCCGAGGAATTGGTGCGGAGGTTCCGGGGGGAGATCGCCGAGCGCGCGGTTCTGTTGCTCCTTGAGGACCGGCTCCACTTGCTTCGCCGGTAGTTTGTGGATGAGTTGCGGGTCCTGCTCTTCCTGGAAGAGGACGGGGACAAACCAGTCATGGAGGTGCACTTCGCCTTGGAAGGTTTTCCCTCGCAGCGTGTCGGATTGGAGGGTACGTTGGCCGGCGAGCATGGCTTGTCCGACTCGCTTGCCGCTGAGCAGCTCCTGATAGAACACCGTGATGAAGAGGCGGGCGGTTTCGACCAGGACGGAGTGCGTCATCGCGGCAACGGACGAGACTCCGCTTTCGAGCAGTTTTCCGGCGACGGAGGCGGAGGGATCGGTGTCGGTTTTGGCGGACTGGCAGGCTTCGAGGAAGAAGAGGGGAACGCGGTGGTCGCGGACGATGGCGGCGATGTCGGCGGCATCGATCAGTTTGCTGCCGCGCTTTTCCAATTTGTGTTGATCGGCGGGGTCTTCAAAGCAGAGCATGCCGAGGCCGTGCTTATGGTCGTAGACGCCGTGGCCGTCGAAGTGGACGACGTGGTAGGGTTCGCCGGCTTCGGCGGCGCGGATGAGCTCGTTCTGGAGCGCGGGGAAGGTGGCTGGGGTGAGGAGGTGGAAGTGGGCGAGGTCGTCGAGTTGGGAGAATGCTTCGACTAAGGGACGGGCGCTGATGCGGTGGTCAATGTA
The DNA here is from genome assembly GCA_016213775.1 of Acidobacteriota bacterium. Lineage (GTDB taxonomy): Bacteria > Acidobacteriota > Terriglobia > Bryobacterales > Bryobacteraceae > CADEFT01. The sequence goes on from JACQZR010000087.1 coordinate 50,133, forward strand.
GGTGGCGGATTTGTCTTCCGGGCGTGGGCTTATGAGGAGGACGCGGATGGGCGGGTCCGTGGTGAGGGCGGGTTGTTTGTGTCGATTGGGGAGGCTCCGGCGGACACGCACGCCGCGCTTTCCTTGTGACAGGAAGGTGCGCTCGTCGTGGAGGAGTTCCCAGGGGAGGCCGAGCAGGAGGGTTGCCGCTTCGTTGGCGTCCTGCTGCTGGGCAGGGGGCGTTCCGGCGATTAACTCGTGATCCACTTTGATAGTGAAGCGGCGGTCGGCTGTGGCGGATTTCCAGGCTTCGAGGGCTGTGCGGGCGGTGTCGTTGTTGAGGGTGTCGTAGAGCAGGCGGCCCCATTGCGGGAGGGATTGGACGACGGTGGCGGCGCGGGTTTGGAAGTAGCCGGTGGGCCAGTTGATGTAGCGTTCGAGATACCAGGAAAGCTCTTCGGCTTCGATGGGTCCGATGGGGGCGGTGAAACGGAAGCGGGGGCTTTCCACTTTGGGGCTGGCGTCGGGGGGAGTGTAGGTGAGGGTGGCGGTGGCGGTGGCGCGGCGCTTGCCTTCCTCCTGGTGGATGGCGGGGTCAGTGAGGGTGAGGACGAGGTCGGCTAGTGGGGGGGGTGGGGCGATGGTGGGTTGGATGGTCTCAGTGGGGAGTTGGAGGCCGAGGGCGGCCCGGATGGCGGGGAGTGCTTCGGCGATTGCGGATGGGCCGGTGCCGAGCGTGATTCCCAGGGTGTCCACGCCGATGAGTCGTTTGAGGATTTGGGGGCCGATGTCCGGCTGCTTGATGGGGATGATTTTGTAGCCAGGTTTGGTGACGGTTTTGGCGTGTTCGATTTCGTGATCGACCCATTGGGAGTTGAGGGAGTTGATGGTGACGAGGACTACGAATGAGCCGGCGGTTTCGATGGCGGTTTTGATTTTGTGGTCGAGTTTGTCGCCGGCGGTGAGGCGTTCGGAGTCGGTCCAGACTTCGATGTCGAGGGCTTCGAGGGATTGGCGGAGTTGGCGGACGAGGGGGTCGTCTTTTTCGGAGTGGGAAAAGAAGACGGATTTCGAGGGCATGGCGGTGTGGTGATGGGAATTATGGCATATTCCGGGCCGCTATCCTGTTTCGCGCACACCGGTGCGCAGTCGTGGAGGAGTAATGGTGTGGCCCGAGGCCATGGATTTTGAGGAGGTCCAGGGCTGTGGGCGGGTAGCGTTCGAGCATCTGGTCGCGGCGTTCAAAGGAGCCGCGTTCGGCGATCTCCTTGAGGACGGAGGCGAGGCCCTTGCCGATTCCCGCGATTTCGGTGACGTTGCGGGCGGGGTTGTTGAGGATGTCCTCGATGCGCTCGGGGAGACCTGCGATCGCGGACGCACCATTCCTATAGCTGCGGATGCGGAAGCTGTCTTCGCCGGCGATCTCCATGAGGTCGGCGGTTTCAGAGAGTAGTTGTGCGATTTCGCGGTTTTCCATCGGGAGGGTTACCTCAATTAGAACAGATCTAATAGCCACGGATGAAAGCGGGAAGGCATTTGTCATCTTGGGTTCGTGTCGTAGGTGTGGATTCGTGTCGTAGGTCTGGCGGGTGCGTTGTCCGGGAGTGGCGTTATCGGTCACGGATAAACCCGGATGAACTCGGAGTTCCAGTTCGACCATGAGGGCGCGTTCGTAGACTTTTTCGAGAAAGCCGGCGCCGAGAGTGTTGGCGACTTCGAAGGCGGCGGCGAGGACTTGTTCGATGAGGGCGTCGAGTTCGGGTGGGTCTTGCTGCATATTGGGTTCTGCTGAAATGGTGGGATCAACGGCGGGTTTGTCTCATCCTATCTTGTGGAATTGTGAAGAGGGCGCCAACCGTTCTTTGCCGGGGATCGGTGTTGCCGCGCCCTTGCCATAGCGGGCTCAAATTCAAGAAGTGCCGCGGGGGTGTCTCCGGCGCTGCACTTGCCTTAACGCCGAAGCGTTTTGGGGATGAGTTCCGAGAGATCCTGAACGACAACGGGTCCGAACTTCAGAAACTCATGCGGGCAACAGCGCGACGGGCTCTCAAGCGCCTGGACAGCTTGCAAAGCACCACGCTTCCCGAGGGGGACTTCCCAAATTGCGCAATTCGTAAGTGAGACGATTTTGTGTCGTAGGTCGGCGGGGTCCTTTGGGTGAGAATGACGTTATTGGTCACGGATGAACTCGGATGAACTTGGATGAACACTGATACGGACGAATAAGGGAGCTTGCTGTCGTCAGATCAACTTTGAGGGAGCGGCTCGGATACGGGAGTAGCGGCGGACATGTCGCATCTGATAGAACCTCTGTTGCCGAGGTGATTCCATGCAGCTTCCGCGAAGGGCGTTGATCCCTTTATTCCTGGCCGCGCTCGGGTGGGCACAGTTTCGCGAATCAGGCGACGCAGCACTCGCCGCGCAACTCCAGTTGGTGACGGCGCCGCAAATGCCGGTGCGCATCTACCTATTCAAAGACGGCCGCCCATTCCGGCTCAGTCCCGTGGATGCCATGCTTCCCCTACGGGCCGACCTCTTCTATCGCGAGCGCGTGTGGCGCCGGGCCGCGGACCCTTCGGTTCTCGAAGTGACCTGTAATGACCAATCACATTTCTTCCTCTTGAAGGGCAAGGCGGAGTTTGCGCTGCCGGCGGGGAATTACGTGGTAGAGGCCTATCGCGGTCTGTTCTACAAACCGTTCCGCACGGAGTTTCGCCTGGAGGCAGGCAAGTCGCAGCGCATCGAATTGAAGATGGAAGATTGGACAGGCGGCGAATCGTCGCAATGGCTGTCAGCCGATGACCATATTCATCTCGTGCGCGCGCCCGAGGATAACGCGATCTTCCTCAGTTGGATGGATGCCGAGGATCTCAGCGTCGGGAACTTCCTTCAATTGCAGCGGCAGATGGATGCGGCGGCGCAATACGGATTCGGCCCTAAGGCGGAGGCGAAGAGTGCAGGGAGGTCGATCCGGTCCGGGCACGAATCGCGGTCGGAGTTTTTCGGGCACGTGAACCTGTTGGGAGGCCGCGAAATGATCCGGCCATTGAGCCTGGGCCGCGTGTACGCCAACGGCCCCGAAACATTTCCCTATCCCTACGTTCTGTTTGGAATGGGAAAGAAAGCGGGGGCGCTCACCGGATTCGCCCACTTCGACGGATCGCAGAAGCATTCGTCGCTGTTGATGGATCTGGCCTTGGGCGCGCTCGACTTCGTGGAAGTGCTGCAATTCGGCCGGCTGCGCACCGAGGAATGGTACCAACTGCTGAACGCCGGGTTTCGTGTCACTGGTGTGGCCGGCAGCGACTTTCCAGTCTCGTTGAGCAACGTTACCAGGCAGCCCAAGTGGACGCGCTGGACTCCGCTGCTCGGTCCGGAACGCATGCTGGTGCGGCGTCGCGCGGGTTCCTCGGCTTATGAAGCATGGGCGGATGCCGTGCGTCAGGGCGACGGATTGGTCACCAACGGTCCGTTGGTGACGCTGGAGGTTTCCGGCGAAAGGGTCACGGCGCACGGAAGATTTCACCGTCCTCTGTCGAAGTTGGAAATCGTGGCGAACGGGAAAGTGATCGGCGCGGCGGCAAACGGAGCATCGTTGTCCGTTCAGGCAGCGCTCCCGGCGGTGCGGCCGCTATGGGTTGCCGCACGCGCATCGGCGGAGGCGGATCCTGTGGGAACCGTCGAATTGCAGGCGCACACCAACCCGCGCTACGTCGGCTGGAACGGGTCTGCGCCGGAGCCGGGTGCTCGGCAGGCGCTTGCCGAAAAATGGGAGAAAGAGATCGATTACTATCGAACCGCGGAGTTGGTCTTCCCTTCCCCGGAGGAAAAAGCCCGGTTCTTTGCTCATTGCGAGCGTGCCTTGCAGATTATTCGTACCGGGCGGGAATAAACCAGCCTGGTAGTGCGATTCTAGTGCTTATGAGAAGACTCTTTGGCGCCTTGCTCTCCTGTGCAGGGTTGCTCCTGGCCCAACCTGTTCCCAGCGACCCTGGCGTAAAGAAAGGCTCCGCCATTCCGGCGTTCACTTTGCAGGATCAGACGGGCAATCCGCAAAGCATCCAGTCATTGATGGGCGATAGGGGCCTGATGCTCGTCTTCGTCCGCTCCGCCGACTGGTGACCCTACTGCAAAACCCAACTGGTCGAGTTGGAACAAAACAAAGAGGGGCTGAAGAAACAGGGATTGGGATTGGCCGCGGTCAGTTACGATTCGCCGGCGATCCTGAAGAATTTCGCCGACCGGCGGGCGATCCATTATCCGCTCCTGTCCGACCCCGATTCCGCGGTGATTCGCGCCTTCGGCATCCTGAACGAGAGTGTGCCGAAGAGTTCGCCGTTTTTCGGTATCCCACACCCGGTGACATTCCTCATCAGCCGGGACGGAAAGGTGTCAGCGAAGTACTTTGAAGAGGATTACAAAGAGCGGCAAACGTTGGCCGGCCTTTTGGCGAAGGATTACGGCATCGAAGCAGGCGCCGCGCGCGCTACGCCCAAGGCCAAACATGTCCGCATCACCACCGCAGCCAGCACCGCCACTGTCGCCGGCGGCCAAAGGATTCTGCTAAGCGTGTCCGTGGAGATGGACAAAGAGATACACGTCTATGCGCCTGGCGTGGAGGGATATCACGCGGTGGAATGGAAGATGGTGGAGTCACCCGTGGGCAAGGCGCACGAAGTGGTTTTCCCGAAAGCGAAGATCCTGTTCCTGCCCGCGATTCAGGAGAAGGTTCCGGTATATGAAGGGAAGCTGATGCTGCTGCGCGACATCACCTTGGCGCAGGAGAAAGCCTTGCGTCCCATGGTGGATGCCAAGGGCACGCTACGAATCCAAGGGACGCTGAAGTATCAGGCCTGCAGCGACCGGCTGTGCTATCCGCCGGAGACGGTGCCGCTGGAGTGGACCGTGCAACTGACGAAGCTCGATTCAGAGCGGGCGCCGGCGGAGTTGCGGAAGAAGAGCGGCTTGTAGGGGTCGCTATAGCGAGAATGCCTTGCGGATGCGGTTGAGGAAATTAACCACTTTCTCCGCCGGATCGCCAGGGCCAAGGGCTTCAAAGGGGATGTAGCCGCGATAGCCGGAGCGGTCAATTACGGCTTTGAGCTTGGCGAGATCCACCGCTTCTTCGACACCGTTGCGGCCCACCTTTTCCTTGATCTGCCAGGAGACGGCGAAGGGGACGAGCTTTTCGATTTCGGTGTAGGGGTCGGACTGGCGCAGGCTGCCGATATCGAGAATGCAGCCGAACCATTCGGAACCGACGGAGTCGATGAGGCGGATGGTCTCATCCGCGGTCTTGAGGAAGTCGTCATGCTGCTGCACCGCGACAACGACGCCGTGTTGTTTGCCGAAAGCGGCGCACTCCTTCATATCGGCCACCATCCAGCGGAAGGCATTTTCGAAGCTGTGATCCTTGGGACGCGTGCGGCCGGAGAAGACGCGAATGACGGGCGCGCCGAGTTTGCTCGCGACCACGATCCAATCCTTCACCAGTTGGACGTCCTTGGCGCGAGCAGCGCGGTCGGCGACGGCGAACTCGTTGCGGACACCAGTGCCGCTGATGGCGACTCCGTTCACAAACCCGGCGCGTTTCAGGTTGTAGATGTACTCATCGCTCGGGACGTTGGGGTAGCCGGGGAAATAGTAACCCGTTGCATCCAGGCCATCGACGCCGTGTTTGGCGCAGAACTGGATGGCGTCGTGGAGCGTCATGCGGCCGTCGCGCAGAGGTTTGTCGAAGGAGTAGGCGTTGAGACCGAGTTTGAGCTTCACGCCGGCGGCGCGGTTGACCTTCGCTTCGGCGGGGAAGGCGGTGGCAGCGGCGAGGGCCGCGGAGTGGGCAAAAAAACTGCGGCGAGAAGAGGATGGCATAGCGATCTCTATGCTATCGCAACAACCAGGCACCACTCAAAAGTGGTTGCATAGTGCGGCCAGCTTTGCTATCAAGGAATCAAAGGGATTCCGAGGATGCCCCGAACCGCAGGGACTACCGAAACCTCCAGCCGCGGGTTGACCACCGGCAGCGCCCCGTTCATTGAGCAGGCGCGGTCGCGTGGAGAGTTGTTCATCGAGCAACCCTGCCATCTTTACTCGCAGGCGAATCATGACTCGTGGCGGCTACTCCATGAACGGATTCGGCCGCGATGGGAGCGTTACGCCAACCGGCACTTCCTCAAGGGAATCGAGACCCTTCAACTTCCCTATGACCAGATCCCTGGCCTGGACCGGATCAACCGGATTCTCCGGCCAATGACCGGATTTCAAGCCAAGGGGGTGAGCGGGTACGTGCCGGCGTTTCTTTTCTTTGATTGTCTCCGGCGGCGCGAGTTTCCCACCACCATTACGATACGTCCGGCGGACCAACTGGACTATCTGTCCGAGCCTGACATATTCCACGATGTTGCCGGGCACGTACCAATGCATACGGAGACAGCGTTTGCGGAGGCCCTGGTGCGGTTCGGCGATTGTGCCCATACGGCGGTGGAGATTACAGGATCGATCCGGGACGAACAGGAACGTGCGCGGCGCTTGACGAGCATCATTCGGGCGATGTCAAGATTCTTTTGGTTCACGGTGGAATTCGGATTGATGCGCGGGCCGCGGGGCATTTACGCCTACGGGAGCGGCTTACTTAGTTCTTACGGGGAGCTGGAGCATGCGCTTGAATCCAGCCAGGTCGGCCGCTACCCGATTCAAATGGAATGGGTGATCAACCAGGCGTTCGAGATAGACCATTATCAGCCGCTGCTTTTCTCTGTGGATTCATTCGACCATCTCTTCGATCTGGTGGAGCAACTCGAGCGCTGGATGAGAGACGGAAGGCTCAACAATGTAGCGCCGGGTGAGCCGCACATTGACGAACGGGACCTGCGGAGTTTTCTCGAAGCTGGTGATTTTGGGCGGTGATGCGTCCGCTCCGGGCTCGTGCCTAAGATTCAGCGGGTAGAAGTCCGTGAAGCGCGTTGCACGCCTTCGCATGCGCAAGCGTCAACCAAGGCGGGAGGATATCACATGCGTCTGTTCGCAATCGGGCTACTAACGCTCGCCGGAACTGCGCTCGCTCAGCAGCAGCAAAGCTATACGTTCACAAACACGTCGAACGAACGCGAGCTAATGGAAGCCGCGACGCTCGCGCGCGCGATCACCGAGATCCGCGAGTTGAAGGCCGATGCCTCGACCAAATCGGTCAGCGTCAATGCTGCGGAGGAGCAGGTCCGGCTCTTCCTGTGGCTGGCCAGGGAACTGAACCAGCCGCCCAATGCCGATCGCAACGGGCCGATGCAGGCCGTGCTCGACAAGCGCGAAATCTCGATGGGCGACAACGATCTCGTGCGCGTTTTCTACTTCCCCGCTGGCATTTCCCAGACCGACTTGCAGGAACAGGCCACACTCATCCGTGCGATGGGTGAAATGCGACGCCTCTTCATTTATCATCCGCTGCGCCTGATCGCCGTCCGGGGAACGCCGGAACAAATAACGCTGGCTGAATGGCTGATCGCCCGATTGAATTCGGGCGACAAGCGGGAGTCCGCCGAGATGCGTCTGGCGGCGCCTGACGACGTGGTGCGGGTGGTCTACGCGAAGCCTTCCCTAACCCCTGCCGCACTGCAAACCTTGGCGACCCACGCGCGCGGCGAAACGAGAATCCGGCGGATCTTCACATTCAACGCCGGACGCGTGATTGCCGCGCGCGGCACTCCGGAACAAGTGATGCGAGTCGGCCAAATCGTCGAACAATGATTTGGTTGGTGTACAGGCGGATCATTTGGCGATCACTCCGGGATTCAGCCCAGCCTTCAGGCTGAACTCCGCACCGACCGCGGCCACCGCTGCCGTCCGCCGCGTCAGCCCTGTCTTGGCGCGCAACAGATAGACGGCTTCGATGCCCGTGCAATGCGCACCGAGGAAATTCTGCAGCCCAAAATCCTTCAGCTTCGACGCCGTCCAATCGAGCGTCTCATCGGAAGCCGCGAATAAATGCCATCCCCCGATGGCTGCGTGAATGGGGGCGTTGCGCACGACGCGCCGCGCCTGCTCGAGGGTATTGATGATTCCGGCGTGTCCGCAGCCCGAAATCACCACCAGGCCGCGATCGGTGTCGAGCACCAGCGACATGTCCTCGGGGAGATTGTCCTCCGTCACCGACCCATCCGGGCGCGTGAGTTTGCCCGTGCCGCTCCAGTTGCGCTCGGGATAGGTACGCTTCACCGGTCCAGTGAGCCAAGCTCCAGGAAACAGCTCGCGTGGGGCATCATATTCCACAAACGACCCGCCAGTTCCTTCATACTCGGCGCGGATCTTGCGCAGCAGATTCCCATTAGCGCGGTCGTAGAACGCTCCCTGCCCCACGTGCGCACGCGAGATCGCCTTGGGATTCTTTTTCGCCAGTTCCCGGCGCAACGTCAGCAACCCACCCGTATGATCCCCGTGGTTGTGACTGAGGATGACATCGGTGATGGACGACAGGTCGAGGTTCATCTCCTGGATGTTCTTCCAGACGGTGTCAGGACGGGCCCCGGTGTCAAAGAGGATTCGCCGGCCATCGGTTTCGACGAGCGCGGCAAAGCCCCATTCCCCCACACCCTTCGAGTCGGTGAGCATCGTGGAGAGCACGCGCACACGCACATCCCGGAGGCGCGGAGTGGTCTGAGCCTGGACGGGGAAAACGGCAAGGAGGCTGAGGGCGAGTAGTCGCATGATCAGCCTCTATTCTACGCCCGGTGAGGGGTGCTAATTGCCCTTCTTCTTTTTCTTTTTCTTGGGGGCCGGCTTTGTTGGCGGCGCCCCTCCGCCGGCGGGCTTGGGATTCCCCTTGGCATCCGTATCAAACGTCTGCGACTGGAACGCGAGGAAGATGGCCTTCCACTTATCGCCAGGATATTCGATAAAGATGGCTCCGTCCTGGAACACGCCGTTATCTTTAGCGTATTTTCCCGAGTTCCCCTGATTCATATGGATATCGTGAATTCCATTTCCAGGCAGGAACTTGAAGTACTTGTCCTTCTTCTTCGCTTCCGGCCCCCATTTCTCGCCGAACGCATAGATGACGGACCCATGCAGGTCGACAGCTTTGACAACCGAGTCTTCCATGATGTCCTTGAGATCGTTGTTCACGCCGGGCGCATCGGGAGGAACGGGCTTCATGGTGGAAGGTTTCACGATGCCGCCGCGGACGTAATCCTGTGGCAATCCGCCTGCCTTTGATGGCAGCTTCTTGTAGCCGGGGGCCAGTGCCCGCAACCCGGTCTTCAGATCGGCCGGGACACTCGTGGTCGATTGAAACAGTAGCGTCGATGGGGCGTTCGGTGCTGACGATTTCACGTTCACTGCGATGCGGTGCATCGTCCCGCCCGCCTGTACCAGAACCTGATAGTGATCGTCGTCGGCGTCTCGCAGATGACCAATCACCGTGCCTTTGAGCACTCCGTATTTAACCAGCGGCATCGTAAATAGCTCCTCGAATAGACTTCATTTCTCCCTCAGCAGTTAGCAGTATACACGAGTTGCTAGTAAAGTTGATCGAAAAACGGAAAATTCGGTACGTGGCTACAAACCGGAGTTGGGGACAACTTCCACCGAAACCGAGATCACTTGCGATCCGCCCCCGATGGAAACGCCTCTCACCGGAGTGACATCCGAATAATCACGTCCCCACGCAATAGTGACGTGATCGGTGGAGGGGCGGGCATTGTTTGTCGGATCAAAGTCCCACCAGCCGAAAATCGGGCAGTAGGCGGAAACCCAGGCATGCGAAGCCTCTGCGCCCACTGATGTTTCGCTGCTTTTGAGGTATCCGCTGATGTAGCGCGCGGGCAACCCGAGGGACCGCATACAGGCAATCATCAGGTGCGCGAAGTCCTGGCAGACGCCACGGCGTTCTTTCAGCACTTCCGCTACTGAGGTGGAGACATTGGTGGCCCGCTGATCGTATTTGAAATCGCGATGTATCCGGCGGGACAAGTCGTGCACCCCATCGAGAACCGGCCGGCCGGAGGGAAATGAAGGAAGCGCATAATCCGCCATCTCTGCACTGGATTGGATCAGTGGCGAATCGAAAACAAACTGGCTGGCATCGAAAGCGTCCGGCATTTCGCGCAGCTTGACATACCCGCGCACCTGCTCCCAATCCGTAGATACACCGGAGTCCAGCGGCTCCGCGGGAGTGAGCTTCACCAGACTACGCGACGTCACAGTCAGCGTCTCATGCGATTCGTTGATGGAGAAAGACGTCACTTCATTGCCGAAGTAGTCCAAACGCGACTCAGTGAATTCGGGCAGCGGAGAGATGAGTAGTTCGTGATCGAGCAGCGCCTGCCGGGGATGACTCCGCGGCTTGAGATGCACTTCGGTTTGGCACAGCGAACTCGCTTCGCTGTACATGTACGTCGTTATGTGCGTGGCGCGTAGTGCCATAGATTAGAACGTCGTCAGTCTCCGCGTGGCAAGCGCGAGGTTAAAGTACCGGCGCGTGAGCGCCTCGGAAAGCTGCCGCATTTCCCCACTCAGCCGAGTGAGCATTCCATCCAGCGAACGCAGTTGCCCGTCGGGCGACTCCACGGCCAGTTCCTGCACATCCGCCAGTTGCACCGAGGTAAGAATCGAAAGCGCGACCCGTGCCTCCGCCGGACGCCGGATGTGCGTCTGGCTCTCCGGCAGTTGCTCCACGTGTTCGTGTAGCCGTGCAAACTGGAAAGCGAGCGAACGAGGGTTTGCTTCGTCCACCAGTAACAGATCCAGCACGAGATTGGTCTGCAGTGTCGTCAGATAACGCGAACGGTAGGTAAGCGAACTGTCGCATATCTCCAGCAGCGCTTCCAAGACACTGGAATCGGCGCCATGCTGCAGCGCCAGCCCGTGCCGCAGCAACTCCGTCACCTGCACGGCGCGCTCCAGGCGCCGCCCCAGATCGAGAAAGCGCCAGCCGTCGCCGCGGGTCATGCATTCCAGCACGAGCCCCGAGAACGCCGACAAAGTAATCACGGCGTCGTTCATCAGATCCTGGGCCGCGGCAACGCGCAACGCATCCGATGGCGCCGGCTGAGAAAACTGCTCATCGAGCTGGTTCAGAATGCGCCAGGCATCGGCCGAAATGCGATCTCGCAACAACCACGCAACCCGTCGAACCTGATGCAGATTCCAGCCGAGGCTGCCACGCTCCTCCGAATCGTAGATCATGCTCAGCAGTTCGCGTTCGAGGGAAAGGGTCTTGCGCCCCTTGTCGGATTCCTCCTGCTCCAGGTGCCCGAGCGCCAGCAGTATGTTCACACCCGCCTGCGACCCGGCCGACCGGTTCCCGTCACTCTCCTGAAATACGCGCGGCAGCAGCGCACGGGCAGTGCGAACGGCGGCCTCCACGCGCTCGGTATAGCGGCCAAGCCAAAACAGATTGTCGGCAACGCGGCTCGGGAGATCGAACGTGGCGCGGTTGATCTCAACGGGGGCGGCGGATGGCCGAAGGAGGCTCAATTGGGAGGTCGGCCCTTCGGCTAGAACCCAGGTGTCCTTGCTTCCTCCGCCGCGGTTGACGGATACGACCATGCTGTCGAGCGAAGACGAGGTGCGCGCCAGACCGCCGGGCATCACGAGGTATGTTCCATTCGCGGCCACAGCGTAGACACGCATCGCGGCGTGTCTCGGCATCATCCTGTTCTCTTCCCACACGGGCACCGTCGATAGAGAAACCTGCTCCTGCGCCACGTACCGGCCGGGTGTCGCGCGCATGCGGTCCATCAGTTCCTCGCGATCCTTGGCCGAGAGGCGCTCGCCGAAAATCGGCAGTTGCCCCGGTGCAGGGAATGCCGGCTTGATCACGAGGTTCTTGAGATGAGTGAGCACATAGCCGAGCGGCGCGTCCTGACCGCACCACCACGTTGCCACCGTCGGCATTTTGAGTTCCTCGCCGAGGATGTGCCTGCACAGCAGGGGAAGAAACGCCGCGCTGGCCGCGGTTTCCATCAGCCCCGAACCAAGCGCATTCGCAATCACGACATTGCCCGAGCGGGCGGCCTGGACCAGCCCTGGGACCCCGAGCATCGATTCGCCGCGCAGTTCCAACGGGTCGCAAAACGAATCGTCCTGGCGGCGCACTACCACATCAACGGGCAGCAGTCCTCCGAGTGTCTTGAGAAACACGCGATTCTCACGCACGGTGAGGTCGCCGCCTTCCACCAGAGAGTAGCCCAGATAGCGCGCCAGAAACGCGTGCTCGAAATACGTCTCGCTGTACGGACCCGGGGTCAGGAGAACAATGCGAGGATTCTCGCGATGCCGGGGCACCAACTGAAGCAGCGAATTGCGTAGCGTCTGGAAGAATCCCGCGACGCGATGGACATGGAGTCGCGCCGAGACGTCGGGCAACACGCGGTTGATGACGATGCGGTTCTCCAGCGCATAGCCCGCTCCGGAGGGCGATTGCGCGCGGTCGGCGATTACCCACCACTTGCCATCCGGCGAGCGGGCGAGATCGGCGGCATAAACGTGCAGGTAGATACCGCCAGGAACCGCGATGTTATGACAGGGGCGCAAAAAAGCGGGATTAGCGAGAACAAGCTCGGCCGGAAGGCGGCGGTCCCGTAGCAGCTTCTGCGGACCGTAAACGTCGGCCAGTATCGCGTTCAGGAGACTCGCCCGCTGCACCACGGCGGCTTGAATGGCATTCCACTCCCCAGGTTCCATCAGAAGCGGCATCGGATCGAGCGGCCACGGCCTGTCCGTGCTTCGCGTTCCGCCGTAGACGTTGTAGGTGACGCCGTTCTCGCGGATGAGACGCCGCCCTTCCTGCCACCGGCGCGCCAGTTCCTCGTGGCCCATCTTAGCGAGCGCCGCCGCGAACTCGCGCCAGTGCGGCCGCAACTGCGACGGCGCCGAAAGGAACTCATCGTAGAAGCCTTCGGCACTCGCGTACGGCCACGCCGGGTCCAATGTCACAGGTACTTGGGCAGCGGGCGAATCCATCGTAGAAATAGGCGCTTATAACTCCGCGAAAGTATTCTTTGTAGTGTGACACATTCGGATGGAATCGAGCATGTGTCCCGAGGCCACTGAATGATGTGGAAATGCGATCGCTACGGATTGAGGGCACGCACAAAGAAGTCGGTCATCGCCTCTCGCATGTGGCGAGACAGCGGCCCCGTCACTCCGTGCGATTTCTGCGGGTACACCAGCAGTTCAAAATGCTTTCCGGCGCGCTGCAACGCCATCTGCATCTGCATGTTGTTCTGATAGAGAACATTGTCGTCGCCGAAATTGTGCACTAGCATGAGCTTGCCCTTGAGGTTGGCCGCGAAGTGGACGGGCGATCCATCACGATAGCCTTTTTCGTTCTCTCCGGGCAGCCCCATGTAGCGCTCCGTGTAGATCGTGTCGTAGTGTCGCCAGTCGGTCACCGGCGCGCCGGACACTCCGGCCACAAACGTGTCCGGCGCCTGCAGCAGGCACTGCAAAGTCATATACCCGCCATAGGACCATCCATGGACGCCGACGCGATTGGGATCGACGAATCCCATCGACACCAGGTGCTTGACACCCTCCACTTGATCCTTCACCTCTAACTGACCCAGGTTGCGATTGACCTGCGCCTCCCATTTGTGGCCGCGGCCCGCGGATCCGCGATTGTCCATCTGCCAGATCACAAAACCGCGATGCGCCAGCACCTGGTCCCACGAAAGTCCGGCATAGGAATCGCGAACCGTCTGCACGTGCGGACCGCCATAGACCATCACCACGGCCGGGTACTTCCTGCCCGCCTGAAAATTCGCCGGCTTGATCATCCGCGCATAAAATAACGTACCGTCGCTGCCTTTGAACTGCACAAACTCGGTGGGCAGGATGTTGTACTCCTGTTGCGGCTTCAAATCCGGTGCGCGTAGCGTGGCGATCGCCTCTCCGCCGGCACCGCGCAGCACTGTGCGCGACGGGTCGTTAATGCTCGAGAATGTGTCGATCCAATACTCGCCCGTCGGGCTCACAGACACGGTATGCGTACCCTTCACTTTGGTGAGTTTGCGGCGCTCCCCGCCGTTCAAACTCGCGACATACAGATGCCGCTCCAGCGGACTCTCCTCCGTCGATTGGAAGTAGACGCGCCCGCCAGCCTCATCCACGCGCACCACTCCGGTGACCTCGAAATCTCCCTTGGTGATCGCGTTCACCACCTGAGCCTTCTTGTCCATCAGGTACAAGTGCCGGTACCCGTCGCGCTCGCTGCCAAAGATAAACTGCTCGCGCGAAGGCAACAGGAACAGATCATCCTTGATGTTGACCCAGGCGGCATCCTTCTCTGTCAGGATCAGCGTGGGCTGGCCGGTCTTGAGGTCCGAATGCACGAGCCGCAATTCGTTCTGGACGCGATTGAGATGATGCACCAGCAGCCCCTTGGAATCGGGCAACCACTGAACTCGGGCCAGCAGCCGGTCGCGCGTTTCGCCCAGTTCCATCCAACGCGTCGCGCCTCCGCCTGCCGCCACCACACCCAGCCGCACATCGGCATTCGGAGTTCCCGCCTTCGGGTATCGCTGCGGCTCCGGACGGGCAAACACGTCCAGCATGTCGACATGCGGATGAATCATTTCGCGGCTGATGTCAAACTGCAGGTAGGCGATCGCGCGAGAATCAGGAGACCACCAATAAGCGGTCCCGAGCGCGAGTTCCTCCGGATATACCCAGTCCAACTCTCCATTCAAGAGAGTGGACGAGCCGTCCGTGGTCAGCCGCGTCACGCGCTTGCTATCGAGATCCATCAGATAGAGATCGTGGTTGTGACGGTACGCAAGCTTGCGTCCATCCGGCGACAGCTTGGGGTCGCGCTCGGCAATCGGCGTCGCGGTCAATTGAATCCAACCGCCTGCTTCCACCTTGATCAGAAACACATCGCCGCCGGAGAGCGCGATCAGGTTTTTGCCGTCGGGAGCCCATTGCATCGGCTCTTCGCGAACGCGCCGGTTCTCCCATCCAAAGGCCTCGGCGGGAGGGACTTTCACCGCCGCCGCCTCCAATGCGGATGTCGCCAGCAACGGTTTCTCGCTCTTCGACGCGGCGTCATACAACATCAGCCGCGCTCCCTGGCGGTAGACGAAACGTTTGCCGTCGGGAGCCCAGTTGGCGCTGAAACCGAAACCGCCGGGCCCCTGGCGCGTGATCGCATCAATGGTGACAGGCTTCTTCTGGGCGTTCGCACAAACAGGCGCGCATACAGGCAGCAACGCGAGGGCGACAACTAATCGAGACTGTAGGAGCATTAGTGTCCAGTATACTGACGATTGGCATGAAACTTACCTTTTGGGGCGCCGCCAAGACGGTCACCGGCTCCCTCCACATCGTTGAATCCAACGGGCAGCGCGTCCTGCTCGATTGCGGACTGTACCAGGGGCGCCGGCGCGAGGCCATGGAGCGTAACCGCAACTTCCCCTTCCCGGTGAATGCTGTCGATGCAGTCATCCTCTCCCATGCGCACATTGATCACAGCGGGAACCTCCCATCCATGGTCCATCAAGGTTACAAGGGTCCCATCTACGCCACAACGGCAACCGTCGATCTCTGCGACGCCATGTTGAAAGACTCGGCCTTCGTTCAGGAAAAAGACATCGAGTTCCTCAACAAGAGAAGGTACCGGCGGCGCGCTCTGGAAGTCGAACCCAACAATTCTTCCCATGAGGAGCCCCTCTACACTGTTGCCGACGCCGAAGCCACGATGCCGCTGTTCCGCGGCACTCCCTTCGACAAGGAAACCGAGGTCACTTCACACCTCAAAATGCGCTACGTCGAAGCCGGCCACATGTTGGGATCGGCGAGCGTCTTTGTTGAAGAGACCACGGCGGAGGGCACGCTCCGCCTCGGCTTCTCGGGTGATATCGGCCGGCCCGGCCTGCCGATCATCCGCGATCCCGAAGCGCTGCCTCCGGTGGACTATCTCATCCTGGAGAGCACGTATGGCGACCGGCTCCATAAGCCGCTCGACCACGTAGCGGACAAACTCGCCGAGGTGGTTCGCAAGACTGCCGCTCGCGGAGGCAAGATCATCGCACCAGCCTTCGCCGTCGGGCGCACGCAGCAGCTCGTCCTCTTGCTACATGAACTGGTGCTGCAGGAACGCATTCCAAGAATCCCGATCTTTGTGGACAGCCCACTGGCTGTGAATGTCACCGAAGTGTTCCGCAAGCACATCGAGTTATTCGATGAGGAAACGCAAAAATTTCTGCAGAACGGCAACGACCCGTTTGGCTTCCGGATGCTGCGCTATGTCCGCGACGTCCAGCAATCCAAGGCCCTGAACGACCTTCGGGGCCCGTGCCTCATCATCTCCGCCTCTGGCATGTGCGAAGCCGGCCGTATCCTCCATCATCTGCGCAATAACATTGAAGACCCGCGCAACACTATCCTCATTACCGGCTTCCAGGCCGAGAATACCCTCGGCCGCAAGATTCTCGAAAAGCGCGGGGAGGTGCCGATCTTTGGCGACCTGATGCGCTTGCGTGCCGAAGTGGTGAAGATCAACGAGCTGTCTGGCCACGCCGATCAGCAGGAACTGCTCACGTGGATGAAGCCGATCGTGAAGGGGCTCAAGACGGTGTTTCTCGTACACGGTGAACCACTGCAACAGCAAGCGCTCGCGGCCGCGATTCAGACGCGATATGGTGTTCCTGTCACCATCCCCGACCGTGGCGACAGCTTCGTCCTCGAACACTAACGCACATTCGAGTGAGATTTTTCGGCCCGTCAATGCACTACATCCGAGAGTGCATTCATGCGACGGACCGGCGATCAATCATTCAAATCAGTAGCCGAGGAGGACGCGCGGGGACTGCTCGCCATGGTGCGCAGGGTCCCTCTTTCGGCAAAGGCAACCGTGCGCCCGCTGGAACGGGAGCTCACGCGCGAACCTCTGCTCGTGGATCACGCCTATCATGTGCGGCAGGGCCGCAAGAATTGGATCGAGCACCTGGAAGCCTTCACCCGCTGGCCGCTCAACGCGCCTTCACGGCTGGCGGAATACGCACAGGAGATTTCCGTCAAGACCAAGCTGCCCGTCTATTCCACGGCGGTGCTCCTGTTGGAGGCCTACGACCCGGGCAGCGTGCCATCTTTCGGCCGCATTGTCCGCGGCGGCGTCGTCACCACCGCGCGCTATCAAGTGGTCAAGCTATGGAAGCTGCCGGCCGCCCAGCTTCTGGAATCAAGGCGGCCATTCCTCCTCCCATGGGTGGCGCTCTGCAACGCCCGGCCGGCACAGCTCATCGAGGCGGGCAGGCGGATTTCGGAGACCAGTTCCAAGGTGGAGCCTCGTGTTCGCGCGATGTTTCATTCGCTCGGAGGACTGCGCTATGGTAAGGATGAATGGCGGTCAATTCTGGAGGAAGAGGTAAGCATGTTCCTAACACGTGAGATTCTGCGCGAAAGTCCCTACGTTCAGGATTTGCTGAAGGAAGGCAAGAAGGAAGGCAAAGAGAAGGGCAAAGAGGAAGGCAGACAGGAAGGACTGCGCCTTGCGGTCCAACAAGTCATCGAGGTGAGATTCCCTTCCCTGATTCCGGAAGCGAAGGCCCTTAACTCGATCAACCGCGCCTCCGACCTCAAACAGCTTCACAACGACCTGATGGGCGCCCGTAGCGTTGCTGCTGCCCGCCGCCTTCTGCAAGCGATCCCGCCGCCGCGCAGCCGCCGTCAGGCCAAGTCCGCTGTCCAGGGCTTGTAGCCGTTGCATGCCATCAAATCCCTAGCCTTCGCTTCCTGCCCGGGCTCAACAAGGACGTATGGGGTCAATCCGGGGGAAGAGGAAAGCATGTTTCTAACACGTGAGATTCTGCGCGAAAGTCCTACGTTCAGGATTGGCTGAAGGAAGGACTGCGCCTTCCGGAAGCGAAGACCCTCAACTCGATCAACCGCGCCTCCGGTTTGAAACAACTTCACAACGACCTGATGACCGCCAGTGGCGTCGCCGCCGCCCGCCGCCTGCTGCAAGCGATCCCGCCCCCGCGTAGCCGCCGTCAGGCTAAGTCCGCTGTCCAGGGCTTGTAGCCACTGGATGCCATCAATTCCCGGGCCTTTGCTTCCTGCTCGGGCTCGATATAGAAAAACGCTCCAATGCGCTCGGATAGAAAGATCACCCCGCCGCGATAGCTGTCCGCCTCCACCAGATACTCCACGCCGGCTGCGGTCAGCAGTTCCTCCAGCGCGAGGGCCTCTTTCAACTTCTTTGCGATGTAGACGAGCGGCAGATCTCGCTCTCCAAAATAATCCGGCTCCCGGCGCATTCTTTCAGTGTAGTGCGCCGGATCCATTCCCGGAGCTCCGATAGGCCACGCCTAACTCCTCCGCCAGCAGGCGAAACCGTGGATCGGCAGTCCACAGCAGGAACCGGCCCGCAACAGCGGAGGCCAACAGATGGATGTCGATCCAACCGGCTCCTCTGCCGTGAAGCTTACGGCTGCGAACGAACGAAACGAGGTCCTCATGGGGAACGAGTCTTGCGTGTTGCATCAAAGCGAAGGACCGCAGCAAGGCATGGCGTCCTCCGCAGTCTCCGATCAGCAGTTCTCCGTAAACCAATTCATGCCCAAGCACCTTGTCATCACGGAGAAGGCGGTCCAGCTCAGAGGCATAAGGAGCAACATTGGCCAGAAAGCGAATCCAGACCGAAGTGTCGACGAGCACCATCAGACAACCTTACCTTTGCCCGCCCTCCGTTTAGCTGCCTGTCTCCTGGGCACAGCTTTCTCCCGCCGGCGAGGCACATCGGCGGCATCCGGCTCGCTACCCCGTAAAAGGCGCAGACGTTCATATGCCGCCCGGCGCACAAGGGCCTCCAATCCTAGCCGGATCACCTGAGTGTCCGTGTCCGCCCCGCAGGCAGCCCGGGCCTCTGCAAGCAGCTTCTCGTCAATGATCAGGGTTTTCTTCATACATCCGTTCCTGCCACCATCATACATCTAGCAGGAATGGTCCGCTACCCTCGCCCGAACCGCAAGAATCCGCTACCGCCCCATGTTTCGAACCATCGACGCGAACGTATCGTAGGACTCCGGCGAGTTGGAATTCATATACGCCGCCTGCCGCCTCGCCACCATCTCCATGTTGTAATAGAGCCGCGAGTTCTTCCGGATCGCCCGTAGCGCCGGCGTCAGTTCGGAAATCTTCTCCCACGTCAGCAGCAGTTCCCCGCCGCTCTGAAAGAAGAGTTCTTCATTCAACACCCCCGAATTGATGAAGCTCGCTACCATTTCCCAGTAGCTCGTCACCATGCGAAAGTGCGCATTCATCGACGACCCCGGAGGGCACGACCGGTTAAACTCCTCGATCGAATTGACTGGCCTGTACATGCTGGCGAACCATTGGCGCGCCTCGCGCATCTTGTCTTCGCGGCGCAATTCGTAGAGCCGCAGAATTAAACTGACATCGTCATGAGTCGCTGCTTTGGACATGATGAGATTCCCCGTTCACACCAACCACTAGTCGCAAACACCACCGCTGATCGCACAGATGATCTGCAAATCCGCGCCCTCCCTGATAGGCGCCCCTAGATCGTTAACAAGCTCGCAGTCTACAAAGAACCGGATGTGCTCGCGTACTCCACCTTGTTCATTGATCATGCGGAAACGCATGCCCGGAAACTGGCGGTCGAGATCCGCCAGCGTTTCCCCAAGCGTCGCGCCACTGGCCTGCACCTCGCGGCGGTTCTTCGTGTAGGAGGCCAGCGGCGTCGGAACAAAAACCTTCACGGGGTCTCGGCAACCTCCACTGAATAGATCTGCTGCAGATGCCGCGCCAGACACGCCCACGATTCACCTTCGTTGCGGCTGCCCCACACTTCTCCACTGGTGTTGCCGACGTACACGCCCACCGGATCGCAGGCATCCACAGCGAGCGCCTGCCGCTTCACCGTCCACCATGCCTGCTCAGTGGGAAGGCCTTTATCCTGCCGCGTCCACGACTTGCCCGCGTCTCGCGTCACGTACATCGCCGGCTTCCCGCCGGGACTCGTCCGCGGCCATACCGTTGTCCCATCCATCGGAAATACCCACGCCGTTTTCTCATCGCGCGGATGCACGCCAATCCCAAATCCAATGTCCCCGATCTTCTTCGGCATCTTCTTTCCAATGCGAACCCACTCGCGCGAAGGCCGGTCCACACGGTAAATCCCACAATGGTTCTGCATGTACAGCCGGTCCGGATTCGTCGCTGCAAAACGGACGCAGTGCGGATCGTGCCCGTATTCGGCATCCTTATCCGGCAGAAATTCCGCGTCCACGCCTTTGTTCATCGGAGCCCACGTCGCCCCGCAATCGGTGGATTCAAAAACGCCACCGCCCGAAAGGCCCACGTACAGATGATTAGCATCACGCGGGTCCACCAGAATGGAGTGCGTCGTCGCCCCGTCGGGCGGTTCTTCGTTATCCTTCGCGAACCACTTGCTGCTCATCGGATGGTTGTTGAACCCCGTCACTTCCTGCCACGTGTCGCCACCATCGTCGCTGCGGAACAAGCCCTGCGGAACGGTGCCAGCATACCAGACGTTCTTCTCGCTGGAATGTCCCGGCGTTAGCCAAAAAGCAAATTTCGCAACCCGGCCCTTCTCGCCCTCGGGCGCCTTGGCGAACGCCGGAGGCTGCTTCGCTTCCTTCCACGTCTTGCCGAAATTCGTGGAGCGGTACAGCGTCGGCCCAAGATGCCCTGGGTGCGCCGACATCAGCAACACGTTGCGCTGCCGTGGGTCCTGCACCAAGTGGTGCACAATGTGTCCAAGGTACATGGGACCGCGCATCGTCCACTTCCGCCGCGACTTGTCCGCGTCCAGAATAAACGCGCCTTTCCGGGTGCCAATCAACAGATGCATATGGGCTCTATCACAGCACCAGGGTGGGGTTGCTTGCAAGAGCCAGACCGTTAACAGTTACTCCGGGCTTGTTACACTTTTTCCTGCCGAGGCTCACGGATGAACACCCACAACGCGAGGCCTGCCACCAGCGGAATCGCGCTGGCGACCAGCAACACCGGTTGAAACGAATAGCGGTCCGAAACAATTCCCGTCAGATACGTCGCGGCAATAGTTCCGATCCCTGCGCCGGTTCCGCTCATCCCGCTCACAGACGCAACGCTGCTCGAAGGATACAGATCCGCCGGCAGCGCCAGAATAATCGTCGACAGCGCCGCATATGACAACGTCGCAATCGCGAACGACCCTACCAGCAGTGGAAATCCGTCAAAAAACACGGTCGCCCCTAAGAAGCTCATCCCCACCGCGCTCACCGCCGCAACCACTCTTCGAGATTTCGCTAACGGCCACCCCTTGCTCACAAGCCAGCTTGATAATCCTCCGCCCGCGAAATTCCCAACATCCGCCGCCACAAACGGCACCCAGAACGCCAACAAGCTATCCTCCACCTTCAAGCCGCGCGACACCAGGTAAATCGCGAACCAGTCCGTAATAAAGAACCAGACCGGATCCGTGCACATCTTCGCGAGAATGATCGCCCACGTCTTTCGCTGCCGCAACAGCACTGAGTACGGCAGCCGTTCACCCGTGCCGCCCGCGTCCCTGGGCCGGTTGTCGAGGATCAACTTGCGCTCATCGTCCCCCAACCGCGGATGCTCCTCCGGCTTGCGGTAAATCGCCCGAAACAACGGAATCCAAAGCAAGCCTAGAATCCCCGTGATCAGAAACGCCGGCCGCCATCCACCGAAATGCTCATAGATCCAGTACACGAGGAATGGAGCCAGTGCCGCCCCAATCGCCGAGCCGCTGTCATACAACGCAACAGCCCATCCCGTCTCCGTAATCGGGAACCATTCCGACACCGTTTT
Organism: Acidobacteriota bacterium; assembly: GCA_016213775.1. Lineage (GTDB taxonomy): Bacteria > Acidobacteriota > Terriglobia > Bryobacterales > Bryobacteraceae > CADEFT01. Next base: position 71,907 of record JACQZR010000087.1, read on the forward strand.
CGCGGCGCCCGGCCAGTTCGCCGCCTCGCCGAATCCCAGCAAGAAGCGAAACCCACATAAGCTCCGCAGCCCGCTGGTGAACGACCCCAACATTGCCGAAATCGAATAGAACGCCACCGAAATCGACAAGCCCTGCCGCACACCGAGCCAATCCACCATGCGCCCGCACAGGGTCTGCCCGATCGTGTAGGCGATGCGAAACGAAATGATCACCAGCGCGAACGTCTCATTGTTCCACTGGAACTCGGTCTTGATATGCGGCGCGAGTACACTCAGTGTCTGCCGGTCGATGTAATTAATCACCGTCGACAGAAACAGGATCCCGCCAATGTACCAACGCAGGCGGCGAATGGGCTTCATTGCCGCTCACGCATTCTTGGCATACTCGCGCACAATGTAGTCGCAAGCCCGAACCGTGATCGCCATCATCGTTAGCGTCGGATTCTGACACCCGCTCGACACCCAACACGCACCATCGGTCACAAACACGTTCGGCACATCGTGCGCCTGGCAATATTTGTTCACCACGCTCGTCCGCCGGTCGGTGCCCATGCGCGCCGTCCCCACCTCGTGAATGCAGAAGCCGGGAATCGAATGTTGCCCCGTCATCCGCACGTCCGCCGCCGCTGCCGCCTTCAACATCTCCACAGCCTGCTCGCGCCCGTCCTGCCAGAGCTTTTTCTCGTTCTCACTCCAGTCCGCGCACACCTTCAATGTCGGGACGCCCCACGCATCCACACGCTCCCGATCCAGTTCCACGCGGTTCTCCTTGCGCGCCAGGCACTCCCCCCATAAAGAGATATTAATACCGAAATATGCGCTATCCCGAACCGCCGCTTTGTATTGCGCCCCAAAGCCCGGCGCCGCAAAGTGGAAGCTCGGGCTCGACCCGCCCTGGTACCCATACCCCCGAATGAATCCGTTCGTTTCCTTCTGCCGCAAATTGCGGAACCGCGGAATGTAGATCCCGTTCGGCCGCCGCGGAATCCCCGCCCACGGCTTCGCCTCCAACGCCGGCATCACCCCCGCCGCTCCGCCCTGATAGATGTGGTCCATCACATACCGGCCCAACGCGTCGTTATCGCCGCAGATCTGAGAATTCATCAGCAGCCGGGTCGATTCCAAGGTCGATGCGCACAGCACCACGATCTTCGCATGGACTTCCCGAGGCTGCCGGGTCACGCGGTCGATGTAGGCCACCGCCGACGCCTTTCCGTCCTTCGTCACAATATGACTCGCCACCGCGTCGGTAATCAGCGTGCACCGCCCGGTTTTCAATGCATCGGCCACGGTAGTAAACGGACTCGAAAAATACGAGTTCGTCGTGCACCCGCGCTCGCAAGGTCCGCAGAAGTGGCACGCCTGCCTGCCATTCATCGCCCGCGTCAGAATCGCGGTCCGCCCAATCGTCACGACGCGGTTAAACTTCGCCTTCACCGCCTTGCGCAGCGCCAGTTCTCCGCAGGTCATATCCATCGGCGGCTGAAAAATCGAATCCGGCAGTTGCGACAGGTTCTCCGCCATGCCGCTGATGCCGACATAGCGCTCCACTTCCTCATAGTAAGGAACAAGGTCCTGATAACTGATGGGCCAGTTGTCCCCATAACCGTCGCGCGAGGCCGCCTTGAAATCGATGTCCCCATGGCGGTAACTCTGCCGCCCCCAACTCAAACTCCGGCCGCCGAGCACCCGCATCCGGATCCAGTGGAAGGGCTTCTCCTGCGCATACGGATTCTCCACGTCGCTCACAAACCACTTGTAGTTATACTCCGTGCACGCGTAGCATTGCCCTTGGATCGGACGGTCCTGCACCACCTTCGGCGACATCCCCAGGAATGGCATCTGCCAGGGCTGTTTGTGCTCATTGAAGTCGGATTGGGAAACCTTCGGTCCCGCCTCCAGTAGTGCCACCTTCAACCCGCCTTCAGTCAGTTTCTTTGCCGCCCATCCTCCGGTGGCGCCCGAGCCGACTACGATTGCATCATAAACGGTTTGTTGCGGAGCGATCTGGGGCATTGAGGACAAGTATACAGCAGCACCCGCCGGCCGAAAGAGAAGTGGAAATGCAAGTGTCCTGAAATCCAGAGTTTGCATGTGAGGGGGTAAATACCCGCAAAAGTGTGTGAGAATTCTGCCGTCCGCAAAGCACTATCTAATCGCCAGGAGTACAATCCCATGCCACAACTCGGCGTTCTCTTCGACGCACAGAAGCTGGGATCCGGGTTCTACGGATACACAGCATTTCGCATTTTGTTCACGGTGGCCCCACCTCGGGATCTCGCCGGATGCGCACTCTATCACGGTGAAGTCGGCGACGGACGTCACCGCCCCTATTGCATCGCCGTCGAAAGCGACCAGCCCGCCGTCCTCAACCGGCTGCGTCAGGCGTTTGCCAACTCCATGGCGCGCGGTTTGATGCCCCACGGCGAACGCTTTCTGGAAGGCATCGCGCTGCAAGAGGAAGTCCTTGCCCTGGCGGCCCGCGTCACCCAGGCCGCGCAGATCGCTGATTGCAGTTCGCGCTGGCTCCAGGAAGCATGGCAGCGCGCCACCAGCCAGGCGGCGCTGGTAACTCCTACATCCTCTGAAGCTCTGCCGGTCGCCGCCAAACCGGAGCCTCGTCCAAAGGCCGAAAACAAGATCATCATCCGCCTTCCCAACCGTATCCCCCTCGCCCTCCGCACCTCCCCCGGAGGCCGTCGCGCCGTGGCATGGCTGTTGGGCTTCAGTATGGCCGGCGCTGCCCTGCCCTGGCTCGGTTTCGGCCTTGCATCGTGCGCATTGTTATTCACAGTTGGTTTCGTTTTGTCCACCGCCATTCGCTGGCGCATATGGTCCGAATCGGATCTCGCCGGCGAAGACGTGATGGAAGAAGCTCTCAAACTTCTCGGCGCCAAACCCCTGACAGAAGTGTCCGAGAAACTGAGCACGTCCGCACTACAAGCGAGCCCTTTGCTGCGCCGATTGGGCAGCACGGCTCGCTTGGCGGACGCGAACGCGGGTGCATTGCTGTCCTCCGAACATGGCCGCGCCGATACTTTCGGGCGTGGCGCAGACATCTCGGAGGTCCGCCTCTATTCGGGCGGGACGTTCCTCGCCGCCGCCATCTCGCTCTCCGCCATGTGGGTGTCACAAGGACCTGGCCCCGCAATGCTGGAAGCCCCCCGTCTCCTGCTCGCCGGCCTTTCCGGCGCGACGCTGCTTTGGATGCTCGCGGGCCTGCTCAACGTCAGTGCGCTGCGCTTGGAATCCCAGGTCACTCGCCTGACCGCGCTCCGCTGGCTACCGTCGCTGGGGCGCAACGTTGCCCCGGCCGTGCGCGCACAGAATGATGGCATCGAGAAAGGCCTCCACGAACTCGCCGTCGAATTCCAGAATCTGCGCACTGCTCTCGAACACCAACGGGAATCCGAAGTAGCCGAAACGCTCTCCGACCTTCGGTCTTCGCTCGACCAGTTGACGCCCGTGCTCGCGGGATTCCGCGAACCGTTCGTCCTCCAGGCCGTCCCAATGCCCGCCGTCCCACGTCCAAAAGCCATGAGTGCGACGGCATAGGAGTTCCCATGAAGAAGAAGAGCACAGCCCGCTCGCAAGCCATCGCCGTGGAGGCCATTGAACGCCGCATTCATCTCATCCGCGGCCAAAAGGTCATGATGGACAGCGACCTGGCTGCGCTCTATCAGGTGGAAACCCGTGTCCTGAATCAAGCGGTCCGCCGCAACCTCGACCGTTTCCCCGAAGACTTCATGTTCCGTCTGAACACCACCGAAGCCGAACGTTTAAGATCACAATTTGTGATCTTAAACCCCACCCGCGGCGCTCACTCCAAGTACCTCCCCTACGCGTTCACAGAACACGGTGTCGCCATGTTGTCCTCGGTCCTCACCAGTAAGCGCGCCGTACAAATGAACATCCAGATCGTCCGGGCGTTTGTGAACCTCCGCGAGCTGATAGCCGTTCATAGCGACATCGCCGAACGGCTGGAGCGTCTTGAAGACGGCCAGAAGGAACACGGGGATGCTCTGACAGCCGTGATCGAAGAGCTCACCCGCATGACATCAAAGCCCGAGCCCAGCAAACGCCGCATCGGCTTTCAGGCGCAATCCAATCTCCCCGCGATTGGCGCCAAGGCTACATCCGCAGGCGACTAACATCCCACCTCTAAGATCACAATCTGTGATCTTAAACCGAGCCAGCGATCCTCTTGATCACCCCATCTCCCTCCACGGCCGTTTCATTTCACAACCTCCTGACACTTTCCCACTTCCGATTCCGCTGATCTGGACATGAAACTCCACATCCTTCTGTTAATGATTGCATCCACAGTGCAGGCAACCAGCTTCACCTACAACACCACTCTGACATTCAACCCGGCGTTGCTCACGACAAGCGGGGGATCCTCGCGCTACGACCTGCAGCTCTCCGGCAACCCGTCGTTCACGATGCAGGTTGGCGACACGCTCTCAGGCACCATCTCCTTCGCCAACGGTCCCATTCACATTCAGAACACGACGGGCAACTCCTACGTGACGATGTTCTTCAGTCCCAATCCGTTCACACAATTCATGTCGGATTCGCACAGCATGTCCTTCGCGGGACTGAACGTGGCTCCGGGCACATCCACGCCGGCCACGGGAACGGCCAACGGAAATGGCTGCTGCGTGGGCATTCAGTTCTTCGGTTCTGCCAACCCCTACGACTTCACCTTCACTGGAATCAACTACTCGTTCACTATGACTGGTCTCAATCCCTCCTCCGCCAATCTCTCTTTCACGCAGTTGAACATCTTTGCCAACTCGATCGGAACAGTGCCCGAACCCGCATCCGTGGCGCTCACCGGAATCGGCCTACTCGCCATTGGATTCGTGGCGGCGCAGGATACAATGATCCGGATACTGTGTGACTCGCATCCTCGCCCTGCTTGCGACGTTTGCCGGTGCGCAGCCCACGCCGCCTGTCTCTCGGCGTACGCGAACGCGGGTGCACTGCGGTCCTTTATTCGAGCGCGACGCTCCTCGCCGCCATCTCGCTCTCCGCCATGTGGGTGTCACAAGGACCCGGCCCGGCAATGCTCGAAGCCCCCGTCTCCTGCTCGCCGGCCTTTCCGTCGCGACGCTGCTTTGGATGCTCGCGGGCCTGCTCAACGACTCGCCTGACCGCGCTCCGCTGGCTACCGTCGCTGGGGCGCAACTTTGCCCCGGCGGTGCGTGCGCAAAATGACGGCATCGAGAAAGCCCTTCACGATCTCGCCGTCGAATTCCAGAATCTGCGCACTGCTCTTGAACGTCAACGAGAATCCGAAGTGGCCGAAACGCTTTCCGACCTTCGCTCTTCGCTCGACCAGTCAGACACCACCCGGGAAGCGGGTGGCTTGACGAGTGGCGCCGCCTCAAAGGCGGCCGGGCCGTTGGTCCGGGCGTCGCGCGCTGCGCGCCTGACTCTCAATCTCAAGACAGTGCCCTGGTTTAATACGCGGCTTCCTGCTCGCGGATGGATTTAGATAACCTTGTAATAATCTGGACACCGTCTGCCTCCTGCGGATTTCCACGTTGTCCGGGCGTTTTTCTTTCTCACGGAGCGCACGGAGGTCACGGAGGTCACGGAGACAGATCAGGTTGGTTTGGCTCCGTGATCTCCGTGTCCTCCGTGAGAGATATTCTTGCTGTTGCCTCTACAAACGCTGGACACAGTACTCACTCTGTGTGCGTTCACCAAGTCACTTGGAGAGGACTCTACTCCAGGTACGGTCAAACCTTTTCGAGTCTCACTGGTCGAACTTGGTGGCTTACCAATTCTAGTTAACGTTCGTGCTCGCGGGCTTCCGCGAACCGTTCGTCCTCCAGGCCGTCCCGATGCCGACAGGACCGCGCCCCAAAGCCATGAGTGCGACCGCGTAGGGGCCACCAGCCCCGCATTGGCTGCCGAGGGTACGGTCAGAACCAAGCGGGCTGTTCCGCTTCCGGCATTTACTTATCCGCGCTTCCTACCGGGCCGACCAGGAGACCCAGGTACCCTACGAGTGCATCGCAGGGTACCCTTGAGGCGGCGAGGATACTTCGGACTTCGCCCTTCATCTCCTGAAGGACTAATGGCCGGCTTGTTTTGCCATCCCCGCGTAGTCGGCCGCCATGGCGCGTGCTTGCTGCGCCAGCTTACGGCAGTGCTCAGCATAGGTCTTGCAGTGGCCGACAGTCTGGGCTGACATTGGGTGTTTCTGGTCCTTGCCGGTTGGGGCTTTTGCGTATACCTCCGCCAAGGCTTCGTGCTCCTTTGCTTCGGCTTCATGCTCAGCCGCCACAGCTTCATAATGTTTGGCCAGCTTCGTATAGTCCGCGGGCGTCTTTGCAGACGTAGCGAGCTTTCTCAACGCAGTGGATGCAAGCTTGTCGGCGGCGAATCCATTGCCCGCGAATAACGCGAGGCTCAAAATCAACGCGACGAGCGTCTTTGTTGCGAAACGTCTTGGCTTCATGATGTTTCTCCTTTAGTTTTGTTGGAACTGCTCCGCAACCTGGAGGAGCGCAATTGTTGAATCAGTGCTTGTGCGCGGGCTTTGCTTTTTCGCCTGTTTTGGCCGCGTTTTTGCCCGGCTCGGGCAGGCCCAGAAGTATCTCTTTGGCCACGAGTTCTCCGGTGGGCAACTTCGTGCCGATCACCCCCACGCGATCACCCTTCCGGAGATGGCTCTTGTCCACCTTCTGCTTGCCATGCTCGAAGGTGGTCTTACTGGAGAATGTCACCTTGATGTTCCCTGCCGCCGTTTTCAAATCGAAGTTATCGCCGGTAACCAAGGCGATCTCTCCCGTGACGGCATTGCCCTTGTGTAGCCTCGGATCGTGCGCCCAGCCGCGGGCCGGAGCCAGCAGAACGAGCGCGCACAGCGCGATTCCCAAAAGTCGATTCATGTTTGCATCTCCTATTATCAGTCAGGTTGTCAATCAATCGCGTTCCTCCTGAGCAGAAACCATCGGCACGGACATCCCGGATAGTCGTGGTCCGCTGAGTTGCATTCCATCGCCCAGAAGGAGTCCTTGGATTTCCACCGAGCGCTGCCAGGCGTTCACCAACGCCTTGACATAATCGTCCTGGAGTTGAAACAGATTCCTTTGCGCGACCAGGGCTTGGGGGTAGGCGGCCGCCATCTGGCGGAAGCTGTTCAGATACATCTCGTAGGCCTGATTCGCCTTCGGAATCATCGTCGTCTTGTATCGCTCTACAGCGGCCAGAGCGTCCTGATAGTCTTTGTAGACCACCGCAAGACGAGCCCTGAGGGCAAGCTTGGTCCGGTCCACATCCAGCCGCGACCGCTCCACTTCCGCCCTGGCTGCCGCCACATTGCCCTGGTTGCGGTTGAAGAGGGGGATTTCCACGCCGATGTCGAAGAAGCCCTCTTTTCCTACTGGCCTGAATGCTCCGCCGACCCCTTGTTCCAACAGCTCCCGGTTGTAGCGCACTCCCCCCGATACAACAACGTCAGGAATTTTCGCCACTTGCGCGCGGCGCAAGGCCAGCCCCGATCGCGCGACACCAACGTTGGCCGCCCGCAACTCGGGACTCTCGCTATAGATCGTTTCCAAGGTTCGCTCCAGTTCGAGCTTCGGCACGTTCTCGAGGTCCCCTTCCAGTGAAGTCGCCTGGAGCCCTGGATTGTTCACCACGGCCGCGAGCTGACGCCATGTGCGCGCTTTCGCGTTTTGCGCCATCACCAATTCGAGTTCGATCCGTTCGGCTTCGATTTCGGCCGCCAGCAAGTCGGGCCGATCGGCCTGTCCGACGTTGGCGAGTTCGCGCGAAATCGCGACGGCGCGGCGAGCAAGGCTGGCCAGGTTCGTGCGGACTTCGATGAGACGCTGGTCGCCGAGCGCCTGGTAGTAATGCGACCGCACAGCATTCAATACGCGAATCTTCTGAGCCTCTGCCTCGGCTTCGGCTACTTTCTGGTCCTGTTCGGCGACGCGGCGGCCCAGTCCGAGTTTCCCCGCTGTCACCACGCGTTGGGAGACAGCCCCGCCCAGTTCGCCACCGCGAATGATGGGACCACCCGAGATCTCCTCGCCCACAAACGCCACTGTCGGGTTGGGATATAGGCCCGCCTGCCGGACCCTTCCCACAGCCGCCTGCACCTCTGCCTTCGCCTGGCCGAGCGTTGGGTTTTTCGCCAACGCCATTCGTTCCAGGTCCTCCAGCCGAAGTCGCGGACCTGTCTCCACAGGCTGAGTTGGGCTGGCTTCAGGCACGAGGGCAACCAGCAGCATGCCGCACTTCGGGCACCGGCCCGGCCCTTTCAGACGCACCTCCCGATGCATCGGGCACACGTGGACCGTTTCCAGCGCTGTTGCGCCAGCCGGAGTCTGTCCGAATCCGAACTCCGGCACGCTTGCCGCCAGTGCGATCGCCAGGACCGCGGCAAAGACGGCCGTGTCCTTTCTAGTCCTGTTGGTGGTGGTGCGGCTGATGAGCATTCTGCTTTTTCTCCTTCGGCGCCTTAGACTCTGCTGCCTTCAGATCCATGATCTTGTCGTATACCTCCGATGGCACCACGCGGATCAACGTCATCATGCCCATCATTGCCCCGCTCCAACCCTTGCGCAGACCGAAGTTTTCCGGCTTGTTCCCGGCGATTTCATCCATGGGCATCCACATGTCCTGCGGGTATCCCGGAACCTTCTTCTTTGCCGGATCGTCCTTGGGATACATTTCCATCGGACCGCCGGCATGACCCTCATGCCCCGGCTGTTGTTGCGCAACCAGGTTCGATGTCGCGCGCTCGAGGTCGCCGCTCAATCCGATCCCCCTGCCCAACATCGGGCCGTTCTCTTCGGCGAGCGCGTCGCCCTTGCGCAGCATGCCCATGCCCTCCGTCATGCCGCCGCCAGTATGTAGACCATGTCCACCATGTGACACTGGCCCCACCATCGACGCCATCTGGTTCATCATGTGGTGCGGCAGATGGCAGTGCAGCATCCAGTCGCCGGTGTATTTGGCTTCGAACTCGAAGTTTCGCGCCTGCGCCACTCCCACCAGCACGGTGTTCTGGTCGTACCAGAGATGTTGTGGAATACGCCCCGCTTCAGTCCCAGTGACGACGAACTGATTGCCGTGAAGATGGATTGGATGGTGGTCCATCCCGATGTTCACCAGCCGCACCCGCACCCGCTCGCCTTGCTTCACGATCATCGGCGTGCACGCCGGTCCGGCCTTGCCGTTGAACGTGAGCCAGTTGAATTCCATCGAAAGCGTGTTTGGAACGGTGTTGTTCGCTAGCAGCGCCCACTCCTGCAGGATTAAGCCGAAATCCCGATCCACTCGCGGCTGGTATGGTTCTCTTGGATGAATGATAAACATGCCAAGCATTCCCATCATTTCCTGCATGGCAAAGTGCGAGTGGTAAAAAAATGTCCCGTGCTGATTCAGCGTGAACTCGTAGACGAATTTGCCACCGGGAGGAACGGGGTCCTGCCCCAGCCCCACGCTCCCGTCCATCTCCATTGGAACCTCGAAGCCGTGCCAGTGCACAGCGGTCATTTCGGGGAGCCGGTTCTCGAAGATTACACGCACCTTGTCTCCCTGATTCACCTCGATGGTGGGGCCGGGAACGCTGCCGTTAAATCCCCAGGCATCCACTTCTCGCCCCGGCAGAAAATCAGTCCGCACAACCTCTGAGATCAGGTGAAACTCCTTCACACCGTCCACCAGTTTGTGCGGCAGCTTGCCCAGATCGGGCATCTCCACCGGAATGTTGCCGCCGGGCCGCGTAACCGGCTCAGCCCCTGGAGTTGCGTGCGCCGAATGATCCGGCGTCGAGGGTCGCTTCGGCTTCGCCGGCGCAGGTTGGGGATGTCCGGCATGCGGATTGCCGGCCTGCTGCGCGAGAGCCTGACGGCCGGCCCAGAGGCCCGCGCCCAGCGAGGTGACACGGGTGAAAAAACTCCTTCTACCGCCCATAATTCCTCCTATTGTTTTGAGTGGTTGATTTCTTTCATCAGCTCGATTTCCTTCGCGCTGAGTTTTGGCAGGTGCCGTATGAACAGCACCAGCTTCCAATTCTCTTCATCGTCGCCGCCCCACCCCGGCATTCCCGTAAACCGGATGCCGTTCTTGATGATGTAAAAAATCTCTCCATCGGTTAGCTGTTGCGTCTCGTCCTGCCGCATATCCGGCGCCGGAGGATAGAGACCCGCATTGATTTGCGTCTTGCCACTTCCGTTGTTGGCGTGGCACGTGGCACAGTGGTCAGCGAAATGGTCGCGCGCCTCAGCAATTGCGAGCGGTGTTGGCTCGACAGGGTTCTTCATCTCCCTGGCTCCCGACGGGCTCGCGAGCCGCCTCGCCTGCCTGGCAAGATAGGCTTCAAACGCCGCTGGTCTTTCGCGGGCGCTGAACCCTCGCGATTTCATGTAGCAGCCAAACCAAATGACGGCAATGGCGATGCTGCACACTACCGTCAGGGCAGCGGCCTTGAGTATGCGCATATGGACCTCCGGGCATGGTCATCTCGACGGGATCGCGGACGAATCCGCGTTGTCCGCCAACACTTCCGGCGCGCCGGTGGCTAGACTCTCAGGATGAGTACACTTGGGGAGTCAGATAGGGGCGGTGGGGAATGGTAACGCTGTCGTGGTGCGTCGGCAATAGGATCGTCTAAGGTACCCGTCGAGATCGAGGCGCCCGCCGGAAGGCTGTCGCTTTCGAGAACGAAGGCCATAACCTGTGACGGTGCATCGCTTAGGAAAAACTCATGCCCACAAGAGGAACTGCTCTCGTCCTGCGGGGTCGGCGAGTCCTTCTGATGACAGGAAGACGCACGGTTGTGGTCAGAGGGATTCGTGCAAGGCAAAATGGAGCATGCAGCAAAGCACTGTGCATTCGCCATGATGAGGGCAACAAGGAACCCAATTGCCACTTTACTCAGCATCACTACCCCTCTAACACGCAGTCTACCATAGACACGGTTTACCCTCGATCCAGTCGGTGGACATTAGGTCCGCGCTCAGAAAACGGGGTTGCGAGTCCCTTGCGTCACGCGGGCCGTAATATTTCCGACGCCTTCGATCCTCCCGCCGACGCGATCACCCGCTTTGATGCGTGCTCCCTTGGGGCAACCTGTCGAGATCAGATCGCCCGGGTGGAGCGTGAAGAAGTCGCTGTGGAACCGAACAAGCTCAAAGGGCCGCGTACGCATATGGCCTACCACGTCGCGGGAACAGATGCCATCGTTGTGCTCGGTGATCACTTCGAGCGCTTCCAACTCGGTGATCTCATCGGCGGTGACAATCACAGGACCGAAGCTGAAAAATGTGTCGATGCTTTTTGCGCGCGTGAGGTAGCGTGGATTCTTGCGGAGTACGTCCAGCGCGGTGAGGTCGAGCGTGACCGTGTAGCCGTAGATTACGTCGCGCACGTTCTCCGCGGGAACGAAACGGCAGGTCTTGCCGATGACGACGCCGAGTTCGCCTTCGGCGTCCACGTCGTTGGAGACCTCCGGCGGCGGGAGAACGATGTCGCCGCCGGGCTGAAACAGGCAGCTTGCGGGCTTCATGAAACTGCCGGGCTCCTCAGGTTGCACGGCGTTGATGTCCTCGGCGTGGGAGAGGTAGTTGAGGCCGATGCACCAGATCTTGGGCGGCTGCTCGTAGGGCAACAGCGGCATCACACCGTCGTACGGGATGACTGGCACGCCGTCCACGGGCATGGATTGGACGCCCGCGCGGATGAGCTCCAGAACGTCATTCGGAAACGAAGCGCGGTGGGTGGTGTTGATCGCAGGAACGGAGGCGATGCCGGCAGCGGTCAGCACACCCGCATGCACCTGTCCGTCGTGGCGGAATCGAAGGATTTTCATAAAGCGGAAATCGCGCCTCCATCGACGCGAATGAGAGAACCGGTTAAGTAGGACGCGCGACCGGAAGCGAGAAAGGCTACGGTTGCGCCGAACTCCTCGATGGTGCCGTAGCGCTTCAGAGGCACGCCGGCCACCCGCTCACCGCGAATCTCTTCAATGGGGCGTCCCGTCTTGTCGGCCGCCGCGCGGTCAAGCACTTCCGTACGCGCAGTGAGAATGCGCCCGGGAGCGACGCAGGAAACAAGGATATTGTGCGGAGCCACTTCCGAGGCGAGCGTCTTCGCCCATCCGGCAAGCGCGGGACGAAAGGCGTTGGAAAGGATCAGACCGGGAATGGGTTGTTCCACCGAACTGGATACAACGTTGATGATGCGGCCCCAGGAGCGCGCCTTCATGCCGGGGAGTACGGCCCGGGTGAGGCGCAGGGCGCTGAGAAACACCTGCTCGAAAGAGTCATACCATTGCTGTTCGGTGATGGAATCGAAGGTGCCCGCGGGAGGGCCGCCGCAATTGTTCACCAGGATCTCGATCGGGCCCAGGCGCGCTTCCACTTCGCGCACCGCGTCCGCAATGGACGCAGCATTGGAGAGGTCGCAGACAACGCCGGCCGCTGCGTTGATCTCACCAGCCGTTCGCTCCAGTTCTTCCTTGCGGCGGCTGAGAATCGCCACGCGCGCGCCTTCGGCGGCGAGCGCCGCAGCCGATCCTTTTCCCAATCCCTGACTGGCTGCGGCCACCAGTGCAACCCTATCCGCTAGTCCTAAGTCCATTTTTGCTTTCCGGTTTCCACCTTGTACCCTGAATAGAAAATGCAGACCAAGATTCGTAAGCTTACCACTCAAGATGCCGCCGCGTTCTGGAGCATCCGTCTGGAAGCGTTGACCAACGCTCCCGACGCCTTTGCCACAACCGTGAAGGAGCACCGCATGATGACCATTGCGGATGCGGCGCAGCGCTTGCAGGCGCGACCCGACGGCAGTTGCGTGGTGGGTGCATTCGTGGACGGCGAGTTGGTGGCAATCGCCGGACTGGCGCGCGACAGGCAGCCGAAAAAGCGGCACAAGGCTCTGCTGTGGGGCGTGTATGCGTCGCCGGTGGTGCGAGGGCAAGGGTTCGGGCGCGCGGTGGTCACACACGTTCTGCAGCTTGCGCGGCGCATCAGGGGACTGCGAACGATTCTGCTGACGGTGTCGTCGCACAACAAGCAGGCGTGCGCGCTGTACCGGTCTCTGGGATTCCGGCGTTATGGAGTGGAGAGAGCGGCACTGATTGTCGACGGCGTGGAGGTGAACGAAGATCTGATGGCATTGGAACTCGCGACAGGAGCCTTCACCCGACTACAATAAATCAATGCCCGAAGACCAAAAAGCCGCGCCGAGTTTCGAGGAGAGTCTCGCCGAACTGGAAGCAGTGGTGAAGGAACTGGAAAGCGGCGACCTTCCGTTGGAGCGTTCGCTGGCGCTGTTTGAAAAGGGCACCGTGCTGAGCGCCATCTGCCGCAAGCAGTTGGAAGACGCCGAGACGCGCATCGAGCAACTGGTGCGCCGCGGCGACCGCCTGATGGCCGAGCCTTTTCGTCCCCGCGAAGACTGATCCTCATTACCAACAGAATGTCCTTATCACAATACGTGGAACAACAGCAGGCGATTGTGGACGCTGCACTCGATCGCATGGTACCGCTGGAGACGCATTCGCCGCAGACTATTCACAAGGCGATGCGTTACAGCCTGTTCGCCGGGGGCAAACGCATCCGGCCCATCCTCTGCATGGAAGCCTGCCGCACCATCACTGACAACAGCGCGGGCGTTGAGATAGCCGGTGGCACGTTGGAGTTGATCCATACGTACTCGCTCATTCACGACGATCTGCCGGCGTTGGACAACGACGACCTTAGGCGCGGTTTGCCAACCAACCACAAAGTCTTTGGCGACGCGATGGCGATACTGGCGGGGGACTCGCTACTTACGCTGGCATTCGAGGTTCTGTCGAAACTGCCAGGCGCGAGCGGCGAGGTGCGCGCGAATCTTGTCGCGGAGTTGGCCTCGGCGAGCGGAACGGTGGAGGGGATGATTGCAGGACAAGTTCGCGACATTGAAGGCGAGCGAATGCCGCCGACGGCGGAGCGGCTGCATGCCATTCATCGCGCCAAGACCGGTGCGCTGCTGCGTGCCAGCGTCCGTATGGGCGCGATTTATGGTGGCGCCAATCAGCAGCAGCTTGCGGCGCTGACGCAATATGGCGAGCATATCGGACTGGCGTTTCAGATTGTCGACGACGTGCTCGATGTGGAGCAGCCATCGGAGAAACTCGGGAAGACCGCCGGCAAGGACGTGGCGCAGCAGAAGATCACCTTTCCGGCGGTGTACGGCCTGGAGCGATCGAAGGAGATGGCGGAAGAGGAATTGAGCAACGCACACGGGGCACTGGAAATGTTTGCAGACCGCGCCGCGAGGTTACACGACCTTGCCAACCTGATCGTGCGGCGAAACGCGTGAGCGGCCTGGCAATGGCGCGCAAACTTCGCCTGGATCAGTTGCTGCTGGAGCGGCGTCTGGCCGATTCGCGCGAGAAAGCCCAGGGATTGATTCTGGCAGGCGAGGTCTTTCTGAACGGTCAGAAAGCCGATAAGCCGGGACGGCAGGTGAGTGACGATGCACGCATCGAAGTGGCGGCGCGCCAGCGTTACGTCAGCCGCGGTGGGTTGAAGCTGGAAGCGGCGCTGCGGGAGTTTGCCGTCAACCCGGCGGGTTGGGTCTGCATCGACATCGGCACATCGACCGGAGGGTTCACGGATTGTCTGCTACAGCACGGCGCCGCGCGCGTGCATGCGGTGGACACGGGCGCCGGGCAGATCGACTGGAAGCTGCGAGGAGATCCCCGTGTCGTGCTGCACGAGAATGTGAATGCCCGTTATCTGGAACTGGCGGAGATAGGGGAACAAGCGATGTTACTGGTGTGCGACGTGAGCTTCATTTCGGTGACGCTGCTGCTCGCCCGCTTCCCTGCCCTGCTGGCTGAGGGGGGCTCCATGATCATACTGGTGAAGCCCCAGTTTGAGGTAGGACGCGAGGGCGTTGGAAAGGGCGGGATCGTTCGCGATCCGGCTCTGCATGAGGCGGCATGCGAGAAAGTCCGGCAGGCAGTGGAGCGGCTGGGCTATCATACGCGATTGACCCCGAGTCCGATTTCCGGGGCGGAAGGAAACCGGGAGTTTCTCTTGTATGCCCATGGTTAAGTCAGCCGGCATCGTCAGCAAACCAAACACAGCGGCGGCGGCGAAGCTTGTTCCCGATCTGCTGGCGTGGTTCGCCGGGCACGGCATTACTGTCCGTGTCGACGACGCTACTGCCAGTTATGTGCGCGGCGTGGACGGCCTCCCTCGCGACACAGTACCGGATGGAACCGAACTGGTGGTGGTGCTCGGCGGCGACGGAACCCTCTTGTCGGCGGCGCGCGCGATCGCCGGCCGCGACATTCCCATCTTCGCTGTCAACCTCGGTGGACTCGGCTTTCTCACCGCGATCACCGTGGATGAGGTCTTCCCCGAGCTCGAACGCGCCATCCACCATCAACACCGGATAGGGCGGCGCCGGTTGCTGCACTGCGAAGTGGTACGCGGCGGAGAAAGCATTGCCGCATATGAGGCGCTCAATGACGCCGTGGTCACCAAAGCCGCTCTCGCCCGCATGGTCACGCTGGACGCGCTGGTGGACGGGAACCTGATGTGTACCTACCGCGCCGACGGCTTGATCATCGCCACCCCCACAGGATCCACTGCTTATTCCCTCTCGGCCGGCGGCCCGATCATTTATCCGACGGTGGATGCTGTGTCCATCACGCCCATCTGCCCGCACACGCTGACCAACCGTCCAGTGATTCTGCCGAGCACCAGCGTGATTCAGATCGACTGTCGCGATCCCGATGATATGACCTATTTGACGATCGACGGTCAGGTGGGCGAGCCGTTGAAACGCGGCGATCGTGTTTTCTGTAAGAGTTCGGAACACTCCATCAGCCTGGTGCGTCCGCCGTCACAAATGTTCTTTGACGTGCTGCGGGCAAAGCTGAAATGGGGGGAACGCTGATGAGGGAGGACCGATGAACATTTCCAGCACCACCTGGATCTTCATCGCCATGGCAATTGGAATCGCGCTCGGTGTGGTAGCACCCGAATTCGCGGCCACACTATCGCCGGTGAGTAACATATTTCTGCGCCTGATCAAGTCGATCATTGCGCCATTGTTGTTTGCCACGCTTGTCTACGGCATCGCGGGGAGCGGTAATCCCAAAGCCATGGGCCGTATCGGCGTGAAAGCCATTGCCTATTTTGAGATTGTCACTACCATCGCGCTCTTTCTCGGCCTCGGGATCGCGAACCTGGTACAGCCGGGGGCCGGGATGCACCTGCAACCCACGCAGACGGCCGAGATTCCGCAACACGCGCCCACCACCATCGCGGGCATCCTGGAACACACGTTCCCGGCGAGCATCATCGATGCGATGGCCAAGGGCGAGGTGCTGCAGATTGTCGTGTTCACGTTCCTGTTCGGGACGGCATGCGCCGCCATCGGCACGAAGGCCAAGTCCGTGGTGGACTTTTGCGAATCGCTGGCGGAGGTGATGTTTCGCTACACGCATTACGTGATGATGCTGGCGCCATTCGGCGTGGGAGCGGCGATAGCGGTAACGGTGGGCAGCAAGGGGTTCACGGTGCTGTTCAGCCTTGGCAAGCTGGTGCTCACGCTGTATGTGGCTGAGGTGATCTTTGTGGTGTTTGTGCTCGGGGCGGTAATCATGGTCACCAAGGTTCCGATGAAGCGGTTCTATGAAGCGGTGAAGGAGCCGTGGGTCATCGCGTTCTCCACGGCATCGAGCGAAGCCGCTCTGCCGCTCGCGCTGGAGAACATGGAGAAGTTCGGGGTGCCGAAACACATTGTCGCGTTTGTGTTGCCCACCGGCTATAGCTTCAATCTCGACGGCACGACGCTCTATCTTTCCGTCGCCAGCATCTTCATCGCGCAGGCCGCCAACATTCAATTGAGCTGGCAAACACAGCTCATCATGATGTTGACGCTGATGCTGACCAGTAAGGGCGTGGCCGGCGTGCCGCGCGCCGCTTTGGTGATCCTCGCGGGCACGCTGGCGGCGTTCGACCTTCCGGTGGAAGGCGTGGCGGTGATTCTCGGCGTGGATGCGCTGATGGACATGGCGCGCACGTCCGTGAACGTGCTTGGCAACTGCCTCGCAACAGCGGTGGTGGCACGGTGGGAGGGCGTCGATCTGAAGGAAGCGGAGCAGAAGGCAGCGTGAGACTTCTGGCAGTACTGCTTATGGCTACGACTGGGCTGTCCGCCGGCGAACGCATCATTGTCGATACGGACTGCGGCTACTACGGCGATGACGGCATGACGCTCACCATGCTGCTGCGCAGTCCTGCGGTGGCGAAGGTGGAAGGCATCACCGTAGTGAGCGGCAATGTCTGGGCCCGGCAAAGCGCGCGTTATGTAGGGGAGATTCAGAAGCTGTTGCGAACGCGTGTGCCGGTCTATTTCGGCGAGGAGATGCCGCTGCGGCACACCATGGCGCAGGCCGATGAGGAGCATGCCAAGTGGGGGCCGCTGGAGTTTCGCGGGGCCTTTTCCGAGAAGAAGCCGGCGAAGATTCCGCGCGTGGAGAAGGAACCCGCCGTGGCCTATCTGACGCGGATGATCGAAGCGAATCCCGGCGGGATCACGATTGTCGCGCTGGGCCCGCTGACAAACATTGCGCGCGTGTTGGAGAAACAGCCGGCCCTGGCGGGCAAAATCCGCAGGCTGGTGTTCATGGGTGGGCAGTATCGGGTGCCCGGCAATGCATCGAAGGAAGCGGAGTTCAACTTCTGGTTCGACCCGGAGGCCGCGTCGATGGTGCTGCGCGCACCGATTCCAGAAAAGCTAATGTTCGGACTGGATGTGTGCAACAAGGTGATGCTCGACAAGCAGGGGTTCGACGCGATTACGATGCGTCGCACCGCGCTGACCAAACGGTTTCGCCAGGACTTCGGCGTCCGATATCCGGGGTTTCTCAAAAATCCGAAAGCAACGGTGTCTCTGTGGGATGCGCTGGTGGCCGCATGGTTCGTCGATCCATCGCAGTTCCGCAACGCCGAGCGGCTTGCGCTGGACGTGGAGACCCGTTTCGGCCCACAATACGGGAAAGTTGTTTTATCTGAGAATGCCGGCGGTATCCCCGTGACTATGTACAACGAAGCCGACGCGGCGAGCATCCATCAGGTGGTTCGACGTTTGCTCACTCAGTAGCGAATGCCGCGAGAATAGGAATAGATGCCTCTTTCGTACTCCATTGTTGAAGTGCCCTACCACCTCGGGATGCAGGATGTGGCCGTGGGAAAAGGACCAGCCTCGCTACTCAAGGCGGGTGTGGACCAGATCCTGGCAAGCAAAAGTATGCCGGCAACAGTGAACCACGTGCGGCCGCGCGATCTTCGGAATCAAGGGCAGGACGCCATCGTAGACATCAACCGCATGCTCCGTTACGCGGTGAAGGAAGCCGTCGAGCAGGAGACGATCCCAGTGGTGCTCGCCGGCAATTGCAACTCGTGCGTGGGGACCATCGCGGGGCTGAGAGTGGAGCGGTTGGGGATTGTGTGGTTCGACAAGCACCCGGATTTCCATACGCCCGAGACGAGCATCAGCGGCAATATAGAAGGCATGGCGCTCGCGATGGCTGTGGGGCAGTGTCATCAGGAGTTCCTGGAGCGAGTCGGATTGGAGCGCCCTGTAGAAGAGCGCAACGTGATCCTCGGCTGTTTTTGGGATGTGGAGACCGGCGAGAGGGAACGGCTGGAGGAAAGCTGGGTCAGCGCGCACGCCGTGGATTCGCTCGGGCTGCTGCCGGTGGCTCTGGACCAGTTAAAGGACCGCGTCGATGCGATCTACTTCCACATCGACACGGATTTCGTGACGGGCGTGGACAACCCTGCGAACTTTGTGTCGCTGGTACGCGAGTCGATTCCGATCGCGGCCGTTGGGATCACCAATTACAACCCGGACATCGACGAGAACGGCGAGTGGTTGGAGGAGATCCTCAAGGTAGCCCGAGCGCTCCAGCCGGGGACCATGCAGTAAAGGCATCACGCCAGCGGATTGCGCCAGCGCAGATTGCCGAAGCGGGCAAAATCGTTATCCACGGAACACAACTCAGCGCCATGGTCAATCGCCAGTGCGGCGAGATGAGCGTCCGAAGCGAGGTTGCCTCCAGTTCCGGAACGCTTGAGCAGGTCCGCCAAGGTTCGTACGTGCCGCGGTCCCGGCTCTATGATGGTAACCGCCGGTTGCCGTAGCCAGTTGTCGAGGATTTCGAATGCCAGTTCCACACTGAGTGGATTTGTGAAAATGCCAGGGCGCGTGGTGAGGCGGATGAAAGCGAGAATCACCGTCCAGGAGAAGGCCACGGTTTCATTACCGGCCACCGCGGTCTGGAGCCACGCTTTTGCCTTTCTGTGATGCGGTGCATCCTCGTTCACCGCATAGATCAGAATGTTCGCGTCGACGAGGATCATTTCCGAAGAGTCATCTTTCGGATGAGTTCCTCGTCCTCCATCGCCGCGGCGATGGCGAGCGCCTTATCCCAACGAAAATTCCGCTCGCTCCCCATCGGGTAGGTCTTCTGGACAAAAGGCCGCCGATTCTGTTTGGCCAGAAGGCCCGTCCGGACGGCATCGTTGAGGGCTTGCTTGAAGGGGACTCCCCGCTCCTTCATAGCCGTCCGGATAAGGATGAGCACGTCCGGATCGAGGGTGACTGTTGTCCTCATGCCTCTGCATCATAGCATCACTTTACATGCTATCATGATGCACTTCGAAGAGTGACGCGCACTCCGGCGCCTTGGAACAGCAGGTATCGGCTAAGCCGTTCCAGGCGCCGAAGCGGGCGGGACGCCACGGGTGCTTCGCTGTGAGAGCGAAAACACCCTCCTCCGAGCGTCAAGCCGAGCCCGCGACAAATCTTGTGGCCGGCTTTCAGCCTTCAATCCGTACCGCGTAAATGACCGGAAAACGGTATCAAACTATTTTGCGGGGTGCTTACCGCTTTGGGGAAGGCGTCAGATTCGGACTCAAATGGCAGCGAAGTTCTGGAGCGCGCCGCGGCCGCCGAATTCAACACTTTGCGGAAGCCGGCCAGTTTGGCATTGGCTGCGCCCACCCGCAAGGGATGAAAATAAAGAACGTGGCCGCCTGCCGGTGAGACAGCCGAATCGAAGCCGCCGGCCAGTTTGATGCGGGAGCTTGGAGGCACCCCGAATTGTGGTGACCGTTGTTCAAGACGGTTCAACGCGCAAGGCAGAATCTAAATCATCGACAAGCTCCTGTCCGGCGTTTTCCCGGCTCCGAATTTTCAAGGCAGGGGGCGGCTGCGGTCCAGGGCATAAGCGCTAAAATATGCTGGTTTTCGCATTGAGAACATGGGCCGCTATGGATCGGTAAATCCTTGGCGACCAGGAAGGATTCTACCTACCTGGGAACCTCGGCTCTCAGAGCGCCGCCGATATTTCGGCGAGGCTAGGCACGCAACCCAGTCTCCCCCCAGGAGACCGCCAAAAGCGGCTCTCGTGATTGACGGTCACATAGACTGCTTATGCTAAGGCATTGTTAAGAAACAATATTTCCAATTCAGCCAACCGCTTGCTGAAGGGAGTGGTCTGGCATCTTTGTTTCATGACAGTGCCTAAGCTAAGCGCGCCGTGACGTCAAACGCCAGCAGCTAGTCTAGTCACCAATCCGGGGCTATGTATAATAACTGGATGAGATCTCGTGCTCCGGCGGTCAGGACAGACCAGATCGCGGTCGTTGGCGCGCCACCGCAATCGGCGCTGCGGACCGCGCTTGCCGGCCTGATCGGCAACGTCCTGGAGTGGTTCGACTTCGCCGTCTACGGCTATTTCGCCACCAACATCGGTGGGCAGTTCTTTCCGCAATCGAGTCCGGCCGCTCAGCAGTTGCTCGCGTTTGCCGTGTTCGCGCTGGGATTCTGCGCGCGGCCGATCGGCAGCCTCGTGCTCGGCGCGGTTGGCGACCGCGTCGGGCGCCGTGCACTGCTGACGCTGTCCATCGCATTGATGGGAGGAGCGACGCTGCTGATCGGATTGCTGCCAACCTACGCACAGATCGGCGTCGCCGCGCCGATCCTGCTGGTCGCTCTGCGCGTCATCCAAGGCATCTCGGTGGGCGGCGAGTTCACCGGGTCAATGGTCTACACGACCGAGCAGGCCGCGCCCCGATGGCGCGGTCTGGTCAGCAGTTCCACTGCGGCGGGTACCACCCTGGGGTTCATCCTGGGATCCGCGTCCGCCTGGGCGGTGAATGCGTGGCTGGGCACTGAGCAGACGGCAGCATGGGGCTGGCGCATTCCGTTTGTCGCGAGCGTGAGCTTGTGCGTGCTCGGATGGCTATTGCGCCGTGGCCTTCAGGAGTCGAGCGAGGGATTGAAAGCGGCCGAGGTGCGCGTGCCCCTGCTCCGGTCGCTCGTGGCCGACTGGCGGCCGATCCTCCAGACATTCGGGATTGTCGCGACGACGAACGCGGCGTACTATCTCACGTTCACGTACGCTGTCGAGCGACGGAAGCATCTGACCGGTGAAGGGGGCGAGGTATTCCTGCTCGCGAATACGGTGAGCCTGTTCGTGGTGCTGGCCGCGAAGCCGCTGGGCGGCTGGCTTTCGGACAGGATCGGCCGCCGCAGGCTGATGATCATGCTCACCATCGTCATGATGGCGTCGATCTACTCGGCGCTGGACGCGATGCTCTACGGAGCGCCGCCGGTCTTCATCGGCGGCCAGGTTCTGATGGCCGTGCCCGTCGGCATGGCGCTGGGCCTGCAGGGTGCGATGCTCGTCGAGATCTTTCCGCTGCGGAGCAGAGTCACGTCGATGAGCCTTGCCTACAGCGTCACGCTCGCGCTGGCCGGAGGCACGGCGCCGCTGGTGGCCGTGTGGCTCACGGAAACATTCAAGCAGCCGCTGGCGCCTGCCTTCTACATCATGATCTACGGCGCCGTCGGCCTGCTGCTGATGTGGCGCATGGCTGAGACCAACGTGCGCCGTCTTGACATGTGACCCGGACATCAGGTCGCGATGTCATAGATCCGTCGTCCGCTCCGCCATCTCTTCCCCTCCGACAATCCTATCGGAAAGAGGATCGATTTCGACAAAAGGCCGCCGCTTCTGTTTGGCCTGAAGGCCCGTCCGAACGGCATCGTTGAGGGCTTGCTGGAAGGGGATATCCCGCTCCTTCATAGCAGTCCGGATAAGGATGAGCACGTCCGGATCCAGAGTGACTGTTGTCCTCATGTTGCGACCATAGCATCATTCAGCTTGCTCTCATGATGCACATCCAGAGTGACGCGCACTCCGGCGCCTTGGAGCAGCAGGTATCTGCTAAGCCATTCCAGGCGGGACGCCACGGGTGCTCCGCTGTGACAGCGAGAACACCCTCCTCCGAGCGTCAAGTCGAGGCCCGCGTTTGAGCCTCCAATCTGTACCGCGTAATGATCCGAAAATGGTATGAAACTATTTGCGGATCCCCCGGCGGCGGAGCCTCCCAACCGCGATCAATGCGCCACCACAGAGGAGCATACTGAGAGACCCCGGTTCCGGTACACTGGCCTCTTCGGGCGAGAAGGTAACGTGGAACGCGCCGGGCTGATTATCCGGGTTGAAGCCTTCCACATCCACACGGAAGCCGCCGTTCACGCTTGGGCGCACCAGGGTCCATGTCCAGGAGCCATCATTATTGAGAACATCAACGCCGCGTAGCACGGTATCCGTCCCCTTCAGTTGGAAGGTGCCTCTGCTGCGCAGGCTGAAGAGGTTAGGGAGAGCGGGGTAGGGATCGTAGTACTCGACGTCCGCGAGAGTCAATAGCAAAGTGCGTTGTTTCATTGGGTTTCCTTTTCAATCGGGCTTGGGTTAAGTGCTTTCGATTGAATCCGCGCAACGGCGAAGGAGCGCGGATCAAACGGAATTTGCAGCCGTGGTGATCCCGTTTTCTCAAGGAATCCGCGGATTGAGCATCACGTAGTATGATCAGTCAATCAATGTCCGACACCAGGAGTGAAGTGACGCGCCTCCTTAATGCGTGTCAGAGCGGCGATCCGCAGGCCGTGGAGCACCTCTTGCCCCTGGTCTACGGCGAGCTCCGTCAATTGGCGGGAGCTTACTTCCGCCGGGAACGATCGAGCCACACGTTGCAGCCCACGGCGTTAGTCCACGAAGCCTACCTGCGGCTGGTGGATCAACGGTCGTTGAAATGGGACAATTACGGGCACTTTCTCAGCATCGCGGCAACAGTCATGCGGCGAATCCTCCTCGACTACGCGCGCGCGCATGCAGCGGAGAAGCGCGGCGGAGGATTGCAGGTAACGTTGAACGAGGACATGGCGGTATCGGAACAAAAGACCGTGGAAACAATCGCGCTGGATGCGGCATTAACGAAGCTGGCGCAGTTGGACCCGCATCAGGCCCATATTGTGGAGCTGCGTTTCTTCGGCGGTCTTTCCGTGGAGCAGACGGCCGCTGTTCTCAAGGTCTCCCCACCGACCGTGAAGCGTCACTGGGCATCGGCAAAGGCGTGGCTGTACCGGGAACTGGCGAAAGGAGAGCCAATTGGAACCGGAACGGTGGAAGCAAATCCGGCACGTTTTTGAGGAGGCCCTCGACCGGCCGGCGGGGCAACGCCAGAGCTTCCTCACCAGGGTCTGCAAGGACGATGAGGAGTTGCTCCGGGAAGTGACGTCTCTATTCGCCCAGCATGAAAAGGAGAGCGATTTTCTGGAGAGCCCCGCTGTCCCCCCGGCGGCATTCCATTCCAAGCCCATCGACCAGATGGAGGGCCTGAAGATAGGACCCTACAAGCTGCTGCGCAATATCGGCAAGGGGGGGATGGGCACCGTTTACGCGGCTTCTCGCGACGATCTGCAGTATCAGAAACTGGTGGCCATCAAGTTCGTACGGCCCGGCATGGACACCGCGGAAATCCTCAGACGCTTCCGCAATGAAAGGCAGGTTCTCGCGGGTCTGGATCATCCCAATATCGCCCGCTTTCTGGATGGCGGCGCCACCCCGGACGGCCTTCCATACCTGGTGATGGAGTACGTGGAAGGCGTCCCTATCAATCACTACTGCGAAACCAATTCCCTCCAAGCCGCGGACCGCCTGAAGCTGTTTCTCAGCGTGTGTTCCGCGGTCCACTATGCGCATCAGAACCTGGTGGTGCATCGCGACCTCAAGCCGGGCAACATCCTGGTGACGCCGGGCGGAGTGCCAAAGCTGCTCGATTTCGGAATCGCGAAATTGCTGCGGCCCGAGTATTCACAACAGGGCATCGAACTCACGCGCACCAGTGCCCGGCCGATGACTCCCGATTACGCCAGCCCCGAGCAACTGCGCGGCGATCCGATCACCACTGGCACCGACGTGTATTCGTTGGGCGTGGTGCTCTACCGCCTGCTCACGGGAGTGTCTCCGTATCGAGTGAAAGGTGCAACCGCGTTTGAATTGGAGCGGGCCATTCTGGAAGAAGAGGTCGCCAGGCCCGGCAGTACCGCCAACCGGCCGTTTCCGATTCCCACCGATCTCGACGCCATCGTGATGATGGCTCTGCGCAAGGAGCCCAGCCGCCGCTACGCCTCGGTGGATCAGTTTGCAGGCGACATTCGAAGCTACCTTGAAGAGCGGCCAGTGATGGCGCGGCCCGACACGGCACTCTACCGGTTGGGCAAATTCGTGCGCCGCAATACGGCCGCTGTGGTTGCGGGTATGCTGATAGCGGTATCCCTGGCGGGCGCTTTTCTGGTCACCAGGTCGGCACTTCGCCGCGCGGAAACCCGCTTTCAACAGGTGCGGGCACTGGCCAACTTCTTCATCTTTGATCTCGAAGGGAAGGTCAAGGCCGGCAGAACGGAGGCCCGCAAAGCGGTTGTGGACGAGGGGCTCAAGTACCTGGATTCCCTCGCCGGAGAAACTTCCGGCGATGCGGCTTTGCAGCAGGAACTGGCGAGGGGCTATATTCGCGTCGGCGACTTGCAGGGGAATCCCTACGTTGCCAACATTGGCGACCTGGAGGGAGCGCGCCGCAGCTACAATCAGGCGTTGCGGCTGGTGCGATCGCTGCTGGAGCGCGACACGGCGAACGACAAACTGCGGTTCGATCTCGCGCTTGCGACATCGGCTCTCGGACGGCTTGCCGGCCACAGCGGGAACCACCAGAACGCGATTGACCAGTTGCGGTCCGCGGGTGAGATTTATGAGTCGATCGCGCTTCCAGAGGCAAAGTCGAACCTCGCAAAAGTGTACGATTCGTTGGGAAACGAGCAGGAATCACTGGGGGATGTCACCGCCAGCCTGGATACGCGTCTGAAACAGCATCGCTTGAGCACCGAATTGCTCTCGGGGAATCCACAAGACCGGAAGCTGCGGAGCGAGCACGGTTACACAACCTACAAACTCGGACTGGCATATATACGAAGCGGCAAGTTCCGTGAGGGAATGGACGTGTTGGAGCAGGCGCGAACGGTGTTCGCATCACAGCCTGATGAAGACTCCAGGTGGAACCTGAGCCGCGTGTTTCAATCGTTCGGCGACGCCTGCGATGGATTGAAAGACTGGAAGCAGGCGGCAGCCTACTACCGTCAGGCGCTGGCAATCACCAACGAACTGGCACCCGCTAATCCCAAGGACTATCGCTACCGTTATCACCAACAGTACGACATGGCGAATCTGGCAGTGGCGCTGGCGAACATCGGAGCAAAGCAGGAAGCGCGAACCCTGACGTTAAAGGCGCTGGAATCGCTGCAGCCATACGCGGAAGCGAGAACGCCGCAACGCAGCGATCGCTACCTCTACCTGTGGATCCTCATTAACTCCCCCTTTACGGATTTGCGTCCTCCGGCGGCAGTGCTGTCGATCGCCAAACAGTTGTGCCGTGAGAATGAATCGGACCCCGAGGTGCTCGACATGCTTGCCAGGGCCTACGCGGCCACAGGCGATTTCTCCAACGCGGTGATCGCCGAGTCGCGCGCTCTGCGATTGCTCCCGGCCGGGGCGAATCGCAAATTCAAAGAGGATCTGGAATTACGGCTGGCGTCGTTTCGCGCGCCAAAGCCCCAGCAGCGCTAACACCGCTCCGCTCCAAATTGTCGCTGGTTCGGGCGAAGCGACGGTGCTGCCCTGTACGCCCGTGAAACTGGCGCTCGCCCCGTTCGCTGTCAGAACGACGCTATGCCGGACTCCAAGAATGCTTGTGGCGGCGAACACGATTTCGTCGTGCGTGCCGGAGGAACTGCCGGCGTGAAACACGCTGAGCGCGGCCGGAGTGCCTCCACACGTGGTCCCCAGCGGAGGCGGTGTGAATGCGGCGCCGATGCAGAGATCTGTGGTGATGGTGACAATGCCGGGCGCAACGGGAGTATTCGTCAGCAGGTCGTCGTCCATCCCGGTCAGTATCGGGGGCGGATCGAGTGTGTAGGTCATGACGTACGTGCCGGACTCTGTCCCGGTAACGGAGAACGGCCCGCTGAAACCGAATTGCACATAGAAGCCGGAGACCAATGGCGTCACGGTTATGGATGAGGATGCGAATGGTATGTAGCCGCCTGCGAAGACACTGTTGTCGAATCCAAAGTCCTTGGCGGTGAACACGTCGATGGTGCAGCCGGTGGCGCCAAGAGAGACTTACGTGGCCAGTGAAGCAGTTACGCATGGGGCAGCTTCCACGCGCTCCGCGGGGAGGAAGGAGAGGGCAGCCAGAAGGATGCCGCAGTGGATTGTTCGCCGCATGAGAACTTATTGTAGCCGACCCGTCGAAGAAGGTATACAATGCACGCTATGCTCCCTCGCAGAAGCTTTCTTGGAATGGGTGTGGTTCTGCCGTTGTTTGGCGCCAAGACCGATGTACCTACACGGGCAGTGAAAGTGATCCAGACCTACAAGTCGCCGGGGCCGAAGCCCAACGGGTTGCAGGCCACCAGGGACGGACTGTGGATTCTCGATCAAGGCGACAACAAGGCTTACCTGGTGGAGTATGAATCGGGCAAGGTGCTGCGCGCGCTGGAGACGGAATCGAAAGCCGGCAGCGGTATCACATTCGATGGTGAGGCGATCTGGCTCGCATCGACGTATAGCCGCGAGATCATTCGCGCCGATGCCCGTAGCGGCAAGACACTGGCGAAATACGGGAGCCCGGGCGCGGCTCCGGTTGCGTGGACCACCGGACGAACTTCGCCCTTGGCTCCAAAACCGAAAGCGGCTCCTGGTGATGGGGCCGCGAAGAAAGCTCCGGCGCAGCGGCAGGCCACGGGCGCGCACGGGTTGGAGTGGAAGAATGGCAAGCTCTACATCTCCAATCCCCCATCACAGAAGATATACCGCATGGATGTGAAGGAGTGGAAGCCGGAGAAGGAGTTCGCTACTGCCGGCGACCGTCCGCACGGGTTGGGATGGGAAGGCGAGTGGCTGTGGTGCGTCGATTCCAACTTGAACGCGTTCTTCAAACATGATGTGAAGGATGGGCGGATTCTGGAGCGGATTCAGCTTACCGACAACGATCCGCTGCCGCACGGCATGACGGTCTGGCGCGGGTGGATGTGGTACTGCGACGACGTGGGCGTGGTGTGCAAGTTCAAACTGCGATAGCACTACTGGTGTTTGCTGGAGCGATGTTGCACGCGCAGCCCGATGTGCTCGCGTTGCGGGTGTTGTATCAACGGGAAGTGGAAGCGCGCGAGAAGCAGTACGGGCCAGAGCATCCGGCGGTGGCGCGGGCCCTCAGCGACATTGCGCTCTTCTTGCGGAACCAGGCGCTCAAGGACGAGGCAGAGCCGTTGTTACGGCGGGCGCTGGCCATTGATGAGAAGGCGTCGGGCGCGGAGAGCGAGCGGACTGTGCAGGACCTGGAAGATCTCGTTTCGGTGATGCAGCCCCAAGCCGCCCTGCCATTTGTGCAGCGATTGGCGCGGTCATCGCAGGCGGGCGTGGCGGCGCGGAACCTGTCGAAGCTCGCATCCTGGCAGGAGAGCGCGGGTAACAACCAGGCCGCGTTGAAACTGTATCGTGAGGCTCTGGCGAAGGAAGAATCGGCCTTGCGGCTGAACGATGTCGCACTGTTGATGGAGCCGCCGGCCGCGGAGCCTCTGCTGCGACGCGCTCTTGCGATTCAGGAAAAAGCCACTCCAGGTGCGGATCCGGATAAGGCGTCGACGCTGAACAATCTCGCGAACGTGTTACTGGCTACGGGGCGTATTTCCCAGGCGGAGCCTTTGCTACGGCGCGGGTTGTCGATGCTGGAGGAGACGCTGGGGCCGCGGCATCCGCGAGTGGCCACGGCATCCAGCAACCTCGCCGATGTACTGCGAGCGCGCAAGGATTACGCTGGCGCGCAGAAGCTGTATGAGCGGGCGCTGGCAATTGATGAAGAGGCCTACGGACCCCGGCATGCGGAGGTGGCGGTGGACTTGGACAATCTCGCGGAATTGCTGGAGGAGATGGGGCGTGCCGCGCAGGCGCGGCCGTTACGACAACGCGCGGCGGGGATCAGATCCGGACGTTGATTAATTCAAAAAGTACGTGCGGTACAACGTATCCCGCTGCTTCGGCAGGAATCCCGCGTCGCGTATGATGCGGCGCAGTTCCTCCTCATTCGCCCGGTTGCGCGTGCCGGCCGCAGACACCACATTCTCCTCAATCATGATGCTGCCGACGTCGTTGCCGCCAAAGCGCAGCCCGAGCTGGCACACCTTCAAACCCTGCGTCACCCACGACGACTGCACATTGAGAATATTCTCCAGATACAGCCGCGAGACCGCCAGTGTCTTGAGGTACTCCACGCTGGTAGCTTCCTGTTTCACAAACCGTCCCAATGAAGTATTGTCGCGCTGGAACGACCACGGGATGAAAGCGGTGAAGCCGCCCGTCTCTTCCTGGATGCGGCGCACCGTTTCCAGATGATTCACCCGCTGTTCAATGGTCTCGCCGCAGCCGAACATCATCGTCGCTGTCGTCCGCATCCCGAGCTTGTGGGCCGCCAGGTGCATCTCGACCCATTCGCTGGTGGAACACTTCAGCCGGCTGATCCGGTAGCGCACGGCATCGTCCAGAATCTCCGCGCCGCCGCCGGGGATGGAGTCGAGGCCGGCGTCGCGAAGGCGCGCGATGGTGTCATGCAGGGACAGTCCGCTGACATGCGCGATGTTGTTCACCTCGGGCGCGGAGAAGCAGTGCAGGTGCACCTTCGGGAAACGCTGTTTGATGCCACGGAGCAACGCTTCATACCATTCGATCTTTAAATCCGGATGAAGGCCGCCCTGCATCAGCACGCCGGTTCCGCCGAGATCCACCGTCTCCTGAATCTTGTCGAAGATGGTCTCCATCGACAGGATGTAGCCTTCCTTGTGCCCCATGGGGCGGTAGAAGGCACAGAAGCTGCAGTACTCGGTGCAGAAGTTGGTGTAGTTGATGTTGCGGTCGATGATGTAGGTGACCACGCCCTCCGGATGGAGTCTGCGGCGCACGGCGTCGGCGGCCATGCCGAGCCCCACCAGGTCATCGCTTTGCAGTAAGTCGCAGGCTTCTTGATGAGTCATCATATGATTCCCGGGATTCGAATTCCTGCGCCAAGCGCAGATACTCGCGCATTCCGTCATGATGGCGCGCGGTGAGGTGAAAAACAATGTGGCGCGTGAGGTAGTCGCGCCCCAGATTTTGCGGGATGCCCCGATTGGGACACTCCAGTTGCAGGATTTCGTCGATGTGATCGAGGCCGTAGCGGCACGATTCGACGAACAGATCGTCCATGCCCGCATCCAGGTGCGAAGCGCGTCCGGCCCAAACGGCGAACACCATCGGAAGGCCGGTATAAGTGACCCATTCATGGCCGAGGTCGAGGACTTCATACCGCTCGCGCAACGTCACTGGATCGAGGTGCAACGCCGCATCGCCAATCAGCAGCGCGGCGTCCGCCTCTTCCAGCATCGAAGGCAGGTCGGCGCGAAACGGAGAAACAGCAGGCTCGGAGCCGAAGCGCTCGGCCAACAGGATACGCGCCAACATCACCGAAGTGCGCGACCCGATGTCGGCAGCCAAAGTCCGCACCCGCGTGAGCGGCATTTTCGAGACAAGCAGAATACTGCGCACAGAGTCATCACATGCGATGCCCGTCGAGGGCAGCCACGCAAGTTGCTGCCGCGCCACCTCGATCACAGGAACGATGCCGATGTTGGCAATGCCGTTGCGGATATGATCGGCGCACACAGAAGGCAGCGCGTATTCCAGCCGCACGCGGTCACCCAGAGATGTATGCTCCAGGCCCCACACCAGCGGCGCGGTGTTCAGATAGCTGACCGCGCACACAAGGGGAAGTGGTTGGGAATGCTCGGGGATCAACTTGCCATTTTAGCAGTTAGGCACGCGCCGCTGAGCTGGGCGGTAGCGCTTCCAGTTCCCCTGCGTTCATCAGAGCATCAATCTCAAGGCCGCGATTGTGCAGTTGCCGCGCGGCGAATTTCCCGAGTTGCGACTAACGCTATCGGCGGTATCGCCTCGGGTGTGTAGATTCCGCACGACAGGCTCCCTGCTCCATCCGCTAGAGGCGCGCGGCACTGGGCGCGCCAGTGATGGAATCACACGATTGATGATTTTGCCTCTTCGCTCTACCCTACTTGCACGCCTTCGGCGCGGCTGCTGAGCCTGTCTCCATACTCGTCAATTCAGCCAGCCTCTCCTGGGCCAGTTTTGCCTACGCCGAAGCCCCCAATGTGAGAACATAATTCCGTGCAGATTCGCCTGACGATCTCGTCCTCGATCGCAAGCCGATCGCCAACGCATGAGTCATAGCTCGAAGACCAAAGCTGGATGCCAGTGCCAATTTCAATCAGCCGCGCCGTAATCCGCAGCCGGTCGCCCGATCGGCGCACGCTGCCTTCCACGACGGCGGAGACGCCAAGCACTTCGCCGACCCTGCCCAGATCGCACGCCAGACCTTTGAACACAAAACTCGACGAACGCGCCACCACGGCAAGGCATGCGACGCGGCTGAGCATGCTGGTCAACTCCTCGGTGAGACCATCGGCGAAGTAGTCGCTGTCCAGCTCCGGACTCAAATTCGCGAACGGGAGCACTGCAAGTCGAGTCCGACGGCCATACCGCGGCGGCGTGCTGCGGAAAACGGGCGCGTAGCTGCCATTGAGGAACTCGATTACGATCGAGTCCTTCGCTCCCTCCCCGTGGTAGTACTCGCACAGTTTTCGTCGCAGCCGCTGGGCCTCCACACGGACGATGGAGTTCAGACGCGGGTCGAAATCAGGCCCCCTGTCGAACACCTCAAGTCCTATGGAGTACTCCTTCAGAGCGGCTTGATTCCCGTTCAACGTCTGCTCGACGCAATAGGAGAGAAAACGGCGCATGCGAGAGGATGAGGAGAACTGCGACGCGCTCAGAATCCGAGCCAGTTGCTCGCCGACCGACAAGGGCTCCAAGCCCGCCTGGGCTGGGGATCTCGCGGGCATGTTCACTCCTTCCAACGCGCCCTATTTCCCCAGCGGGCGACGGACCTAACGGTTAGCTAGCCTCGAACCCCTTTAACAACGTA
Organism: Acidobacteriota bacterium; assembly: GCA_016213775.1. Lineage (GTDB taxonomy): Bacteria > Acidobacteriota > Terriglobia > Bryobacterales > Bryobacteraceae > CADEFT01. The sequence continues at coordinate 103,385 of JACQZR010000087.1, forward strand.
TCGTATCGGCGTAGTCTGAGGGTGTCAAGGTCTTTCCTGTACCAGGAGTACGAGTGTAGTGTGTACTAGGCTTTCTCGATTGCGGTTCACCGGTTTGGTAATCGGCTCATGGCTATGTAGTGCGGAGCCGAGCAGTCCAGTGGCTGTCACGAGTAGTCGTAAGCAGGAGGAGTTCTCATGCGTTTTCGACGACATGGATTCCTGGAGGCGACTTCGGCCGGAGCCGTCCTTTACTACTTCTGCGGCGCCTGCCAAATACGCCGAGCCCCCCGCGCCGCCGGCCACTCAGTTTCGGGTCAAGACCGTCCTCCCGTATCAGGAGCGTGACATTTTGGAGACCGTGGTCACGCTCGAATCAACTCCTGCTCCAGGCACACCACGTGACAGTGATCGTATTTCAGCGTTCAGTTCAACAGATCGAGATTGCCGGCCGACCTGGTCCGGATCAGTCGCTAGCCGACCTGTTAATCGAGTCGCCTCCTGTGACGCTCGCAGGCCGGACGGTGGCCATCGGCTCCGGATTGACGGAAGGCGCGAATGCCACCTTCACGCTGTCAGGCGGCACGGTAGCCGGAAGTCGCGCCACGAATCGCCCGGCAAAGTTCCGGGCAGTTGTACGTTGAGCCTACTTGGCATGCGTTCCAGGATGGTGATCCGAATTGGCTGTAGGCGCCGGAGTGGGCGAGTCTATCTGCCGGCAGGAGGTGAGGAATGCGGAAGCATCATTGTCGTTATGTATTGAACGCTGTGGGACTGCTGATACTGTGCGCGCAAATAGCAATGGCAGTGAAGCCCGTTGTCAAGGTTGTGCCGTGGGATCCGAACAACCCATTGACACCGCACGACACCTACAGTGGAAAGATGATCACTCTGAAGGGAACCTCGGATGTACCCTCGTATGACTGGAATCCATTCTTAGATGATTTCGAGTATACCTGGGACTTCGGTGATGGCACTCCGGCCCAGACGGGAAAGGTGTCTCCCTATATAGGTGATTACAATTTTTCCTGGCAGCGGGGCCGCTACGCGATCGATGCAACGCACATCTATGCGGCTCCGGAGGGCACATTGATTACGGCGCGCCTGACAGTCAGAGACAATCGGATGGCGCAAAGCACGACGGTCGAGTACTACATTGCGATCCGTGCAAAGGCGCTGCCTGTCGAGGTCAATGTCGCGATTGATGAGGGTTTGTGGTATCTGCATAAAACCATGTCCCGATACATGGAGGCAGGCTTGGAGGTGGGCGACTGGGAAGGTGGCTGTCCCTTACGGCTTTGCTTCGCGTCGGGCGGCGCTTCCCCCATCACGGCTTCCAACGTACACGCGTTCCTGGCGCATGGACACCGGGAGGACGGGAATCCAGCCAATCCGTACACGGAAACGGTCGCGCGCGGGATGAAGGGACTATTCCGCTTTCTGTCTTCTGTATCGATTCCTTCTTCAATACCCAACTACCGAGGCACGTTCAACCCGGACACCAACAGCAACGGCAGTGGCGTACGTGAACACGGAGGAAGCGCCGGCGTCATGGGCGCGATAAACGCGATCATCGCCGCAGGCACACCCAACCGGATTGTGGCGACGGGTGAGTCTGGGATTATCGGACGTATGTATAAGACTGTTGTTCAGGACATGGTGGACGCCTTCCTCGCTTGCCAGTACTACGGACCCCAAGGCGGTGGCTGGGACGCTGTCTGCAACGGATTTCCAGACAACTACTATTCTTTTTCGCCGGCGATCGGACTGCTTCGCGCTGAGCGGGACCTGGGAATCCCCATTCCCGGGCCGGTTGAGGCGGCAAACGAGGACTGGACCACCTACTCTCAAGACTCTATAACGGGTGTGTTCGGCTGGGGCGATGGACCGTGGGCAGTCCGAACTGCTTCCGGCATGGTTCAGTTGGCCTGGACCGGAATTGGGCGTGGCAACCCAAGGTGGGATAAAGCAGAAACCCTCATGCGCGACAACTTCGGTAACGCTGGTGGGCCCGTCGTGGCGCTCAGGGATTACTACCGTGCGCTCCTTTCGTTCACCCAGGCGATGTTGGTGCACGACAGCAACGATGACGGCATCGCTGAGCCGATCACGCTCCTGCAGTCTTCTACCCCCGGCATCAACCCGATCGACTGGTACGCAGCGGAAGTTGCGTTAGGGAGCCCCACCGACGGAGTTGCCAGGAAGTTGGTGAACGATCAGAGCACCGCTGGATACTGGTCGGGACACATGATCTTCGACATCGAGTTTCCGTTTGACACAGCATCGGCACTCATCATGCTCCGGCGAACCGCGTGGCCTACGCCCGGCTCCATCACCATTATCAAGGATGCCGTGCCCGACGACGCCCAGGATTTTTCGTTCACCACCACCGGCGGGGCTCCTCTCGGCGGCGGTTTTAGTCTAGACGACGATGCCAACGCGACACTGACCAACACCCAGGTGTTCAGCAATGTGCCTCCGGGAAGTTATTCTGTAACAGAGGGCGCCGATCCGAGCGGCTGGCAGTTCACCAGCTTGTACTGTATTGCCTCCGGTACGGGCACGTCCGTCACGACGTCCGGCAAGACGGCCAGTATCACCATAGCGGCCGGGGGCAATGTCACCTGTACCTACACCAACACCAAGCGGGCAATCCTACGCATCTCCAAGGCGACTATTCCTGCGGGCGACGCCACTTCGTTCACCTTCACCCCGACTGGCTTGAGCGGCGGCACGGCTTTTGCGCTGAGCCATGGTCAGACGTTTTCGTCGGGCTTTCTCCTTCCCAACATCGCGTATTCGGCCACAGAGAACGTACCAAACAACTTCTCGCTGACTGGCCAGTCCTGTGTCTTCACTGGGACCACGACACCGCATGCCTTCGGGACCCCCGCGAATGGGGTGTCGGTGCTACTCCTCCCGGGCGAAGACGTGATCTGTACATTCACTAATACCAAGCTGGCCCAGGCGCGGGTCCGCAAGACCTTCCAGACTCAGCCCATCACCGGCACCGAGATCTTCACGTTCTCTCTCCGCCAGGGCGCTATCGCAACGGCCAGCGGCAATCCGCTGCAAACGCTAGTGGCCAATTCCGCGAACGGTGGAATGCTGAACTTCTCGCCGTTCCTCACGCCGGGCACCACTTACCAGGCCTGCGAGGTCGTGCGGCCAGGCTGGTCGTCCTCCATGACGTCGCTCCCGAGTGTATTCGTGATCCAGACCGAGCCTGACGGCGACAACAGCTCGATCTGTTTCAATTTCACTCCCACACCCGGCGAAACAACCCTGTTCGCCATCGATAACACACCGCCGCCCGGAGGCAATTCCCGCACCACAGGGTTCTGGAAGAACTGGGCCTCCTGCTCCGCTTCGCGCGGCAACCAGGGTCCGGTGCTCGATCAGACCCTGGCCGCCGCAGGAGGCTCCTTCCTGATCGGTGATGTCGTGGTCGATACCTGCCTGGAAGCAGTGGCACTCCTCAATAAGTCCGATATCAGTAGCGGCAAAAAGCGGGCCAACGACGCAGGGTTTAACCTCGCAGCCCAACTCCTGGCCGCCAAGCTCAACATTGTGGCAGGTGCGGCGAGCTGTGCCGCCGCCAACACCGCGATCGCGTCCACTCAGGCCTTGCTCGATCTCGTCAATTTCAGTGGCATCGATGCTACCGCCATGACGTCGGCGCAGGCGACCCTAGCGAACGACTTGGCCGCGACTCTGGGTAGGTACAACAACAACCTTCTGTGTCCGTAGATGGCGGATGCGGCCCTGCGCCAGGCGCAGATACTCGCGCATTCCGTCATGATGGCGCGCGAGATACTCGCGCCCTAGATCCTGCAAATGCCACGGTTGGGGCATTCCAGTTGCAGAATGTCGTCGATGTGATTCAGCCTATAGCGGCACGCCAGGTGCGAGGCGCGTCGGCCCAAACGGCGAACAACACCTCATCACATTGCGATGCCGGTGGAAGGCAGCCACGCAAGTTGCTGCCGCGCCACCTCGATCACAGGAACGATGCCGATGTTGGCAATGCCGTTGCGGATATGATCGGCGCACACGGAAGGCAGCGCGTATTCCAGCCGCACGCGGTCACCCAGAGATGTATGCTCCAGGCCCCACACCAGCGGCGCGGTGTTCAGATAGCTGACCGCGCACACAAGGGGAAGTGGTTGGGAATGCTCGGGGATCAACCTATTAGTTTACCAGTCCCGCTTCACCGGCACTTGCGGCTGAGTTTCGCGCAACGCTTCGAGCTCATCGCGCGTGATGACGATGTCGTCCTCCAGGTACTCCTCATCCGAGTTCACCTTCCAGAGGTCGTAGTTGGCGCCGAGAATATTCCGGGCCGCCAGCAAGCCCGTCAGCATCGAGTGGTCCTGATTGTTGTAATGGTGCATGCCATTGCGGCCGATGCACTGCAGGTTGGGGGTCTGGGCGAGAAACCGGCGAACAGCCTCCAGGCCGCGCCGATAGGTGGCGTCGTAGACTGGATAGGCTTTGGGGGTGCGGACCACCGCACCGTCCACCACCACCGCTCCTGCGCAAAGGCCCAGCTTGCCGAGCTCCTCGCCCGCCAGCCGGATGAGTTGCTCGTCGGACATCGACCACAGCGAATCGGCTTCGAAGCAGAAGTATTCCATCCCGAGGCAGGTGAACTCATCGGATGGCACCATCTCCGGACTCCAGTTCTTGAAGTTCTGGATGCGGCCCACTTTCACCGAAGGATCGTGAACGTAGATCCAGTTATCGGGAAAGGCGTCGCGAACTCGCAGTATCAGCGCCACCGTGAGGAAGTCGCGGTAGTGAAACAGCGACGCAGCTTCGCTGAGGTAGCCGGGCGGAGCCGGGTGCAGAATGCGAATCAGATCGCGAATGGGCATGGTGCTCAACACGTGCCCAGCCGGGTAGTAGCGGCCTCCCGCCTCCACACCGGTCACACCGCCGGGGGTCCAGTGGACTCGCGTGACTGGGGAGTTGAGTCGTACCTCGCCGCCGTTGCCGCGAACCATCGCGGCGACGCGGTTCCACAACATACCGGGGCCGTGGCGCGGGTAATGAAACTCGTGGATCAGGGACTTTGCGGCGGGGCGGCTTGAGTGGAAGATGGCGGCACGCGCGGCGGAGAGCAGCGACAAGCCGCGGATCCTTTGCGCAGCCCAGGCGGAGTGAATCTCGCGGCAGGAGATACCCCATACTTTCTCCGTGTACGACTTGAAGAACATAGTGTAGAGGCGATGTCCGAAGCGGTTCACTACCCAGTCTTCCAGGCAGTCTTCAGGCACACGCGGGAACATTCTGGCCTTGCAGTAACTGGCAACGCAGAAAGCGGCTTCGAGGAATCCAAGGTGACCGAGAACATTCCCGGCCTTGAGAGGATAGTCGAAGAATCCGTTGTTGTAGTAAATGCGTGACAGCCGCGGTCGCGTGAGGAAATCGTCGCCCAGCACCTCGCGCCACAGGTCCTGAATCACCGACAGCTTTGTATAGAAGCGATGTCCGCCGATGTCGAAGCGATAGCCGTTGTGTTCCACCGTTCGCGAGATGCCGCCTACTACGCCGTCGCTCTCGAGAACGATGCAAGGCGAGGAGGTGCGGCTGAGTTCGAGGGCAGCAGTCAATCCCGCCGGGCCGGCGCCGATTACCAACGTGGTGGCGCCATTCTGCGCGGCGTTATTCATGAATAGATGGTCAACAGGCTGCCCACGTTGTATCCTTCCGATGCTATGCCATCATTGTACAACTTGAGCGGGTTATGATGGATTGAATCCGACACATGGCGCAGGGGAGGGGCGAATCCATCAGGCCTGAAAAAACCGTTGATGTTTCGGTGATTATCCCCTCATTCGAGAATCCCGAGCAAGTCGCCATCTGCCTGTCTGCACTGGCGCGGAGCACGTGTCATGCGCTGGAAGTGGTGGTGGTGGACGACGGATCGTCCGCGGCATCGGAGGAGATACAGCGGGTCTGCGCGGAGGGCGGCGTCCGTTGGCTGAAGATGACTTCAAACAGCGGACCGGCAGCGGCACGGAATGCCGGCGCAAGAGCGGCGCGTGGTGGCGTACTGCTGTTTCTGGATTCCGACGTCGCGGTGCATGCCGATACGTTGGAGCGGATTGCACAGCGGCTAAGCTCACGGCCGGAATTGGCCGCCGTATTCGGCGCGTATGATGACAAGCCTGCGGCCCCGGGGACGGTCAGCCGCTTCCGGAACCTGCTGCACCATTTCGTGCACACGCAGTCGGCTGGCGCAGCGAGTACGTTTTGGGCAGGCTGCGGAGCGATTCGTCGCAGCGCCTTCGAGTCCGCAGGCGGATTCACGGAATCATACCGCCAGGCATCAATTGAAGACGTGGAACTCGGTGTCAGGCTGCACCGCGCAGGATTTGCGATCGAACTGGACCCGGCCATCCAGGTGACCCATACCAAACAGTGGACGCTGCTGGGCATGTTCCGCACCGATCTGTTTCAGCGCGCCGCGCCATGGACGGAGCTTGCGTTGCAAAGCGGCGGGCTGCCGCGAGGGCTGAACTTCGGGTGGGCAAACCGGATTTGCGTGCTGCTAGCGGGGATGGGAATGCTCGCGCCCGTGGCGGGCTGGCCATTGCTCACGCTAGCCTCGGCCATTTGTATTGCTGCACTCAACCTCCCGCTCTACGGATTTGTTGCGAGTAGGCTTGGGATGCTGGCGCTGCCGGTATCGGTGGGCGCGCATATCGTGCATTTCTGTGCCGCTTTTCTCGGACTGTTGCTGGGGTCGCTGCGTCATGCGCGAAAGCGCGATCCGGCGGCTGGCTTGGTGTGCGCCGGATTGTTGGCGGTCGCCGCGATCACACAGATCGGATCAGGTGCGTACACCGCGGATTTCGCGGGCCATCCGGACGAACCTGCGCACTTCGTATCCGCGGTGATGGTGAGCCGCTTTCTCGACACCCCGTTTCAGAGTCCGCTGCATTTCGCGTCGCGCTATTACGCGCACTATCCCAAAGTGGGAATTGGGCACTGGCCGCCGCTCGGCTATCTCATCCAGGGGATGTGGATGCGGGCAGTCGGGGTAGGGCGCACACAGGCGCTGCTGCTCGTGCTGGCGTTCACCGCACTGGCAGCGTTCCTCGTTTATGAGTTGTTGCGGGCGGAAGTAGGGCGTCCACTCGCCGTATCGTGCGCTGCCTTCCTGCAACTCCAGAGCACGATCCGCGAAGGTAGCCAGCAAGTGATGATGGACATTCCCGTGTTGGCGGTCTCTCTGATGGCGCTCTTGCTGTTCCGGCACTACGTAACTCAGCCCGGCGGGAGCACCGCGCTTGGCTTCGGCTTGTTTGCGGCGATGGCGCTGCTCATCAAAGCGAACGCGGTGCTGCTTGCGTTGCTGCCGCCGAGCTACATCATCCTGGCGCGGAAGTGGGATTTGATCCGGCGCGGCGATTTCTGGATGTTCGCGCTACCGCCGCTGTTGTTGGCTCTCCCTTGGTACATCTTCAGCGCAGTGTACTTCTACCGCAATTTCGCTGGATGGGCCGGCATCCCTCTGACAATGGATGTCGCCACGAAATCCGGATTGGGGGTGTGGGTGGGAACAAGCGGGGCTCCACTAGCCATCGCCGCCGCCATCGGTCTGCTGATGGCGATCTGGCGCAGGGGGCGTTCCGACGTGCTCTGGACTGCGGTGCTGGCTAGCTGCGCGGGTGCGAGCTATGCGATCCGGGCGATGGGAGAAGCGCGCCATCAGATGATCACATTGACCGCGATGGTGGCGTTGGTGTTCCTGGGCCTGCGGCATCTGCCTCGGCCACTAGCGTGGATAACGGTGAGTGCGCTCCTGGTGGCGAGTTGGCGATGGACACCGGCTCCGCACTCCGGATACACGCCGGCAACGCTCACTATGACGGGTGGGCCGCCGGGAAATGTACTGCTGTCCGGCCCCGGCGACGGCGCAGTGGTTGCAGCGGCCACGGCGATCCACCCGCATGCAGATGGGCAGCGCTTGTGGCTGCGCGCGAACAAGCTGATGGGGGATGTGACGTGGTCGGGCACGGTGCGGAGCGCTTCCGTGACGACGCCAGAGCAAGTGCGTTCGATGCTCGACGGCTATGGAGTGAATCAGGTGCTTGTCGAGTTGATTCCCGCCTTGCCCGAGACTCAATTTGGCAGCCTGCTGCTTCGGACTCTCGAAGGAGACCGGCTTTGGGGCAGAGCGCTGATGCCTGTGGCCAATGGCGGCGCAGTGCTGTTTAGAAGGGTATCTCCCCTTCCAGGCCGCCCTGTTTCGTTTTACCTTCCGCGGCTGGGAGCGTGGGTCGGCAATGCGGAGTCGAAATGATCAGGTCCAGAAGGACTTGCCAGGCAGATCCGCGATGGGCACACCCAGGCCATCGAGAATAGTGGCCGGGATGTCTTCTGCCTGCATAAGCCCCGATGTGGCATTCGCACCGCTGAGGATCGCGAATGCTCCCGGGCAGTGATTGCCGGAACGGCCAATCACCTCGGCGGTGCGGCGAATCTCACCGAAGCGCTCGGACCGCACACCCGGGCTCGATTGGCCAGGCCGCTGCTTCCACCTGACAATCAGGTCGGGGAAGCGATGGAGTTTCTCTCCGGAGCCGACGAGTTCCAGCGGCGTGAGAGCGCACTCCACTGCGGGTTCTCCGTCAAAATCGGTGAAGCCGCGGAGCCCGGCCACGATCTCTTCGCGAAGTTCGCGCTCGGCGGCAGCCGTCACGATACCATCGCGCTCCCGGCCTCGAAGGTTGAATCGGATGAAGCCTGGGTAATCTGTGGGCAGGCAGAAGGCGCGCGTGCGGCTCCAGTCGGCGCGAGGCGTTGATAGACGGGCCATCATGTCGAGCGCCTGTCTGTCGTCCATTGCATTCCCCATCCACCGCCGCAACGTTCGTGGCAGCAACCGCCGCAGCAGTGTGGCGGGCTGGCTTGCCTCGGGCTGGCCGAGGATTCGCCGCAACATGACTGGCAACAGATCGGTCCATTGCGTGACGGGTCCCATTCCCTTGGCATAGGCAACCATCGCGCGGGACTTCGGCGGCAGCGCGTCCATGAGTGAGCCAATCATGCGGTCGTAGCCGCGAGCAAGGTCCAGCCTTGTATCTTCCAGAACGGAGCGCGTATGCTTGTCCTGGATCATGGGCAGATGAAGGAATTGATGGCCGCCGACGTGCAGTCCGACGCAGTTGAGCCAGAGGCAATCGGGCGCATCGCGCCGCAGAGAATCCAGCGCGGCTTTGGCAAGACGTTCGGGAGCAGACAGCAGCGCGGATCGCAGGTAGCGAAGGTCACCAACAGAGAGCTCTCCAAAGATCTCGTCCGCCCGCGGAGACTTTCCCAGGGTGCGCAACAGTCCGTTGTAACGGGTCTGGTTAGACGACCAGGAACTTAATAGAACGCGAGCGCGGAATTGTATTCCGCTGGCGCAGAAGCCATTCCTGGGGTGCATCACATTCGATTCGGGAGGATCGAGGACCACCATCCGTTTGCCTGCCAGGTCCGCTCGTTCCAGGATAGTTTGCTCTTGCGGAATGCAGCCCCAGGGAACAACGCACTGGCCCGATGGATCCCACTCCAGGGGAAAGTGGTGTCCATGATCGGCGGGGCGCAAGCCGTGATACAGCGTTGGATAGACCGATCCATGGAGCGCGGGCGTCTGAACATCCACGTGGACGCCGGAGCGGCTCAGGGCCGCAAGATTGGGGAGCTCGCCAGAGTCCATGTGCAGCCGCAGCCATTCCGCGTTTTCGGAGTCCAGACTCACCACCAGTAGCATCTGAACCCTATGTTACACTCACGGCTTGCGGTCACTGGAAGAGAGCAGCGCCGATGTGTTGATCGCTGGCACGGGTGCAGGCGGGGCCACTTTCGGTTATGCCTTGGCTAAGGCTGGCCGTAGCGTTCTCTTCGTCGAGCAGGGTCCCCTATTGCTGGGCGCCGATGCGCTGACTGGGTCGGCGGCCGAAGCCATGCCGCAATACCGCAACGCGGACCACGCACAACGTCGAGAGATCCTCATCCGCTGCGGCCGCAATCCTGAGCTGTATAAAGATGGTGTGGCCGGAGACTCTTTCGTCCCCACGGTCGGCTATGGAACGGGCGGCTCGACAAGCCTCTACGGCATGGCCCTGGAGAGGCGGTTTGCTCACGACTTCGAAGCCTGGCCCGTTCCATACCAGGATCTGGCCCCGTGGTACACCAGAGCCGAGACTCTTTACGAAGTATGTGGCACAGAGGATCCGTTCAGGCGGGAGTCGGATGGATGCAAGCCGCCTACCAGCCCGTTGTCGCCAGCGAATGAGACGGTGTTTGCTCACCTGAAGCGTCGCGGTCTCCATCCCTATCGACTGCACCTTGCTTGGCGCCGTCTGCCTGGTTGTCGCATTTGCCAGGGCTACCTATGCCCAATGGCAGGCTGCAAGCGGGACGCGCTCGTTACGTGCCTGTTACCGGCGCTCGAGACCGGTAACGCACGGTTATTGTCGAGTACGCGGGTTCTGCGTCTGGAATCGGATGGCAAGCGCGTGACCGCTGCCGTTGCGGAACGCGATGGCAAGCAACTGCACCTGACTGCGAAACTGTTTGTGCTCGCAGCCGGCGCATTGTCAACGCCACGCATCCTGTTGCACTCCGGAGTTGCCAACCGTTCCGGATTGGTAGGCCGGCGCTTGATGCGGCACGCCATCGACCTGTTTGTCCTCTCCCTCGCACCGCGGCACGCGGATACCGGAGAGTCGAAGGAATTGGGGTTGAATGATTACTACGCGGGATCAGGGGAGAGCCTGGGGACGCTACAATCGTTCGGCATGGCGCCATCATTGGAATACTTGCGCAATCAGCCGGGGCGAAACATCTGGCGGATGCTCGGTGTGGCAGCCGCGCCTGTGAGTCGACTCTTTCAGAATGCGCCTATCGTGGCCAGCGTGCTTGCTGACCAGCCGGTGGAGGACAACCGAGTCGAGCTCAGCGCGTTAACCGGCCGCATTGTCTACCGGCTGACCGCTGCCGATAAAGCACGGCGTTCGAGACTGCGGCGGAAGGTCATGCTGGCGTTCGCCCGTTTTGCGCCAGTACCGGTGTTCGGCACCACGGACCGGCAGGCGCTGGGGCATGCTTGTGGCACAGCCGTGATGGGAGCGGATCCGCTGACGAGCGTGGTGAACGAGCAGAACCGCGCACATGACGTGGAGAACCTGTATGTTGTCGACGCTTCGTTTTTTCCAACCAGCGGCGGTGTGAACCCGGCACTCACAGTGATGGCGAATGCCCTTCGCGTGGCCGATCATGTGCATCGC
>JACQZR010000016.1 GCA_016213775.1 Acidobacteriota bacterium
CGCACCAAGTACCGCTTCATTGAAGGCTATCAGGGCAACGACACCGTGCGTGGATGGCGCGAGTTCGACAGCATCTATCATTCGGTGTTCGCCTGCATGCGCGGCAGCCGCGGCTATCCCAAGGGACTGGCGTACAGTTCCATCTCCGGCGGCTTATTGCTGCGGCCCGCGATCCCCAACGATGAGCTGTTCGAGGCAGATGGCACGTACGGCCCCAAGGCAAACTTCAAGATCTCACTACGCGAGCTGCCCGATTACGGCCGCTTCCGCGTCACCGTGACGGCCGCGAAGTACAACGACGGCCTGCTGCTGGATCAGGGCGCGGTGGCACAAAAAGAAGACGCCCCGGACGCCATCGTGGCAACCAACCCGCGCGTCACGCAGACCGTGAATATCCGCAAGGCCGGCGTGTACCAGGTGGACGCGTATGCATCGACCAAGCCCTTTGTTCCACCCGCGCCGGAGACCTCACGTTTGAGCGATGGGCTCGCCGGCGAATGGAAGTTCGATGGCGACCTCGGCGGCGCGCGGTTCCAGGGCGAGGCCAAGTTCGTCGATTCGCCGTTTGGCAAAGCGCTGTCCCTTTCCGGCAACGGCGATGCGCTGGCGGTGCCGCGCAACAACACTCCGAACGCCGTGAGCGGTGACTTCACGGTGGCGGCGTGGATCCATCCCCGCCAGCTTCGCAAGGCCGTGATTGTCGGGTTTGGAGCGCCGGGCTGGTCGCAAGGCTGGAACCTGGAAATGCCTGAGAATCGCGGCGTGCTGCGCATTGCCACCACGGGACCGGATGGCCAATCCACAGGCACGGCCACAGCAGCGCTGGGAACGGTGCGCAACAACGCCTGGCAGCATGTGGCGGCTGTGGTGCGGCGCGGGGATCGCGACATCCGGCTCTACGTGAATGGCTACCCGGTGGCGCGTTCCGAGCTGTCGTTGGTCGACCTCGATCATCCGGAATCGCATCTGCGCATCGGCGGGCTTCCCGACGGCCCGCGCTTCCAGGGAGAAATCGACGATGTGCGCGTGTACCGTCGCGCGTTGGGGGACGCTGAGATCCAAGGTCTGGTGCAACCGGGGCGTCAGTTTGCGAAAACCCCGCCATCGGAAAAGCTGCGCGATGTGCATATCACCCTCGGCGATCGTGAATTCAGCGCAGCCTTTCAGCAGCCCGCTGTGCTGGTGGTGCGCCTGGACGCCGGCCCGTTGAACGTGCGCGCGACACACACCGGTGTCGCCACACTGGACAAGCTGGTGCTGACGCCGCTCGCCGCCGATAACGAGTGGACGAAGAAGTTCGCCACCTTTGAAAAGCGCGTACCGAAGCTCGGTGTGCATTTGGGATTGCGCCGCGATTGCGGCAGCACGTTCGCTCCAGTCGGCCCGCCGCAAACCGTCGCCGCAACCAGGCCCACACGATTTGTGTTCGAAGGCGCGATTCGCAATTTCCCCAGCCCCGACGTCGAGAAGGACAACGTGAACTACCTTGCGGGGATTCGCGAAATCGCCGTTCGCAGCGAGTTCACCGACGGTCGCGACATGCCCCGCCTGCTCATCAGGAGCATCGAGTTTGAAGGGCCGTTCTACGAATCGTGGCCACCGCCTGCCCACAAAAACATCTTCACTGACTTTGCGAAGAAGGACGATCAGCCGGCCTATGCGCGCCACATCATCCGCTCGTTCGCCACGCGCGCCTATCGCCGTCCCGTCACGCCATCGGAAGAATCGACCTTGATGGCGGTGTATCAGAAAGCGGCCGCATCGGGCCGCGCGTTTCCGGACAGCGTCAAGGACGCACTGCTCGTAGTGCTCACCTCGCCGCAGTTCCTCTTCCTGATGGAAACCAGCAGCACGCCAAAGCCGGAGCCGCTCAACGCCTTTGAACTGGCCTCGAAGCTATCCTATTTCTTGTGGAACGGACCGCCGGACCCGAAGACAATGCAGTTGGCCTCCAACGGCACGCTGTCGAGACAACTCGATTCCGAAGTGGACCGCATGATTGCCGACCCGAAGTTCGAACGCTTCACCCACGAGTTTGCCTCGCAGTGGCTAAGCCTGGACAAGTTCCAGGTGTTGGAGCCCGACCGCAAACGCTATCCGAAATTGAATCGCGACATGCGGTCGCACCTGAAGCGGGAGCCTATCCAGTTCGTGCAGTACCTGATTCGCAACAACCTGCCGGCGCGCAACTTGATTCAATCCGATTTCGTGCTCGCGGACGAGGCGGTGGCGAACTACTACGACCTGGCCGGCAAGACCGAAAGCGGGTTCAACTTTGTGGCCATCAAGCCGGCGAAGCAGGACGTCGGCGGCGTGTTGACACAAGCGGCAATCCTCGCCGGGTTGTCCGATGGCCGTGAATCGAACCCCGTGAAGCGCGGCGCCTGGCTGGCTCGCAAGATCATCGCCGATCCGCCAAACGATCCGCCGCCAAACGTCCCGGCTTTGAAAGAGGACCCGTCCGAGACACTCACTCTGCGCCAGCGCATCGAGCAGCATCGCAATCAAACGGGCTGCCAACAATGCCATTCCAAGATCGACCCGTGGGGCGTGGCGTTTGAACAATACGATGCCGGTGGCCGCTGGAAACAGAAGCAGGCCGACGCGCGATCGACGCTGCCGGATAATACCGAGGTGTCCGGAATGGCCGACTTGCAACGGTACCTCGCTGGAGACCGCATCGATCAGGTGGCATTCAGTGTCCTCAAGCACCTCGCTATTTATGCAACGGGCCGCAGCCTGACATACAATGAAATCAATTCCCTCAAGCAGGATGCTGTCACGTTGAGGGCCGGCGGCTACCGGATGAAGGACATGGTGCGGTACGTCGTCAACAGCAGGATGTTTCTGGAAAAATAACAACCGGAGAGACTGATGAGGATGGATCAGACATTGGACCGTCGTGCATTCCTGGTGGGCTTGGGTGGCATGTCACTCGCACTGCCGGTTCTCGATGCTATGGGAGCGGAAGTCACTGCGCAACTGCCGCGCCGCTTCTGCGCCATGTACACGGCCAACGGGATGTCGTTGCCCAAGACCGAGCACGGCATCGCGGAATGGCACTGGTTCCCGACGGCGGAGAAGAACGGTGAGTTTGTTTTCCCGAAGTCGACCGAACCGCTTGCGCCCTTCCGCAAGCACCTCAGTTTCATGGGAGGCCTGCATCATCCCAGTGGGCCAAAGGCCGATCCGCACACCTGCTCCGACATGTGGCTGACCGGCGCGCCCCTGCATAATCCGAAACCGGGCACCTACAACTCGGTGGGGCTCGATCAGATGATCGCGCTGCACACCAAGCAGTATTGCCGCCAGCCTTCGCTCATCCTTTCTATAGACGCCGGCACCGGCTTCCTCTCGCGCACCGGTACGATTTCCTACAGCCTCGAAGGGCGGCCGATTCCGGCGGAGAACAATCCGCGCCACATCTTCAACAGGCTGTTCCGCGGCGACCGTTCGTCGTTGCAGTCCGAACGCGAGAAGCTCCAACGGCGCATCAAACTCGTGGACGCGGTGGCCGAGAGTGCCAGGTCGCTCGACAAGCAGTTGGGTAAATCGGATCGCGAGAAGATGGAACAGTACCTCACTTCGCTCAATGAAGTGGAGTCGCGGCTGATTGCGTCTGAGAAGTGGATCGACATTCCGCTCAAGAAGCAGGACTATTCTCACCTCAATCTCGACGCAACCAATGAGGGAGAGCCCGCCACGTTCTATCGCACCATGTTCGATCTCATCGCGCTGGCCTTCGATGCCGACATCACGCGGTCGGTCACCTTCATGCTGAATCGCGAAGACGGCATGGGCATCAGCGATACGTTTCCGTTGAAGCTCGGTCTAGCCAAGACGCATCATCAGTTGTCGCATGCCACCGACAAAGAGGGCCAGTTGAACTTCGCCAGGTACGATCTGTTCCTGGCCGAGCAGGTGGCGCACTTCTTCGGGCGGCTTTCGAGCTACAAGGATCGCGAAGGCACAGTGCTGGACAACACGATTGTCCTGTTCGGCAGCGGCGCCTCCACGACGCACAATCCGCGCAATCTGCCGACGATGGTCGCCGGCGGCTGCAACATGGGTCTCAAGCACGGGACCTATTGGAAGAACGGCGAATCGCGCATGGCGAATATGTACTTGAGCATTCTGCGTTCGATGGGGATCGAGCAGGAATCATTCGCCGACAGCACCGGCACGCTAAGCGGGTCTGTCTTCTCCAAGGCATAGCCGCATCAGCCATCCTCATTTGGGCGTATAGTGATACCAAGATCCATCCGGATTCGGAGTATTCATGAAGCGCCTGCTTTTCTCCCCAATCGCGGCACTCGTTGTCCTGTCCACTTGCGCTCTGACGGGCCAATCCACCTACCGGCGCGAATTAGGCCCGGCACTCATCGTGCCCGATCCTCCCGGCGCCCCAATCGCACCAGACGTAGTCACCCCGCGCGCGCCCTACACCAGTTCCACCTGGTTTGACACCACCAGCCGCAGCGCCATCAAAACGGCCTACGAAACGATTCTGGCTCCCACTGTCCCCACCGCGGTTTCCTGGACCGGCAGCGTGGACGCGAACAATCCCGGCACAACGTCGCAGACCTACAAAGACGCGGTGCTCACGCGTATCAACTGGTTCCGCGCGATGGCGGGCGTTCCCGCCAACATCGCCCTCGACGCCACATACAGTTCAAAGAACCAGAAGGCGGCGCTCATGATGAGCGCGAACAATCAACTGAACCACTTCCCGCCCACCAGTTGGAAAGACTGGTCGCAGGATGGCTACGACGCCGCGGGCAAGTCGAACCTCTGCTACGGCACATCGTACCCGAGCGAATACCTGTCCAACAATCCGGGATGTGTCCACGGCTACATGGACGATGACGGTGCGAATAATACGGCGGTGGGCCATCGCCGCTGGCTGCTCGTGCCGCAGACCAGGTTCATGGGCACCGGCGACGTGACGCAGTTTCCTTTGAGCTCCACCAGTCCGACGTACGGCAGCGCGAACGCCATCTGGGTGCAGGACGGGCACTATTCTGATCCGCGGCCCACCACGCGCGACACCTTCGTGGCCTGGCCTCCAAAAGGATATGTGCCCTATCAGGTGGTGCCGCGGCGCTGGTCGGTATCCTATGCCAGTGCCAATTTCACCAGCGCGAACGTGACCATGTCCGTGAACGGCGTCAACGTGCCTCTCACCAAGCTGACCGTGCAGCCCCCCAGCGGCTACATCGGCGAGAACACGCTCGTCTGGGAGCCGGCCACCGACTTCACCGGACAGCCTTCCTCTGACACGACCGTGAACGTCACTGTGACCGGAGTGAGCGGCTATCCCGGCGGAAGCACGATCACTTATTCAGTGATCATTTTTGACCCGGCGCAAGGAGCATCGCTCCAGCCGCCGGTGCTGGTTTCGCCGGCCAACGGCGCGACGTCCGTGTCCATCGGCGCGACATTGAGTTGGAATGCGTCGAGCGGCGCAACCTCCTACGACGTGTATGTGGGATCGTCCAATCCACCGCCTTTCGTTGGCAACGTGAGCGGCACCAGCACGACGTTGAGCGGGCTTTCCTCAGCCACTACTTATTACTGGAAGATCGTAGCGAAGAACGCTTCAACAACGGCCTCCTCCTCCGTGTGGTCGTTCACAACCGCGGGAAGCGGGCCGGGCGCGCCATCGCTCGTTTCGCCATCGAACGGCGCAACGGGGGTTGGCACAAGCTCCGCTTTGAGTTGGAGCAGCGGTTCTGGAGCGACGTCCTATGACGTCTATATCGGCACGACAAATCCGCCCCCCTACGTCGCCAACACCGCCGGATTGAGTTATTCGCCCAGCCTCTCCGCCGCCACCACATATTACTGGAAAGTGGTTTCCAAGAGCGGCTCTGGCAGCGCGACTTCGGCGGTGTGGTCGTTCACCACGGCAAGCGGATTCCCCGCCGCCCCCACGCTTGTTTCACCGGCCAACGGGGCCACCGGCGTGTCCACGAGCGCATCTCTTTCCTGGAACAGCGCTTCCGGCGCAACCTCGTATGACGTGTACTTCGGCACGACAGCGTCTCCGCCCAATGTGGGTAATACAGGGGGGCTGAGTTATGCACCGTCAATGTCCGCCGGGACTACCTATTATTGGAAGATCGTGGCGAAGAACAGTTCCGGCACCACGTCGTCGGTAGTACGGTCGTTCACCACCGCGAGCACCGGTCCGCCGGCGCCTTCCTTGAGTTCGCCCGCCAACGGCGCTACCGGGGTGGCCACCAGCGCGCAGTTGAGCTGGAACAGCTCGGGCGGGGCTACGTCCTACGATGTCTACTTCGGCACAATTAATCCTCCACCTTATGTTACTAACACGTCCGGGTTGAGTTACTCGCCGAACCTGTCCAGCGGAACCACTTACTATTGGAAAGTCGCGGCGCGCAACAGCTCCGGCGCAACGTCTTCATCCGTCTGGTCGTTCGTCACCGTGAGCGGTGGAGGGCCGGGCGCTTTCAGCCTGGTGTCCCCCTCAAACGGCGCAACTGGAGTCGTGCTCACCGGACTGCAACTCTCCTGGACCACCTCCTCCGGGGCCACATCCTACGAGGTCTACATCGGCCCCACCAACCCTCCTCCATTCGCCGGCAACATCAGCGGCACGTCGGCCACCATCACCTCCACGCTGGCCGCGGCAACCGTCTACTACTGGAAGGTGATCGCCAAGAACAGCAGCGGCTCGACCTCCTCTCCGATCCGCACCTTTACCACTATTGGGCTCGTGGGGCCGGGTCCGTTCTCGCTTAGTTCTCCCGCCGATGGAGCGATTGGCATCGCGCGCACGGGGCTCGTGCTCACCTGGACCGCATCAGCGGGCGCGATTGGCTACGACCTCTACATTGGCGATGGCGAGTATCTGTACTATGAGGGCACCGTCAGCGGATTGGGCGCCACCTTGACCACAACCCTTTCGGCCGGCACAACCTATTACTGGCTGATCACCGCCTGGAACAACGATGGCGAGAGAGATTCCGACGTATGGGCATTCACTACTGCGAGTGCCGCCCCTGGCAGTGTCAACCTGCTCTCGCCCGCCAATGGCGCAGGCACTGTCGCTCCGTCAGGAGTCCAACTGACGTGGAGCGCATCCAACGATGCCACCTCCTACGACGTTTACTTCGGCACTGCAAACCCTCCCCCGCTCACCGGCACGGTGGCCGGGACGAGCTATCCGCTCAACATGACTCTGAATGCCGGCACTACTTTCTATTGGAAGGTGGTGGCCATCAACAGCAGCAGCAGCACCTCATCGGCAATCTGGTCATTCACCACCGCCGTTGTGTCAGGACCTCCCGCGCCCGTCCTGTCCTATCCAACGAATTCGTACGGTGGCGTGGCGATCAATACGGCGCTGTCGTGGAATGCCGCCTCGGGCGCAACCAGCTACGACGTCTATTTCGGGTCGAGCAATCCACCACCGCTAGTGACGAACACGACGGCGCTGACCTACACGCCCGGCGGCCTGAATTACTCGACGGTGTATTACTGGAAAGTGGCGTCGCGTAATACTTCGGGGACCACGGACTCGGCGCTATGGTCGTTCACCACCGCTTCCAACACGGGAACGCCTTCGGGCTTGCGATTTGTTCCGTTGACGCCGTGCCGGCTGGTGGACACGCGGCCTGCCTACGCTGGCCCACGCACCGGGTCATTCGGTCCTCCGCTGCTCTCTGGCGGGACAGTGCGAACCATCCCGATCCAATCCTCCACCACGTGCAGCGTGCCTTCGGCAGCGAAGGCGTACGTGTTCAATCTGACGCTGGATACTTACGAGAATCAGACCGGTCCTGTCGATCTTGTCACGTTGTGGCCGGCAGGCGAAGCGCGGCCTGATTTCTATACCGCGCGGACCAGCACCGGAGGCTACATCGCCAACGCTGCCATCGTGAAGGCGGGCGCTGGCGGAGCGGTGAACGTGTACGCCTCCAGCAACGTGAATCTCATTCTGGACATCAGCGGCTACTTCACTGATGACGCTTCCCCATCGGGTTTGCTTTACTACCCGATCAGTCCCTGCCGCGCCGTGGATACGCGTGGCCCCATCTACAGCTCTCTGCCGCAGCCGTATGGCAACCAGCGGATGCAATCGCGCGAGAACCGGACCTTCCGTATCCCCGGCTCGCCGGCGTGCACCATTCCCGTGGCAGCGGCCTATTCGATGCAACTGACGCTCGCCCCCGGGGAGTTGACCAACGGCGACCCGGTCGCGTTTATCACCGCATATCCGAGCAACCTGCCCCAACCGAACATCTCGAACATGAATGCCTTGTTCGGCTATGCGGTGGCGAACAGCGCGATCGTTCCGGCGAGCGCCAATGGCAGCATCGACGTGTTTGCTTACGATGCCACCAACCTGATCATCGACATCAACGGCTACTTCGCGCCGGATGACGGGACGGGCCGCGGACTGTACTACTATCCAACGACGCAATGCCGTGTGTTGAACACACAAGACGGGTCGCTGGCGTGGCCCTTCGGTGGACCGGCAGTCGCTGCCGGAGCGGACCGAACGGTGCCTGTTCCGTCGGGCCGTTGTGCCGGTCTGCCATCTTCCGCGCGAGCCTGGGCAATGAATGCTTCGGTGACGCCGAACGGTGTTGGGATGCCCTACCTGAGCATGTGGCCGTCGGGAACGGCGTGGCCGAATGTTTCGCAGTTGAACGCATTCCAGGGACAGATGCTGGCCAACTCGGGGATAGTTCCGGCTTCGGCCAGCGGCTCGATTGACGTGCGCGTGGCGAGCACTACGCACGTCACCTTGGAGGTGAGTGGTTACTTCGGGCGCTAAACGGCCCTCAGAAATACAACTTCCCGCCCACTTCCAGCCGCCTCGCCGCATCGCGCGTCCCCCCGGCGGATCCGAAGTTCGCTGCCGTCACATCCAGAATGCTGGGCCCGGAAAATGTCGTCTGATTGAACACGTTGTACGCGCGCCCCTGTAGCGAGAAGCGAATCCGTTCCTTGTACACGCGGATGCTCTTGGCGATAGTCACATCCACATTGCGCAGCGGACCTTGCCTGACGTTCGGCAGAAAGCGCGGCCCGTTCGGCAACACAAACTCCGGCGTGCGCACAAACGCCGCCGCGTTGAACCATGGCTTGGTGCAGCCGCAGCGATTGTCCCAATCGCGCGAATTGGCAATGGACGTGGCCATGTCGAATTTCGGGTCCACTCCGGCCACGACGCTGGCGCGCGATGGCGATGCGCCGGCAATTCGCGAAGTGTCGGGGCCACCCACGTTCACGGGCAGCCCGCGCTGATAGGTGTGATAGCCGAAAACGCTCCACCCGCCGATCACATGATCCACCCAGCCGGCGTTGTTGAAGAACTTGCGTCCCTTGCCGACGGGCAGGTTCACCGAGTAGTAGACCACCATCCGCTGCGGCACGTCGAAGGAGCCCACGGCGCGTTCCAGGCGCGTGTTGTATGTGTCGCGGAGTGCGGACGGGTCAAGAAACGCGGCGCCATTGCCGACTCCGCTCGTGTCCAACAGCTTCGATACCGTGTAATGCGCGGCGAGCGAGAACCCTCGGGTGAAGCGGCGCTCGAAACGCAGCGTCACCGCGTGGTAGATGCTGTCGCCGATGGCGGGCCGCCATGCGATCAACGACCCGCCGTAGGCGTTCGCACTCGTGTTGGCGGCGAACTGCGGGAACGGTTTCAACAGTTGCATGCGCGGAATCCGCTGCTGGCTGAGCAAGCCGCCGGCCGCGCGGAAATAGTCGTAGTAGGGGTTTGGCACGAGCTCGTTCAGATAGGCTCCCCCTTGCGCGAGGCTCTTCGGGTCTATCTGGTTCAGCTCCATCGATGGCCCCGGTACATGGACCCCATGGGTGCTCGAGTAGGTCGCGTCGATCACTGTTGTGCGCGCGAGTTGCCGTCCGATGGCGAAGTTCCACTGCTCGACATAGGATGCGGCCTGATCCCGCAGGAACACAGTGGCGTTGTTGTTCAACCGGTACGACCCGTCGCTGGGCGGCTTGGCCGATGCCGGTGGAATAATGCCCGCCGCGAATGGGTTGGAGAGCGTGGTCTTGGGAGTGTAGTTCGTATTGAGCACGTCCGCGGATACGGAGTAACCGTAGGGCGTCGTGGGAATGGACGGCTCCAGGCCGAGCGGGATGAAGTACAGTCCGAAGCCCGCCCGGAGCGCAGTGCGCGGAGTCAGCCGGTACGCCGCTCCCGCGCGCGGGCCAAAGTTTCTCAGTTGCGTTTTGCGCGTACGATCTTCGTTGCCGTTGCCGGTGAATTCGATTGCCCCTTTGGGTCCGTTGGGGATGGGCGTGGTGGCAGTAGGGTCGAAGTAGGCGATGCGGTCGTGTGCTTCGCCGATGCCCACCTCGGTTTCCCAACGCAGGCCGAGGTTCACTGTCAGCCGGCGCGTGATCTTCCAATCATCCTGCACGTAGCCGGCCCAATAGTGTTGATAGCCGCTGAGCGGCTCCTGATGTTCGAACGTGAATGTCCCCGTGCCCAGCAGAAAGCTGGCAAACGCGAAACCCTGTTCGGGACGCGTGCCGCCCAGGTGATCCAACTGCGTGAAGTTGCGGCCGAAGGAAAAACCGCCGTTGGCATTGAACACCTGGAACGGGTAGAAACGGTACAGGCGGAACTCGGCGCCCCAGCGCAGGTTGTGGCGGCCATTCACCCACACAAAGTTCAACTGCACGCCCTGCGTGTCGCGCGGCTGGTTGTTGTACGCGATGCCGCCGATGTTGTTAAAGCCGTCGCCGATATTGAAGTTGGGATAGAAGAGGATGTTGGACGAGGCTGCGATGTAGGACGGCAGGCCGAGAGTGGTGGGGTCAAAGCCGAGCGTATTGGGCCGGAGGTTCGCGCGGAAGCGGGTGTAGTTGTAGCGGAAGACGGAACTGAGACGCGAGGTCCACTGATAGGTATCGTCGATGGCGGCGTTGCGAAAGGAATCGTACGTCGAGTTGGTGTTGGTGAACTGCACCGCTTTGGACGGGTAGACGTCCTCATTCTGCTGCCAACTGAAGCGCCCGAAGATACGGTGCCGGTCGTTGAGATAGTGGTCGCCACGGGCGCTGAAGACGTCGCGATTATATTCGCGTCCACCGAGGAAGTTGTAGTTCTGGCGCCCCGTGACAGTGCTGCCCGCCCGGTTGGGCTGCGGGTATTCCTGAAGCACTTTAGCGGCAATGGGGTTGATGCGGCCCGCGGGAATGACGTTGCCGGGGAAGGGATCGCGCTGCCGTGCCGTGCCCGCGATGCGGCTTGTGGCGGGGTCGTAAATCGTGATCGGTTGCGCGCCGTTGGCCGCGAGATAGACCAGGCGCGAGAAGTCGCCTCCGCGTTCCAGGTCAGTGGGCACGCTGGTGATCGAGTTGACCGGGTCCTTATCTTTCCGGCCTTCGTACGCCGCAAAGAAGAAGGTCTTGTTCTTGCCGTTGTAGAGTCGCGGGATGAGGATGGGGCCGCCGGTGGAGAAGCCCATCTGGTTCCGGCGCAGCACCTGTTTGCGGACGCTGAAGCGGTTGTTGGAAAAACTGTTCGCGTTGAAGGCGTCATTCTGCGCGTAGTAGTACGCGGTGCCGTTGTAACGGTTGGTCCCCGATTTAGTGATCATGTTCACCACGCCGCCGCCGGTGCGCCCGAACTCGGCCGAGAAGGAATTGGCTTCGATGCGGAACTCCTGCACCCCGTCTTGCGGCGGGACGATTGCCACCCCGTTGAAGTCCCCGATGGTGTTGGTGGCGCCGTCGAGCAGCACCTCATTGGTGGAGGTGCGCCCGCCGCCGACAGAGAAGTTCGAGTCGAACACATTGCGGCTGCCGCGGGCGTCGCCCACCTGGTCGCGTGCGATCACTCCTGGCATCAGACGAACAAGCGACATCACGTCCCGTTGCTGGAGCGGTATCTCGTCGATGATCTTGCTGTCCACGGTGTTGCCGACGTTGGCGCTTTCGGCTTGCAGCAGCGGCACGTCCGCTGAGACTTCTATTGTGGTGGCCACTTGCGCGAGCTTCAGTTGGAAGTCGACCGTGGCAGTGGAATTGCCTTCCAGCAGCACGTCACGGCGGAGCTGCGCTTGCATGCCCGGGGCTTCGACGTTTACCTCGTAGTTACCGGGAAGGAGCAGCGGGATCGTGTAGACGCCGGTGGCCGCCGATTCGGCCGAGCGCGAGATGTTCGTGTCGATGTTGCGAGCGGTGATTTTAGCGGCGGGGATGGCGGCGCCGGCGGGGTCGGTCACGGTGCCGGTGACGCGTGCGTGGAACGTCTGGGCGTTAAGCAAAACGGTCAACGCGAAGAAAGACACCCAAAAAAGCCTCATTTCTTGAGTATATCGAGCCAGGCGCGGAGAAGATCCATTTTGATATGCATCCCCAGGTGCGCGGCCCAACGCTCGATCCGGCCGTCGCGCTCGCTACTGACGGCGGCCATCTCACGGGCTTGAGCAAGTCCGCATTGTTCCCGCCAGCGGTTGATCGACGCGTGCCGAAACCGATCGTCGTCGAACAGACCGTGGATGTAGGTTCCACACACGCGAGTGGCCTCGTCTGTTGCGCTGAGCTGCGCAGGCTCACCGGTTCGTCCCATGTGGATTTCGTACCCGTGGAAAGGGACACCCGGAAGCCACGGGACTTCGCCGCTGGTTCGATTGACGGTCTTATCAGCGTTGAGGATGGTATCGAGAGGCAGCAGGCCCAGCCCTTCGGCTTCTCTCGGAAGGCCGGCGTTTTCCACGCCGAGTGGATCGTCGAGCGAGCGGCCGAGCATCTGATAGCCTCCACAGATCCCGGTGACCGGGCCGCCATGTGCCACTACGGCGGAGGCACATCCGGTCCGCCGCAGCCACGCCAGATCGTCCAACGTTTGTTTGGTGCCGGGGAGGATCACGACATCGGCGGACGCGAGATCCCGCGGATCGTCGACGAAGGCCAGCGCGACAGCGGGCTCCATCGACAACGCGTCGAAGTCGGTGAAGTTGGCCATGTGCGGCAGCGCGATGACGCCGATGCGCAACGGCCTCTCCGTCGAGTTCTCGAAGGCCCCGCCCCAGATGCGCGAAGCCGTTCGCCGGTCTTCCATCGCCACGCCGTCCTCTTCTTCCAGACCGTGTTTGTGCAGGTACGGGACAACCCCGGCGCAAGGAATTCCGATGCGCTGTTCGATCATGTCGATGCCGGGCAGCAGCAGCTTCACGTCGCCGCGGAATTTGTTGATGAGGAAGCCGCGGATGCGCGCCCGGTCCGCGGCGTCGAGTAGTTCCAGCGTGCCGAGCAGCGATGCGAAGACCCCGCCGCGGTCGATGTCGCCCACCAGCAGGCAGGCCGCGTTGGCTTCGTGCGCCATGCGCATGTTGACGATGTCGTGCTCGCGCAGATTGATTTCGGCGGGCGAGCCTGCACCTTCGAGCACCATCAAATCATTGCCCGCCGCGAGGGCGTGATAGCTGCGTGCGACGTCGGGGAAAAGCTGTTCCACTCGCTTGGTGTGATAGTCGAAGGCCGTGACCTGGCCCCATACTCTGCCCAGCACCACGATCTGTGCGCCCGTGTCCGAGGATGGTTTGATGAGCACCGGGTTCATCTCGGCGCACGGGACGGCGCGGCAAGCTTCGGCCTGCAACGCCTGAGCGCGTCCGATCTCGCGGCCATCGGGTGTTGCTGCCGAGTTGAGCGACATGTTCTGCGCTTTGAATGGCGCCACGCGCAGGCCGCCATTGGCGAACACGCGCCCGAGTCCCGCCGCAATGAGCGATTTGCCTACGTGAGACCCCGTGCCGAGGATCATCAATGCGGGTGTCATTGTGCGACCGCCTGGCTCAATATGCGTTGCAGGGCGGCCACGCCATCGGTGAGCGAGGCGGGGCCGGGTTGCAGAATGATCGTCGATTTCACTTCGTGGATTTGGCCGTTGCGGACCGCGCTGATGGCCTCCCACCCAGGCCGCCGCCGGATTTGATCGAAGTTGACTTTGCGCCCGCACCACGACCCGATGATCACTTGTGGGTCACG
Organism: Acidobacteriota bacterium; assembly: GCA_016213775.1. Lineage (GTDB taxonomy): Bacteria > Acidobacteriota > Terriglobia > Bryobacterales > Bryobacteraceae > CADEFT01. Next base: position 14,005 of record JACQZR010000016.1, read on the forward strand.
CCGGATGACTTCGTCGGCGGAGACGATGCGGTTGCGGGCGTCGTGTTCGGCGCGCAGTTCTGGGAAGACGGATTCGCCGCCGGCGATTTCGACGAGCTCCTCTACCCAGCGAATGCCGCTGATGAGCGGGTCCATCCACTCCTCAAAGAAGACGCGCGGCCGGAAGGGCCTTCGCTGTGCGCTCGCGGCCACCTCGTCGAGACCCGACTGCAGCCGCGCCACCAGTGCTTCGGCTTTGGCGCTGGCATTCACCAGCCGGCCCAGCGTGAGGATCATGGCGAGAATCTCGGGGACCGAGCGTTGATTGAACACCATCACGTTCAAGCCGGAGCGGATGAGGTCGCGCGCAATATCGGCCTGTAGATTCGAGAAGCCCAGAACCAGGTCCGGTTGCAGAACGAGAATCTTGTCGATTTTCGCGGTGATGAAGGCCGAGACTTTTGGCTTGAGACGTGCTTCCTTCGGCCGGCACGTATATCCGGATACGCCAACGATCCGGTCCTGTTCCCCCAATAGATACAGGGTTTCGGTGGTCTCCTCAGTGAGGCAGACGATGCGCTGCGGACCGTTCATCAACGAGGGCACCACTTGAGATTAACTGATGGCCTACAATCAATGGGAACCGGACCTCGACTCACGTGTGGAAAACCGTTAGACGGAATCTGATCGCGACGCTGCTTGCACTGCTATTCCTTGCCTGCCTTGCCGCTGCGCTTTGGCTGGGACGTCAGGCCCCGTCGGGCGCACCCAAGCGCAGCGCCGTTGGACCGTCGCTATCTATTGACGGCCGGCTAATTGAAACCGCCCGACAGATGGCGCAGACGGCGGATACGGTGGAAGATCAGGAACTGGCGCGCGAGGCGTTTCGCATCGCCGATCACGCCTACGACCGCTTCTTCACCATCGCAATGCTCGAAGCTGCATTGTCGCCGCCCCCATCCACTCCGAAGTTGAAGGAGATTGCCGCGCGCATTGACGATCTCAAAGGGCGGATCGCAGCCGGTCAGGAGCAGGTGGCGGCGCTCGCCAAGGCGCTCAGCAGGAATGCCGAGGAGACCCTGGCGAAAGCGGATCTGGCGAAGGCGCAACTCACCCTCGATCAGGAGGAGCTTGCCGAAGCGCAGGCCGATCTGGCGCGCAACGGAGGCGACCGCCGCGCGAATCTCGAGCGGCTCCGGAAACTGCATGCCGAAGGGCAGCATTCGCCGGCATTCCCGCCCGTTGCCGCACCTTCGTCCAGCAACAGCCTCTTTCAGGAAGGGATGACGTGGTACAAGCTGCGCACACGCGCGGAACAAGTCGCCGGGGCGCAGCAGCTCTCGTTGAATGTGTTCGCTTCCAGGCTTCACCAGCGCCAGTCGCTGAGCAGCGGCGCGGCGGCCGCGAAGCAGAAGATCGAAAAGGCGCAGGAAGAGGACGAAGAAGAGACCCAAGCTATCGTGGAACGGCTCAGCAAGCTGTCTGACCAGCGCAAGATCATCGCCCAGTTGGATCAGACCACGCAGGATGCGCTGGCCCTGGCGGCGTTGTACCAACGCTGGCGTGCTCTCCTCGATGCCAGGCAGATCGCGCATCTGCGCAACATGCTGCTCGGGCTCGCCTTTCTCATTGCAATTCTGCTGGGCGTGGTACTCACCGGCAACGCCGTCAGGCACACCTTCCGCAATCATGCCGACCGCAGACGCGCCCACCAGATGCGCGTGATGCTGACCATCGCCGCGCAGATTGTTGGCGGACTGGTGATTGCGCTGGTCATCTTCGGCCCCCCGACGCAGCTCTCCACAATCCTCGGGTTGGCGACGGCGGGACTCACGGTGGTTCTCAAGGACTTCATTGTCGCGTTCTTCGGATGGTTCATTCTCATGGGGAAGAATGGCCTTCGCATCGGCGATTGGGTCGAGATTGAAGGCGTCGGCGGAGAGGTGGTGGAGATCGGATTGTTGAAGACCGTCCTGCTGGAGATGGGCAATTGGACCAACACAGGCCATCCCACTGGCAGGCGCGTGGCCTTCGTCAACAAGTTCGCCATCGAGCGCCACTTCTTCAACTTCTCTACTGCCGGGCAATGGCTTTGGGATGAGTTGCAGATGACGCTCCCGCCGACTGGCGATGCCTACCGGCTCTCGATGCAAGTGCGCGATCTGGTGGAGCGGGAGACTGAGACCGATGCGCGGCTTGCCGAAGAGGAATGGGAACGCGCCACCCGCCAGTATGAGACGAATCCGTTTTCGGCGCGGCCTGCCGTCGATCTCCGCCCATCGGCCAATGGCCTCGACGTGATGGTGCGATACATAACCCGCGCGCCGCGGCGCTATGACGTGAAGTCGCGTCTATTCCAGGCGATTGTCGAGTTGATTCACAAGCCCAACCCGGCGATAGAGCAGCCACGCGGCGGCACTGAGTAGCGCGAGTCCACCGATCAGCTTCGCTTCGAAACGCAACAGCGAGTCCACCCCCGCCGGAGGGATGCACGAGAACACCAGCATTCCCAGCGAAAACACGCCGCCGAGCAGGCCGCTCCAACGAAAGCCCGCCTTGAACCCCGCCGCGAACAGCAACAGAAATGGGACGGCGTTGGCGAGGATGGCCATGTCCATCAGCAGTTGGAACCCGGCGCGCATAGTCTCGCCCGCGAACATCGCGGCGACGAACAACGTGGAGAGCACCCCGCCCCACAGAATCGCCACGTATGGCGTTGCCCAGCGTGGATGAGTCTTCCCGAACGATGCGGGGAAGTAACGGTCGATTCCGAAAACGTACGGCAGCCGCGCCGCGGTGCCGAAGAGTGATCCGATGTTGCCCGCCAGACCCAGCGCCACCAGCGCCGCCAGCAAAGGTGCAAACCACCTGGCCGCCAGTTGTGCTCCGGCGGTTTGCGCCGCGTGTGCCAGTCCGATGTCGGGGCGTATCTGATTCGCCGGAACAACGACAAGCAGAGAAAGGGTGCCTGCCACATAGAACACACAGACGAACGCGGAGGCGAGATACGCGCTCCGCCGCAGGATTCGGACCGGGTCGCGGATTTCCCCCGCAAGGATGCCCGCGAGTTCAAAGCCCGTCAGGCCATAGAGTAGTTGCGCCGAAAGATTGAGTGTCTCGCTTGTCATCGTGAATGTGGGCATCAGTGGGGTTGCCGAGTCGCGCAGGCGGTATAGCGCGACCGCCGCCCCCAGCATGAGCAGGACAGTGAGAACGTTGGCCGCGCCGCCGGCGTTGTAGATCCACTTGGCCACATCAAGCCCGAGCAGATTGGCGATCACCACCGACCATAGCGCCAGAAGCAGCGCCGGCAGCATAAAGGAGGGCTGGTCGACCAGATGCTTGTAGGACGGGCTGGCGATAGTGAGTGCGCTGCCCAAGGCGTAGATGAGTGTCGTCGGGAAGTAGAAGAGGATGCCGAGCGCGTACAGCCAGCCACACCAGAATGCCACCCAGTCGCCGAATTGCCCTTGGATCCAATAATAGAACCCGCCTTCGCGAGGGTAGCGGACGGACATTCCGGTGATGAGGATAGCGGATGGAACAAAGAAAAACAGGATGCCGCTCAACCAGAGCAGGGAAGCGTCGGAACCCGCACTGGCCGCCGCCGCCAGCCACCGCGCGTTGATCAGGATAACCACATTGTAGAGGACCAGGTCCCAAAACCCGAGGGAGCGCTTGAGGCCGGCAAAATCGGGGGACCGCACCGGGCAAGGATATCACAGCGCGGGCACTACTCCCTGGTGTAGCCCTCATCTGCTGCGTTTGGCTCAGTACGTTTAGCACATTCCCGAGGCTCAACTAGGGCGTTCTCCTGATTGGTGGCAAAGCAGTTGGATGATAACTTGGGATCACAGCAACACAAAACTGCCCATTGCAGGGAGAGGAAATTCTAACCATGACGAAATTGATGTATTTTGTTCACAAGCTGCGGAATGACAAGCGAGGCCAGGACCTCATTGAATACGCGTTGATGGCCGGCTTTGTGGCCGTCGCCGCTGGCGCTATCATGCCGGGCGTGTCCGCCAGCATCTCCACGATCTTCTCGAAGGTCGGTTCGGTGATGACTGCTGCCGCCGCCAGCTAAACCAAAAACCCTCGGTTTTTGCCGATATTGGAAGGTGCGGCTGCTTCCAGAAATGCGCAGTCCGCGGAAAATGGCGAGAGGATGCTCCCTCTCGCCATTCTCTTTTGTCCGCAACATCACCACATTCCGCCCGTCCTCGTTTGATCCGCTTTCCCCTCTTCTTCTCTCGACCCCAAAATCTACATGGAATAGCAGTATCTCCCGTGTCGTACTAAGTAAAGTCCAGAACGAATTGTCTAGTACTCGCTTATTTCAATTCCATCCGTATCCCCGTACACTGGCTTTCGTAAGCCTACACTTCACCTACAGGGAACCTCTCAATATGAAACAACTGCAGCTCTTCGTTCTACGGTTGATCGCCAACAAGCGCGGTCAGGACCTCATTGAATACGCGCTGATGGCCGGCTTTGTCGCCGTTGCCGCTGGTGCGATTATGCCTGGCGTTTCCGACAGCATCTCCACCATCTTCTCGAAGGTCGGTTCGGTGATGACTGCCGCTGCCGCCAGCTAACCTGTAGCTCTTAGTGGGCGGCCTGCAACTCGCGGTCGCCCAACATCCCCACCAGATTGCCGGCCTCGTCGAATTCGATCTCCCTCGCCGGTCCCACGATCTCCAGAATCGGATTCTTGCGGATTTCCACAACCAGGTTCTCGCTCAGCAGTACCGGTGAAAGTTCCATCGTATTCCGGATCCAGCCAACGGTTACCTCGCGGTAATCGAACTTGCCCACCGTCGGCACGATCTTCTCCAGACATTCCCGGTCCGTAGCAAAGTGAATTGGCGTCCGGATCGCCGCCGGTGTCGACGCCGTCAGCGAGTTGATCTGTGTCGGCACCCAGTCGATCTTCTCCACCAACCGGTCCGTTGTCACGTCCGCCATCCCAACCCCCACCGCGTTGTTATAAGTCAGCGAACTGAGATCCCTCAAGAATATCCGGTCGATCTGCGGCGTGTCCGGCCAGGGATTGTACTGTCCTTGAACTCCCCGGTTCACCACCTTCGTGTCCATCCCCGCCCCGCTGATGTTCTTGCCGATTTCATCGAGAATCAGGATGTCCAGATGCGGCACGGGGATCTTTCCCATCCACGATTTGACCAGCGCCAGCAGTTCTTCCTCCTGCTGCTCCATGTTGTCCACCGGAACCGGAGTCAACTGCGCGGTGTTGTGGTTGGCGTCCTCCAGCACCGCAAGTCCTCCGAGTACCTTTCCTGAGCTGAGCACCTGCCGCCCCACGCTCCGGATCACCGTTTCCAACCCCATCTTGTAAGCGTAGGTGTGATAGCGTTGCGCGCCGGCGAACTTGCCCAAGCCGATCGCCATCATCTTAAAGAGCCCGCTTTCGAGCTTGCCCGCGAAATCCGTATGCCACTTCACCCGCCCGATGAGCATCACGCCATCGCTCTCGTATGCGGTCTTATCCATGAAAGCTTCCACGCCCTCGCTGGTCTTACCCACCGACACCACTTCCAACTGGCTGATCACCGGGCATCCCACCGTCTCCTCGATGATTCCGTAATGCGCGAGCACGTCCGCCTGACCCTCGGCGGTGGCTGCGCCGTGGCTACCCATTGCCGGGAAAATGTGCGGATGCAGCCCCTGGGACTTGAAGTACTGAGCCACGCTCCTCACGATGGTGGCGATGTTGGCTATGCCGCGGCTGCCGACACCAATAGCAACCTTGCCGCCCGGCTTGACGCGTGCCGCGAACGGAGAGGCCGCCAGTTGCTTTGCGATCTCCGCGGGAATGTCCTTGATTCCGCGGTCCGGGAAGTTCTGCTTCACCAGGTAAAGTGGAGATAGGTCCATATTTAGGAATTATACCAGCGCACCGGCGGCGCGGAGCCATTCGAGGGTGCGGACGTGGGAAAATAAAAGATTGTCTGCCACGTTACCCGAGCTCCGGCGCATTCTGATTCGCGCCACAAACTGGATCGGCGACGCCGTCATGAGCCTCCCGGCGCTACGGGCGGTGAGAGCCCGCTACCCCGCCGCTGAGATCACAGTTCTTGCACTCGATTGGGTGGCCGATCTCTATCATCGCGAGCTGATCGCCAACGAAATCATCCCTTATCCCGCCAGACGCGGTGCTCACGATCTTGGAGCCAAGCACAGGCTGGCAAAGGAGCTTGCGGCGCGAAACTTCGATGCGGCCATTCTCTTCCAAAACGCGTTGGAAGCCGCCCTGCTGGCATGGCATGCGCATATTCCCATTCGTGCCGGATACAACCGCGACGGCCGTGGCATGCTGCTGACGCATGCCGTAAGCGTTCCTCGTAAAGGAGAGATTCCTCCGCACGAGAGTTACTATTACTTGGAACTCGCGCGGCGCCTCGGAGTGGTCGACAGCCTTCCCGCGGAACCCTTCATCCGCTTGCGAGGCAACGATGAGGCGCGCCAGTCGGGCCTGGGCTTGCTGCGCCAGCGCGGCTTTGACGGCGCGGTAATCGGAATCAGCCCCGGAGCGGCGTATGGCACGGCGAAGCGCTGGTTTCCGCAACGCTTTGCCGACGCCGCGGCGATCGTGGCGCGCGAAAAACATGCGAGCGTTGTTCTGTTCGGATCAAAGTCGGAACGCGAGCTTTGTGAATCTGTTGCTGCCTCCTTGAGCGCCGCCCATGTCCATTGCCTCAATCTCGCCGGCGCCACGACTCTGCGGGAGTTCATCGACATGACGGCCGCCTGCCGGTTGATGCTCACCAACGACTCCGGAGCAATGCACATTGCATCTGCGCTCGGCATCCCCACCGTAACCGTGTTCGGCGCCACGGATTGGATTGCAACAGCACCCACGGGGCCCCTGGCGCGCATCGTGCGGCACGAAATCGAATGTGCGCCATGCCTCAAACGGGAGTGCCCGCTTGGCCATCACCGTTGTATGGAACTCGTGAGGGCCGATGAAGTGGCGCGAACCGCGCTCGACTTGCTCAAATAGAATGATCGACACACGAACCAAAATACTGGCACTGTCGCAAGCGCCGCGTGGGCGCCGCGTGCTCACAGCCTGTTTTGACCCGATGCTGCCCGCGCACATCGGGATGCTGAAGGACGTCGCCGCTGGAGGTACTCTCGTCATATTGCTCCTCGCTCCCGAAGATGCCTACCTCGAACCGCGGGCGCGCGCCGAACTGGCCGCATCGCTCCACTTTGTCGAGGCGGTGGTGATCTCCACTGGAGACGTTGCGGGCGATCTGGCCACTCTCGCTCCATCGGAACGCATCGCTGCCGATGAACAGGAACGCCTCATCCGCGCCGAGTTTCTCGCCTACGTGCGCCACCGCGCCAGGCAACCCTAGATTGGTTCCGGATGCGGATCCTCGTCGTGCGATTAGGTGCAATGGGTGACGTGATCCATGCTCTGCCCGCTGTTGCCGCCCTGAAGCGAACCATCGCCAATGCATGGATTGCCTGGGCTGTCGAGCCGCGGTGGGCTCCTCTGCTGGAAGGCAACCCCGACGTCGATCGCGTCGTGAGAGTGAATCGTAAGCAATGGACCAGCGTGAAATGCGCTTGGCGCGAACTGCGGGCCATGGAGCTGGATTGCGCCGTCGATTTCCAGGGGCTCATCAAATCCGCACTGGTGACGAAGGTGAGTGGAGCGAGGCGGCGCGCCGGTTACTCCGCCGATCAGGTGCGCGAGCGTCCGGCGGCCTGGCTCTATACCGAAACGTTCCCTGCTTCGGCGCCCCACATCGTCGACAGGCATCGCGAACTGGCGCAAGCAGTCGGTGCGCGGCCGCTCGCCGCGGAGTTCCCGATCCCCGTGGGAACGCCGGAAGGCTCTTTGCCCGACCGGTACGTGCTGGCGAATCCGTTTGCCGGATGGCCGTCGAAGCAATGGCCACTCCCCTTTTATACGAGGCTCGCGAAGCTACTGCCAATGCCGCTCGTGCTAAACGGGCATCCCGGCTCCTCGGCACAGTTACAGTCAGTGGATCGGGTTCAGGTGCACATCTCGTCCATTGCCGGATTGATTGATGCGACGCGCCGCGCGACGGCCGTCGTTGGACTGGACAGCGGGCCCACACATCTCGCCGCGGCCCTCGCCAAGCCCGGCGTGGCTATTTTCGGACCGACGGATCCGGCGCGCAACGGACCCTATGGCGGCTCGTTGCGAGTCCTGCGCGCCGCCGGTGCGGTAACGTCGTATCAGCGACGCCAGCAGGTGGATCCGAGCATGCTCGCCATCACCCCTGAACAGGTAGCCGAGGCATTAGCCCTATGACGTTTCCTAAGACATATGCCGATCGCGTGCAACGCTTCCGCGTCCCCGGTGGCTTCGTGATGCTCGCGTCATTCGTGCTGCTTGCGCGCCCGACATGGGAGTCCTTTTGGATGGGCATTCCAGTGAGCGCCATCGGGCTGGCCATTCGCGCCTGGGCCGCCGGCCACCTCGCCAAGAATGAAGAGCTGGCGCAATCGGGCCCATATGCCTGGGTGCGAAACCCGCTCTATGCCGGCTCTCTGTTCATGGCCGGGGGCGTAGTGGTCTCATCCAATAGCTGGATTCTCGGAGTGATTTTCGCGATTACATTCTTTGGGATCTACCTGCCGGTGATTCAACTGGAGGAAGAGCACCTGTGCAAGATATTTCCTTCCTATGCCGCCTATGCCGGCCGCGTGCCTTCGTTGATTCCGCGTCTCTCCCACGCGCCCTCGACGGCGCCGTTCCGCGCCGATCTGTTCCGCCGTAACAAAGAATGGAGAGCCTGGGCAGGGTATTGCTTCGCCCTGGCTCTGATGCTGCTGCGCCTCTACGTCTAAGCCTGTGAAGAACTCGAGTTTTGTTTCCCATCAGCGGACATTCTGCCGCCCTGATCGGGTCGAGTGACGGGGTTTGTGCCCCGTCACCCTCCCACACCACCGGACGTGCGGTTTTCCGCATCCGGCGGTTGAACGCAGCGGTTTATCGCGCCGCAAGATCTGATGGCAATAGAAACTGAAGTTGCTTTAGC
>JACQZR010000018.1 GCA_016213775.1 Acidobacteriota bacterium
AAGGACGGAATCACGCGCATCGCCAACGGGATGCCGGATTGATATCTCGCAAAGCCCGCCAAGAACGCAAAGCCTCCCGGGCATGGAATACCTTGCGAGAACTCAATACATCTCGTCGGTCTGAGGCGGAGCCTCGCTAGTCCTTCTTCACAATCTCCCGGCAGCGTTCAAACAACTGCAGCAAAGAGTCCGCGTACTCCTCCGTCCCGCTCTTTGCTTTTCCAGTGAACCCAGTCGAACTGGAGCTGGGCTTTCCATATCCCGTGGTCAAAGCCACGAATTTCATCAATTCCAGAGCCACTTCATCCACGCCCCGCTTGCGGTCAGCTTCCGGATTCGACTTTGAATTGTTCTGTGCGGTTTCGTCAGCCATAGTTTTCAGTGTATCCTGATCAATCAAGCCGCTTCAGCAATGCCCGTCACCGCCACTCACTGGATCCGTAAAATGCGCGGAGGTTCCCAGGCTCATATGATTGTCGCCGATGACGGCCATCACTACGTGGTAAAGGTGAAGCAGAACGCCCAGCACCGGCGGATTCTGGTGAACGAATGGCTGGCCGGCCATCTGCTCGACTACCTCAAAGTCCCTAGCGCAAGAATGGAAATGGTGAAGCTGACGCCGGAGTTCCTCTCCGCTCATCCCGACATCGCCGTCACCGTCGGCTCGCGCATCGCGCAGGTGGAACCCGGCTGGCACTTCGGCTCGCAGGTGCCGGTGGACCCCAACCGCTTCGCCATCTACGATTACCTGCCGGACGCGCTGCTGCGCGAGATCGCCAACCTGCGTGACTTCCTGGCAGTGCTCGTATTCGACAAATGGGCCAGCAACGCGGATTCGCGCCAATGCGTGTTTTTTCGCGCCAAGGTGAAGGAGTATCTCAGCGGCGAGTACTCGTCCAAGAAGGTAGCCTTTGTCGCCTTGATGATGGATCACGGCTATGTCTTCGGCGGCCCGCACTGGCTGCTGGAAGACGGCCCGCTCACCGGGCTCTACTCGCGCCCGCTGGTCTATGAGAGAGTCACCGGGCTCGATTCTTTCCGCCCCTGGCTCGACATGGCGGTGAACGCGCCCGACAGCCTGCTCGACGAGATCTATCGCAAGGTGCCCGAATGGTGGCTCAACGGCGATCGGGAAGAGTTGGAACGTCTGCTGGAGCGTCTGTGGCGCCGGCGTCCGCGGATTCCCTACCTGATTGAAGATTCCCGGCACGGCCGCGTGAATCTTTTTCCGAACTGGGTGAGTTAGCCATGCAATGGACCTGCGCGGCCACCGTCTTTTTGAGCGCCCTACTGCTGTTTCTCATTCAGCCAGTGGCCGCGAACCTGCTGCTTCCGCGGTTTGGTGGAGCCGCCAGTGTCTGGACCACATCGATGCTCTTCTTTCCGGCACTGCTGCTGGCCGGCTACGCCTACGCGCACTGGCTGCAGCGTCTTGCTCCGCAGATGCAGCGCGGCGTGCATGCCGTGGTCGCCACTATCAGCCTGGCGGTCATCCCAACGAACATCTCCGCCACGGCGACGGCGCTCCCCACTCCGGAGCTGCGCATTCTGGCTACGCTTGCGCTCACCATCGGAATGCCCTACTTCGTCCTGTCGGCCACCAGTCCGCTGGTGCAAGCCTGGTACGGACGCGCGAGCGAAGGGGAGTTGCCCTACTGGCTGTACGCGGTGTCGAATGCGGCTTCGCTGCTGGCGCTGGTGGCGTATCCGTTCGCGGTGGAGCCGTGGATGCGGAAGTCGGAACAGGAGCGGATTTGGTCGCTCGGCTATCTCGCATTTCTGGTGCTGCTGGCAGCGGCGGCGCTCCTGACGCGGACTCCGCACGCCGAACCAGCCAGGGAGCGGGGCGCGTTCGCCGCGGTTTGGCTCGCCCTCAGTGCCGTCCCCGCCGCGATGTGGCTCGCCGTTGGCAACCATCTCTCGCACGCGGTGGCCCCGGTGCCCATGCTGTGGGTGCTGCCTCTCAGCGTCTACCTGCTGACGATGATCCTCTCCTTCTCAACCGCGTTCTACAACCCCACCTATTTCCGGTTCCTCTTTCCCCTCGGTGTGGCCGCGCTGGTGGCGGCCTCGTACCCGATGAATTGGAAAGCGACCTTGGGCCTCTACCTCGCCGGACTCTTCCTCTGCTGCATGACCTGTCACGGAGAACTCGCGCTGCGCAAACCCGGCCAGGACGGGCTCACTGCCTTCTATCTGACCCTTGCCGCCGGCGGCACACTCGGATCGGCGTTCGTGTCGCTTGTTGCTCCGGCCATTTTTCGCGAGTACCTGGAACTGCCCGTCTCCATCGTGGCCTGCGTGCTGCTCGCCGTAGCCTTGTTGTACGGCTACAACCAGCGCCGCCACGTGCTGCGCCTGGCAATCGTAGGCGTGGTCGCGCTCGTGGCATCCACAGGTGTGGTGGAGCAGTCCCTCACGCGAGCGCGCAACTTCTACGGGGCGGTGGAAATTCGCGAAACCGGCACGGGCGCAGATCGGGCCCGGATGCTCTACAACGGCTCCGTCCTCCACGGCGTCGAGTTTCTCGATCGCGGCCACGCCAGGCAAGGCACCACGTATTATTCGGGAAACTCCGGCGTCGGGCTCGAAATAAAGAAACTTACCTCCGCGGCGCGTGTGGGAGTTATCGGACTCGGCATCGGCACACTCGCCACTTACGGACGCCCCGGGGATGTCTACCGCTTCTACGAAATCAACCCGTTGGTGATCGAACTCGCGCGCCGGCAGTTCGGTTTCCTGCGCGATAGCCAGGCGAAGGTGGAAGTTCTGGAAGGCGACGCGCGGCTCCTCCTCGCATCCGAGCCCCAGCAAGGTTACGACGTTCTCGTACTGGACGCTTTCACGGGAGACGCTGTCCCGGTGCACCTGCTTACCCAGGAAGCTTTCCGGCTCTACAAACGTCACCTGAAGCCGGGTGGCGTGATCGCGGCCCACGTATCGAGCCGCTATCTGAGCCTGTCGCCAGTCGTGTTGAGCACGGCGGCAACGGTTGGACTGGATGGCCAAACTGTGATTACCATCCCCGAGCAGTCCCGCCGAATCTCGTCTTCCACCTGGGTGATCCTCCGCTCTGGTAAGCCGGCGGCACCCTCGCCTTCCCTCGTCTGGACGGACGATTACAGCAGCCTCCTCAGCGTCCTCTAGCAGCAGCCCGTGGCAGAAGTCACAAAACACCGCTTGCTGGCGCGCGCGGCTGGGGTAGATTCAGTGCGTTACGAAGCGTGTACCGTGAGCGAACGAATATACCACGGGCTGCCAGGTCAGTTTTTTCCAAGACGCCGCTCACCGTCCCGGCTACAATACCCGCATGGGCTATGCAACTCTCACACCCTATCTCGCCGTCCACCGCGCGGACCGGTTGATCGAATTCCTGAAGGCAGCCTTCGGCGGCGAACTCACCATGCGCCACGACGAGCCGAACGGCCAGGTAATGCACGCCGAAGTGCGCATCGGCGATTCGCTCATCATGACCGGCGACCCCAGCGGGTCGACGTACCCCGAGACCCCTGCGGCGCTCTACCTGTCGGTGGAGAACTGCGATGCCAGTTACGCACGCGCGGTGGCCGCCGGAGCCATCACCGTGCACCCGCCGGAGGACAAGCCGTACGGGGCCCGTATCGCCTGGATCAAAGACGAGTTCGGCAACCACTGGTACCTGGCTCATCCGTTAGAGAAGTAACAGCATAGCCATTGACAAACTGAACAGTGTTCGGTAATTTACTATAGGAATGGGAATAGCCGAACGCCGCGCTCGCGAAAAAGAGGAACTTCGTGGGAAGATCCTTGAAGCTGCTGGAGAACTCTTTGTACAAGAAGGACTTGCGAACGTTTCTTTACGTAAAATCGCAGATCGTATCGAGTATTCTCCCGCCACCATCTACCTCTACTTCCGCGATAAAAGCGACCTCGTCGCCAGTCTCTGCCAGGAAGTTTTCGGCCCGCTGAAGGCCGAACTGGAACGCATCGAGCGAGAATCGACAGAGCCTTTGGAAGGGCTCCGCCGCGGCCTCAAGTTCTACATCGAATTTGGCGTCCATCACCCACATCATTACCTGCTCACCTTCTGCACCCCGTTTCAGCAGACGGAGATGTTGGAGAAGACCGACGAGATCCTGGACGTAAACCGCACGGGGTTGGAGACCTTCGATTGCCTCCGCCGCTCGCTCGACCGTTGCCGCGACCGCGGCCTGCTCGAATTTGAGGATCTGGAAACCACCGCGCAGTGTGTCTGGATGGCGATTCACGGCATCTCTTCACTGCTCATCTCCTCGCATGGAGATCCTCATTTCCCCTGGGTTGCCCGCGAGCGGTTGATTGAAACCGGTCTCGATATTGTGATCCGCGGCCTTCGCCGCTGCTAGAGCAGCGCATAATCAGCCCCGGCGCTAGGTGAGAGTACGTAATTCATCTAGGTAGCTTGTGAGGTGAACCTCCCCCGTACCTTCAGGTCTGGAGTACCTGATCCCTTCGCTCAATAGTACCGATGAATGGAGCAGCTATGAAGCGAAACTTATTTTCCGCCATACCCCTTATCCTCACGGCCCTCGGCGCCTTGCCACAGACTGTTCCAGCTGCGGGCGTGCCCGGTGCCATCTTTACCACCAATTCCGTTGGCGCTGTGGTCAACGCGAATCTCTATGATTCCAAGTGCGCCGTTTACCTCGACGGCGGTCCCGGTCCCAACGCACCCGCCCGCGCGGCGGGTTTGCCGGATGGCGAATACTACTTCCAGGTCACCGATCCCAGCGGCGCTACATTGCTCAGTACCGATCCCGTTTCCAACAGGAAGTTCCGTGTCACTGGCGGCGTCATCACCGCTTACACGGGGACGGGCGGAAGCCCGCATCCCACCGGCGTCGACCAGGATCATTCCGCGCAGGGGGCCATCACCATTCGCCTGGCCAACGGCAATTGCCCCACCGATTTCGCCAATACGCCAAATGTCGGCAACGTCTACAAAGCCTGGGTGACGCCCGTTACAAGCTACGTGGGTAATCCAGCCAATGTCGACAACCCCTGCTCCGGCGGCTGCTTCCACGGATTTGTCGCATCGCAATCCAAGACCGACAATTTCAAAGCCCTCTCCGCGCCTACCGTTACGTTCTGCATGACTATCCAGAAGCAGTTCGTCGACGGCACGACGGCTACTCCTGATCTTCTCGGGTGGGGAATGAGTGTCACGGATAGCTCCGGCGTCACGAACCAGTACACCACGGACGACGTCACCGGTAGCATCCAGATCTGTCAGTTGAGCGTTGGCACCTATACCATTAAGGAAGACGCGATAGGAGCCTTACCTCCAGGTTGCATATCTGCCTGGACCGATGAAGTGACAGTGAATGGCGAAGTGCAGCAGCCGGTCAGCGATACCGTGATATTGAACTGGACCACCTCCTCGCCGGTCACGATAATCTTTGTGAATCGCTTGGGGTGCCCTGGCTAACCGTGTCTATCGGCACTAATTGACAAAGGGAACGGTGTCCGGTAGTTTACATATAGCAATGGGCATTCGTGAAATTCCGGGCCGCTGCTGAAGTGCAACCCGTCGCGGCTGCCGAACTGCACACCTACCTACGCCAATATTGGGGTTACGACGCCTTCCGGCCCATGCAGGAGCAGATCATCCGCTGCCTGCTTTCCGGCCGCGACGTTGCCGCCGTCCTGCCCACCGGGGGAGGGAAGTCGCTCTGCTACCAGTTGCCGCCGGTGGTGCTGGCGCGAACCGCGGTTGTGGTGTCGCCGCTGATTGCCCTGATGCAGGACCAGGTGCAGCAATTGGGGGAGATGGGCATTCCTGCCGCCACCATCCACTCCGCCATGACACTAATGGCGCAGCGCGAAGCTGCCGGGCGTGCCGCCCGTGGTGAACTGCGGTTGATCTACCTGTCGCCCGAACGGATGGCGCGCGAAGAGACGGTGCAACTGTTGCGCCAGGCCGCGCCCGCCTTTTTCGCCATCGACGAGGCGCACTGCATCTCCGAATGGGGCCACGAGTTCCGCCCCGAGTACCGCGAGTTGGGCCGCCTGCGCCGGGACTTCCCCCAGGTCCCGATCGCCGCCTTCACCGCTAGCGCCACGCAGCGCGTTCGCCACGATATCCTCGAGCAACTGCAATTGCGCGACCCCGGCCGGTTCATCCGCAGTTTCTACCGTCCCAACCTCCGCTTTTTCCCCTTGTGTACCGACGGCAAGACGCAGCAGCGGCTGCTGCACCAGGCCGTGACCCACTACTCCGGCGACGTGATCGTCTACGCACCTACTGTCGCTTTGGTGAACGAAACCGGCGCGCATCTCAATGCCGGAGGCATTGCGACTTCGACTTATCATGGCCAGATGGACGCCGGTGCGCGCCGCCGCAATCAGGAGGCATGGATGACCGGCGAAACGCGCGTCATGGTGGGCACGCTCGCCTTCGGTATGGGGATCAACAAGGCTTCCGTGCGCGCCGTCATTCATCTGGCGCTGCCGAAATCGGTGGAGCAGTTTTATCAGGAAGCCGGCCGTGCCGGACGCGACGGTGAACCCGCCGATTGCCTGCTCTTCTGGCGCAGACAGGACACCGCGCTGCACGCCCACTTCATCTCCGGGATTCAGGATGAGTTGGAACGCGAGCGTGCCTGGCAGCGCTATCACGCCATGAAACGCTTCGTCAGCGAGGACGTCTGCCGTCATTCGCAAATCTGCCGGCACTTCGGCGAATCGCCCAAGTGGGAAGCCTGCGGCGCTTGTGACGTGTGCGGCTTCGTGCCTGCCTGGCATGAACGCCACAAGCGGGCCGCCGCCACTCCCGACAATGTGTTTGTAGTTTCGCGCGAGCCTGTCCCCGGCCGGCCCGCACCTCTACCCGCGATTGATGCCGGACTGGTGGCGGCGCTGAAGCTATGGCGCCTGGGCCGCGCCCGCGAAGCCGGCGTCCCCGCCTATGTAATCCTCACCGATGCCACCATCGACGACCTCTCCCGCCGCCGCCCGCGCGACCTCCACGAATTGCTCCAGGTTAGCGGCATCGGGGTGAAAAAGGCGAGTACCTACGGCCTGGAAATCCTGGAATTGGTCAAACCATAGCCTGACCGTGCCGCGTCCCTATTGCTTTCCCACAGGAAGTATGGCATATTCATTTGGGTAACCAATATGAGTGCAAAAACCGAAGTCTGGCAAGGCACGTTGGCTCTCATGGTCCTGAAGACCCTCAACGCAATGGGAGCCCAGCATGGGTACGGAATCGCTCGCCGCATAGAACAAACCAGTGAGAACCTGCTGTCCATCAACCACGGGACGCTGTACCCGGTCCTTCTCAAGCTCGAACAGGAAGGCGCCATCACATCGGAGTGGGGTGCATCGGAGAATAATCGCCGCGCGAAGTTTTACCGGATCACGAAGGCCGGACGGAAACAGCTCGCTTCAGAGGTAGATCAGTGGTCGCAGGCGACCGAAATCGTCGCGCGCTTCCTTGCGCTGAAAGGAGCCAAGGCATGATCCGCGCACTTCGCCGCATCTGGAACCGTTTGCTTGGCAGTCTTCTCGGCCGGCATCGGGAAAGTGACCTCGCCGAGGAACTCGATGCCCACATCCGGCTGATGGCTGAGGAAAACGTCCGCCGCGGTCTCCCTGCGGACGAGGCTCACCGCCGGGCCAGACTCGAGTTCGGCAGCGTGGAATCAACTAAGGAAAGCTACCGGGACCAGCGTGGGCTGCCGTTTCTCGACACCACCATGCAGGACCTGCGCTATGCCTTATGTGGGATCCGGAAGAACCCCGGCTTTGCCACCGTGGCAATCCTTTCGCTCGCCATCGGCATCGGCGCCAACACGGCCATCTTCTCTCTTGTCAACAGCGTGCTCCTGCAGCCGCTAGCCTACAAGGACCCGCAACGTGTGTTCTGGGTGCGCGAGGTAACCACGGTAGGGCGCACCCTGGTCAACCCTGTCCACGCTCGCGAATGGGCCAAGGAGTGTCCGTCGGTGGAGCAGGTGGCATTGATGCGCAGCAACCGTGCCGATATCGCGGGCGGTGGCGAACCGGCCACCGTCTTCAGCGCCGACGTTCCCCACAATCTCTTCACGCTCCTCGGCGTTGAACCCATTCTAGGCCGCACCTTCTTTGCTGAAGAAGAACAGGAAGGCAACGACCGCGCCGTGATCCTTTCGGAACCGCTTTGGCGCTCTCGCTTCAACGCGGATCGGTCGCTGGTTGGCAAGTCGATCCTGATTGACCGCCAGAATTACGAGGTGGCGGGCATCATTCCTGCGTGGATTCGGCTCCCTTACTCGAGGAGATTGCACGATGCGCCAAGGATGCCAGGCTCGGCGCGGGACTCAAGTTGCACCTCGGCATTCCGCGATAGATTACCGCAACACCCAACATGTCGAGCGCCTTCGCCAGGTCTTTCGCGCCGCAAATGGCTATCGGATGCCGATTGTGGTCCACATGAGAGCGTCGATTTCCAGGAAGTTGCCCTATGGCCGCGAAGAAGGCCGCATCCTCCTATAGCACTGCGCCGTTGATGGTTCGTTTCAAATCCGGAGCTCGTTCAAATATCTGCCTACATCGAATCTGAAGCTCTTCCCGGATCTGGCGAAGCGTCTTGTTGCGGGAGTACACTGGCAGTACAATGAAGCGAGGCAACGTATGGCTATTTCCACCCCCGCACAACCACGCGACCGCCGGTTTCAACTTCGCGCAACCGCGGCCGAGGAAGAACTGATCAAAGTAGCTGCGGATCGCCAAGGCGTCAACGTCACCGAGTTCATCCTGCGGAGTGCCTGTGAACGAGCGGAGCAATCGCTCGCGGACCAAACGCGGTTCGTATTATACGACAAGCAATGGAAGGCGTTCATGGCAGCGTTGGATCGCCCCGCCAAGGACAAACCGCGTCTCCGCAAATTATTCCGAGAGCACCATGTAGCGAAGCGCCGGTCGTGAGCGCTGTGGCAAAACCCGAGTTCGTGATCGACAAGCTCAGTCGAGATCACAATCTGAGTAGGTTCGATTGCGCCAATGAAACCCTGAATGATTGGCTCCGGAAGTTCGCGTGGACGAACCAGCAGGCGGACTCAGCCAAGACCTATGTGGCTCTCGATGAGAATCGCGTCATCGGCTACTATGCTTTGACGACGGGTTCGGTTCACAAGCACGAAAGCCCACAACGGATCGCGAAGGGCTTGGCGAATCACCCCATTGGCGTTGTGCTGCTCGCCAGATTGGCTGTGGATCGATCGCAACAGGGAAAGGGACTCGGCAAGGCGCTCCTATTCGACGCGCTGTCAAGGGTTGAAGAAGCTGCCGATATCGTGGGCGTCCGGGCGGTCCTCGTTCACGCCATCGACGATCCCGCAAGGCGCTTTTACTTGCACTTTGAATTCGAGGAGTCGCTGGTTGACCCGTACCAGTTGCTGTTGCTGCTCAAGGACCTTCGGAAGGCTATCCAACCGAAGGCGTCAAGCGGGCCGCCGTTGGCGCCACCGCCGATAGAGCGCAACCTAACTTCTAAATAGTTGCTCCGACTCCGGCTGAAGCAGGACCCACAATCCGAACACTCCCAAAGCGGTGCCAAAGGGGAAATGGAGCAGTTCGAGAGCGCTGAGGACAATCGCGAAAATGCGAGCCCATGGGCGGAAGCGGAGCAGTCCAACGCCGGCGATAATCCCCGGAACCGAGAGAACGAGCAGTAAGCCGAACAGGAATACACCAATCGCTCCGAGTAAGGGGACGGCGATGAAAGAGTCGTCGGAGGCGGCCCCCGCCAGTCCCGCTAAGCCCCCGAAGATGAGCAGAAGGAAGGCGCCGACCAACAGGCCGATGCCGCCGAAGGCGATGTGCAGAGCGCCGAGCAGTTTGACATAAGATGACATTTCGTTTCCCCCCTTCCTAGCATACGCAACTCTGCCAAAGGGAGTTCCCGGGGACAGGAAGAGCGGTCACACATGACGGGAAATTGCCGAAGAGAACAGCGAGACAAAAGCTGTGGAGTTAATACGTATGGCCGAAATCGGCACTCCAGGGCACTGCCGCGAAGACATCGGTGAGCGAAATGCAGCCTCTCCTGCAGTCAGCCTGCCCATGATGGACGGTGATCCGCTCGAAGATCGCATTCGGTTCGGTCTGGAGGAATCCGTCGCCACCAGAACCGGCATGGCAGTCCAACTGGCAAGATTGCTCGCCGATTGGAACGCCAAAGGCATCTATCATGAGGACCTATGTGCCCTGCATGTCCTCGTATCGGCCGATAACCAGGTATCCTTGAGTGGCCCGCAAACGAATGACGAGTCTCGATTAGAGCAGAGCATCCACCAGTTCGGTTGGATCCTGTTTCAGTTGCTCACTGGACGGGTGGAGGACCTGGCTTGTGAGAAGCGCCTGCCCAATCTGGACGAGCTCTACAGGGCTGGGATGCCGCCAGCGCTGATCAAGGTAGTTGAGGATTGCACCGCGTCGCCACCTCGCCTCGCCACATTCTCGCGCGTGGTCCGTGCGCTCGAAACGGTCGGGAAAGCTCCCGGCCAGACTTCCTCGAATCCGCAGCTTACAGCGATTCTCATTCTCGGTTGTCTGGCCGGGTTGACTGCTATCCTCTGGATCTTGGTGCGTTAGAGTCGGCGGTTGCTACGCTGGCGATACGTATCGAACCTGCGCCAGCTTGGCCAGCGCTTCCAACTGATCGCTGGACAGCCGTGCCACCACGAACTTCCCATTCGCGTCCTGGCGGACAATCTCAGCTCCCAGTTTGCGCAGTTCGTCAATCGTCTTCGTACTCATGTCGAGCAGATATACTTTCACCTCGGTCTTGACTGCCTTTCCGGAGACAAGCTTCCAAACTTCTGGATGCAGTTTGTACCGCGGATTTGCCGGCGGCGGGACTGCCTCATCACGGCTTTTCTCGTGAACCATGGGCGCGGTCGATCGGTAGCCTGGCATGATGCGGCTCATGCCCCCCGCCGACTGACGCGCCATCGCCTGCATTGGCATGGAGGACGGCTGCGGTGTACGCGATTCGCCAAAGACTCCCTTGTAGCTGACGCCTTCCGGCATCTCCACCGGCACTTCGATGCGGCGCGGCTTGCCTCCCTCGGTCACGGTTTTCTCTTCCACGGCGACAAAGGCGGTGAACTGGGTCATGAGTCGGTAATCGAGGCCGAGTTGCGTGATCTGATTGCGCAGTTCGAGCGCGAGTGTGCCGCGCTGCACGCCGGCGAAATCGCGGCCCATCAGATCGTCGATCTTCGTGCGCGCCCACAACGACGCCAGCACATCGTGACGCGGCTCACTCGTGGGCAGGTCCACCGTGATGTTGCGCACAAACTCGCGGCCGGCGCTTTTGCCCTTCACGCGAATCGTCCCGCGCGCCGGGCCAGTGTAGCGGCCATGGATCTCGAGCGGTTTGGCGGCAAACAGGTCAGGCACACGGGCCGGATAGACATCGGATACCGGCAGGCCGTTCCATTCCACCTGTATATCGGTGAGCAGCGGATCGCGCATCCGTTCAAAGAAGCGTCTGGCGGCGGCTGAGCCATCATCCTTGGGCGAGACATACTCCACTTCACCGCGTCCCTCCTCCGCCATTTTGTCGAGCAGAAAGCGGTTGACGGAACTGCCGATCCCGAAGCTGAACACGCGGGCGTTGGAGTACTTCTTCACTTCGGCGATGATCTCCATGTCGTTGCCGACGTAGCCATCGGTGAGGAAGGCGACCACGCGAACGTGCTGCTGGCTGGCCGTGGGTTCGAGGGCGGCGCGGATGGCGCGCATCATTTCCGTGCCGCCGCCGCCCCGGCGGCTTTCCATGAACTGGCGAGCCTTTTCGACATTTTCCGCTGTGGCTGGGACAGGTTGTGGAAACAGGATGTGCGTGTCGCCGGCGAAGGTGATGAGGTTGAAGGTGTCGCGCGGGTTCATGTGGGTTAGCGCCATGCGCATCAACTCCTTCGATTTGTCCAAGGGGAAGCCGTACATGGAACCGGAGGTGTCGACGACGAAGACGAGTTCCTTGGGCGTGACTTCGGCGGGAGTGACGCGGTCAGGCGGCTGGAGGAGCAGTGAGAAGAAGCCGCCGCGTCCTGCGCGGTGAGTGAGTACGGCGTCCTCGATCTTTCGGCCCGCCACGTCGTAGGTAAGGAGGAAGTCCTTGTTGGGGATGGTGGCTTGGTTCTTCAGCTTGATTACCGCCCGGCGCCCGTCGGGCCTTTCGATTAAGACGTCATGCGAGGTGCACTTGAGGTTATCAATGGGGACGCCGGCATCGAGCGCCACTTCAACGGTAATGTCATGCCCGGCGCGGGTTCCGGGCGGGGTCACCTGCGGCGTGATGCGCGAGGCGTCAGGTACGCGCGTGGTGTCCGGGGCCCAGCCGCCGGCCTGCTTTCCGGTGGGCTGTCCCGGAATGTAGCGCGGGCCCACCACCATCGGAAACACGAACTCGTAGTTGCCGGCTTCGTAGCGCAGCGTTTCGACGTAGCTGATGGTGATCTTCACCGTTTCCCCGGAGCGGATATTGGCTACCGATTGTGTGAAGATGTTGGGCCGCTCCTGTTCCAGCAAGCTTGCCGTGCGGCCGGAATTGCGTGCGGCGTCATAGATGGCCTGCGCCTCTTCACGCGGTTTGATCTTCCCCTGAATGACGCGTTCGCCGACGCGCATTGTCATGCCATCGACGGCCGATTTTTGCGGCAGCGGAAATGCGTAAACCGCTTCAATGGATTCTTTCAGCGGGTTTTCGAAGATCTGCGTCACTGTGACGCGGCTGAGGAAACCGCTGATTTCGGCCTTCACCTCGGTTCGTTTCAATGGACATGGAGCGGCGGGGTGGCCGTCCTTATTCATCATGTAAAGGGCGCCCGCGGTTCCGGCAGGGGGCGGGGTTGGTTTGGCGGCCCAGGCTTGCGGCAGCAGGGCGGCAAGCAGACTCGCGGCAGCAATGGTGAACGGCGAGGAATTGAATGGCATGTGGCGACTCCTGACTGGGAATGCCACCGCGGGGTGGATCCTTTCAGGAATTCTCCATGACGGATTCTAGCGCTTCCACAGGCGGGGATCGAAATCGAATGCCACCGGATCGCGGACCAGGAGTCTGGCGAAATCGGGATGAGTGGCATTGATGAGCAGGTTGTATTCCTGCGGGATCACGACGGAAGGGACCATCAGGCAGACCGACGAGCCGCCGTCCATCCAGCTATTACCGATTTCGCGCAGCGTCTGCGGGCCAGGGTAATCTCTCCAGTTCGGGGGAAGTTGATCGGGGTACAGTCGCTGCACGAGTACGTCATCGGGGATTTCCACTTGCAGGGAAACGAGCCCCTCCGGCGCGTCCAGACCATTGAGGTGGACGAAAAACTCGACCGAAGCGAGGGCCAGGCTAGTGGAAGCGTACGCCATGCGGTGTCCGGGTGAATTCCAGCGGCCACCGAACCTTCGGGCGCCCTCGCCGTTGAAGGCCGCTGCGGGAGGCTCAGCGAATTTGCGCTTCGTGATCCGCCAACCGGAGATCACGAATAGACACCGTACTCAATCCTTCCAAGGATGGCGTCCACTTCCATTCCGCCCGCGGCAGTGTCCATCACCTGCAACGGCGATTCGCCACCGAGGGCGACATTAGGGCTCTGCAGCCACCGGACAGCCTTGTCGGGACTGCCCAGTACATCCGTTGCCAGAGCGAGGCTGGTGGCCGCGCGGGCGACGACATCGGATTCCGCAATTGACAGCCTGGAATCGGGAGATTGGATGGCTTTTTGCACGATCGGCGCCAGTGCGCCTAGTGAACCCACTACAATTTCCGTGCTTTCCTGCATGCGGCGGAAAAGTTCGAAGGCGGCGCGAGACGGCAATCCGGCCCTTACCGCGTGTGCAAACTGGATAGGATTTTCGATGGAACCGAGGACGGAGTGGCCACCTAACAGTTCAGCAACTGGCAGAGGCGTAGCCCAACCGGACGGTTGCAGCGCAAATCCCGCGGTTGCCATATGTGTCCTCAGGGCAATCATATCACCTTCCCCATTCTCCTCCAACTACCATATCGACACCTCCCTCCCTTATCATGAGCAGCCAACTATCGACATTTAACAACCCCTCCAGTACCCATCTGAGCCCACATAGTGTACACTAACAATAGCTAGCGTTCACTAATGCAATCCTCCCTCTCACCCTCCAAGCGCCAACCTCGTCTCCCCTCGGCCGAGCGCCGCCGCCTGATCGTTGACGCCGCCATTAAGCTCTTTGCAGAGAAGGGTTTCCGTGGCGTCACCACGCGCGAGCTGGCAGCCCAGGTGGGGGTATCGGAACCCGTGCTGTACATGCATTTTCACACCAAGCGCGACCTATACTCCGCCATCATTGAGACCATCGCGGCAACTCCACCGCAATCCGATTCCGATCCGCAACCCTCCGGCCAGGACGACCGCGCCTACTTCCTCAAACTGGCGCGCCACCTTCTCGAATGGCACACCGGCGACCCCTGCCGTCCGCGGTTGCTCCTTCACTCAGCGCTCGAAGGGCACGAGTTGGCCAGCCTCTTCTTCACCCGCCAGATCGCTCCTTTCTTTGACACCCTTGCCGCGCATATCCAGTCGCGAATCGACGCGGGGGCCTTCCGCCCTACGGATCCGCTTTCCGCCGCTCGAGCCTTCTGCGGAATGATCGGACAGTATGCACAAGGTCTGGTGATTTTCAAGCTGCCCGATAGCCAGGAAAAGCAGAAGGAGACGCTAGAGCAGATGATTGATCTGTTTCTCTCTGGAATCTTTACCCCACAATCTAAATCTAAATAACTACTAGCAATGAAACGCATCATACTATTCATTCTGTTGGGATTGTCGGCCTGTTCGAGGCCTCAGCAGCCGGTTGACGCGCACGCTGCCTCGAAGGCTGCCGAACCGGTGGAGGTGCAGGTGGGCTACGCCGAACGGCGTCGTACCGACAAATCCATCTCCGTCACCGGATCGCTGTCGGCCGACGAGACGGTGGCGGTGTCCAGCGAAGTGCAGGGCCGCGTGCTCACCGTGCCCTATGACTTTGGACAGTCGGTCCGCAAAGGGGACATTCTGGCCGAACTAGACAAAACGGAATATCAGATCCAGGTGGACCGCAGCAAGGCGGCGCTGGCACAGGCGCTGGCGCGGCTTGGTCTGGACGCCACTTCGGAGCAGACTCCCACGGCCACGCCCCCCATGCGGCAGGCCCAGGCGCAGATGGAAGACGCCCGCTTTAAGTACGAAAGCGCGCAAAAGCTGGTAAAAAGCGGCGATATTTCGCAGGAACGTTTCCAGGAATTGGAGAAGGCGTTCCGCGCCCGGCAAGCCGCCTATGAAGCCACTCGCGACGAAATGCGAACCCAGTGGGCGTCCGTGGATGCGATGAAAGTGGATGTCCGGCTGGCGGAGAAGCGCCTCCGGGATACCACCATTCGCGCGCCCTTCGATGGAGCCATCGGCGAACGCAAAGTCGGTCCCGGACAGTATGTGAAGGACAATGCGCCCATCGTCACGCTGGTGAAGACGAACCCGATGCGTGTGCGCGCGGAGGTTCCGGAGAGCGCTGCCGCCGCCGTGAAGATCGGCACATCCATTCAGTTCGTCACCGATGCCGTTCCCGATGCCCGCTTCAGCGCCATAGTGCGAGAGATCAATCCCGCGCTCAACGAACAGTCCCGTACCCTTATCGTCGAGGCGCGCCTCAACGTTACCGACAGGAGGCTCCGACCCGGCATGTTCGTGCAGGTGCAACTGCTGCTGGCTCGCGACGTGGAGACTGTGGTTGTCCCTCGCCGCGCGGTTTACAGCGTCGCTGGACTTACCAAGGTGTTCGTGGTGCGCGACGGCAAACTTGTTGAATGCAAGGTGCCGCCCGGCCAGACCATCGGCGAATGGATGGAGGTCCCGGCGGACCAGATCCGCCAGGGGGACGCGATCGCGCTCAGCGACCTCGCCAATCTCACCAACGGCCAACCCGTGAGGGTTCGCAAGGCACAAGCCATCCCGGCGCGGGAGCGTGCCGATGCGTAGACTCGCAGCCATCTGTGTACATCGTCCCGTCTTCGCCACCATGATCGTAATGATGCTCATGGTGCTGGGGGTCGACGGCTACCGCAAGCTCGGCGTCGATCTGTTCCCCAAGGTCGAACTGCCCACCGTAACCGTTACCACCACGCTGCGGGGCGCCTCGCCGGAAGAGGTGGAATCGCAAGTCACCAAGCGAATCGAGGAGGCTGTCAACACCGTCAGCGGCATCGACGAATTGAAGTCCACCTCGTCGGAAGGCGTGTCTCTGGTGATGATCCAGTTTGTGCTGGAGAAGGATCAGGATGAGGCGGCGCAGGAAGTCCGCGACAAGATCAGCCGTGTGATCGGCCAACTGCCCAAGGACGCCGATCCGCCGGTGACCGAGAAACTCGCCACCGACGCCACGCCAGTCATCAACATCGTGGTCGCTTCCAACCGCGATCTTCGCGAGACAACCAAGATCGTCGACGACCGCATCAAGAAAAACCTGGAATCGTTGAACGGTGTCGGGCAGGTGCGCTTTGTCGGCGACCGCCAGCGGCAGATTCAGGTCATCCTCGATGGGGAGAGGCTTTACGCGTACAACCTCAACATCGATCAGATCCGCCAGCAACTCGCTCTCCAGAACGTGGAAGTGCCCGGCGGCAATATCGACCAGGGCCGCCGCGAGGTGTCTCTGCGTACGCTGGGACGCGTGGAACGGCCGCAGGATTTCGAGCGCATCATTGTTGGCTCGCGCGCCGGGCAACCGGTTCGCGTCACCGACGTCGGGCGCGTCATTGATGGCTTTGAGGAACCCCGCAGCCTCGCCCGTCTCGATGGCCGTCCGGCGGTGGCGCTGGAAGTCCGCAAGCAATCCGGCACCAACACGCTGGATGTAATCAAGGCGATCAAGGCGCGCATGAACGATCTGCGCCCCACGCTGCCGCATGATCTGGAGATCACCTACACGCGCGATCAGTCGGTCTTTATTCAGGAATCGTTCAACGCCGTGCAGGAGCACCTGATTCTCGGGTCGATCTTCGCGGCGCTGGTGGTGATGGTGTTCATTCGCGACTGGCGTTCGACGCTGATTGCCTCAGTGGCCATTCCGACGTCGATCATCTCCACTTACACGTTGATCAACGCCATGGGCTTCACGCTCAACAACATCACCATGCTGGCGCTCACCCTGATGGTGGGTATCGTGATTGACGACGCCATCGTGGTGCTGGAGAACATTTTCAAGTTCATGGAAGAGAAGCACATGGGGCCGGTGCAGGCGGCCATTGAAGGCACGCGCGACATCGGACTGGCGGTGATGGCCACCACTTTCTCGCTCGTAATTATCTTCCTTCCCATCGCGTTCATGGGCGGCATCGTCGGGCGCTTCATGTCGAGCTTCGGATACACCGCCGCGTTCGCCATTCTCGTCTCGATGCTGGTGAGCTTCACAATGACACCCATGCTGTGCTCGCGATTCCTCAAGCAGGAGCCCAGCGAGAAAGGCGCAGGCTCCAAGGACACGTTCCTTTTTCGCTGGATGGCATCGTTCTACCGTGTGTGCCTCCATTGGTCGATGACGCACCGCTGGGTGATTGTCATTCTGTCAGTGGGGATCGTGATCTCCACCGGGCCGCTGTTCATGCGTATCGGAAAGGACTTTCTCAGCAGCGACGATCAGAGTGAATTCGAAGTCTCCGTCAAAACGCCGCCCGGCTCGTCGTTGGAGGGCTCCGATGCGGTGTTCCGCGAGTTGGAGAAGGAGCTGCGGACACTCCCCGGCGTTCGCAACCTCTATACGTCTATCGGGTCGGACATGCGCAAGCAGGTGGATCGCGGGTCTGTCCTTGTCGAACTCGTTCCGCCAAAGCAGCGCAAGGAATCGCAAGCCGAGCTCATCATCAAGGCGCGCGCGATTGCCATGCGCCATCGCGACCTCACCACATCGGTGCAGCCTCCGGCAGTTTTTTCCGGCGCTGTGGATCGCGAGCTGATGTTCTTCCTGCAAGGGCCCGACCTCAACACTCTCAACCGTTACGCCACCGAAATTCGCGACCGGCTGGCCCGCGAAGGCAGCACAGTGGACCTGGAGTCCTCCTATGAAGCCGGCAAGCCCGAAGTGCGCGTGCTGGTGAACCGGGACAAAGCAGCGTCGCTGAACGTGAGCGTCGCCTCCATTGCCACTGCTTTGCGGACACTGGTTGGGGGTGACGAGCAGGCCACCACCTACCGCGAGAATGACGACCGCTACGACGTGATGCTGCGCGTGGACAAGCAATTCCGCAGCTCGCAAGGCTCGCTCAACCGGCTCTTTGTGCCGTCGTTGTCGTTGGGTAACGTCCCTGTCGCCAGTGTGGCCGCGCTCCAGGATTCCACCGGCCCCGTGCAGATTGAGCGCTACAACCGGCAGCGTCAGATTATGATTACCGGCAACGTCGCCAAAGGCAGGGCGCTGTCCGATGTCATCACGCTTATCAATTCCACTGTGGCCAGCATGAATCTGCCGCCCGAATACCGCACCGGATATACCGGCAAGAGCAAGGAGTTGGGACGAGCCGGGGCGGCGTTCGCGATCGCCCTGCTGCTCTCCATTCTGTTCATGTACATGATTCTGGCGGCTCAGTTTGAGAGCTTCATCGACCCCATCACCATCCTGCTGTCGCTCCCGCTATCTGTACCGTTTGCACTGCTGGCGTTGCTGTTCTTCCGTGAGAACTACTCCATCATCTATAGCTCGGTGGGCGTGCTGGTTCTGTTCGGCATCGTGAAGAAGAACTCGATCCTGCAGATCGATCACATCAAGAACCTTCGCCGCGACGGGACTCCGCGCATGGAGGCGATACTGCACGGCTGCGAGGACCGCCTGCGCCCCATCCTGTTGACCACAGCCGCGCTGGTTGCAGGTATGATCCCTCTCGCTGTCGGCAGCGGGGCTGGCGCAGGTACTCGCCGCACCGTCGCTATCGTAGTCATCGGCGGCCAGACAATGGCGCTGCTGTTGACACTGCTGGTGACTCCGGTGGCGTATTCGTTATTTGATGACCTGGCGAACATGCGCATCTTCTCGCGCTTGTTCGGATTGTTCCGGCGCCCCGCCGCCGCCACTACTTCGCTGGTCCTGGCGCTGGCGTTGTTGGCGGCGCCGGGCGCGCAGGCTCAGACGGTTGTAACGGGGGCGTTCTACAAACTCTCGCTTCCGGACGCCGTGCAGATGGCCCTGCGCAGCAACCTGGAAATCGAGATCGAGAAGACCAACGTG
The DNA here is from genome assembly GCA_016213775.1 of Acidobacteriota bacterium. Lineage (GTDB taxonomy): Bacteria > Acidobacteriota > Terriglobia > Bryobacterales > Bryobacteraceae > CADEFT01. Next base: position 19,231 of record JACQZR010000018.1, read on the forward strand.
GCTTCGGCCTACGAATTCATTCGCGGTTCGCGCGGGTATCTCGATCCGAACTTCCGCTACGCGCCGACGCTGGAATCGCGCAACACACCGACAAGCTCCACGCTCGCCAGTCCGACTGGGAAGCTTACCGAGTCCTTCATTGGCCAGAACTTCTACTTTCGCCAACGGACCAACTGGTCGGGGCTGTCCTTTCACGCCGATTTTGAAAACACTCGCCAGACGACCAACAACCCGTTCGTATCGCTGACGCCCTACATCACGCCGCGCCTGACCATCGGCGCCACGCTGCCACTGCTGCGCGACCGCAAGATCGACAACGAGCGCGCCACGCTGATCATCCGCCGCAAGCAGGCGTCTTCTTCCGATGTGGATTTTCAGATCCGCGTGATCGACGTGATCGCGCGTGTGGAGCAGGCCTACTACGATTTGGTCGCGGTGCGCGCCGATTTCGAAGTGGCAGCCGAGAGCGTCGCACTTGCGCAGGAGCAGTACGATCGCACCAAGCGCATGATCGACAGCGGCACCATCGCGCCCGTGGAGCTGTTTGCCGCGGAAGCCGAGCTCAATCGGCGCAAAGACAACCTCTATGCTTCGGAGAACCTGCGGACGCAAGTCGAGAACACCTTGAAGCAACTCATTACCGGAGAGCGCGAATCCGACCTCTGGCGTTCGAGCCTATGGCCCACTTCCGACCAGCGCGCCCCGCACCCCAGTGCTCTCAACGACAATCTCCGCACGTTGCTCGATGCCGCTCTGCGCAAGCGGCCGGAGCTGCGCGCCCTGACGCTGCGCGGCGAGGCCAATCAGACGCAGAAAGAGCAGGCGCTGAATCAGAAGAAGATTCAGCTCAACGCCACAGCCAACTACATCAGCACCGGACTTGCCGGCTCGACGCTTCCCGCCTCGGCCACCAACCCGTTTACACAACTCAACGCGGCGATTGTCGACCGCCTCAACACGCTCTCGAAACCGGTGAACCTGCCGCCGCTCGTGATTGCCAGCGGTAGCGTTCCCGGTGCGCTGATCGGCGGCTATGGACAGTCCCTGTCGAACCTGTTCGGCGCGAGCTACTCCACGTTTCAGGGCGGCGTCACGCTCGACTGGACCATCCACAACCACGCCGCTGAATCGTCCCTTGCGCAGACCGCCATTACCGAGCGGCGGCTGGCGCTGGAACGCCGCCGCGCCGAGCAGACCATCGAAGTCCAGGTCCGCAATGCCCTGCAGGCGATCCACACGAGTGAACAACGGATCGCCGCCGCCGAATCGAGCGCCCGCGCTGCGAAAGAGAAACTGGACAGCGAAACGCGACTCTACCAGACCGGCGAATCCACGAACTTTCTCGTACTCACGCGCCAGAACGAATTCTCCGATTCGCGCCGCCGCGCCGTTGTCTCCACGCTCGAATACAACAAAAGCATCGCGCGATTCCTGTTCTCATTGGGACAGACCCTCGATACATATTCGATCCAACTGAAGTAGCGGGTTATACTAAAATCCATATGAAGACGCGTTCTCTTGCTCTCTTGGCCCTGCTGGGACTCTCGCTTTTGCAGGCCTCCTCCGTTTCCGACCCCTGGCCGCAGACAGCATTGGTGGAGCCCGCCGCACTCGCCGCCCAACTCAAGGCCGGCAAATCGAGCGCGAAGATCATCTGCGTGGCTTTCCCGCTGCTCTATCGCACCAAGCACATCAAAGGTGCGGTCTTTGCCGGTCCCGGCCGCAATACCGAGGGCATCGAGATGTTGAAGAAGGAAGTGGCCGGCCTTGCGAAGAACAGCGAGATCCTGATCTATTGCGGCTGCTGCCCAATGGAAGCCTGCCCGAATCTGCGCCCGGCCTTCAGCGCCTTGCGTGCACTTGGGTACACCAACGTGAAGGTGCTCAAGATTCCCCAGAACATGGAGAACGACTGGTACAAAATGAACTACCCGACGGATACGCGGACGCTGGGCACGCAGTAGACCCAGCCTATTCTTTTAGCGTTTGCACCATCCGGCCCGGCGTTCGCCGACCTAAAGTAATCGGCCCGTCGATGCCAATCACCTCTTGGCGAACCCCTTCCGCACCAACAAAGTCATTTCCGGACACTATCACTGAACCGTCGGTTCTTGGGTTATCCCAGAATACGCTGTACGGTTCAACGGTTCCGAAATCAGCTTCCTTCATGAGTGCACCATTGAAGAAGTTGGAAAACAGAGAAGCCCCTCGTAGATCCGCCCGGTCCATCTCGGCGAATACGAAGTTGGAAAGCCAGATTTGACTCTCCACAAGACAGCACTCGGGCATCCGTACTCCCCAAAAGCTGCATCCCTGGATATGTGCGCCCTTCAGTGATGCCTTCTGTAGGCTCGATTTTTCGAATAGCAGCCCATCCAGACTTGCTCCATTCAAGTTGATTCCGTCGGCGGTCACTCCAGACGGAAAGAGGCCGGAGGGTCGCCAACCCGAAGCATTTATCCGGGCACAAAATGCGACAAAATAGCTACTGTGCAACCCGCCAGGGCGAAAGCTGATTCCTCCTCCATTCACGCTCGGCGCTTGATATCTCCGCGGGGGCCGATCCAAGGCTTCAACTCCAACAAGGAACCAATGTACCCAGCAGGACAGCCGAAACAAACCGTCTCCGAGGTGGGCATCCAGAGTCACCGTACGCACGGGCTCGGGTATGGTCCCAGAAGCATATGCTGTGAGCGGGCGACAGCGTCGAACCAACGACTCTGCTAATGAAGCGTGCCAGTCAAGCTGCCCGTCCTCCTTTTCGAAGGGTTGCGGCCGCATGTGGACTCCGTCGGCCCACCAGTCCCAAAGATCAGCAAGGAGCGTCCTCAGGCGTACCCATTCCTCCGTGCGAATCGGGGTTGTGCTTCCTTCGGAGCAAGCAGTTTGGCTAGCTCCTTCGCGGCCTTTCTCCGCAGGTCACGGTCTTCGAAGTCCTTCCAGTAAAGTTCAGCACGGCGTTCCGGTAAATCGTCAGAGAGTTTTCGGCCGTAGCCTTTCAGCGTCTCCACTATCTCCTCGGCGAACAGATACTCCCGAAACGCTTTGTGAGTGAACTCACAGCCCAATGCTCAGTTCCCACCTTTGAAGTAGAAGCTAACCAGTAGCGCGGAGATCACGTTTTCTTTTGAGATTTTCGTGATGTGCGATGCTAAATCCTGCACACTGAGACGCTTCTCCAACTCCTTCTGAGAGATATGCTCACCCCCAAGGATTGTCATTTGCGCTGCAGTGCGGCGGAGCAGACAACGCAGGTCGCTGCCGCTGAAACGCACCGGGATTCTGGCTCCGGGTTGGGCGTCGGACGGTGTGTCTGCCCTGGCTGTGGCGAAGTCCGTCATGCGGCGGAGCAGAGCAGTGGGACTCTCGATGAGTTCCTTCGTGTCAACGTTGGGTTCCGCCAGAAGCCGGAATGCGAAATGCAGCAAGAGCGGGTATCCGAGTACGGCAGTGACAGTCTCCGCTTCCTCATCGTGCCGTTCTTGCGGATTGCGTTGTTGTTGTTGAATCTCTTTCCTATACCTTCGGAACAACGGCGTCACTGCTTCATCAGTCGGAAACCGCCAACTGGCAACGCCGTCGAACACCAAGGGAGGGTCCTCCGTGGCAATCCGCAGCTTGGAGGCGAATTCTGGCAGTTGCTCCGGATTCAGTGTGCGGATCGTAAGCCTGGGGGTCTCGTCGCGGAAAAATTCCGTGCATTCATCAATCGCGTCTGACGGGCGGCCTGTTAGAATCACGCGGACCAGCGGCCTCCCAGCCCGAAAGAACTCCGCCCGTATCCGCAGCAGCAATTCCTTTACCTGGCCTTTGAGCCCTTCCGATACCGCTACACTGATCTCGTCCCATCCATCCAGAATCAACACATACGGACAGATCTTAGTGCCCCTCCGTCCAAATGGAACCTCCTCCTGAAACACAGCGCCATTCTGCAGAGGATCCCCCATCGCCGGGAACCGTTCTTTGATCTTGAGATACGCGTCATCCTCGAAGGTGATCGCCTCGCCGAGTTGCGTGTACAACTCTTTGCCGATGACAATATCGCGCAAACGAATTCGAATCGGGCGGAGCCCCTCGCAATACAAGTGATGCGCGAGTCGCAGTGTGAACGTTGACTTGCCACACCCGGCTGAACCTTGGATCACAATCGGCTCCCGAAATCCCCCGTCAGCGATGAATCCCATCACGGTCTCGAGCAAAAGGGTGCCTGCCTCCATGGACATCGCCCTCCAAAAAAGGATTCGGCTGAGGCCGGGCCTCTCGTGGTGGTGTCGTAAGCTCTTTGTGTGTGAGCTTGCTGCACTCAGCCGCAAGGCACACGTGCTGAAGCGCATATGGCTCACGCTGCAGAACCGGCGCCTGGGTGAACTGCCACGAGGTGAACTCCGCATGACGGCGGAGCGCCGCCCGCGACACGCGACCTTCCTGATTCAGGCTCAGCCACCGGTGAAGGCCGTCGAACTTCTCCTTTGTCTTGCCGTGAGAAATCAGCGAATCCAGTTCCTGCTCCATCCGCGTGTGAACGCCGTCAACGATCCGGTTCACCTGTTCCGGTGTATAGCCTGCTTGCGGCAGATAGTGACTCAAGATCTGGTCCGCTTTGGCAACAAACGGATGGGAGACGACTTGATTGAGGCTGAAATAGGAGAAGTCCACCTCCTCGATTTCCGCGGACAGTTTGGCCGCCGAAATCTTCGCCTGCGACGGTGAACCGACCTCTTGAATCGCCTTCTCCGCGGACGATTGATAGGCCAAAGTGCAGGCCAGGCGCACGAGTTCTTCGGGGTCCTGGATCTTGGTCAGCTCTTCAAACAGCTTGATGACGAACTTCACCGGCCCAATCGAGTCCTTGGCCGCTGAGAATGCTGCTTCCGCCCACGGGGATAACTCCTTGAGAGCCGAAAGAAAATCGCCGTTGTCTTTGACCGCTTCAACCAAAGAAGAAGCCCATTCGTGAACCGTCTTGATTTTGGGCGCTTCCGGCTATTTAGTGGCTTGGGGGGCGAGATCGAGGCCGCCGCAGTGGAAGTAGATCGCATCAATGAAGTTCTGTTTGTTGCGGAATCCCCGCGCCGTGTACTTGACCCACTGAATCTTTGCGTTCAGAGACTCA
>JACQZR010000080.1 GCA_016213775.1 Acidobacteriota bacterium
CCCCGAAGAAGTCCAGGCCGGCAACACAGACGATGACGCGATACCAGAGACTCCGGAGAGCGCAGTCACTGTGCCCGGCGATATCTGGCTCTTGGGCGAGCACCGCCTGTGCTGCGGCGACGCCACGCAGATCGAGTCCGTGGAGAAGGTTCTCGACGGTGGCTTGGCCGATATGGTTTTTTGCGATCCACCGTATAACGTGAACTACGGCGCGACGAGCAAGGACACGCCTCGAGGAAAGAAGCGGAAGATCACCAACGACGACCTGGGCCAGGACTTCGAACAGTTTCTGCGGGACGCATGCGTGAACATCGTCGCAGTGACCAAAGGCGCAATCTACATTTGCATGTCGTCCTCGGAACTGCACACGCTGCAGAAGGCGTTTCGCGAGGCGGGTGGCCACTGGTCCACGTTCGTCATCTGGGCGAAGAACACCTTCACGATGGGGCGGTCGGATTACCAGCGCCAGTACGAACCGATCCTCTACGGCTGGAAGGAAGGTACGCAGCATTTCTGGTGTGGAGCCCGAGACCAGGGGGATGTGTGGTTCATTAAGAAGCCGCAGGTCAACGACCTGCACCCGACGATGAAGCCGGTCGAGTTGGTAGAGCGCGCGATCCGCAACAGCAGCAAGGGCCGGGACACCGTGCTTGATCCGTTCGGCGGTTCCGGCACAACGCTAATCGCGTGCGAGAAGACTGACCGCCAGGCGCGCCTCATCGAGTTGGAGCCGAAGTACTGCGATGTCATTTGCCGGCGGTTCATGGACTTCAGCGGGAAGCCGGTAACGCTCGAAGCCGATGGGCGGGCGTTCGCCGATGTGGCGGCGGAGCGCCTGGGCGTGGCCACATGAATCGAACGTTGCCGCCGGGAGATTGTGGAAGTGGAAAGTGAGCTGCGTGCAGGGAACCCGGATGTTCAAGGGTTGTGCCTTGCGCTTTCGGACTGGTCTATCGAACTTCGCATACTTGAGGCGTTGCCATGGAAATTAAGATTCTTCAACTCCTGATCCCCGGCGTTGGATTGATCGCCGGGCTGATCGCCACCTACGTCAGTCTCCAGAACCGTGCGTTGCTAGCGGAGGTGCGGCGGGAACTGGCCGAGTTGGAGAACCGCGTCATCGCGAGGATCAACGGAACGTTTGTGCGCCAGTCCGAGTGTCTCTTGCGTGAAGCTCTAGTCGAGGAACGGCTCGACGCCATGATGGAGACGAAGAAAAGAACCGCCGCCGGTGGTTGAGGCCGGCGGCGGTGAAGGAGAGGGAGCTGCTACTTTGCGGCGAGGCGGTATGCGCGCGCGCCTTCGGGCGTCTTGAAGGATTCGACGGTGATGCCCATCTTCTTGCCAAGGCCGCCGGAGATGAACCCGCGGACGCTATGCGCCTGCCACGCGGTAGCGGACATGATGTCCTTGAGTGTCGCGCCTTCGGGCCGCTTGAGCATGTCGAGGACGATGGCCTTCTTGCTGCCCTCGCGCGTTGCGGGCGTCGCGTCCTTGGCGGTTGCCTGCTTGGTCGCCTTGGCCTTCTTCGGTGCGACGGGGGCCGCCTGTTGCGCGGTGGCGGCCGTCGCTGCCTGTGTAGCCTTCAACTTGGCTTCCGTCTCGCGGATGCTGGCGCGCAACAGTTCCTCTCCGAGCTTCTGGATGGCTTTCCAGATTCGGTTGACCGCCGTCTTGCGGTCCGTGAACTTCTTGACCGGCTTCAGTTCGCCGAAGGGCGGCGCGCCGGCGAAGGCGTTCCAGATTTCGGGGAAGCGGGTGATAGGCCAGTCGGCGGAGAGCTTGGCGAACTCCTTCTCAGTGGCGAAACGGTCTTGGCCTTCGGGAGCCTGTGTGGCAGTGGCGAAGGCTGTGATGATGTTGTCGGTGTCAATGGTAAACGTGGTCATGGTTGATCTCCTGATTCAGAATTCGATTTCGTCGACGATCCAGCGCGCTTCGTCGTAGCTGATTCCCTGCGCCGATTGCACCTCCGAGCGGAGGCGTCCGGCTGTCCGGATGCGGATCTCGCGGCCAGTCGCCAGGTTGGTGCCGTACCACCCGCCGCGTGGATGTTCGCGCGTGAGGCGGACTTTGGCCAGCGTGCCGCTGACCTTCACGATGTAAGTCGTTCCGATCTTCACGTTGTGTTTCTGCATGTTCAGTACTCCAGTCCTTTCTGGTCCACCGCGCTGCGATCGCCGAGGGAGGCGAGGATGTAGGCGAGTTCCTCGGTAATGCGGCCGAGATCGCCGGCGTGCCCCCAGTTGGCGGGTTCCTGCGCCTGCTCATTCTGGTGTTGCTCCAGGCGAGCGGTGATGCGCTTCAGCAGATCCTGGCACTCAGCGTGGCGTTCCGCGTAGCACGCGGCGGCGGTTTGTTTGGTGGCCTTGGCTTTGCGTTGCATCGTACACATACATCACTTCGGTGGCGGCGGAAAGCAAGGCTGAAGTTCAACGTTTTGGAAGAAAGTTTCGATGGCGACTGGAGTCTCTCAGCGGGCGTACGCACGGTTGCGCGGCGTTGCCCTCAGCGCTGTACAAAAGGCGATCAAGACGAAGCGGATCACGCCGAACGCGGACGGGACCATTGATCCGGAGCGGGCGAACCAGGAATGGGAAAGGAACACGTTCGCGGGCAAGACTCTGCACCAGGCGACCAAGCCGCAAGCGGCGCCACACAGTGCGCCTCCTCCATCGCGTGGCGGTTCGAGCATGCCGAGTCAGCCCGACGTATCGAGCGATCCCGTTGCTGCCTATCTGCGGGCCCGCGCGGTGAGCGAGACGTTCAAGGCGAAGACGGCGCAGTTGGAGTATGAAGAGCGCGCAGGCAAACTGATCCAGGCCACCAAGGCCGGCGAGTATGCGGCGCACTGGTCCGCGATCGTCGGTGATGCGCTGGCGGCATTCGCGGATCGCGTGGCGCCGCTGGTAGCAGCCGCGAAATCGGAAGCCGAGATTCACCGGATTATCACGGGCGAAACGAACGCGTTGCGTCGCAAGACGGCCAAAGCCATCTCGGACGCGGGTTACTGATGGAAACACCATTCTCGATGTATCAGGTGGGAGCGGAGGCGTTGCTGCCACCACGGGACATCTCCGTGTCGCAGTGGGCCGATGAGAACGTAGTGCTCACCGGATCCGGCTCGGCGGAACGGGGCCAATGGCACACGAGACCGTACCAGAGGGAACCGATGGATGTTCTGAGCCCAAGCCATCCGTGCAAGCAGGTGGTGTTGATGTCTGCCGCACAGATGTTGAAGACGAGCATAATGGTGAACTTCCTCGGATACATCGCGGACGTAGATCCGGGCCCGACGCTGGCGGTGGAACCACGATCGGAAGACGCCAAGGCGCTTTCAAAGGACCGCGTCGCACCGCTGTTCCGGCATTCGCCGGCACTTCGCGGAAAGCTCGCTGCCGTCAAGTCGCGTGATTCGAACAACACGGCGATGCACAAGGTGTTCGCCAACGGTTCCGGTCACATCACCTTCACCGGCGCTATCTCGCCGTCCGGCCTGGCCATGCGTCCGATTCGGTATCTGTTGCTGGACGAGATTGACAGGTACCCTACGAGCGCAGGGTCAGAAGGAGATCCCGTATCGCTGGCGATGCAGCGCACCGGAGAGTTCGAGCACAACAAGAAGGTAATCATGTGCTCGACCCCAACAGTCGACGGGGAGAGCAGGATCCAGGCCGCGTGGAACACGAGCGACCAGCGCGAGTACTTCGTGCCGTGTCCGAAGTGCAACCACTACCAGATCCTGGTATTCAGCGACGGGACGGATGGCGGGCTGGTGTGGCCGGAAGGCGAACCGGAAAAGGCCGCCTACTGCTGCGAGAAGTGCCGGGAACTCATCCCGCACAACCAGAAGTCGTGGATGGTGGAGCGCGGCGAGTACCGTCCTCAGAATCCTGGCTCGCCGATTCCAGGTTTCCGCGTGTCGCAGTTGATCTCGCCCAAGCGGTCTTGGGGAACGATCGCCGCGGAGTTCCTCGTCGCCACGAACTCGACGGAGACGCTGAAGGCGTTCCTGAACACAGTGCTCGCGGAACTCTGGACGGAACGTGGGTCAGCGCCCGACTGGGAAAAGGTCTATTTGCGGCGCGAGGATTACGATCTTGGAATCGTGCCGGCAAAGGCGTCGCTACTGGTGGCTGGCGTCGACGTGCAGGACGACCGGCTCGAAGTGGAGATCAAGGCGTACGGTCGCGGCAAAGAGTCATGGTCGATTGACTACCGCGTGATTCAATTGCCCGATCAATCCGGGCAGGCGCTCAAAACGTCCTCACCCGAAGTCTGGCAGGAGTTGGAGGAGTTGCTGGCGGTGGACTGGCCGCGCCAGTCTGGGGGCACCATGCCCATCATGGCCATGACGATCGACTCGGGCTTCCGGCCGCAGATGGTGTACGAGTTTGCCGCGCGCCACCCGCAACCGGCGCACGGACCGGCAGGCGACGCGATCGCTGCGCCGCGCACTGTGGTGGCCACCAAGGGCAAACCTGACTTTCTGAAACTGATCGCATCGGTGTCGCCTACGGACGCTTCGCGCAAGCGGCAGAACGTCCGGATCTGGCACATTGGCACGCACTGGGCGAAGCAGGAGTTCTACGATTGGCTGCGGATCGTGCTGCCCGACGACGGCAGTTACCCTCCCGGCTACCAGCACTATGCCTACAAGGATCAGGACTTCTATCGTGGGCTCTGCTCCGAGTCTCGGATCATCCGATCAAGCGGCAAGGTGGAATGGATCCCCGACAAGTCGGTCAGGAACGAACCACTCGACCTCGCGGTGCTCTGCCGCGCGGCTGCGGCGGTCTGCGGAATCGATCGCTTCTCAGACGAGGATTGGGCGGTGCTCGAGGGAAGCATTCCGGCCGACGCACCGCGCAAGTCGAGCACTGGTGAGTACTGGAACGGGCGCGATGACTTTTGGGAAGCCGGCGGCCGTGGCAAGAACTGGTTCAAATGATTCAACTGACAGAACTGCAATCGATGCGCGACACATTGCAGCGCGCAATCTTCAGCGGCACGCGCCGCGTACAGTTCACAGACCGCGCGGTTGAGTACAACACCATCGACGACATGCGGAAGGCGCTCGCCGACATCGACACAGCGATCGCCACCACATCAGGTACGATGCCATCCTCTTTCAGCCTGGCCATGCACAGCAGGGATTAATGAACGCTCTCGATAGAGTGATCGGCTACTTTTCGCCCGAGCGGGCATATCGGCGCGCGCGCTTCCGTGCGGCGACAGAGACGTTCGCGTATGACGGCGCGAAGTCGGGGCGTCGAACGGACGGCTGGCTCGCTGCGGGCGGCGACGCAAACACCGAAGTCGGCGCCTCCCTGATCAGCCTGCGGAACCGGTCGCGCGATCTACTGCGTAACAATCCGTACGCCAGTAAGGCCATCGCCGAACTGGTCGGGAACACAGTGGGGACCGGGATCGTTCCCCAGGCGAAGACGGGAACGCCGGCGCTCGACAAGATCATTGACGGGGAGTGGCTCTACTTCGCGGAGAACTGCGACCCGGGCGGCCAGTTGGATTTCTACGGGATGCAGGCGCTCATTGTGCGAACGACCGCCGAGAGCGGTGACGGCATCGTCCGGTTCCGGCCGCGCTTGGCGCAAGACAATTTCCGTGTGCCACTCCAGTTGCAGGTGCTGGAGGGAGACTTCCTGGACATCTCCAGGACGATGGGCGTCGCCACAGGACATATTGTCCAGGGCGTTCAATTCAACCTCTACGGACAGCGCGAGTCTTACTGGCTCTACAACTATCACCCGGGCGGCGTGTACATGCTGAATCTGCGCAGCGGACTTGAGAGCCAAGCGGTGCCAGCAGCCCAAGTGATGCACACCTACTGCATCTTGCGGCCCGGCCAAGTGCGCGGCGTGCCATGGCTGGCGCCCGTCATGCTGGCAATGCGAGACCTCGACGATTACCGCGACGCGGAGCGCATGCGTAAGAAAACCGAGGCGTGCCTCGCGGGCATCGTCACGCGCCCCGAGGGCTCGGGCGGCCTGCCGCTCGGCGCGAGGTCCACCGATCCGAAAACCGGCAACACGCTCGAGCGCATGTATCCCGGCATGATCGAGTATTTGAAACCGGGCGAGGACATTAAATTCAATGCGCCGTCGCCGGCCGGAGGGTACCGCGACTACCTGATGACCGAACTCCAGGGGATCGGGGCCGGCATCGACGTTCCATACGAATTGCTGTCCGGGGATCTGTCGAACGTCAACTACTCCTCTTATCGCGCGGGCATGCTGGGGTTCCGCAATGCTATCGAGGCGTTCCGGTGGTTGACGCTGATCCCGATGTACTGCCGGCCGACGTGGCGGAGGTTCATCGACACGTTGGTGTTCATCGGAAAGATTCCCGAGGCGAACTATGGCGTGCAGTGGACGGCGCCTAAGTTCGAATCGGTCGATCCGCTCAAGGATGCGATGGCCGAGTTGAAGCGCATCCGCACCGGCACGTTGACGCTGTCCGAGGCGATCGCACAGAACGGCTACGACCCCGAGAAGCAGTTGCAGGAAATCAAGCGGATGAACGAGCTGCTCGACGAACTGCAGATCATCCTGGACTGCGATCCGCGCAAAGTGAACGACAAGGGCGTCGAGCAGTCGACCGATCGCGGCGAGACGCCGGCGCCACCCGCGAAGCAGACGGGCATGGTGAAACATTCAGCCCGGCAGTGGGATTCGCCCACCAGAAGCTACACCTCGTAAATCAGCACATACAGGAAGGAGTCAACTATGCCCGATGAGATCACGGGGACAGCGCTGGAGGCCGCTCCGGTGGAGGCCGTTGCTGCCGCTGCGGCAGAGCCCGAGCGCCAACCGGAAGCCGCCGAATTCCAAGTCGAGCGCTTCACTGTGGCGGCTAACTTCGCTCCACCATCGGCCAATGAGGACGCCCGAACCATTGATGCGGTCTGGTACACGGGCGCCAAGGTGCCCCGGTTCGACTGGCGCAGTGGAGAAGAATACGACCTCATCCTCGACATGAAAGGCTGCCGTATGGATCGCCTGAATAACGGCGGTCCCGTATTGGACTCGCACAGCGCGTACGGGGTGGAGAGTCAACTCGGCGTAGTGCGCAAGGCATGGGCTAAGAAATCCACCGGCTTGGCCACGCTTCAGTTCAGCAAACGGGATGCAGTAACCGCGATCTGGAACGACGTAAAGGGTGGCATCATTCAGAACCTCAGCCCCGGCATGTGGATTTACAAGAGGGTCGACACCACAGCGAAGGGCCAGGATCGCAAAGAATTCACCGCGACGGATTGGGAGCCGTTCGAGATCTCCCTCGTGTCCGTGGCCGCCGATGCGAGCACGACTTTCATGTCGGCGGCGAGTATGCCACCGGCACAACCGAGTGTTATTGAAACGCAGCGGGCATCTGCCCACATAAAGGAGAAACCTGACATGGAAACGACCACGCAGGACCCGGGCGTTGAGGCCCGTCAGAACGAAGTTGCCCTCGCCGCCGCGAGGGACGAGGCGGTGAAGGCGGAGCGGTTGCGCGCGAGCACAATTCGCGCGATCGCGACCGGCCCATTCAAGGTGGAGGAGAACTTTCTCGCCGCGCTGATTGACGAGGGCGTGTCCGTCGATACCGCTCGTGAGCGCATCATGACGAAACTCGATGCCGAGTTCCGGAAGAATCCGACCATTCCCATTAACCCGCTCGCCACGTCCGGAGGCAAAGACGAGGTGGACAAACGGCGCGAAGGAATGGAGGCGGCGTTGATGCTGAGGGGCAGCCCTCGCGCGTCTGGCGAGATGTTCGACACGGGCCGCGAGTTCGCTGGATTGACTCTGGTGGACATGGCGCGCGAATGCCTGAATGCCGTCGGCGTGAAGACGCGCGGCATGTCCCGCAACGAGATTGCTCGTGCGGCGCTCCAGGGCCGCCATGGGGCATCCGAGTATTTCGACGGAGCCATGACCACCAGCGACTTTCCCAACATCCTGGCAAACGTGGCGAACAAGACCCTGCGCCAGGCGTATGAGGCGGCTCCCCGCAACTTCGTGCCGTTCTGCCGGCAGGTCACGGCGCTCGACTTCAAGCCGGTGAATCGCATTCAGTTGAGCGACATCGCGGCTTTGCAGAAAACCAACGAAAACGGGGAGTTCGTTCGTATCTATGTGAGCGACTCCAAGGAGTCATACGCGCTCACAACCTGGGGCGGAATCGTACCGATTACCAGGAAGGTGGTCCTCAATGACGACCTCCAGGCGCTGACACGGATTCCTGCTGGGTTGGGCATTGCGGCCGCCACGCTCGAGAGCGACGCCGTGTGGGCTGTGATCACGGCGAACGCGAACATGGCCGATGGCGTGCCTCTTTTCCACGCCACACACAAGAACCTGACGGGCACCAATGCCCTCGCGGCGGTGGCCAACATCACCGCGGCACGCAAGTTGATGCGTAAGCAGACTGCGCCCAAGGGCACGATCCTGAACCTGATTCCCAAGTTCCTGATCATCCCGGCGGCGCTCGAAGGCATTGCGGTCCAGATCACCAACCCCATCAACCTGGCGGCAACCGCATCTTCCGCTGATGTGCCCGCATTCGTGCGCGCGATGGTGCCGATTGTCGAGCCGCGCCTCGATGCAGTGGCCAGCGTTGGCGACACCAACTGGTACACGGCGGCCGACCCGAGCACGATTGACACGATCGAGTACTGCTATCTCGAGGGGCAGCAGGGTGTCTACATCGAGACCCGGCAGGGCTTCGAGGTGGACGGCGTCGAGATCAAGGCTCGGCTGGATTTTGCTGCCGCTGCAATTGACCATCGCGGCTTGCAGAAGAACACTGCGGCGTAGGGCGGTTGAGTCAAATTCCGGGCAAACAAGAAGGAGAAAAGAATCATGACGAATTTCGTGAAAAGCGGTAAGAACCTCACCCTCGCCGCGCCCTACGACGTGCTGTCCGGCGGCGGATTCAAGGTGGGCAACATCTTCGGTGTGGCCGCCAACGACGCACTCTCGGGCACCGATTTGGAGTGCGAGGTCGAGGGTGTTTACGACCTCGCCAAGGACAGCAGCACCTTTGCGCAAGGCGATTTGGCCTACTGGGACGACACCGCCAAGAAGGTGACGTCCACGGTGGGCACCAACCTGCTGATCGGAACAGTCGAGGTGGCCGCCGCGACGGGCGTCGCCGTAGTGCGGGTCAAGCTGTTTGGCGTGCCAGGCTTCTCGGGACAGGCACACGGCCTCAAGGTGGCGTATGCCAAATATGACTTCAGCGTGGATGGCGGCGCCTCCTGCACGCCGACGGTCAGCGACACCATCCCGATCAACGCTGTCGTGTTCGGGGGCAGCGTCGTCTCGACTACCGCTGTCGCGGCCGGCGGCGCGGCCACGGTCTCGATTGGAACCGTTGCCGGTTCCGGCGCGGCCAGTATCTTGGCTGCCACTGCCAAGACGTCTCTCGGGACGAACGCGCTAGTCGTGCCCACTGCCGTCGCGACGCCGTTCAAGATGAGCGCGGCAGGCAAGATCAACGTTACGATCGCCACCGGCCCGCTGACTGCGGGCGTCATTGAGGTTTGGGCGCTCTATACCACCGCTGCGGCGTGATCCCAATGGCGGCGTGGTCACAACAATCTGGTCTGGCGAACGCGGCTATCCTGGCCGCGTTCGGCCAGCCGGTTTTATACCAGCCGGGCACAGGCGACCCGTTCACGATGACCGGAATCCTGGACAGAAGAACCGACGAGCAGCGACATCCCGACACCGTGTACGCGCGGCTGTTTGTGGCACTCTCAAGCTTTTCGGTACCGCCTGATCACGGCGATCAAGTCACGGCTGACGGCGCTCTTTACACCGTTTTTGAGGTGTTGAACGATTCCGCGGGCGGTTGCTGGCTTTCCATTCGAGAGAAGATCTGATGGCGTCGATACGCGTGTTCCACAAGAAGCAAGTCCGGATCGATCAGATGAACTTCCGTCAACAGGCGATGTTCAAGATCGCGACCGTTGCCGTGGCCGCCGTCAAGAATCGCCTGGCGGCCGCACAGGGTCCGACTGACTCCTCCGCGAAGCCCCTCACCAAGCGGTACGCGATCCAGAAGACGAAACTCGGCAAAGGCAACCGGCGCAACCTAATGATGACTGGCGACATGCTGCGGAACTTTCAAGTGCGCACGGTATCGGAAAACAAGGCGAAGGCCAGCAACTCCACTCGCAAGGACAGGCTGAAGGCGTGGCTCAACCAGAAAATCGAGCCGTGGGCCGTGTTCTCCCCGCAAAACAAGGTGGCGGTCGCAGAGGCAGCGCGGCGGGTGCTGCAGGAGATGAAGCCGAAGCTGATCCTGGAACGCGTGCTTGGCGGTAAACAACGATGATAGATCCCTCCCTTTTGGTGGACAACCTGGTCGCGATGCTGCGCGAGATTCAGGAACTCGTCCTGGAAATGGACGGCGATCCGGAACGGATCTACGCCTATCACGATCAGTATCCGAAGCGGTCGAGCCTGGCACATGCGATTCACCAGATGCCGGCACCCTCTGTGATGGCGGTGTGGCAAGGCACCGCTCCCGGTTCCTTCGGCAGCGCGGACGTGTGGAAACACCAGGTCACGTTGTACCTGCGCGCCCGTGAGACGTTCGACGGCGACCCGCCCACCGCCTATTACCGGCTGTTCCGGCTAATCACGAAGGGCGTTCCGGCGGCGGTCGGTGTGGCGATGCTGAACGCCACCGTGCATCCATCCTGCTATCCGATGGACCTGCCTCTGATCCAACGGCAGACGGACGCGGAAGGACTGGATTACTTCGAAGTTCCCATTACGTTTACGGAGATTGGCGATGACTGAAGAGACTGTGTGGCTTGCTCCTCCGTTCCGACAGGGCGAGCCGAAAGCGTTTGAAGCAAAACCGGAGGTTCTTGTTCCGGCCATGAACGCCGGCTGGTCGCAGTGTGAGCCGCCGGCTTCAAGCGAGGAGGTGACCGAGCATGTCGGTTAGGACGCAAGAAATTCTGATCGGCTTCGGCAAGGCGAAGCAGACGGACATCGCTACCGCCAATGTTGTCGGCGGGATCTGGCAGCTGAAGAAGCTCAACGCCGCGCTCGCCAACCCGAAGCTCAACACTGAGAATGACGCCGAGGAGTTCGGCAAAGGTCACGAGTACATCACTGAGGTATTCAAGACTTCGTGGGACGTCGCCGGCACGATCGAGAAGTATCTGAGCGCCGAAATCGCGGCCTGGGCGATGGCGTTCGGCTTGGGCAAGGTCGTCAAGTCGGGCGCGAATCCAAACTGGGTTTACACGTGCACGCCGCCGAACCCATCAAATGGAGACTCCGTTGAGCTGCCGTTCTTCTCCTTCATTGAACAGATCCGCCCGGGCGCAGGCGTTGTGCTCGACCGCATGGCTGTCGGCTGCGCGGTGGAATCGTGGCAGATCGCGGTTGCAAGCGGGCCTGGCCGGGCGAACTCGAAAATCACGATTGAGTTCGTTGGTTCCGGCAAGCTCACCGAGCCTTCGGGCATCTCCCTCCCGCCGGCGATCGTGGAGAAGCTCCTACCGTCCGCGTCGCTCGCGCTCACGATTAACGGCACGAATTACGTCACCAACAAGAACATCATCTCGCTTGAGTTCGGCGGCAAGAATAACATCCGGCTAGAAGATGGATTCTATCCCGGCTCTGGGTTCCAGAGTCCTGCCGACTCCACCAGTGGCGCGATCCGCGGCCGGATGGAGTACGGCAACCGGCAGTTCAACTTGAAGTTTGTCGCCCGCTTCGTGAACGGATCGGATGAGCTGACGAAACTCAAGAACCAGACCAGCGGGACCGCTGTCATCACGCTCACTTACGACGCGAACAATTCGCTCGAGGTGACATTCACCAAAGTATCGTTCTCGATGGCTGAGGTTGTCGACACGGACGGTCGAGTGACTGTGTCGGTCGAGTGCGCGCCGATGTACCAGGCGGGCATCATCTCGGCGGTCGCGAAGTGTGGTGTGGATGGCATCTGCCAGTGAGGAATTCTATGGAAACGATCACTCCTGTTTTTGATGCGACCGTGCCGGTCGCACTGCAACTCCGGACTCCCAGCGGTGTGAAGACCGTCCGGGTCCGGTTTCCTTCTGATGACCAGTGGGCCGAACGCCAGCGCCGCCGCAAGGTGATCATCAAGAATCTGGGACGCGGGATCTCCGAGACGATCGTCCCGAACGCCGAGGATGTGGACGCCGCGCTGCTCTCGAAGATTCGCATTGAGGAAGAGACGCCAGCCGACGTCGATCCCTTCGAGGCCGTGAAATGCATCGAGCAGTTGGCGCAAGCCGAGGTCGACGACGTGGTCCACGTTGGCGATGCGTTCCGCGTGACCACGCGTGTGCTGGGTGGCACGACCGTCCACTTGCTCCGGATGCCATCTGCGAAGGACGTGTTCGAATATCGGCGCGCGTTCGCGCGGGTGCTCGATCTGCCGTTCAACAAACAGGAGTTGACTATCAATCTGCATGCGTCCGGCGACCTGTATAAGAAGCTTCGTCAGGCTACCGAAGGTTACGCCAGCGAGGCGCCCATCATTCACCAGGCAGTCGCAGTCAAGGCTGCCATCGATGCACTGGACGCCCACTTCCAGGAGGACCGCGACCCAAACTTCTGAACGGCGAGTGGCCGGACAATCCGTCGCTCCGCTATCTCGTCTACTGGGCGCTTCGCCGCGACGATCTCTGCAACCCGGAACTCTGTCCCGACGCGCCGGATGGCGAGAGATGCGATCATTGCCCGCTGAACAGGATCGATCAAGCGCAGAACAGCGAGACCGGAATCCTCGTCCGCCGGGCGCTGGACATGCGTGCGGCACTGAAGCTCGGCATCCGGATCTCTCTCGAAGAGATCCGCGCCGACGAGTTTATGGCGATGCAGATCCTCGAAGAAGAGCGGGACCGGCACGAGCGGGAACAGACCCCAGGACATCATGGCCAGCAGTAATCAGGTCGAACTGGTCGTCACCGTCGAGGTCGACAAGGCCAATCAGTCGATCAAGAGCGTCAACGCCAACCTGTCGAGCATCGAAAGCACCGCCGCGAAGAGTGCGCGTGGAGCAGCGGCGGGGATCGACGGGATGACTGCCGCCATGGTGAAGGGCGCCACAGCCGGCAACCTGCTCGCGGATGCCATCAAGACCGCTCTGCACTGGGTGAAGGAGTTCACCATCGACGCCGTGAAAGACGCGGCGCACGTGGAGCGCATGCAGATTGCGACTCTGGCTCTGGCCAAGGCCCACGGGATCGCGGCGGATTCGGTGAAGAGGACAACCGAGGCGCTTATCGACTTGAATTTCGAGGATGAGGAAGCGCTTCGCACTATCAACCGTCTCATCGTCGCTGATCTCGGATTGCAGAAAGCGGAGGGCTTAGCCAAACTCGCCAAGGATGCGGCGATCCTCGATGAGAACCTGAATGCGCCGGAGGCGCTCGAAGGCATCCTGCGCGCGATTGAGTTCGGTCAGGAGCGTGCGCTCAAGCAACTGGGCATCAGGGTTCAGTTCGACAAGGAGATCGAACTGGCTGAACTGAGGCTCGGCCGGACCTTGGCGGAGAACGAAAAGATCCAGATCCGCTACAACGCGGTCATGAAGGCCGGGGCTGAGATTCAGGGGACGGCGGCAGCGGCTTCCGGAAACGCCGAGTCGCAGTTGAAGAAGCTCAAGCAGGAGTTCGGGGATCTGCGAGAAGAGATCGGCCAGAAGTTCCAAGATGAATTCAAGGCGATCATTCAGGCCTTGCGCGACCTCGTGAAGTGGCTCCGCGATAACACCGACCTGCTGGAGAAATTCGCGAAGACCGCTCTGATGGTCGGCACCGCATTGGCCACTTACAAGATCGCTGCCGGCATCATCGGTATCACGAAAGCCGTGGAAGGATTAACGGCCGCGATGGTGGCGGGCCGGCTTGCGACTCTCGCGAATCCCATGGCTCTGCTGATCACCGGCGGCGTCCTGGGCGGAGCGGTGATCTACAAGCAGTACTCCGACATGATGGACCAGATGGAGAGGCGCTACAAGGAGATGGAGCAGCAGGCGCTCCGGCAGGATCTCCTGAGTGGCAAGCTCAACGTCGAAGACCTCCGGAAGCGCGGGATGCAGGACGAGGAGATCCGCGAACTGGTTCTGGGCCGGCGACTGATTCCCGGCATGGAGGGTGGATTCGACTTTGGGACGACGGAGTGGGGCCCCAAGATCAGCATTGCGGGCGAGGGCAAAGGCAAGAAGGAGGACATCGACGCCGAGATCGCCCGATTGAAGCGTGCGAAAGAGGTCGGCCAGTTTCAATCCAAGTCCGAGCAGGATGCCATCCAATCCGCGGCGCAGGCGCGCGCAAAGGCCACTCCGGGGTTCGCCGGTGAGATCGCGGAGATGAACGCGAAGATCCAGAAGTGGACCACCATGGACGACGGCAAGCGCGTCTCCCTGACCGCAAAGGCGTGGAATGCCGTCATCGATGAACTGTCCATGAAATGGACGGCGTTTAAGGCAAAATTCCAGAAGGACAACCGCCAAGCACTCACGGATTATCTGAAAGGCGAGGAGGAGGCCGCGCATCAGCGGTTGGAGTGGGAGAGCGAACTGTTCCAGAAGCGGCTCCAGTACAACGAGGAGATCGCGCGCCAGAACATGGAGCATGTGAAGGAACTGCTTCAGGTCGAACAGCAGCGCGCGGGCTTCGAGCGCGACGCTCGGCTCCGCACGCTGGAGGCTTACGACGCCCGGACGCTGGAGCAGAAGGTCTGGGTCGAGCAGCAAAAGGCGCAGATCGAGATCGACTACGTGGAGCAGGTCCACGAAGTCAAGCAGCGCCTGTTCGATCTCGAAACGTCCCAGCGCGTGCTCGATTACGAACTGGAGATGAAGCGCCTCGGCTACAGGGCCGAGGAGATCCAGCAGCGGATCGCGGAGTATACGCAGCAACGTGATGAGATTCGGCAAGCGAACCAGGAGGCGACAGATGCTGGAGTGGATGCGGCTCGTCAGAACGCCGCGAATCGGACTGCTGATATCGTCCGCGATCACAACCAGAAGATCTTCGATTCGCTGAAGCGGCAGGCCGAAGGCGTGTTCGACGCGCTCGTGTCGAAGTCGCAATCAGTGTGGTCGGCGATCGGCAACTCCTTCAAGACCGCGATGCTCACCGCCATTAAAGAGGTTGTGACATCCCAGGTAGCGCGCGCATTGATGGGGCTGTTTGGCGGCAAGCCCGCGTACGCTCCGGCTGGCGCGTCCGGAGGCGGCGGTTGGGCCTCCGTCCTCGGCGGCATCGGGATCCTCGGTGGCAGCGGCGGTGGCGGTCCGATTCCTGGCGGATCGGCTGGAGGTTGGGGCACGCCTCCGTTTGTGCCTGGAAGCACCGGTGGTGGTGCCAGCGGCAACTGGAATTGGGCCGCGATGGGAGCTGGTTACAAGAACTGGCTCACGAATCTCGGCAACATCGGATTTCGGCCAGAGCGCTGGCGCATGGATGAATTCGGCAACATGACGAAGCTCGCCAATGCGCGCGGCATCGGCGGATGGCAGGGTGGCGCGTTGCTCGTCGGCGGCGGCATGCTCGCAATGGAAGGTCTCCGGCGCGGGGGCTGGTCCGGCGTAGGTATGACCACAGCCGGCGGCGCGATGATCGGCGCAAAATTCGGCGGACCCATCGGTGCCGCAATTGGCGCCGTGGCCGGCTTTGCCGCCGGGATGATCCGGAAGTTCATCAAGGGCGCGACGGAAAAGGCACGCGAGAAGATCAAGGCGACCTATGGCGTTGACATCTCAGACAAGGCGATCCTGCAACAAATCGTCGAGACGGCGAAGTCGGCTTATGGCGGAAACCTCGATGTCGCAATCCAGAGCCAGCAGGTCCGCGAGTTGGTTGAACTGTACGCGATGACGACCGGCCAGCCGTTCGGTGGCAAGTCCACGCAGGTGCGTCCCGTCTCGATCATGCAGTCCGGGGGCTCGCTGTACCAATCTACTGCCTATTCGAACGGGACCGCGCTGTCGTCCCTCGGCGGCTTGCCGCCACTTGATTCCATCGGCAAGGGCGCGCCGTCCGGAGGCCAGACGGTCATCAATATCACTGTGCCGGGCGCGAAGGAGTTCTTCGAGAAGGAGACGGTGCGTGTAGTGGTGGAGAACCCGCGCGCCGTTCAGTCGGCGGCGATGTCCGCGACGAAGCAGAACGCCGGTCGGCGGGAAATGGCCAGTCTACAGATGAGCCCAGGCCTGCTGACGACGTGATTCATGCCTGGCTCCATCCAGAATGCGGCACCTTCCACCGTGCTGCCGAACAGCTTGTGCCGCGCGTTCGCACGCACGCAAGAGTATCCGACTGTTGAGAACGAATACCGAAATGGCGAGTCGCAACGTGCCGTGCTGGCTACCAACAGCAGAAAGCGGTGGCGGCTCTCGAAACGCCTGCCGCCAACGCTGCTGCAAGCGCTTCGCGACTTCTACGATGCCCGCAATGGCCCGACTGAACCGTTCTATTTCTACGACCCATACGATTCGAACCCGAAGTTCTCCTACGATCCAACGGGCACCACGACGACCGGCAGGTACACCGTCCGCTTCGACTGCGAGTGGAGCCAGACCTGCGGCCCAGGCCGGTCGGACGTGAACATCGAACTGATCGAACTCGCATAAAACCGAAGGAGAAGCACCATGGCCTTTTCCGCATACCTCGACCAGAAGATCCTTGAGAAAGCCTTCCTCGGACAGGACTTCCAGATCGCTGCGCGGTGGTGTAGTCTGCACACCGCAGATCCTGGCAAGACTGGACAGAACGAAGCCGCAGGCGGGCCGTACGCCAGGCTCGCCGTAGAGCAGTACACGCCCGTGGATGATAGTGGCAGCGCGAAACGCGTCCGCAACGCAGCCGTTCTTTCGTTCCAGGTTCCAGCGGGCACGTACACGCATATCGGCATCTGGGACGCCCAAAGCGGTGGCAATTTCCTGGGCGGTGGTCCGCTCTCCGCGCCTGCCACGATGAACGACGGCGACTTTGTGATCGTCCGCGAGAACGACCTCTCGATCTTGCAGGATTAGGAGGCGAACGTGTCCAACATCCGCACGCAATTCGGTCCCGTCACCAATTTCGAGATCACGCTTAACGGGCTCGCCTCCGGCGCCGCGCGTAGTTCGGCGAAAGTCGAGAACCAGAACAGCCGCTACATCGATGCCATCTGCCAGTTCAAAATCAAGCCCGCGACAGGTAGCCTCGGTGACCGCTACTCCGTGTACTTCCTTGCCTGGGGCGCGGCTGACGACGTGTCTCCGATCTTCCCTTCCGGCGTCACGGGTGTGGACGAGTCGGTTTCAGTTGCGCTCGAAACCGTCGCGATACGCCAGGTCGGCTCGCTCTACGTCCCGAGTTCGGGCATTCTGATCAGCCCGCCATTCTCGGTCGCCCAGGGATTCGGGAACGTGCTTCCACCTGTGTGGGGAGTACTGGCCGTTAACCGCTGCGGCCTGGCGCTGGATGCATCCGACAATATCGCGTTCTGGCGCGGAGTGCAGTTCGAGGTCGTCTGATGCGACACCTGCCCTTAAACCCCGACTCCGAGGCTGTGTTCCCGACAGGCCGGTGCGAACCGCATCCCGATTTCGGCGCACCGCTTTCCGATGGCTTGTATGCGCTGTGGATGCCGACCCTCGATCCGAGGATGTGGTTCAACCCCTGGCGGTTGAACGCGAAGCGTGCCGCGATTCCTTTTGAGTATTCGCCGGCGTACTTTCAGCGACGGATGCTATTCGGCGCGGCACCGGCCGGACTTACGGTCCCGACCGGATCGGGAGGCAACGTCTCGGGGCCGTTCGGCGCCGGGCTCGCATGCAGCAACGAGCAGGTCGGTTGGTCCGGCAGTTCGATGGCCGATGCGCCGGCGTTCACCGGCGATGGAACGGGCAAGACGATCTCAGTCTGCGTATGGTTCCGGGTCAACCGCGTGAACGGCACGGGCTTCCCGACGATTTGCAGCACCAGCTACACGACCGGCTGGTGGTTGGGCTTGCGGACGAGCACGGGCAAATACAAGGCCATCTTCCGCAACAGCGCATCGCCGTATGGTCCGTTCGAGTGGGGCGCCTATGCCGCCGATCTTCAGAAGCTCAGTTGTGTCTCTTTCGTACTTCCGTTCGATGCCAACTCGACGGCCAGCGTGTACCACAATGGCGTTCTGGTCGCACAGAACGCGCTTCCAAACGCGGGTGCGGCTTCAGGCAGCGCTTCCGTCTTTCCCCTATCGTCCTCCACGCCGGGCATGTTCGTCGAGATCTTCGGTATTGCATCGTGGACGCGGGCGCTGTACCAGGACGAGATGCGTCAACTGGTATCCGGACCACGCGTGCTGCTGGCAAAACGTCAAAACTTCTGTTATGCGCCCTTCCTTGCTTATCGTGGTGCGCAGGTGGCAGGCGACTCTGTTTTGGACTCGGACCGCCGCATAGGTACACCACGATCTGCACAAATCGATGGGCACTCCAGCCAGTTCGCAACGCGGTTCCTGGGATTCTCGCGCACGGCGCTGATCGCGAGCTCGTCGAGTCTGATCGCCCATCTCCGGCCCGCGCCGTCGCCTTCGCGCACGTGGTTGATCCCGCGCGAGCAGCGCTCGATGTCAGTTGCCGCGGAGTCGCGCACATTCACGGTGCGGCCTGAAAAGAGGAGCATCGACGCGTGACGTTCACGAAGGACCCGAACGCGGTTCTCGATTACTCACTCGACTGGACCCGGTGGCTCAATGGCGACGCGATCGCCACCAGCGAGTGGATCGTCCCTGATGGCTTGGTCAAGGTCACTGACAGCCGGACCACGAAGCTAGCGACGATATGGCTGTCCGGCGGCTTGGCGGGCCAGTCGTACACCATCACCAACCGGATCACGACGACGGGCGGTCGGACTGAAGACCGCTCGTTCGCCGTGAAAGTCGAAGAACGCTAACACCTCACTCTCAACCAAGAAAGGAACTTTCATGAAACGTGGAATTGTGCTCGTCGTTTTGTGTCTCGCACTCGCGGCGCTGATCGCCGCGCAAAGTGGATCACCGTTGCTCATTCCCGTGTGGACCGGCGCACGGTACGTCTTCGCGAAACTCGGCCCGACGCTGGTGCTCAACGGCAACCAACTGGACGTTCTGTTGCCGCCAACTCCCGTTCGGCGGCAAGACGTTCTGCTCGTCTACGACACAGCCGCAGGCGGTTGGAAAGTGCCGGCGGGCGCGACCAACATCGTCGTCTATGTGAACGGACTACGCTACCGGCAGGGCTACGACTACGTGATCACGAGCGGAGTCATCAAGGCCCAGTTCGACAACATGATTCCGGAGCACCAGGTCACCTGCGATTTCGATTCGACGACTGCGCCATGACGAAGAGCGAAGCCGCGCGCCTGAAGCCATACCTGCACGAATGCGTTTGCGGGCGCGTGTACGAGTCACGGTACAGGCTCAGAGTGCTCGAATGCATACGCTGCCGACGTCGCCGTAGTGCGCTCGATGCGAAGAAGCGGCGGGCAGATCCAGCATACGCGGCGCGGTGGCGAGCACTCACCGCCATCGCCCGCGCTTGGCGGCGCTTCCGGCACATCGCCCTCGACCTGTTCGGACCAGACGCCAATCTGAGAAGCAGCCTCAGCAGTATCCCATGACTAACAACAGAAGCCAGCGGCTCGCAGAGGTGGCCAAGATCGCAGTGCGCCTTGAAGGTGAGGCCGGGATTCCCGCGCGCATCCTCATTGCGCAGTGGGCCATCGAATCGCGTTGGGGAGCAAAGCCCGTCGGCGATTTCAATTTCTTTGGGATTAAGCGCGCGAAGCGGCACACCAAGTGCTACACCGTCGAGACGCGCGAGGTGATCAACGGCAAGGACGTGACGCGCGTATGTGAATTCGCGGATTACGAGTCCCTCGAGGAGTCCTGCCGCGATTACGCGTGGCTCATCACTCACGGTGCGCCCTACCGTGCGGCTTGGCAGAAGTACCAGCAGGAAGGCGACCTTGGCTACCTGGTCATGTCGGTCGCGCGCGTCTACGCCACCGATCCGAACTACGCGCGCTTGGCTTCACAGCTCACCGGGCAAGCGGACGTAGCGGCCGCCATTGAAGCGGCGAGAGCAACCCGTGCCTGACTACATTGGCAACATTGAAGTGCCGGAGATCGTTCCGTCCGGCACGTTCCCCATCGTTCCGGACTACGGCTACGGCCACGCGGTCCGCCCCGAGGTCGTGGTCCATCAGTTCGGCAGCGGCAGCGCGAAGATCGAGCAGCGCTTCCTGATGGGCAATGGCGCGAAGCGCTTCTCCGTGCGCCGCGCCTCACTCAAAGAGTCTGATCGAATCGCACTCCGGAACTTCTGGGAGTCGAAGTACGGGCCCTACGGCGCCTTCACCTACAATGCGCCAAACGACAACGGCGTCGGGACCGCCACCTACACCTGCCGCTTCGCCAACGAGCCTTTGTCGTGGGAGATGGTCGCGGACCACATCTGCACCGTCGGCTTGACGCTCATCGAGATCCCGGCGGCGCCTCCCACCTACGCGCTCAACTCCACGGTCACCCGCTTCCCGACGCAGGCGTTGAAGGATGCACTGCTGTCGCAGGTTCAGCGGCTCGTCCCGCTCGTAAAGATCCAGCCTCTCCAGAGCGGGTACCCCGCGATCCACGTGTCCGACCGGCGTTGCACCATCGGCGGACAGTTGTACCAGGCGCGACTCCTGGAGTTCGACGGGATTCAGCAGGGCATGGGAGGCGAGTCCGATGACGCTTCGTTCACGTTCGGCAACGCGGACCGCGTGATGCGCGACCTTGCAAACGACGTGGACCTATACCGCGCTTCGATTGAGTTCTCTCTCTTCCACGTAGGGCAAGGGATCAAGCTCGATCTGTGGAAGGGCGACATCGTCAACTGGTCGATCGACGCTGGTCCGGAATTCAAGGTCACCGCCGCAGATGGTCTGTATGAACTGAACCTGCCTTATCCGACACGGAAGATTTCGCGGACGTGTTGGAAGCACTTCGATTCCGGTCCCTGCCCGTACTCGACTGCGGGCGCTCTCGACCTGGTTCACTTCCCGACCGGCGACGCTTTGAAATGCGACAAGGGATACGAGACGCCAAACGGATGCCTGGCGCACGGCATGAAGCGCTACTACGGCGCGATCCTCGCGGAACCGCAGGGCGTCCGAATCAAGGACAACTCGACCGGTACATGGGGCTTCGGGCGGTCGCCACTCACCAGCATCTCTCTCGTCGCGGATTCGATCTACGACCAAGTGATGCCCGAAGTCTACACCGACAGCGACATGCCGGTGAACGGCAAGATGGCTGCGGGTCGGGACGAGAGCGACTTCTACGAAGGGCTGGGTGTCGTGTGCGAAGGCCCGGTGACATTCGGCAGCGGCCACAAACTCGACGGCCAGTTTCACCACGGATATCCAGGCGCCTTTGGGCTTCGCGCGGTACCGGGCGATGATCCCGCCGGCGCGCAGGACTGGTTCTCGCTCGACCAGTCCGGAAACCAGACCGGCGGCGACTGGCGCAAAGTCTTCTCCGGCAATTCCACTTACAAGGACAACTTCGCGGCTGGAACGGCCTTCCTCGTGTTGCGGCGCGGCGATGCGAAGGGACTCCAGTTGTCGAAGCCGGGCGAGCACCAGATGGAAGCCGTCGTCCAGAGCGGGATGAAGGGCTGGGTCTGGACCTCTCCGGGTGTGCGCGTGTACGGCCCGCCGCTCACCAGTCCCATCTGGATCGCAATCAACATGCTGTTCCGGGCGCGGGGCTTGCGCCTTGGCTCGGGCGCGACGACGCAGCAGTTGGACTTGGCTGAGACGTTCTTCGACGTGCAAGCCGCCATCGATGTGGCCGCGATCTGCGACGAGCAAGTGACAAAGCTCGTTGGCACGGGCACAGAGACTCAGTTCAAGTTCCGGGGCACGGTGCAAGAGGAGAAGCCACTCCGGGACTGGATTCAGGAGGTGCTGATCAACTGCCTGGGCTTCTACACGTTCTCCTTCGGGAAGCTCAAGGTTGGCGTGCGTGTGAACTCCTCGGCGCTCGAGGCATTCACCGAGGGAAACATTCTCATCCGCAGTCTCAAGCTTGCTCCCCTGAAGCCTTCCTTCAACCACATCACCGCGCACTTCGCGGACGAGGATTTCGAGTTCGTCGCGAACAGCGTGGCAGTCTACGACGTGGACCATGCGCTCCTGCTTGCCGGCGGCGCGGGACCGCAGTTCCTCAAGTCCAGCGTCAACCTCGCCGGGACCTTCTCGAAGTCGCAGGCTGGCAGGATCATTGCCATCCGCCTCCGCGAGGAGCTGGGCGGAATCACGGCAGCGGAATGGAAAGCGGCGAGGAGCGTTCAGTTCCGGACCACGGTCCTCGCGCTCAATACGGAGCCGGGGATGGTCTGCTCGATGACGCATCCCGATATGCCGGGCGGCGCGGGAGAGTTCCGCGTCACGGGCTGGCGTTTGAACAACGACTACAGCATCGACATGCAGGGCCGCACGACCACGGACTCGATGTACGACCTGGTCACCGGTTCGAAGCCTGCCGACGTGACTCCCGACGACGTGCCGGAGGAAGTTCTGATCGATACCGGAGTCCCAGGGATCGTGACCGGAACGCCCAAGCTTTCCGACTACGGCACCTTTGCCGTCGACAACATGGAGGTCCTTCCGGATGCCTCCGGCAACAGCAATATCGTGGGCGCGCAGCAGGTCGCCATGGCGCTCTACTACGTGGATGAACTCGCCGCGGATTTGTGGGCCTCGCTCGACGCCGCGCTCGACAAGACCACCGATCCGGCAACAATCGCCTGCACGGTGAATCCCGACACCACGCGCGAGTTCAAGGTGGGCGACTTCGTGGTTTTCAACGACGAGGCGAAGGACCCGGACAACAGCGGGCGGCGCTCGTTCGAATGCGTGCAGATCATTGGTCCTGGGAACGAAGGCGATGTGGTCCCGTCCGGAAACTTCCAGTTCCAGCGGGAGTACCCTGGCGTGCCATCCGGCCAAGCAACATTCGGGACGCTACGCTGCGCGCACTTGAAAGGCGTCCGTTTCTACAAGCTCGATCAGAAGACATTCACGTTCTCGGTGAAGAAGGGTTTCTTCCGGACGCCCGGCCTTCCGGCACGCGTCGAAGCGAAGCTCCCCTCGGCGTGTGTGGTGGCGGCACTCGTGGGTGTGGCAAACCACTTCGGCTTCGGGCCGTTCACGGTCTTTCCGCTTTCGCACCACAGCGAGCCGTTCACGCCGGGTGACCGGACCTGCAACGGCGGCGCTTACACGTTTCAGATTCCGGGTGCGCTCGCAGTGCAAGACACGGTTGCGATCCCGATGAAGGTGCAAGACGCCGCCTCGATCCGCTGCATCTATGCCTACCTCCAGCAGGGAACCGCCGACGGCCAGTCGGCCTATCTGGTAAAGATCAGCCGCGACGAGGGAGCGACCTGGGAGCCGCTCGAGTACATGGGGATTGCTCAAGCACTGCCCACCGCCTACAAGAACACGTACGAGTTCATGGTGAACAACCAGGGCTACGGTCTACCGGCCACGCGCCGCCTACCGTATGCAGACTACGGCATCATGTTGGCGCAGGACATCACCGGATCCGGAACGCCGCAGACCGTCTCGACCGCATCGTATGGCGCGAATCGCCTTGGTCTGGAGGTCGGGCGGTTTGTCCACATCGACCTCGGCGGCGCGAATGAGGAGTATGTGCATCTGCTCGCCGTCGATCCGGACAACCAGACATTCGACGCGGTTGTAACGGGTGACCACTTGGCCGGAGAGAACGTCCGTCCGGCCATCTGGCCGACGCCCATTCTGAACGAAGGCGACGATTTGGCGTTCGACATCCTCGCAGTCGCGTCGCCCGATCCTGGCTCAGACGTGACAGTCGTGATTCAGACGTAGCATGCCCACCGAGTTGCTCCAGATCTTCGACCCGCGACGCAATATGCACGTGCAGGGCTTCTCTGGCCGCGCCGCGACAACGACGATTCACGATGCCACCGCCACGGGTGTCTCCATTTCTGGCATCTTCCAAGCCGCCGAAGACTTCGCCGTGCTGGGCTTCTGCAACGCTTACGACTACTTCAATCACCTTCGCCTTAGACACCTGCCGCGCACCGATCTCTCCGGCCTGAAGCTGGAGTTCGACATCGAATACGACTACGCGCTGGACGGTGCGATGCGCTTCGATGCCGCGAAGTTCCCGTCCGTCTCGTGGGACGCGATGACCTTCGTGTGCGGCGTGGGCGGTCCGAACGACCAGTACGAGGTGCGCCTGCTCGACCACGCGACGGTCGTGTCCGGCGGCGAGACACCGGCATCCTGCCAGTTCGACGCCGGCGGGATCGCACCGTACTACGGAATCGACTACCTCCACCTCTACTTCCGCGATACCCGCTACACAGTGGCGCACACCGACTGCATCGTCGAGACGACGCTCTCTTCGGATGTGACCGTAAGCACGACCGCGCAGGACATTCCTTTGGCGAGCACGACGGGGATCGGTGTGGGCGACTACGTTTTCATCGAGCGCATTGGCACGAACGAGGAGATGGTGCGCGTCGAGGCCGTCGGCACGGGAGCAATCCGCTGCATCGTCACCATGAACCACCCCGCTGGGAGTTTCGTCACGCTCCAGTTGGGCGCGAAGCATTTGCTTCAGAAGCTCGCCCAAATCATCAACACGCCGGGCGACCCGGTCGCGGGCCGGTTCGGTCCCGACCAGTCCGGCGTGATCTCCGCGACCGCGACGGCGTTCTCGGCTTCCGTGGCCAGCCTCCGGCTTCAGTTCGTGATGCCCGCTCTTCCGGCAGCGCGCTACGGCAAGCTCGGCAACATCGACCGCGTGCTGGTCACCTCAGGCCACGTGGACGCCGAGCCTCCGGACCCGCCCGGCTCGCAGCAGATCGACTGGTCGGGCGGCACTGGCGTCTCGAGGCGATTTTCCGGAGGCGACAACGACACCAAGTATCGCGTAACGCTCGCTTTCACCCAGCCTCTTCTGGACAAGCTCAACCGCACGGTGCCGATGAACGACTGCCGCAAGATGTACATGGTCTTCGCGCCGCGCTTCGAGATCACGGAGCAGGAGTTGGAGGATGGCTGCCTCCTCACGGCTGGCGTTGGCGCGACCGACACCGTTTGGCCGGTGGACGACTCCTCGAAGCTCTCCGGAGGCCGGTACTTCATCGGCACGCAGAGCAGCGAGGAACGCGTGCGCCTCGTCTCCCTGGATTCGCCCACGCAGATCACCGTCGAGCGTGGCTACCATTCCTCGACGCCCGCCACGTGGCCGGCCGGAACCCGC
>JACQZR010000019.1 GCA_016213775.1 Acidobacteriota bacterium
AATAGATCAACTGCTGATCTTCTGAAGGGAGCCCCGCAATCTTGCAAAGCTCCTGACCGAAAAGAGGATGAAACGGATGGGTGATCCGGAAAGCTCCGTTGCGCTCATCGATCTTCGGTGTAGTGCGTCGTTTTGTCTCTCAGCGGCCTGCCCGTCCCCCTCCAGAATTCCCTCGACCCCCCCCCTCTCTCATCCGATAGCTCCTTCTGCTAACCTCAAAACTATGTTTACTGGATGCGGCACCGCCCTGGTGACCCCCTTCACCAAGGACGGTTCCCTTGATGAAAAGACCCTCCGCGCCCTGGTGCGCCGCCAGATCGAATTGGGCATCAACTTCCTGGTCCCTTGTGGCACCACCGGCGAAAGCCCCACGCTCAGCCACGACGAACATATGCGCGTCGTCGAGCTCACCCTTGAAGAAGCGAAAGGCATCGTTCCTGTCCTGGCGGGAGCCGGTGGCTACAATACGGCCGAAGTTACCCAACTCGCCAAGGAACTCGAAACCATGGGGGTCGACGGCATTCTCTCCGTGACGCCTTACTACAACAAACCCACGCAGGAAGGCCTCTACCAGCACTACAAGACGATTGCTGCCGCCATCCGCGTCCCGATCATCGTCTACAGCGTGCAAGGCCGTACCGGCATCAACGTCGAACCTTCCACCCTCAAGCGCCTGGCCGGCATCTCCAATATCGTCGGTGTCAAGGAGGCAAGCGGCAACATCTCGCAAATGGCGCGGGTCATCAATGAGGTTCCCGCCAGCTTCCTCGTCCTCAGCGGCGACGATTCCATCACACTCCCATTGATGGCCCTTGGCGGTAAAGGTGTCATCTCCGTCGTCTCCAACCAAATCCCCACCGAAATGACGCATCTCGCGCAACACTGCCTCGCGGGGGACTACGCCTCCGCGCGCGCCATCCAGAAGCGGTTCCTCTCGCTCATGGAAGTGAACTTCGTTGAAGCCAACCCCATTCCCGTGAAAGCAGCCATGGCGCTCATGCACCTGCTGGAACCCGTCTGGCGCCTGCCGATGTGCGCTCCTTCCGATTCGAGCCTCGCAAAAATCAAGGCCGTTCTCAGCGACCTGCAACTCTCCGCCCGGAGCGCTCATGCTGCAGACTGATATTGAATCACTATTCCAAAACCCTCCCGCCGCCTACACAGAAGATCAGTTTCGCCTCTTTGAGACATTCAAGGACGCTCTCAACCGTGGCCTCGTTCGCTCGGCCGAGCCCGACCCCGCCTCCTCAAGCGGCTGGCGCGTCAACTCCTGGGTGAAGAAGGGTGTGCTCCTCGGCTTCCGCATGGGCGGCATTGTCGACATGTCGATCGACCGCTCCCGCCAACCTTACTTCGACAAGGCTACATACCCCGTCAAGCGCTTCTCCGCCACCAGCAGCGTCCGCATCGTCCCCGGCGGCTCCTCCATTCGCGACGGCGTCTACATCGGCAAAGGCGTCACCTGTATGCCGCCTATGTACATCAACGTCGGCTCCTACGTGGACGACGGCACTATGGTCGACTCCCACGCCCTCGTTGGCAGTTGCGCCCAGGTCGGAAAGAACTGCCACATCTCCGCCGCCGCTCAAATCGGCGGTGTTCTCGAGCCCGTCGGGGCCATGCCTGTCATCCTCGAAGACGATGTCCTGATCGGCGGCAACTGCGGCGTTTACGAAGGAGCCATCGTCAAACGCCGCGCCGTGCTCGGCACCGGCACCATCCTGAACCGCTCCACTCCCATATACGATCTGGTGAACGGCACAGTCATCAAGTCGTCCGATGACCAGCCGCTCATCGTTCCTGAAGGCGCCGTGGTTGTCGCCGGATCCCGTAACGTCACCAGCGGCCATGGCAAAGACTGGGGCATCTCGCTGTACACCCCGGTCATTGTCAAATACCGTGACTCCAGGACCGATACGAAGATCCAGCTTGAAGACCTTCTGCGCTGACGCGCGCCTATCTCATCCCCGACCGAGTACTCTGCAGCCGCCGGTGCAGCCAACTCCGCACTAATGCCCATTCCCGGTTAGCAGTCGCCGTTGACACCCCCAACACCGCAGCCGCTTCTTCCACCGACAGCCCGCCGAAAAATCGCAGCTCAATCAGCCGCGCCCGCTCCGGATCCATCGCCTGAAACTCCTCCAGCGCCATATCCAGATCAAGCAGGTCAATGTTGGAATCCACCATCACCGGAAGCGCCTTCTCCAACTCATCCGGCTCCAAGCCGCCGCCGCGCTTCAACGATTTCCGCCGCCGCGCTTCATCCACCAGCACTCGCCGCATCACCTGCGCCGCCGCCCCGAAGAAGTGCGCCCTGCCGCCCCACTGCGTGCGATTCAGTCCCACCATGCGCAGAAAAGTCTCATGCACCAGCGCCGTTGGCTGAAGCGTGTTCGCAACCGCTTCGCCCGACAGATGACGCCGCGCCAGCAGACGCAGCTCGTCATACACAGCGGCGATCAATTCCTCAAACGACCGTTGGTCCCCGTTACTCCACTTCTGCAACAAACCGGTGATATCCGGCATGCTGTTGATTGTCTCAGAACCCCCGCTCACCTGCACCCAGCCACCTCGCGCTCCACCACCGCAATGTCCTCGGAGACATTCCTCTCCCGCCGCATCTCCGCAGGTACCCCTTGCAGCAGTTTCCAGCTTTCACGAAAATTCACACAGCCGTTCTCGCCAAGCTGCTTACGCGCCAAGCCCGCCTTCGCAAGCCCCTGCCCTAGAAACCGTTCATAGACCGCACTCGGCCCGCCGGAGAGAAGCAGCTTCCTCCAGATCGCCACAGCGCGGGACGTCAGTTGCAGTGACTCCTTGGGATTGCTCGTTTTCATCGCATCCCCCAGGCTGAGCAGACTGAATGCATAGCGGTCCTGATAGCGCGCGTCCTGCGGATTCTGCGCCGCCAGCCGCCCACGCATCGCAATGCTCTTTCTCAGATGAGGAACAGCGTCCTCCCGCCTGCCGGACTCGCTCAGCGCAATCGCCAGGGCGTTCAAGTCGATCGCCACGTCCAGTGCCGCCCGAGGATCTCCCGGATTGCGTGCCAGCAGTTCCTCATCGATGAATAAAGCCCTCTGTGCATGACCGAGACTCTGTTGAGGATCACCTTTTCGTTGCCAGTACCCAGCCAGATTCTTATGCACCAGCGCGACGTTTCTGAGCAGATTCGGATGCCCTGCTCTCTCCTTTTCCAATGCCTGAAAGAATTCCAACGCCTTGCTCCACAGCTCCAGTTCTTCGGGCTGCCCCAAACGGGCTGTCGCCGTGTGGAAATAAGATGTCGCCAGAAACTCTCGCGACGCCCGGTCTGTCGGGTTCAACATCTGCGCCTTTCGTGC
Organism: Acidobacteriota bacterium; assembly: GCA_016213775.1. GTDB lineage: Bacteria > Acidobacteriota > Terriglobia > Bryobacterales > Bryobacteraceae > CADEFT01. The sequence continues at coordinate 3,345 of JACQZR010000019.1, forward strand.
GAGCTCCGCCGCCTTCACCTGATGCTCATGACGCTTCTCCCGGGACATCAGCTTCGATTGCGAGAACCCCAGATTCGTATGCAGCCGCGACGCCTCAATCACCGCCCTCGGATGGTCCGGGTTGGCGGCCAGCAACCGCTCCACCAATAACAACCCTTTGTGATAGGTCCGGTCCGCGCCGTCGAAATCTCCGAGACTCGATTCCGACACCGAACCCTGGAGTTCGCCGAGCGTCTCGTAGGTGGAGGCAATCTCCAGTAGTAGATCCGGACGGTCCACCGCGTCCGCGGACAGCTCCTCCAGGTACTTCACTCCGTCCTCCACCAGAGCCTTCCGTACCGCAACCGTCGCTGGGATCGACTTCAGCTTCTCCTGCAGATCCACCACCATGGAACGGATCAGCCGCCTGGATTGATTGAACCGCTTTTCCGCCAACTGCCGCTCGCGATCGGTCTTCCTCGCTTGCCACAGCACTGCCCCAACGCCGCTCATCACCAAAACCGCCACCAGCACCGCTGTGGCTACCGCCCACTTGTGCCGCGCCACAAACCGGCCCGCCAGATACGCGGCGGTCACGCGCCGCGCCGTCACCGGACGCTGCTCCAGATAGCGCGCGATGTCGTCCATCATTTGCTCCACGGATGCGTATCGCTGTTCCCCCTTCTTCGCCATCGCCTTCATCGCGATGGCCTCCAGATCGCGGTGCAGCTCCGGCCGTACATTCCGCACCGGCGCAGCCTCCCGCTCGCAGATGATCTTCAGAGCTTCCTCCAATCCGCAATCGCCGCACGCCTGCGGATTAACGTGCGTCAGCAGTTGATACAGCAACAACCCCAATGAATACACATCTGCTGCCGTGGTCACCGGCTCGCCTCGAACCAGTTCTGGACTCGCGCAATCAAGCGTCAGTGCGCGTATCTGAGTCACCGCTTCGCGCCGGTCCAATTCCGGCTCCACGATTTTCGCAATGCCGAAATCGAGCACTTTCACGATCCCATCCGCGGTCACCCAGATGTTCGACGGCTTCAAATCGCGGTGGATCACCAGATTCTGATGCGCACATTGAATCGCACTTCCCACTTGCAGGAACAGCCGCAACACTCCCTCCACTGCCAGCCCGCGCGAACGGCAATACTCCGTGATCTTCTCCCCGCTCAACAACTCCATCACGAAATAGCGCTGACCCTGTGCAATGCCACCATCTAGAAGCCGTACTATGTGTGGATGCTGTAAGCGGGCCAGGATTTGCCGCTCCGCGAGGAATCGTTCCTCGGCAGCCTTGTCAAACGTGTGACCGCCGATCACTTTGAGCGCCACTTCCTGCCTGAACTCGCCATCCTCGCGCACGGCGCGGAACACCGTTCCCATGCCCCCCTGACCGATCAGCTCAGTTGTCCTGTATGGACCGTACTGCTTCCCTGTTTGCGCCGAATGTAAGGGTCTCGGCTCTAATGCGGCGGAGGGTTCATAGGAATCAAGCAGCGCTGCCACTTCTTCAGCAATTTCTGGCGCAAGCGTGGCCAGAAACCCGGACCGCTTCTCCACTGGCAACTCCATTGCCGTGTGAAACGCCGCTCCGACGAGGCTCCAGATGCCGCTCTCCATAACAAGTGAGTATCACCTATCATGGCGCAACGCGGCGCGAATCCTATCAAAAAAAAAAAAAAACGCTGCGCTATTCCGCTCGCGATATCAGAAGCACGAAGCCTGCCACGCGGTTGTCCTCCTGCCCTAGTGGCATCGATCTGATGCGCACATCCGTTCTCTCTCCCCGTCGGTCCATCAAAGTCGCGCTCCCCCGCCAGCCTTCAAACAGACCCCGGTGAAACATCCCCGAAAGCGGTACATCGCACCACGGCGGCACGCTCAAACTTTTCATCATCAGCACCCGCTCGAACGCTTCTCCGCGTGCCTTGGACAACTCCCATCCCGTCAGAATCTCCGCGGCTTTGTTCATATGCGCGATCACCCCAAGCCCGTCCACCGCAACAATCGCATCCGGGACAGTCTGTAGAATCGCCACCTGCCACCGCATGCTCTCCGCCGAACTCTCCTCCTCCACCACCCGTTCCGTGATGTCCACCAATGTGGTACGGATACCCTCCACCTCTCCTGTCGCGCTCTGAATCAGGCGATCGCGCAGTTCCACCACCAGGTAATGCCCTTGCTTGGTGACGTAGGTCCTTCGCCTCGGCCCGTTTTCCCGCCTCCCGTGCAGTTTCTCCCGCAGCGCGGCCTGGCCCTCGGCCACTTCCTCCCCCGCGATGAAGTTCCACACCGGCTGGCCGATCAATTCCTACCGCTTGTACCCCAACAGTTCGCATTCCGCTTCATTGACGCGCCGGATCACACCCTCCGTATCCAACTCGTGGTACGCCATCGGAGCCTTTTCGTACAGTTCTTCAAAGGTGCTCATGACCTCCCCCTGTCCTGCACAGCAAAACCCTCCATCTGTTCCAGCAACGCACCTGCACTCGCCCATTGTGTAGAGCGCAGGCACAATGCCGAAATCGCCACCTTGAACAGTACGGATCTTTTGTCAAATGTCACCGTTTGTTCCCGCATCCGCGCTACTAGCCGGTCCATCTCGGCACGCACAGCTTCCAGTGACTTCCTTCTTCTCAGAAGCGCCAGCATGCACGAACCGCGCCACCGGAACAGGGTGTCATCCGGCGTCAAGCCCTGCGCCAGCAGAACCGATCCCTCCATGAGAAAGCTGTCCGCGGACGCCTGGCCATAGCGGTTGATGATGAGCTGGAGACTGTCCAGTCGAAGCACTGCGATGTAGAAGTCCTCACCAAGCACCATTGTTTCCCGCAGCATCTGGTCAGCCGCCTCCGCCGATGGCAGACCTGTCACCGGGTCCTCCCCGAGTTCGTCAAAACTGTTCACTACCAGCGGATGCTCCGTGGCTATTGCCGCCGCTTCCTTCAGTTGCTGTTTCAGCCGCTCCTGGCGCTGACACTCCGCCTGCACCGACCTGAGGCACCCCTCCAACTCCGACTTGATCGTTCGGATATCGTCCACTCGCGACACCGCTTCCAGACGCTGTTCCACCGATCCCAAACCGGCCACCACCTGATCGTTGTCGACAAATACCCTCGCCAGGGCCCTCGCCATGATACCCGTGATCTGCTGGTATTCCCGCTTCGTTCCCGCGAGCGTTGTCTCCGATTGCTTCGCATACATTTGCATTGTCCGGAGGATCCCCCCAACTGCCAGCAGCAGCCCCCGCGGGTCCTGTTGGATTGCCTGATTCGCGGTTTCTTCATGCTCCCGCATTGCCACCTGGAATTCGTCCAGCAGCGGCTGACTCGTGCATATGGCATTCAGCCGCACCCCCTCCAGCAGCAGTCCGATCACGCGGTGTGCCTGCTCCAGATGCTTCTGAAGTTCCTCGATCTTTACCGACCGGAACAGTGATACCACCAATCGCTCCCTTTTCCCTTATCGGCACGGAAATCGGTTGATACGCTTTCTTCCCCTTTTTGTGGCTCGTTTTCAGAAGCGCACAAGGGTTGCGGCGCGCACCTCCAGAAGCCACGGGCTTGGGCAGAGTCACCCGGCGACGCTCTTCTGGTTCATTCCGAATCCCCCCTTGCTGTCCCCGCCCGTCCCGGCCTCGGCGCCACCTCTACCCCTGCCGCACCTCCGACGCTCAGGGGCACTTGTTCGCGGCGCGTTCCGCGGTAAAGAGTGTATTCTCGCTCGTAGCATCCTGATTCTCCTGATACGGTTTTCCGGGCCCTTACGCCTCGGTTCAATGTGAGGCATCAATGGAACCGTAAAATGGACCGAGTCGGCATCGTCCTCGCGGCGCTTGCGGCACCGGCGGCAATGGCGCAGACCTGGTCCGGTCTCACCCCCGGCACCGTCCCGCCATTGTCGGTGCAAGCCGGGATGGATCTCGGGGGCACGCCGCTCTACATCTGCCGGACCACCGATTCGCAGGGGCTCGCCCAAATCGGCAAGTACGCCACGTCCATCGGCTGCGTCTACTTTTACAATGGCTTGGCAGTCGCGCCCACCTCTTTTCAGGTCCTCACTAATTTCTCCGTCGAGTGGATACCCTCCGCCAACGGCACTGTTCCGGCCAATGCCTACAAGGCAGGACTCAACGGCGACGGCAGCGTTTATGTCTGCCGCGCATGGGTGGAAGGAAGCCGGCAGGTGGGCCAGTTGCGCAACAACTCCAGCGGTTGTGCCATTGAGTTCGGAGGCAGCGGGGGCGTTTTCACCAGCTACGAAGTACTACGCAGCCCCTGGCTCGCCGCTGCGAATGGCGCCATTCCTTCAGGCTCCATCCAGGCGGGTTCCGACCCCGGACCTCTCCCGCTCTACATCTGCCGCGCCGTGGTCAATGGAGTCCAGCATATCGGAAAACTCCGCTCCGATTTCAACGGTTGCCGCATCGGACTCGGGAACTCCATCAACGTCGCGCCTTCCTACGAAGTTCTCGCCAATCTCAACAACATGACGTATTTCTGGCAGACCTTCACCTCGCCGGTTCCCGCCGGCGGAGCATTCTTCGCCGGCGGGAACGGTACAGCAGCCAAGTACGCTTGCCGCTACGTGATTCCCGGGACGAACTCACTGACACCGGGCCAAACTGGGGCGGGCTTTTCCAATGTCTGTGAAGTGGAGTACGACAACGGCTCCAAGAATTCGAGCGTCTTTGAAGCTCTGCAACGTTCCGATCCCCCGACAAACTGCACCTACTCGGTCTCGTCCGCGTCGTTGACTATTTCCGGTTTTGGGAATGCCGGGAACCCTTTCGCCATCACGGTCACCTCGAATTGCGGTTGGGTGAACTTCCCTTCGGCTGCGTGGATTGAGGTGAACAAACGAGCCGGCACCGGGAACCAGACGTTTACGATCGGCGCCGGGGCGAACAACACCGGAGCGACCCGTTCGGGAACCGTATCGGTCGGCGGTAAGACGATTGCTATCAGCCAGGGTGTTCCCTGCGCCGGCGGTCCTGCCATCACCCCAACGGCGCTGGAGGTTCCTCCGCAAGCGGTGCAGCGGCAACTCCAGATCTCCACCCCTGCGACATGCCAGTGGACGCTCGTCAACGTTCCTTCGTGGATCACTCCCCCGGCCATCACCGGCAGCGGATCCGCCACCTATACATTCCAAATCGCGGCGAACAACAGCACCACTCCGCGCACCGCCACTCTGAACTTTTCCGGCACCACTGTGACGGTCAGCCAGGCCGGCTACTGTACCTACGCGCTGAACCCATCCGGCACATCGAATGTCCCCGCGTCGGGGGTGAGTTTCATTCTCGGCATCGTGAACACCCAAGCCTGCGAGGGAGCGACGCTGCAACTGAGCGGTTCGAGTATCGCCGCCTCGCCAGCCGCCACGCCGGGGTTCTTTTTTCTCCAGATTCAACCAAACCCCAACTACGGAGCACCCAGAACCATCACCTTCTCGATGAGCAACGGGCAAACCTTCTCCTTCACGCAACACGGCCAGCCCTGCACCGTCACCGCCAACCCGCCCGCCGTCACTATCCCGGGAACAGGGGCGTCTTTCAGCGTCCAGGTAAACGTACCCTCGCAGAGTTGCTCCTGGACGGCTACTCCAGCCAACGCCTCGTTCGTCACGTTCACCTCGGCGCTTTCCGGACAGGGAAATGGAACCATTCTGGGCACGGTGGGCGCCTCGGGCGTGAACCGTTCCGCGACGCTCAACTTCGCTTCCTATCAGGCCACCGGCACCGCGGCCATCAACCAGACCGGAATCGGGTGCACCTATTCGATGAACCCTTCTTCCGCCGACGTGCCAAACCCCGGCGGCCCTCTGAGCGTGAACGTCACCACCGAGCCCGGCTGTCCCGTCTCCTTCTCGGCACAGGCCAACTGGGTCACCGTGCCAAACCCCGGCGCTGGCTCGGGAAACTATATTCTCAACGTGCTGGCCAGTCCCGAATACGCCGAACGCTCGCAGGCCGTGCGCCTGGGAGGAGGCTCGCTGCAAATCCGACAGGCCGGCAAGCCATGTTCCATCACTCCCGGGAGCGTTCCGGTTGTCGCCAGCTCGGGAGGCAATGTGAGCATCAACGTCAGCACTCCGTCGCCATCCTGCCAACTCACCCTCAGCTACGGCAACACCTGGCTCCACATGAGCGGAACCTCTCCCTACCCGGGCACCACCACTCTCACCGGTTCGGTTGACGCCAACCCCGGTTCCTCCCTCCGCTCGGTCCAGATGCGGATCACCAGTTACCTGGCATCGGTGCAGTTCAACATCGCGCAGAGCGGCGCCTCCTGCACCTACTCGGCCTCTCCGCTCAGCACTTCGTTCACCGCCGCCGGCGGCTCGCAGACTATCACCGTCACCACGCTTGCCGGCTGTGACTGGACGGCTTTCGATTCCGATTCGTGGATCGTTTTTCCATCTACCTCCAGCGGTACCGGCTCCGGCTCCTTCCAGTTCACGGTCCAGGCAAACACCAACTCCGCCACGCGGACCGGCGCGGTCCAGGTGGCCGGCAAGACCATCTCCGTGTCCCAGACCGGCGCCACCTGTTCGTACACACTCAGCTCCAACGGTGTGAGCGTCCCGGCCACTGCCACGCCGGTTCTTGTAAACCTCACGACGAACGCGGGCTGCATCTGGAATGTCACGCTGCCGGACATTTGGGTTACCGCCATGTCCGCCCTTTCCGGCACAGGCAACGGGGCGGTGGCTTTCAATGTGCTTGCCAACCCTTCGGCAAATCAACGAACCTCCAGCCTCACAATCGCGGGCAAGACCTTCACCATCACGCAGGCTGGAACCGCCGTCGGGAACAACACCTCCGGCATGACGTTTGTCGCCTTGCCTCCGTGCCGCATTCTGGAAACTCGGAGCGACTACAACTTCGAAGGCCGCAGCGGCGCCTTCGGTCCGCCCTACATCAATGCCGGCGAAACGCGCACGTTGTCCATGAACTCCTCCAGCCTCTGTCCCATCCCCATCGCCGCCAAAGCCTACGTCGTCAACCTCACCCTCGTCCCTCGCGGCGCAGTGGACTTCGTCACCGTCTGGCCCGCCGGCGAAACCCGCCCCAACGTTTGGAGCATTCGCTCCCCCGACGGCAACACCGTCGCCAATTCGGCAATCGTGAAGGCCGGCTCCAACGGAGGCATCAGCGTCTACGCCTCGCACAATACGGATCTGCTCATCGATGTGAGCGGCTACTTCACCGACAACCCCGCGCAGTCGAATCTCGTTTACTACCCGCTCACTCCTTGCCGTGTCATCGACACGCGCCTCGACTATCGCCCCGCAGGTCCCTTCGGTGCGCCCTCCATGGGCAATCGCGAAACCCGCGCCTTCCGCTTCCCGGACTACATCCCCTGCCACATCCCCACTGGCGCCGGCGCCTATTCCATGACCATCACCGCCGTCCCCAAAGGCCCACTTCAATTCCTCACCGCCTGGCCCGGCGGAACCAATCAACCCAACGTTTCGAGCAGCAATTCCCCGTTGGGAAGAGTGCTCGCCAACTCCGTCGTCCTCCCCTCCAGCCCCGATGGAACCATCAACGTCCACACCTTCAACGCCAGCGATTTCCTGATTGACATCAACGGATACTTCGCCCCCGATGACGGCTCGAGCGGCCAGTTCTATTTTCCCGTGACGCAGTGCCGCGCCAACGACTCCACCGTCACCGGCGGCATCTACAACGACGACACGACGCGCACCATTGATGTCCCCATTGCTGCGGGCTGTCCAGGCATTCCCGCCACCGCCCGCGGCTACGCCCTGAACGTCACCGCGCTGCCCAACAACAGCCCGATGCCCTTCATTACTGCCTACCCCACCGGCCAGCCTCGCCCCAACATCTCGATCCTGAACGCTTTCGAAGGCCAGATCGTCACCAACTCCGCCATCGTCCCCGCTGGCGTCACCGGCAAAATCGACATTTACGCATACCGCCGCACCAATGTCGTCGTGGAAGTGAGCGGTTACTTCGGCCGCTAGAGGAGGCAGCCGCTCCCTCGCGGCTTCTGCAAATGCTCATCACCAACTCCGACATCGTCCCGCCGGAGTCGCTGGGCATATCGCCGCACCAATGCCGTTGTCGAGGCGAGCGGTTACTTCGGCCGCTAAGCAGCCGTTTCCTAGGGGGGCTATGAATATTCCTTGACGGGAATATTCGTGTGGAGGCATACTAGCCCTATGCTCGAAACGTTCCGCGCCCTCGCCGAACCCAGCCGCTTCCACATCTTTGAACTGCTCGCCGAGAAGCCCTTGCCCGTCGGCGATGTCTCCGAACGCCTCGGCATCCGCCAACCACAGGCATCCAAGCACCTGCGTGCTCTGAGTCATGCCGGCCTGGTGGAAGTCCGTCCCGACGCGCAACGGCGCATCTACGCGCTCCGCACCGAGCCGCTTCGCGAACTGGATGTCTGGCTGGAGCGCTACCGCTGTATGTGGGAAGAGCAGTTCGAGCGCCTCGACGGCGTCCTGCGTGAACTCCAGGCCGCCCCCAAGAAACCAATCCCCCGCAAGAAAAGGACAAAACGATGAAGAATACTGGCACTCTCAGAGTCACGCTACCCAGCGATTGCGAAGTCTGCCTCACCCGTGTCTTTGACGCCCCACGCGAACTCGTCTTCGACGCCTTTGCCAAACCCGAGATCCTCAAGCGCTGGTTCGGTCCCCGCGGCTTCACTCTCGATGTCTGCGAAGTGGACCATCGCGTCGGCGGCGGTTTCCGCTTCGTCCTTGCCGGCCCCGATGGCAAGCGGATGGGGATGCGCGGCGTCTATCGCGAAATCGTCCGCCCCGAACGCTCCGTCCACATGGAGTCCTTCGACGATTATCCTGGCGAAGCGCAAGTCACCGCAACCTTTACGGAAGAGGCCGGCAAGACAACAATGATTGCCACCGTCCGCTATGAATCCCGGCAGGTCCGCGACATCGTCATCAGCATGGGTATGGAAGACGGCGCAGCCGAGACCTACGACCGCCTGGCCGAGTTGCTTGCTTCGGTGAACGCATGATGCGGCTGATTCCGCGGACGCTTAAAGGCTGGATCGCGGTGCTGGCTGTGTGCGTGCTGCTGTTGTTCGCCACCATTGCCATAGCCGCGCGCATCGCCTTCCAGCCGGCGGCGCCCCCAGGCACCGTCGACAAAACGGTGACCTCGCTCGACGGTACGCTCATCGCGTACGAACAGACCGGTTCCGGACCGCCGATCATTCTCGTTGCCGCCGCGCTCTCCGATCGCAGTGTGTCGCGCCGACTCGCCGGCCATCTCGCAGCCCGCTTCACGGTCATCAACTACGATCGGCGAGGCCGCGGGGACAGCACCGGCTCTCAGCCCTACGCCGTCGACCGCGAGATCGAAGACATCCAGTCTCTCATCGATGCTAACGGCGGCAAGGCCATCCTCCTCGGCACGTCTTCCGGCGCCGTGCTCGCCCTCGAAGCCGCGAACAAACTCGCGGGGAAGGGAATCGGCCTCTACCTTTACGAGCCTCCCTTGATCGTCGACAACACCTGGCCGCCGGTACCCGCCGATCTCTCCGATCGGATCGCGGCCCTGGTCTCCGCCAACCGGCGCGACGAGGCGGTGAAACTCTTCTTCGCCGAGGCCATGGGAATCCCTCCGCCGGCCACAACCATGATGAGCCTACTGATGCCCGGCTGGGACAAGATGACAGCCATGGCCCACACCTTGCGCTACGACCTCGCCGTGATGTCCGGCCTCCAATCCGGCAAGCCGCTTCCCGCCGGCCGCTGGAACTCCGTCACCATACCCGTCATCGTCGCCGCCGGCAGTCGAAGCGAACCGTTCTTCCACAACGGTGCCAAGGCGCTCGCGGCCCTGCTACCTGCCGCTACCTATCACTCTCTCGATGGCCTCGACCACTCCGCTGTCTTGCTCGGCAGCAAAGCACTCGCCGGCTCGGTGAACTTCCCCTGACCCTATCGCGGGCGCCCGAAAGTGAACCCCACCATCCCCGTTGCCCGGTTCTCCCTCGGATACCCGTGCGTCGGCCGTGTGAACCGGAATTCCGGAGTAATCGTCACAAACCGCGTCCTGAACTCCAACCCCGCCCCCGCAACCGGGCCGTGCATCGTTGCGGAAGAATCGAACGTCCCGCCCCGAAACTCCTGGGGTACCTCCGGCGGCTTACACGACCCCTGCGGTCCAGTGCACACATAAAACGCCGTCATCCTGCTCGACTCGCGCGTCCATTGATATCCCGCGCTCACAAACGGCCGCAAAGCGCCCACGCGGAAACGGTACTTCAGCAGCAGCGGCAGGTCCCACGCTCCCGTCTTCCGCACCCCCGTAACCTGATAGGGGTTCAAATCCGCGCCGAACGGAAACGGGTACGACGTGTGTTGCCGGTAGGTCCGATAGAGCGCGTCGAACTCCACCGCGAACCGGTACGGCAAGTGCAACTCCACTGCCGGCCCGCCCGTCCAGCGGCTCTGCGTGTAGGTCTCGAACACCGAACTTCTTGAAGAAGGATCATTGATCGGGGCCCCCAATTTGACGCCCCCGGTAAGCCAGACCGATGCGCGAGTCTGCCCCGCCAGCGGAAGACTCATAAGAAGGATACAGAAAAGGCCGCGCATACCTGTCTGCTCTTGCAGTCCCATTGCCAACCGCCCGGCCGTTGCATTCAGGCTTCTCGACCATCCCCCTTGTGTGCACCCTTTTCACACATGTGCGATTCGTTTGTCACTTTCTCGCGCGGCTTTCCGCTCACATGTGCAGGAGGGTCAAAATACATGGCCAAGCTGACCAAACTGGATGAAGAAATCTTCTCTGCGTCCGCCGGCACGAGTTTCCAGGTGGAGATGAACGCGAACCGTGGGGCGGTCGCCGTCCTCTCTGCCCGCTACGGCTCACAGAGCACCACCAACAACCCAACCACGTTCAACGTCGAGGCAGGCGTCAATGACGTCATCTACGTCTTCCAGGCCACTAACAACGACGCGCTCATCCGTCTGGAAGAACTCGATGGCGCCAACAAACAAAGGTTGGCGATTCGGCCCGCCTTCGACGGTTCCTTGTCCGTGGAGGTCCGCCCCGCCGGTGCCGCGGAATCGCTCGCCGCCCCGCGCGCCGTCACCACAACCACTCGCAAAGCCGTTGCAAAGCGCGCCACGAAAGCGAGGAAACAATGAC
>JACQZR010000084.1 GCA_016213775.1 Acidobacteriota bacterium
GCCTGTACCCCTGTCAACGCTTCAACTGCCGCCTTACGGCGACCGCCGCATGACTCGGGGCCAGGATGGTTGGCTACTCCTTTCCTGTAAGACTCTTTCATTCTCAACTCCATGCCGGTTTATCCCGGCGCACTCCGCGTGCATCCGAGTTGATCCCAGTTTATCCGTGACCCCCAAAGTCAGGCCCGGACCAAGGACCCCGCAGGCCTACGACACGAAACCTACGGTCACAGTACGAGAAATACACCTCTATGGCTTAGGTTTTCGGCACCTACCGTCGACTTGCCTTAATTCAAAAAAAAACCGGCCGCTTAACAGTCACAACGAGCGACTTGCGGGGGCAGTTTTCCCAACGAACGAGCGATGTGACGCCGAATGGCAGCGGAGCCATGATTGATATTCCCGGCGTTGTCACATTCGGCCGCGGATACCGTATGGACCAGGCGCGCACAGAGCGGCATTGGGAAGTTGTGGAGAGCGTGTCGTGGTTTCGCGGGATGCACAATGTGAGCGCCGGCGCGAGCGGTCATCGCGTGGGGCTGAATTCGAGACTGGCCAGCCGCTTCCATGGCGTGTTTGTGTTCCCCACGCCGGCGGATTATATGGCTGTACAGGCGGATGCGTTTTTGCAGGCGTTCGGCGAGCCACGTACGCTGTTCGGCACGTATCCGATTGGGCTTTGGCTGCAGGACAAAATTCAGATCACGCGGGGGCTGAGTGTGGAGGCGGGGGTCCGTTACGACTATCAGCGGTTGCCGTGGCCCTTCCCTTCCCCGAATGGAAACGCGGCCCCGCGGCGTGGAGTGGCCGGCATCCGTCGGGCACATCGAGATGGGTGTTGCGTGCGGGAGCAGGGTTGTTTTTTGACCGCTATCCGTTGGAGTATCTCAACGACGCAATCCAGAAGGACGGCGAGCGGGGCTTTGAGCAATACGTCACCGGCCCGGCTGCGGCGAGTGTGTTCGCGGCCACTGGCGGAGGATCGCTTGCCGCGTCCCTGCTGAACACAGCGCGCTCGTCGTATACTCCGGCGCCGGGATTCGCTTCGACCTATAGCCGCAAGCTCACGCTAGGGACGGAGCGGCGGCTCGATGCCAATACTACATTCACGGTGGAGTACAGCGATGTGCGAGGGCTGCACCTGCCGCGGGTGCGCAATGCGGCGCTCACGCTGGCGCCGCAGTTTCAACTGGAACAGACCGGGGTGTCACAGTATCGCGGCGCGTCGATTTCGGTGAACAGACGGCTCGCCAATGAGCTCACCTATCTGGTCACCTACAACATTGGAACGACGCGCGATGACGGGTCCGATTACGATGAGCAGCCCTCGGACCCGCGCAACACCAGAAAGGACTGGGCGTACTCGCGATTGCATCAACGGCAACGGTTGGCGGTAAGCGGCGTGTGGGAACTGCCGCTGGATGACAACTGGACGCTCGCGCCCGTGGTCACCCTGGGCAGCAGCCGCCCGCTGAACAAGCTCCTCACCACCGATGCGTACCGCACCGGAGCGTATCCGATTACGGCGCGGCCGGAGGGCATTGCGCGGAATTCCGAATCGTCGGGCGGCGTCGTCAGCATCGACCTGCGGCTGATGAAGACGATTCCGTTCCATCACGAGCGGTCGCGATTGCAGTTCGGGGTGGAAGCGTTCAACGTGCTCAATCACACCAACGCGCTGCGCGTGAACCCGTATGTGGGGCGGAACTTCGGCGCGCTGGTGGAGGCGCTGAATCCGCGGCAGATCCAATTGATGATCCAGTTTGAATACTAGCGTGAGAACGTCACGCGGAATCCCGTGGTGACTATCACATCGTTGGTCTTGCGGCCGGGCGCCGGATTGCTGATGTAGCGGTTGGAGAGACTGACTTGCCAGGCGAGCCATTTGCGCACCTTGGTGGCTTGCGAGACGTCGAGGTTGAGCCGGTATTCGCCGGTTTGCGTGAGGTTCGGATAGACCACGAGTTTCTGTTTGACCGTGGTGACGCCTTTGAAGAACTTGTGTGTGAGATCGTCGCCGAATTGCGCTTCGCCCGAAGTTCGGTTGAGGGCGGTGGAGTAGTACTCCTTGTTGAGCGAACCTCCAGCGAACAGGTCGAGGGCGGCGTTGTCGTTCTTGACGGAGTGATGACCGAAACCGGCCGCGGGAACGAATCGTAAATCCAGCTTTTGGAATTCGTCGAACTCGAAGTCGGTTGATCCGATGACGAACATCTTCTTGTCGACATTGATGCTGTAAGAGAGGCCGCCGCGGATGGCGTTGGCATTCAGCATTGACCGGCCTGTCGTGCTGTTGCGCGAATAAATCGAAGTGAATGCCGCCGTGATCTTGTCGCGCAAGGTGGCCCTGGTCGCGTTGACACTGGAATTGACCGTGGAGACGATGGCGTTGCCGGAGGATTGCGCGAATCCGATGTCGGCGAAGCCACCCCAGAGGTCGGCCAGACCGGGAGTCCTGTAGCGTGCCACCTGTTTGTCGTGGACGGCTTGCTCGGCCTTGTTGCGCATTGCGGCAACGGATTCCTTTGCCGCGACAACGGTACCGGCGTCCGGAGTATTGACTGTGAGGTTCCCGCCGGTGGTAGCAACCGTACCGAGCACTCTCCGGCCATCTTTCAGCGACACGTAGATCGGAGTAGCGGCTTTCACTTCGGTAACGGCATCCCAGAGAATGGCGGCCTTGCCGGCAAATTCACTCTGGATCAGGATCTCCTTTCCGTCGTACTTCAGGATGGCGCCGGTCAGTCGGTCGCCGTTCTTCATGATGATCTGATCGGAGGCGTGAAGGCCAAAAGACAGCAGCATCAAACTCAAAAAGATGTTCATAGACGAATCTTCTATTGTAACGAGTGCCCCTGGACAGCTTGAGCTATACTGCCCGCATGCCACACATTGATTCACATGCACCGGGAACCTTCACGTGGGTGGAACTGCACTCTCCCGACCAGAAGGGATCCAAGGCATTCTATTCTTCCTTGTTCGGATGGACGGCCATGGACTTCCCCATGGGACCGGACGAAGTGTATACGATGTTCAACCTGGAGGGCCGCAACACGGGAGCGTGCTGTCACCTTCGCGACGATTTGAAGGCGCAGGGTGTGCCGCCGCACTGGTTGCTTTACGTGGAGACAGCCAACGCCGACGAGACCGCCGCGAAAGTTGGAGCCGCGGGGGGAACGGTAGTTGTACCACCGTTTGACGTAATGCAATTCGGCCGCATGGCGGTACTGCAGGATCCAACGGGCGCAGTATTCGCAGTCTGGCAATCCATGATGCATCACGGCACGGGAATCACCGGAGTGCCGGGCACGATGTGCTGGGCCGATCTGATGACAACCGACAATTCCGCGGCATCGGCTTTTTACAAGGCAGTGTTCGGTTGGGAGTTCAACGCAGGCACCGACAATTCCGGTTACATGCACATCAAGAGCGGGGAAGAATTTATCGGCGGAATGCCGCCATCGAAATACCTTCCCGCTGGAGTTCCAGCACACTGGTTTGCATACTTCCACGTGGTGAATTGCGATGAATCGACAAACCTGGCGAAGGCGGCGGGAGCGAATTTGTGCGTACCACCGACATCGATGGAAGGTGTGGGACGGTGGTCGATCATCGGCGACCCCCAGGGGGCGATGCTAGCGTTGTTCGAGCCGGCACAACACTAGACCGGGCCGCTCGCTTCCCCGGAATGTGCCTTCTCCATATGCCCGCGGGCCTTCTTTTGCAGGTCGCGTAAAGTGACGCCGGCGGACGCGACGGCGATGATTCCGGCGATTATCAGCGGCACGGTGATCACAAAGAACATCACGCCGCTGAGCCCCTTGGCGGTCTGGCGGTCGACACCGATGACGCGGAATGCGCCGAGGGCAAAGACGTTGAAGAGGCCGATATTGCCGGGAGGTCCTGGAACTACCGTCCCTAACCGGAGAATCACCAGCACGGCGCCGGCGTGGGCGAATGTCAGATGGTCCAAGTCGTAGCCGCGCATCATCGCGTAGATCGGGACCATCTGCATCGCAAGGTAGAGGAAACTCACGGCGGCAGAGAGGTAGAAGGTACGCGATTGGCCCATGTGATGGAGGCCTTCCACCAGGTGGCGCAGGACACTCAACCAGCGGTAGCGAGCCAGCCAGTCCTGCGCCGCGTCGCGGCGGTGGACAGCGTAGAGCAGCAGCAGAGCCAGCATGGCTACCAACACGGCCAGCACGCCCGCACCATATTTCATCCGGCCTTGCACGGGCAGGAAGAACGTGGTGACCAGGAATCCGAGAATCAGCCAGACGCCGTCGAAGAAGCGTTCGATGAGGGCGCTGGAGACGGCAACGGGAAAAGATATGCCGGTCCACTTGGCCTGCAGGTAGCAGCGAATAGCCTCGCCACTACGGAGGGGCAGCACTTCATTGGCGAAGAGTCCGATATAGACGGCCTGCATCGTGCGCAGTAGAGGGGCGTCGCAAACAGGCGTCAGGAGGATTCTCCAGCGCCAGGACTGCAACACGTAAACGAGGATGTCGGAGGCGACGGCGAGGACAACCCAGGCCCAGTGGATTTGTTTGACGCGCGGGAGTTCGTTCTTCCAGTCGAAATCGCGGTAGACCCAAATCAGACATCCCACGGAAAGCGCATAGATAAGCGCCGGACCCAGCCAGGAAGGTATCCGGTTGCGCAAACTAGTCGCATTCTGCTCACCCATTCTCACAACCATCATATAATCGAGGTTTGTCCGAACGCACACCTGCGGGTATTATTTCTTCTTCATCTCAGGCGGAATCAGAACAATGAAACCACTTCGCCGCGTCGCCGTGCTCGGCGCCGGAACCATGGGAGCGCGCATCGCCGCGCATTTTGCCAACGCGGGAATTCCCGCACTGCTGCTCGACATTGTGGCCCCAGGCCAAGTGGATAGGAACGCCGCGGCCAGGAAGGGCCTGGAGACTGCGTTGAAGCAGAAGCCCGCGGGCTTCTTTGTGGAGAGTGCGTTTGCACTGGTGGAATGCGGCAACTTCGAAGACGATCTGGCAAAGATCGCCGGCACCGATTGGATCATAGAAGCGGTGGTGGAGAACCTTGAGTTAAAGCGGGATCTGTGGAAGCGCGTGGAGGGAGTTCGCAGGGCTGATTCCATCGTGAGCACCAACACGAGCGGCATTCCACTGGCTCACCTCAGCGAGGGGTTCTCCGAATCGTTCCGTAAGCATTTTCTGGGGACCCACTTTTTCAACCCGCCGCGGTATCTTCATCTGCTCGAACTCATCCCCGGCGCGGATACCGATCCTGAGATTCTTAGATTCGTGGCGGATTTCTGCGACCGCAGGCTGGGCAAGGGCGTTGCGCCGTGCAAGGATACACCGAACTTCATTGCCAACCGGCTGGGATCATTTTTCGGATGCACCATTGGCAAGCTGACAGTAGAGGAGGACTTCACGGTTGAGGAAGTGGACGCGATCACCGGAGGGCTGATCGGACTGCCGAACAGCGCCAGCTACCGGCTCCTCGACATCGTCGGCATCGACGTGATGTACTACGTCAACCGCAACCTCTATGACGCGGTGCCGCAAGATCCGTGGCGCGAGCGGTTCCAGCCCACAGAGCTCCTGCAAGGCATGGTGGAACGCAAGTGGCTGGGGGACAAGACGGGCCAGGGATTCTTCAAACGCGTGGGTCCGAAGAAAGAGATTCATGCCATCGACTGGAAGACGTTTGAGTACCATCTGGCGAACAAGGTGAGTTTCCCGACGGTGGAATCGGCGAAACCGATCGAACAATTGGGGCCGAGGCTGAAGACGCTCACGGCGGGCAAAGACAAGGTTGGAACATTTCTCTGGAAATTGTTTCGGGACTACATGGCTTATTCGGCATCGATGGTGCCGGAAATTTCCGATCGCATCGTGGAGATCGACCAGGCGATGCGCTGGGGCTATGCGCACAAACTGGGTCCATTTGAACTGTGGGACACGCTCGGATTCGTCGAGACGGCGAAGCGCATGGAGGCTGACGGGATCGCGCTGCCGGAACAGGTGACAAGGATGCTCGCGGCAGGCGGCCAGTCCTTCTATCGCGCCGCTGACAGCAAAGAGGTGGCCGGCACGGAGTATTTCGATCTCTCCGCGACCTCGTATCGCAGGTCAGAGCCCCGCCCGGGTGTGGTGGTGTTAGGCGATACGAAGCGGGCTCGTGGGGTAGTGAAGTCTAACGCCGGCGCTTCGCTGGTGGACCTTGGCGACGGTGTTCTTGGTCTGGAATTTCATTCGAAGATGAACGCGCTGGGTGAGGATCAGATCGGGATGATCTACGCGGGAATTGAGGAGACGGCGCGCAACTTCCAGGCGATGGTGATTGCCAACGAGGGTCAGGATTTCAGCGTCGGTGCAAACCTGGTGCTCGTGCTTCTGACCTGTCAGGACGGGGAGTGGGACGAACTCAACGCAGCCATTCACCGGTTCCAACAAGCGAACATGGCGATCAAGTACGCACCCAATCCGGTGGTGGCCGCGCCGTTCGGGCGAACGCTGGGAGGAGGCTGCGAGATCTCGTTGCATGCCGCGCGCTGCCAGGCATCAGCCGAACTATACATGGGGCTGGTGGAAGTTGGAGTGGGGCTGATCCCCGGCGCTGGAGGATGCAAGGAACTTCTGCTGCGGCTGAAGAATCCGCAGAAGGTATTTGAACTGGTTGGCACGGCGAAGGTGTCCACGTCGGCGGAGGATGCCAGAGCGATTGGACTATTGAACAAGGCGGATTCGATTTCCATGAATCAGGAGCGCTTGATTGCGGATGCAAAGGCGCTCGCCCTGAGCCTTGTCCCCAACCACGCGCCCGGCGTTCCGCGCACGGACGTCAAAGTTGGCGGGGAGAGCGTGTTCGCGCCGTTGAAGCTGTACGCATGGTCGATGCGGCAAGGCGGATTCATCAGCGACCACGACGTTGTGATCGCCGGGAAGATCGCCCACGTGCTGGCGGGCGGCAGGCTCACGGGCGAGCAAACGGTAAGCGAGCAGTATTTGCTGGATCTGGAACGGGAGGCGTTCCTCAGCCTGTGCGGAATGCAAAAAACCCAGGAGCGGATGCAGGCGATGCTGAAGACCGGCAAGCCGTTGCGGAACTGAACAAGCGGACCCTTCAAGAGCGGGTAACGACAACAGAGTGGATGGCGAATCGCTGCTATCATGTTCCACTAGGTAACATCAATGAACCCGATCCCAACCTCTGAACAACGCCCCTTGATCGACCGCCTGACACGCGTTTGCGGGGGAGCATATACTCCGGAACAACGGCGAAAGTTCTTCATCTCCGGGCCTCAATGGGCGGCTGCATATGAAGGCCAGGCATTGTTTCACGCACCCACGCGGAGTCCGGTTGGGTTTGAGGAAGTCATCCGGCACTACGGCGAACTGGGTATTGGCCACTGGGCGACGCATGACACGGACGTGATCCCCGCCGATGTGCTGATGACGGGGGAGCAGGATGCCATTGTCGAGCGGATTGACATGGCGCTTCGCAACAACGGCGTGGCCTGTTCGATGGTGACCACCGAGACGTTCCATCACGCGGTGTTCGCCGGCGGACCGGCGGCGGAGTCTCCACACGTGCGCGAGTACGCAGCGGCACGATTGGCGAACACGGTGAACATTGGACACAGGCTGGGTGCGCGATATGCGGTTTACTGGCCGGGATCACTGGGCTATCAGATCCAAGGCGCGGTGGAGGAAACGCAGACCCTGCGCTGGTACGCCGACGGTCTGAATGCGGCGTGTGAAGCGGACATCGCAACTGCCGCGAAACTAGGGCGTCCGACGCTGAAGCATTGCCTGGAGGCGAAGCCCTTTGAACCGCAGGCTGAGATTCTGCTGCCCACTTCCGATGCCATGCTGTCGTTCATCGCGAGCGGCCTGTTGACGCATCCGGAGATGGTGGGGCTCAACCCGGAATACCTGCACGAACTGATGTGGGGATGCGCGCCGCGTGCCGCCCTGGCGCGGGCGATTCTCGCGGGCAAGTTGTGGCACTTCGACATCAATGACGGCTACCGGCTGAAGCATGACGTGGATATCGCGGTCGGCCTGGTGAACCCGCTCGACTGGCTGAACGTCCTGGTGCTGTTGCGCTCGCACGGATACAACGGACCGTTCAATCTCGACTACAAGCCGCCGCGCACCACGAGC
Organism: Acidobacteriota bacterium; assembly: GCA_016213775.1. GTDB lineage: Bacteria > Acidobacteriota > Terriglobia > Bryobacterales > Bryobacteraceae > CADEFT01. The sequence continues at coordinate 8,163 of JACQZR010000084.1, forward strand.
AATTACGGCGTGTTCGCGGTGAGCTTCCCCACGGCAGTGGACCGGTTCATCTCGTTGTGGGAGATGGCGGGCGAGGTGCTGGAGGATCCGGTTCTGCGCGAAGCCACCGATGCGCTGAAGGCGGGCGGCGTGGTGACGAACTCGAAGGATGTTCGCGAGATCACCGAGGCCAACAAGGAGCTGCTGACGCTTCATGAATTGATCGGTCATCGCCTGTTCCAGATCCTTCTGGGACTACACAAAGGACGTAGTTATTCTTTGTAGCAGGCTATGGCGAATCTCGGCCGGATTCTGATCGTGTTGGTGCTGGGGGAGGAAACGGAGGATCAGGTTATGAGCGAAGTCCATAAGAACGCGCCAGTGATGGCGGGGGAGAACTGCGACGATCAGCGCGCCATGAATAGCGAAATCGCGCTATGCCTGTCGGGCGGCGGATACAGAGCAATGCTGTTCCATCTGGGAGCATTGCTGCGCCTGAATGAATTCGGCTACCTGCCGAAGCTGAACCGAATCTCCAGTGTGTCCGGCGGGTCGATCACGGCGGGAGTCCTGGGGCTGCACTGGAAAAACCTGGAATTCGATAAAAATGGCGTTGCAGGGAACCTCATGGAGGAAGTGATTGAACCGGTCCGCGCATTGGCGCGCGTGGATATTGACGGGCCGGCGATCGCCAAGGGTGTACTCTGGTTCGGCTCAGTGTCCGACAGAGTGGAGGGCGCCTACGACAAGCATTTGTTTGATGGCGCGACGCTGCAGGATCTGCCAGAGGAACCGCGGTTTGTGATCAATGCAACAAACCTGCAATCACGATCGTTGTTCCGTTTTTCGCGGCCATACATTTGGGATTGGCGCGTGGGGAAGATCGCCAACCCGCAGGTGAAACTGGCCAGGGCGGTGGCGGCATCCTCGGCATTCCCTCCGTTCCTTTCGCCGTGCGAAATGGAGTTCGACGTAAGCGATTGGGTGGCGGGCTCCGGCGCTGAACTGGAAATTCCGGAGTACCGCAAGAAGGTCATTCTCACCGATGGCGGAGTCTATGACAATCTCGGACTGGAGACGGCGTGGAAAAGTTCCGGCACAATCCTGGTGAGCGACGGTGGCGGGGAGACTCCGGCCGATCCAGAGCCCGACACGGATTGGGCGCGGCAGACCAAACGCGTGCTCGATCTGGTGGACTATCAGGTGCGCAGCCTGCGGAAACGGCAATTGATTGCCGCCTACGAACGCGGCGACAAGAAGGGATCCTACTGGGGCATGCGGACCACGTTGACGGACTACAAGGCCCCGAACCTGCTGCCGGCGGACGAGAGCAAGACGATCGTGCTGGCCAACACTCCGACGCGGCTCACTGATACGCCGGACCATTTACAGGAACGGATCATCAACTGGGGCTACGCAGTCAGCGATGCGGCCATGCGGGCGTGGGTGGATGCGACACTCCCGGATCCGGGTGGACGGTTCCCGTTCGCCGGAAGCGTTGGGTAGAGGTTGGCTACTTTCGGCGCCGATACGAAACCCACCGGAGGGCGTCCGGAGGACCCTTGCGAAGGCTGTCGTTTTGATTGTGCCGAGGTGCCGCGCCTCCATCGTTCGGTTTTATCGACAGCAAGCAACGCCGCGGCGGGAGACTGGCCGCGACATCGAGATCACCGTTAAAGAGAAGCCGAGGTCGCGGTCAGCCGCCAGACTGCGCGTCGCCTGACCAAGGGGCCTCCACCGTGATCGGAACTGAAGCCGGTCGGCTTGGTCATTGGTAGCGGATAGACGCGCTTAGAAATGGCTCCCTATCGGTGACGCGGTTCGAGCTTTGGTGGCCTACCCACCACTGGCATTCAGATCGGTTTTCAGCAGTTGCAGGATTGCCGGAGTGTGTTAGCATGCTCATGTGAGCCATCGTCTCCAGGTCCTGATTCCCCCAGAACTTGATGCGAACCTCGAAAAGGCCGCTCAGCGCAGTTGCATGTCGAAGGGTGCCTGGGTGCGGACGGCACTACAGGCGGCATTGGAACGATCGGGGCAGCTCGCTGGAGGAGACTCCATCGAACGCCTGGCCGCGCTCGATGCTCCAACCGCCGATATCGACCAAATGCTCGCGGAATTGAGGCTGGTCGCGTTTGAAAGTCTTTATCGACTCCAATATCCCGATGTACGTCGCCGGGACGGATCATCCGCACAAGGCGCCAGCCCGTCGATTTCTCGACCAGGTCCGCTCCGGGACAATTGCGGCATGTACCAGCACCGAGGTTCTTCAGGAGATCCTGCATCGGTATTCTTCGCTTGGCCGACGGGACCTGGCACGCGACGTTTACGACCTGTTCGCCGGCATCTGTCCCGTTGTATTGGGGCGTAACGCTGGGCGACACCGACCGGGCGCGCGACCTTCTCTGCGCTCACACGGATATATCAAGCCGGGACGCGGTAAACGCCGCAGTGATGTTAAACCACCGTTTGGAGAGGATTGCCACCTTCGACGCCGGTTTCGATCACATCCCTGGCATCAAGCGTGCTCCACTGACGTAGCTGTCTCGCCGAGCCGTTGGAGTGAGGCAATCAGTGCGCGCACGTTTCCATGATCCAGCCGGGAATCAAACCCGATATCAAAGACTTGGAGTTTCCAGGCGGTTGGATTCACAATGTAGTCAATGGCCAGGATCTCTGGCTCCCCAGTCTGGATATGTTTTCGGACTTTCGCGGGTCAACTCGCCCTTTGATCGAACCGCTCGACGAGTAATCTCTCAGGCTGATACGCGGCTACCGCCAGCGGTTATCCAGTCTGGGTACCCAGGCTGGACGCATCTCGAAACAGGTGAGACTAGGTGCGTGGTCAAACCGGCACTGCCCTTGTCGTCCCCGGCTCCACATCATAGGAATCGTCCTTCAATTTCCTGCATTTCACCTCGAGTGGAACGAACAGGGGCTCCGTAGGACTCCGGCTTAGGTGTGATTTCAGCAGAGTAGAGAACTGATGCGAGTCCACGAACCTGGTGGCGGCCAGCGAACCAGGGCCGCTAAAACCCATCAAGAGCGTCCAGTAGGTCTGTCCACGATGCGCGGGGATCACGGCAACCACTGCAGCGTCCACATATGTTTTCCCCTTTTTCATGGCTTGAATATCATCCCACGTTGGGACTTGTAAAAGAGTCTGCGTGCGCTCCAACCAGACGCCCTGCTCCTCACCGGTCTCAACAAACCGATGGAAAGGCCGGTCCTTAGGCCGCGGAATGGACTGGTCCCCTGACCTGAGACAACCGGTTAAGACTCACTTTTCATTAAATGGAAGGAAGAGTCATGAGCAAATCTCGAAGAACATTCACCAAGGAGTTCAAGGAAGCCGCCGTACGGCGCTTGAACTTGGGGGCCTCA
>JACQZR010000089.1 GCA_016213775.1 Acidobacteriota bacterium
CAAGAGAGAAGCCACAACACTCGAAATGGAATGTTCTACTGCTTCTGTTCAACACTGAAGAGGTAAGAATCTATTCTTGTGGACATCGAGACAGGCGAGCCGGTTGCAATGAAGCTTGCAAGCTGATGACGGATCTGGACGACTTCGATCGAAACGCCCGCGCAAACGGAGTTTTGATCGATACGAACCGCTGATTGGGACCTCCTGATCGGCATACTGGAGCAGATCTCGCACCGCTACACGCTGCCGCATGTTCTTGCCGAAGTCAGTACACTCACTGACCTGAAAGGTCCGGAACTGGAAGTCGCAAGAGCGGTATTGTTCAGGATGATAGGGGAATTGCGCGAACTCCAGATGACTAGCGCTGACGCTTGTGCGACTCCGCTATACATGCGCTTGGGCCTTACAGACGCGGCTATAGCGGAAGCAGCGAAACTCCATCATTGCTCGGTGCTCACCAACGATTCAGGTTTATTTGCGGCTCTGGCGGGTGAAGGTTCGTCCGTTGCGCTGTTCGATCATTTAAGGGACTTGCTGTAAGGCGTTAGGGCGCGATTGCCAGGACTTCGTGCGCCATCGCAATTGGACCGCATGACGCGCTATTCGGAACTTGACGTCCGCAATCCGGCTTCCGGAATAGATCCACCCTGACGGCGAAGAGTTGAGTCAAAGGTCCTCGGGACGGAGACCGGTGTCTTTTCCGATCTTGGCCAGTGCCGCTGACCCCACCTCTTCGTTATCGTGAAAGCAGAAAGTGAAGTTCGACCAACCGGGACGCTGCAACTTCCGATGAGAGCCAACCTGCTTCTTGAGCGTCCATCCAAGACGCAACAGCACCGCGTAGACCCTCTTGGCCTTCGTTGCTCGCCAAATGCTCACGCGGCGAAAAGCACCCTGAGCGGCTCGGGCACGTCCTCACCACTTTCGATCATGTCGGCCAGCACCTGCAAGGCTATTGACTTGACCTTTCGAATGGCCTCGTCCTCGGTAGCGCCATAGGCCATAACGCCCGGGAGGTCCGGAACCGAAGCCAGTATCCGACCGTCGGCCTCTCGTTCGATTTCGACGCGAATCGGTTGGATCTCTACCACGGCAACATCCATTCTACCTGAACGAGCGGCGGTTGGAACGACAATTTCCAGGAAGCGGCGTGGTGTAACGATATCGGTCGCCAACCAGCGGATTGAGAAATGTCTGAGGGGTTCACCCAAAAGGCCTTCGTCCGGATAGTCTCCAAAGCCGAAAGGATGGTTTCCTCCGTCCGGCGAAGCCGGGGCCGGCGAATCACTTCCTCGTATTCAGCGAAATGCTGCTGCTGACACACATTTGAACGGTGGTCCCCAGTGCCAACAGGAACACTTGAGCCGAGGGCTGAGGGATTGGAGCAGCGCCGGCACTATGATTCGTGTCGAGAACCACACGGATCATGCACCGCGGCTCGGGTCGGCTGCGCGACGGGCTCGTCGCGCACCCGCGATCTCAGCCTCGATCTCATCCATGGACAGTTACTAGCCCGGCATCCTCCGCGCTTGACCAGGACTTGCGTAGCCAGTCCGGAGCTGATTGTCAGGTTCAAGGCAGTGTTCCTCAGATCCTACAGCAGCGAATTGCCGACAGACCTCGCAGAAACGGCGCAGTGCCGAACTACCACCCCAACACCGCACGCGTCACCGCATCCAGAGTCGCCCCCTGCGCCTGCAAATGCGGTTCATGCCCGCACGCCGGAATCATGGCCCGCTCACAAGGGCCACTCACGGCCCTCTCCAACGCCTCCACCTGCTTGAGCGTGCCGTATTCATCGTCCGCACCTTGCACCGCCAGCACCGGACATCGCACCCCCTGCAACTCCCCGCGAATATCAAACCCATCAAACCGCGGCGACAGCCACCCTCCGGCCCAATCCCAAAAAAGCCGGTCCGTGTTCCCGCCATGATGCCGCATCAGCTTCTCGCGCATGCCATTCCTATACCCGTCCACCGCCGCCCGAACCCCGGCGCGCGTGACATCCTCCACAAATAGGTGCGACGCCTCGGCCACAATCCCGCGCGGCTGCGAAACACCCTCCAACGCCGCATACAGCAGCGCAATCGTTCCGCCATCGCTATGCCCGATGAGCACCACATCGCCCAGCCCCTGGGCCTGTATGAAGTCCCGCAACCGCGCGGCCTCCACGTGCAGATAATCCGGCTGACGCTCATACCCGCAAGCCCCCGACCGTCCATGCCCGCAGCGGTCATACACCAGAGCCGCGCAGCCCATGGCCTCCGACACCCTCCGTGGAAAGTCGCGCCACAACGAAACGCATCCCAACCCGTGGTGCAGAAACACCAGCACCGGCCGCGCTCCGGCGATCCGCTCGACATACAAGGACTCCGCCGCCACCACCAAATTATAATCGTCCCTGACCATGATCGTCCCCGAATACCAGGTCACGGCCGTCAACACGGCAACCGAACACGAGAACCGCATTCACAGCGATGCCGTCGCTGTGCAATACGGCTTCCGCGGCGGACTCGTTCCCGGTGTCAATATTTATGGCTGCCTCACCGTGCCCGTCGTGCGCCATTGGGGCGAACATTGGCTCAACCACGGCTGGATGAACGTCCGCTTCCGCGAGCCCTTCTATGAAGGCGAACTGGTCACCGTTGCCTCCGCACTTCGCAACCAGGAAGTGATCGCCATCACCGCCGGACGCGCTTCCGCCGAAGCCGGGCTCCATCGCGAACCCATCCCCGCGCTCCCCGCACAACATCCGCTGCCTGCCGAACGCCCCTCGCTCTCCCGTGCTCTCATTCAACCCGGTGCGCCCCTCGGCAGCCTGCAAACGGACCTGCGCGAAACCAACCTCCGCATCGTCGCCGCATTGCACGACCCGCTCCCTCACTACAACGTTTGGGCCCACCCCGCCGTCATCCTCGGCCTCGCCAACGATATCCTCGTTCGCAACTTCCTCCTCCCCGCTTGGATCCACACCGCCAGCGAAGTCCACAACTACCGCGCCGCCCCTGCCGGCGAGACCGTCGAAGTGCGCGGCGTCATTCGTGAAGCGTTCGAAAAGAAAGGCCACGAATTCCTCACCGTCGAGATCGCCATCCTTTCGGACAAAGAAGACTTGTTCACCTCGGTCCGCCACACTGCGATATGGCAGCCACGGCTTGTGAAATAATCAACCCCATAGGCCGATGTTTCGTACTCTCCTCACCTTCAGCTTGCTCGTGCTGTGCAGTTGCTCAGGCCCGTACTCCAACCCTACGGTGAAAGCCACCACTGACCGGCCCCCCGTGGTCCGCGTCCAGCGCGCGGAAATGCTGAGCATTCCCGAAGTGGTTGCCGCCACCGGCGAACTGCTCGCCGAGGAGCAAGCCATGCTGCGTGCCAAAGTGGCTGGCCGCGTCGTTAAGATGAACGTCGATCTGGGCAGCCGCGTCGAAGCCGGCGAGATCGTCGCCGAACTCGAGAAGGACGATTACGAATTACGCCTGAAGCAATCCGAAGCCGCGGTCGAGCAGTCCCGCGCACGCCTCGGTCTCGGCCCCAACGACGGCGACAAGATCGATCCCGCCAAAACCGCCATCGTGCGCCAGGCCGCCGCTTCGCTCAAAGAAGCAAGTCTCATGTACGGCAACGCCACCGAGCTCTTCAAGCGCGGTATTGTTTCCAACGTCGATTACCAGCGCGCCGGAGTCAACCTCCAGGGCGCCGAAGCCCGCCATCAGGGAGCCATCGAAGAGGTGTACCGCACGCAGGCCGAGATCCTTCAAAAACGCCACGAGATCGCACTCGCCCGCCAGCAGCTCACTGACACCGTCATCCGTGCTCCCTTTCGCGGTGCCGTCACCCAGCGCATCGCCGGCATGGGCGAATACCTCGCCGTCAACGCTCCAGCCGCCCTGCTGGTCCGCTGGCACCCGTTGCGCGTTCGTCTTCAGGTGCCCGAACGCCAGGCCTTTAAAGTGAAAGCCGGCCAGCGTATCCACCTGACCATGGAAGGCAACCCCGCCCCTAAGCCCGGACGCGTTGTCCGCCTCAGCCCCGCCATGGACGCGCAAAACCGCTCGCTCGTTGTCGAAGGCGAGATCCCCAATGAGAGCGGCATTCTTCGCGCCGGCGCCTTCATTGAAGCCTCCATCACCGTCAACGCCGATGCCCGCGGCATCTCCATCCCCTCCAAGTCCGTTCTCAATTTCGCCGGTGTCGATCGCGTCTTCATCGAAGCAGGAGGCGTTCTCGCCGAGCGCATCGTCAGGATCGGACGCCACCTCGACGGCGGCATGGTGGAAGTGGTGCAAGGTCTGGAAGCCGGCAGCCGCTTTGTACTGGACCCTAGTGATCGCTTCACGCCAGGCATGAAGGTGGTTGTGGAAGGATCCCGCTAGGCTATGCAGAAGCTCGCTGAAATCTGCATCCACCGCCCCGTCTTCGCGGTGATGCTGATCCTGGCCCTCACCGTCGTCGGCGGCGTCAGCTACACCAAGCTCGGCATCGACCGCTTTCCTGACGTCGATCTGCCCATGATCAGCGTCCGCACCGTCCTCATTGGCGCAGCCCCCGAGGAAATCGAAAGCAGCATCACCAAGCGCGTGGAAGACGCCGTCGCCACCGTCGAAGGCATCGAGAACATCCGCTCCACCTCCACCGAGAGCCAGTCCATCGTCACCATCACCTTCAGCCTCAAACGCAACATCGACGTCGCCGCGCAGGACGTCCGCGATGCCGTTGCCACCGTGCTGGCGCTGCTTCCTCGCGACGCCAAGCCGCCTCTCATCCGCAAACTCGACACCGAAGCCTCGCCCATCGTCAGCCTCGTGCTCTCCGGCGTCAAGACCCCGCGCGAGCTCTACGAGATCGCCGAGCGCGGCGTAAAGGACGTGCTCGAATCCGTCGGCGGTGTCGGCCAGGTGGTTCTCGTAGGCGGCCAGAAACGCGCCGTCAATGTGTGGATCGACGCCAATCGTCTCGACGCCTACAAGATCCCCATCGTGCGAGTCCGCGACGCCGTCCGCCGCCAGAACGCCGAAATCCCCGGCGGACGGGTCGACGAAGGCAAACGCGAACTCGTCCTCCGTACTATCGCCCGCCTCCCTGACCCCAAGCTCTTCAACGACCTCGTCGTCGCCACCATCGGCAACACCCCGGTTCGCATCAAGGACATCGGCTACGCCGAAGACGGCCACAAAGAACAACGCACCGCGGCACGCTACGATGGCAAGCCCGGCGTCGCCATTCAGGTCCGCCGCCAGTCGGGCGCTAACACCATGGAGGTGATCCGGAACGTCAAGGATCGCCTGCCGCGCATCCGCCAGGTTCTCCCTCCCGGCGTCTCTCTCGACATTGTTCAGGACCAATCCCGCTATATCGAAGCAGCCTATCACGAAGTGCAGCTTCACCTCATCCTCGGCAGCATCCTCGCCTCCCTCGTCGTGCTGCTGTTCATGAAGAACTGGCGCGCCACCATCATCGCCTCCGTCGCCATTCCCGCGTCCATCATCGCCACCTTCGGCGTCATGTACTTCTTCGGCTTCACGCTCAACAACATCACCATGCTCGCGCTCGTGCTCATGGTCGGCGTCGTAATCGACGACGCCATCGTCGTCCTCGAAAATATTTTCCGCTTCATTGAAGAGAAGCACCTCCCGCCCATGCTGGCCTCCGTGCAAGCCACGCGCGACATCGGACTCGCAGTCATGGCCACCACCTTCAGCCTCGTCGTCATCTTCCTCCCTGTTTCGTTCATGTCCTCCATCTCCGGCCGCTTCCTGTATAGCTTCGGTGTCACCGCGGCCGCCGCAATACTGGTTTCATTGCTCGTCAGCTTCTCCCTCACGCCGATGATGAGCTCGCGCATGTTGCAGGTGAAGCATCGCCACTCCATAGACGAAGCCGACTCGCGCGGCGGCTTCTACAACCTGGTGGACCGCGCCTACACCAGTATGCTCGCGTGGTCCATGCGCCACCGCCTGATCGTCTCCGTCCTCGCAATCGCGGTGGTTGTTTCCTCCGTGCCCATTTACAGGAGCGTGCGTCAGGAATACATCCCCACCAACGTCGATGAAGGCGAGTTCGAAATGTCGGTGACCGCGCCGGAAGGGGCGAGCCTCGCTTCCATGGATACAGTGATGCAGCGCGTCGAAGCCGAAATGCGCGAGCTTCCCGGCGTCGAACATATCCTCGCCACCATCGGAGCAAGCTATCTCGGAATGGTCAACAACGCCCAGGTCTTCGTCCGCATCACCAACATCGAAGACCGCGTCTTCTCGCCATCCAGGCTTTGGAGAAAGACACTCGAAGGCCACCCCATGGAAGCCTTTCAGGGCATCTATTCCCAACGCGACGTGATGCAGGCAATCCGCGCGAAGATGAAACAATTCCCTGACCTTCGCGTGCAGGTCCGCAACGCCCAGTCCCTGTCGCAAGGCTCCGCGCCCGTCGACATCGACTTCTCCATTCGCGGCCCCGAACTCGTCGAGCTCAGCCGCTACAGCGAACGTCTGCGCGATCTCGCCACTAAGATCCCCGGCCTCGTCGATGTCGACACCACCCTCCGCATGACCAAGCCCGAGTTGCGCGTTCTCCTCGATCGGGATCGCGCCGCCGACCTCGGTGTCGACGCCTCCGACATCGCCGATTCCCTCCGCCTCATGGTGGGCGGCGACGATGAGGTCTCCCGCTATCGCGACGAAAAACTCGCTGAAGAGTACGACGTCGAAGTGCGCCTCACCGGTGTCGATCGCCGTAACGCCGGCGCCGTATCCAAGCTGTACGTCCCTGCCCGCAACGGCCAGATGGTCCGGCTCGACAACCTCGTTCGTCTGCAGGAAGGCACGGCCCCCTACCGCATTGAAGCGCTGGACCGCCAGCGTCAGGTGGGCATCCGCGCCAACATCGCTCCCGGCTACGCCCTCGCCGATCGCCTCGAGGAAATGCGTCAGGCAGCCGGCACCCTCAACATGCCGGTCACCTACTCGACCATGATCATCGGCAGGGGAAACGAGTTCCAGCGCACCTTCGGCGAATTCCTCATCGCGTTCCTTCTCTCCATCGTCTTCATGTACATGATCCTGGCTTCGCAGTTCGAGAGCCTGGTTCACCCGGTGACGATTCTGCTTAGCCTGCCGCTCGCGGTCCCATTCGGCTTCTACTCGTTGTGGCTGTTTAAAGATACACTGAATTTATACTCTGCCCTCGGAATCCTCGTGCTGTTTGGCGTTGTAAAGAAGAACTCAATCCTGCAGATCGACCACACTAACTCGCTCCGCCGCGAAGGCATGTCCCGCCTCGACGCTATCATGCAGGCCAATCGCGACCGTCTCCGCCCCATCCTCATGACCACCATGACCCTCGTCGCCGGCATGCTTCCGCTGGCGTTGGGCACTGGCGCCGGTGCCGAAGAGCGGCGCTCCATTGCAATCATCGTCATCGGCGGGCAGAGCCTGTCGCTTCTGTTAACGCTCCTTGTCACTCCTGTCGCTTATTCGCTCTTCGACGACCTCGGCGCGCTCGTCAGCCGCAAACCAGTCGACGGTCCACTTCCCGCGCACGGCGACTGATTCATGGCCAGGAAACAGAAAAAGAGCGCCTCGAAAACCACCGCGCCTGCAGTTCCTCCCGTGAGCATTTCGCTTCCCGTGCTCCCGGCGCGCTTTCTATGGATCGCCATGGCTGTGCTCGCGGTAATTGTCGTTGGAATCTATTTCCAAACCTGGCAGCACGACTTTGTCAATCTGGACGACCGCCAATACATCACCGATAACCCGAACGTTCGAACCGGCTTCTCTCTGACGAACCTGCGTTGGGCTTTCGTGACCGTGGAACATTATTATTGGCAGCCGCTGACGTGGATCTCGCACATGCTGGATTGTCAGTTGTTCGGTCTCAATGCCGGGCCTCATCATCTTGTCAGTACGGGGATTCATGCGTTGAACGGTGCTCTCCTGGCATGGACGCTCTTTCTGCTTACCGGCTCCGTAGGCCGTAGCATCTTCGCCGCGGCGCTGTTCGCGTTGCACCCGCTGCGCGTCGAATCCGTCGCCTGGGCTGCCGAGCGCAAAGACCTCCTCAGCGGTTTGTTCTGGATTCTCACTGTCGCCGCCTATGCATACTATGCGAAGTCTCCTTCCTGGAAGCGCTATCTGCCGGTAGTGCTTGCCGCCCTCTGCGCGGCGATGAGCAAACCGACAGTCGTCACCTTGCCCTTTGTCTTGCTGCTCCTCGACTTCTGGCCGCTCGCACGATTGAACCGCCTTTCCCAGTTGTGGCCGCGAATCTACGAGAAAATCCCCCTCTTCCTGATTTCCGCCGGACTCAGCGTCATCACCTATATTGGTCAGAGTGCGGCCGGCGCCACCGTCGATTTGGGCCGCCTCCCTGCCTCGTATCGCCTGAAGAATGCCATCGTCTCCTATGGCGACTATCTTGCGAAGATCTTCTGGCCCGCCAAGCTGAGTGTGTTCTATCCCCTCCACAAGATCGACACCTTGACCCTTGTGATGACCGTTGTGCTCCTTCTGGCCGTGACAGCCTTCGCGTTGAAGTGGTCGTCGACTCAAGGCTACGCCGTAACCGGATGGTTCTGGTTCCTTGGCGCCATGGTGCCCATGGTCGGCCTGGCGCAGAGCGGCCTGCAAGCAATGGCGGACCGGTTCTCCTACATACCTTCAATCGGAATCAGCATCTTCGCCTCCTGGCTCGCAGTGGATCTTACTGCCCGCTTTGTCCGTGAATGGAAGATCCCCAAATGGAAGATCGCCGGAGCAGCAGCAGCCCTTATCTGCATCGTGCTGGCGTTTCTCTCCTTCCGGCAAACGGCACTCTGGAAGGATAGTTACACGATCTTTGAGCATTCCATTGCCGTCACTGACGATAATGACTTCCTCCACATGACGCTCGCGGAAATGTACCACTTAAACGGACAGTTGCCACAGGCCTCCAAACACGTCGAGCAGGCCATCCGCATTGAACCCAATAACACCACGGCTCTTTGGCTTGCTGTTCAAATCAATCTCGCCTCCGCGAAGCTCGATGTCGCGCTGGGCTATGCACGCCGAGTCGTCAGACTGCTGCCTCGTGAGCAAAAACTCCCCCGGCGCACACTCGCCTTGCTGCTTTGGCAAAACGGAAAGGCGGCGGAGGCGCTTACCGAACTGGACGCACTCCTGCGCGAGGATCCCAACGATGCGGAATCACAAGCCTTGCGCCTTATGATGAATCCGACAGCACACTAATTCGCGGGACTTCAGTCGCGCCTCTGGTGTTTGGACATTTCGCCGTCGTGTGGGGCGGCCAATCCTGGCCGCGGCTGGCCTTTTCAGGCCAGCCCATCTCGGCGCTTTTTCATTCTCTGCCGTCACCCCTAATCCAGCCGGATTGCCTTGTGCTCCTTAATGGACTTCCGCAACGCCTCAATAATCTCCACCACGCCGACGTTGATGTCCAACGCAACCAACCCCTCCGGCGAACGTTTCTTCCGGATGCAATCCACCATATAAGCAATTGGCTCGGAGCGCTCGAGCGGCAGCGGTGTGATCTCCACCGGTATCACCGGACCCTGGCGCCCCTTCCGAAACTCCACCTTGCCATTTGCCATGTTCAGGCTCCCCTCGCGCCCGAAAATCTCCAGCTCCTGAAAACTCCGCGGCAGATCCCAACTCCCCTCAAACACTCCGACGCCGTTCTTATAAGAAAGCAGGAACGCCGCGTTGTCTTCCACTTTCGGAAACTCGCCAGGCCGAAGTTGATTCACCTGCGCGTAAACGCTGTCAGGCCGCCCCAGATACCACAGGCTCCACAGCGCGTTGTAGCAGCCGAAGTCCATCAGTGCTCCGCCGCCGTTCTTCTCCGGATCCGTCAGCCAGTCAAAAAACACTTTGTTGAGCCCCGTCGCACCGCCCGGCCCGCCGTGGCCCACAATACCCCGCAGCCGCCACACTTTCCCCAAATCCCCCGAATCGGCTACGTTCTTTGCCGTGTAGTTCGCACCCCACCACGCCATCTGATAGTTGGTCATTACGTGGATGCCGCTCCCCAACGCCAGTTGCCGGATCCGTTGCGCATCGCGAAGCGTCGACGCCAGCGGCTTCTCAAAAATCACGTGGATCTTCCGGGGCGCGCACGCTTCCACCACCTCCAGATGACGGTTGTTCTCGGTGAAGGCCCACACAATGTCCGGCCTCGTTTTGTCGAGCATCATCTTGTAATCGGCGAAGAACAGCGACTCGGCCGCTCCGCGCTTCTTCGCCTCCTCCAACTGCGCCGGCAGTGTCTCCGCGATCCCCACCAGTTTCGCGGGCTTGCCGTCAATCATCTTTCCGATGTGCCCCCACACGTGCGAGTGCCGCAGGCCGATAATGGCAATTGTCGGTTGTTGGGCGCATAATGGCATAATAGTCGTTGCAACAAGCAACCAGAGTGTTCGGATCATGTTCAACAGTTTACAGTGGCGTGAGAATCAGAGTTCGCGGTCGCATTCACTGGTTTGTTCACTAGTTGCGCTCCGCCACGCAAATGACCTAAAATACGCCCCAGACTTGGGGTTTGGGGATGGCAGTAGGCTCGCAACTGCCAACCACGATTGAAAGTGGTAGAGTATAAAGCCAAAGAGGTTGCCCTATGAGGAAAACGGGTGCGTTTCTCATCTTCGTCTTGGCCGGCGGATGTTTCGCGCAAGCGATAGCCGACCGCGCCTGGCAGTTGGAAGCTGCCGGGAACGGCGCTGATGCGCGTGCGCTGCTGGAGAAGGCGGTGCGGGATAACCCGCGGGATGTCGCCGGCGCTACTGCGCTGGCCGAATACCTGGACCGTCATGGAGACCCCGGCACCCGTGCCGCCTACCTGAAGCTCCTCCCTCTCGTCGACTCCGATTCCACCCGGAAAAGTGCTGTCGCCCGGCGGCTCGCTCTCCTCGACCTGCTCGCTGGCGATTCCTCCGGCGCACAACGCCACCTGGAGACCTACCGTGCCGCCGGTGGAACGGGCCTGCAAATAGCCAACGCACCAACACCCTCGCAGCCCTCCTCCATCATTGAGATCCCCGGCCCCATTCGCTCGTTCGCCCGCATGGCCGCGCTCTCCCCCGATCTCAAAGAAGAGGAGGTCCTCGGTGCGCTCGCCCGCAACGTGGTTACCAACGGCTACCAGGCCGCCAACTCTTCTGAAGCACTCGACCAGACCGAATACCTCAAACTTGTCGTTCGCTACCTCTCGCAAGCGCGCGAGCTCGCCAAGCTGTCCGGCGAAAGCAAGACTATCAAGGTGGAGACTTGCGAATCCACCGCGACTGCCGATCTCCTCCGCGTCCTCGGCTACCGCATGCGTGGCGGATGCGGCGGCGAACTCGTGCTGGAAACGGTGAACGCTTCCCGCGCTTTCCTCACCATCGACTCCGGCTTCCCTCTCGCCGACCTGGAACAGGCCCTTCGCTCCAACCGCCCTTTTTCCTACAACTACGCCCCCACTAAAGTCCCTGTCCTCTATACGGCCGACTACTGGCTCACGGCCAAGGAAAAGGAGAAGGGGGAGTTCATCGATGCCTTCCTCGGCGATCCCTCGTTGTGCCGGTTATACCTGGCCATGTCGAAGCTGGACCCGAATACCGCCAACGAGCTCAGAAAGAACCTCACTGTCCAACGCATTAAAGCGTTCTCGCACGTCCTCGATTTTTTCGGCGGGATGATCCAGATCAAGAACGGCAAAGTCCCCGTTCCCGGCGGCCAGAAGGCAACCCCGGGCTGGACGGACCTGGCGGGCGTTGCTCCTGACACAGGCTCCGCCTTCGTCGAAAGGCTCATCTCCCGCGACGACGGCTGGCTCGCCAGCTACTACGATTCCCTCATGCGAATTGAAGGTCCGGTGCTCGAATACCTCACCGAGCCGGCCCGCATGAAACGGTTTTATGGCGCCCTTCGCGGACGCGTTACCAGCCCCGGCCCGGCGCGCCCGGTTTTCCGCGCCAACACCGAATTGATGCTTCTCACCACCCGCATGCGAATGGAGCTCAACGGCAAGCCGCACGTCCCCGGCGGCGTCGAGGTGTGGAAGCAGCTTTTCGTGCAACACCCGCACGGCAAGTACGACGGCAAGTTGACCAAGGCCGCCTCGGGTTGGAAAGATCCCGACGACGTCATCGAGGCCCTGTTCGCCCTCTGCCGCAAAGCCGTAGAGAACGAGCCGCTGAAGATTTTCATGTCCGTCAGCGACATCAACCGCCGGCGCGAAAAGGCCCTCGAACCCACTACCGTCGACAAACTCATGCGCAGTTTCAAAGTCTATGGCTCGCAGTACCCGCTCTTCGCCGAAGCCCCCGAGCTCGGCGACAAGACCATTCTGCATTACATGGACACGGCGCAGTCCGTCTTCCAGATTCGCGACCAGGGTCTAAAGGCGGACACCGCTGGTACGCTCCAGGGCTTGGTCAGTCTGTGGCAGATCCTTCACCGTCAGGAATCGCTCGCCAGCGCCGATGCAGACGTAGCCCTGGCGGAAATCCTCACCCCGTTCGCGAAGATCCGCTCAAACCGCGAGCTCTTTGACGCCGGCCGCAGCGGAATCAGCACCGTCCTCAAGTACACCAAGTCACCCGCCAACGCCAACCCGTCTGACCGTCTGCTCGACCTCTTGGCAGGCACCGCCACCCCAAGCGACGCTGAGGCGCACCGTCAGTTAGTCCAGAACATGATCAAGCTGACTGAAGCGCAGCGGCTTCCCTCCATCAAACTTCTATTCGACGTTGCTGACCACCTGGAAGCCGTGGGTAAGGGCGAGAAAGTGAACACCGCGCTCCTCAACCGGCTCGCTTCGCGCATCTCCGAAATACAGGTTCCGCGCGCCGCCATGACCACCGTCGAGAAGAACGCCATGGCCTTCGGCTATTGGACTGAGCGCCACATCGATCAGCAACGTAAATTCAACATCCGCGCCCAGGTGGAAAAGGCCGCCGCGGATGCCGAAAAGCTCAAGGACCTCCGCGCCCACCTCGCGCCAATGCTCCGCGACGCCATCGTGGGCTTGAGTTACGTCCACTACGCACCGCCCGGGGCGCAGATTCTTCAGACCAATCCCATCTTCGTTCGTAGCCACGATTTCCTCGGTCTTCAGGGCTCTCCCCAGACATGGAAGCACACCGAGGTCTTCGGTACCGGTTGGCCCTCGAGTGCCGGTGGCCGTCTCGTCGGCTCGCTCGCCAGCCTGCCCTATGCCCTCGCCGAGGCCGAACAAAACTTCCTCGTCCCGTCCCGCGAACAGGCTCTCATCTGGGGTGATCTCGTTCCCCAGATGATCCTCACCGCCAAAGTCCCGCGCTGGTGGAACGTGCCCACTTCGCTCGTCCACTGGGTAGGGCTGCACATGCGAGAGGGCGAATCACTGCTGGCCGAAGCCGCTCTCAGCGACTCCCGCCGCCAGAAGGTGATGGACTCGCTCGACCGCCACGCACCACCCGCACGCGCTCGCCGCATCGAATACCTGCTCGCCGCCGGCAAGGTTCCGGAAGCTCTTGAGCAAACCACGCCTGCCGAGCTGTTCCTTCTCGCGGCCGATCTTGCCGAAACCGATCCAGGGCATTTGGGTGCCGATATTCGCCGTCTCGCCGCCGCACAGAAGGATAAGTTGTCCTACGCGGCAGTCTCACGCGCCTTTGGCACGCCCAAGCCCACTCTGTCCAACAACAACGGACCGGAACTCCTCCATCTGCGGACGTTCCCCACCTTGATGGGCTATTCCAGCCGGATCATGGCCGAGAGTTGGGAATCGAATCTGTTGTACTACGCCGCCCTCGCCGATGAATTGCATATCTCTCCGGCGCAACTCAACGTTCTCATCCCGGAGTGGACACAGAAGACGGTGGAGAGGATTTTTGCCACGCATCTCGAGGATTGGCCCGCTTTGTTGCGATCGCTTCGGGCCGTTGGCACCGACGTCCGGTCACAATCGCGCGGAGGCGCGGCCGGCGCCGGGATTCAGTAGTTTCTCAGTTGGTAAGTTGCCGAATTTGGGGTCGGCACTAAGGTTGTTACAGGAGGATTGGAGAACATGCGCAAGCTTTGGATTGTGGGGGTGGCTGCGGCGCTTGTCGGTGGTGCCTGGCTCTACGCGCAAGATCCGGCACGTCCCACGTTCCGCGTCAAGGTCGACATGGTGGTGCTCAGCTTCACCGTCACCGATAGCAAAGGTAAGTGGGTCAACGGGCTCAAGGCATCCGACTTCCGCATTCTGGAAGACGGCATCGTGCAAAAGGTCAACACGTTTGCCGAAGGTAACAAAACGCCTGTTCAGGTGCTCGAGAACGGCCAGACGCGGCCCATGGTGGTCAACGCCGAGGAACGCGAAAAAGGCAACGCCGCCGACGCCTTTGTCGGCACCAACGTCTTCGTCCTCTTCGACACCAGCAATTATATGTATCGCGGCTTCGTCTATGCCTCTGACGCCATAGCCGATTTCATCCGCGGACTGGATCGGGCCGATTCCGTCGCAGTCTACACCTTCAGCCGCAACCTTTCGCGGCCGGCGTCGCTGCAGAAGGATCACCTCGAAGCCATCCGCGGTCTTCGTAAGGCAGTGGCCGGTGACGATGCCGCTCTCTACAACGCGCTCCTGTTGACGTTGCGCGATGCCGCCAACGTCCCGGGCCGCAAAGTGGTGATCGTCTTTTCCAACGGCCCCGATAATGCCAGCATGGTCGCTCCTGATGACGTCCGCGTGGTGGCCGAGGACGAGGGTATTCCCATCTACGTGATTTCCACCAATGACGCTTCGCGCGATCCGGTATCCACCAGCGTCTTCAAACGCATTTCCACGCGCACCGGCGGCCAGGTCTACTTCGCCAAAACATGGCAGAAGCAGGTGGAAGCCTTTGAATCCATCCGCGAATCGCTCGGAAACTCCTACACCGTTACCTACTATCCGCAGCAGAACTCCAACGAGCAGTTCCGCAAGGTCGCGGTGGAGATTGTCTCCGACGTCGGCAAGAAGTACCGCGTCCGCGCCCGTCCCGGCTACCGCCCCAAGAGCGGCTTCTAAGCTGTAGGACGCCCTCGTCCGCAGCCGGCCCCCCTGGCCGGCGTACTCCGCATCGTCAACCGCGCAGCCACTCCAGGACGAGGCCAAGGCCGCCATGGTCTCCCCCTGCGGCAAACACTGAACATGCTTGACTACTCCATCCCCACAAGACCCTCCTGGAGTCTATGGTCCAAGTAGAAGCTCCGCGTTTCTACCAGCTCAGCAGCTTCTGAACCGCGCGAGCTTGCCGCTTGCTAACAATAAACTCTTGCTGGTTGGCGAGCGTTAACAGCCAGCGTTGGCTGCTGAGCGGGGCCATCTTCGCGACGTGATCGAGGTTGACAAGGGAATTCCGGTGCACACGCGCGAAGTTCAGGTCGCCCAGCTTCTGCTGAATGATCTTCAGTGGCTGAGTCGCAAGGTAGCGCTGTTTCCGGGTGATGATCCAGACCAACTCGCGCTCCGCCTGAAACGCGAGAACCTGACTGCTGTCGAGCAAGTGAAACTCCTCGCCAACCTTACCAACGATCTTGCGTGGCCGATTGGTAGGAGCTTGGTGGGCGACGCCCTGGAGCCGCGCCACGCTCTCCGCGATCGCCACCGCGCTCTTCCGAAGTTGGCGGACGCGCTCCACGCATTTCATCAACCGATCCTGGCCGACGGGTTTTAACAGATAGTCGATGGCTCCGGCCTCAAAAGCCCGGATGGCGTGCTCGTTGAAGGCCGTCACGATCACGATGCAAGGAGGGTTCTCGCCGGGCAGGTTTCGCACGACTTCGAAGCCGTCCATGCCGGGCATCTGAAGATCGAGGAATACGAGGTCCTGTAGCCGAAACTCAGGCCAAGCTTGTCGAAGAGCCGGTCCGCCGCGTGCAGCGAGTAGTTGGCAGTCTCGCGGCTGCCGTATTGTCCGCTGAACTCGATTCTTCGCCGATCGACGGGGCGAGTGATCAGGTTGACGACGCCTCCCATCGCGTTGCCGCCGTAGAGCGCGGAAAACGGCCCGCGCGCCACTTCGACACGCTCCATCTCGCTTGGTGCAAAGGTCGACCAGTTCACGCTGCCGATGTACGAGTTGTTGACGGGCTGCCCATCGACGAGAATCAGCGTGCGCGACTGCCCCCCACGCCCGGAGAATCCCCGCAGACCCAGGCCAAAATCGTTATCGGCCGCGCCCTTCGTGCGGAGGCTGTTGACGCCCTCCACCAGTGTCAGCGCTTGGTCCACCTGGCGGATGTTGCGTTCCTCCAGCTCGCGCCGCGTCACCAACGATGTCGAGACTGGTGACTTGTCGATCTCCAGGGGGTTCCGCGTGCCTGTGACCGTCACTGTGCTCTTCACCACCTCGGGGGGCTCCGCCGTCGCGTTGGTTTGCCAAAGCAACAAGGTGATCGCCTGCAGCGTTAGGAATCTCATAGATTGTCCTATCATGCGGGATGAGCGTTCGCGATCCCGAGCAATACACGACAGGCGGGTTGAATGCGCTGGCAGGCGGGCTGAATGCGCCACAGACGGGCTGGGTTTTGGCTTCGACGATTCGGAGTTCTGTTCTAGCAGCTAGAGGTACGAAGTACGTGTGGCCATGTGATGTTTTCCGGAGATCGCCACCCTGCCCGACGTTGACCGCGGACGATGCCAAGGCCGCTGTTCTCGCCGCCTCGATTCCCCCACCCTGCCCCCCTCCGTTGACGCGATTCCGCCCCCTCGCTATGATGTAAAGGTCAACAAGCGTACAGTCGGCGGGAACCGTCCTGCTTGGATTGTCGCAACACGCAGGGAGGTTTTTGGTTATGTGGAATCTAGGCTGGCAGGAGACGATGTTCATCTTCCTGCTTGCTCTGGTCATCTTCGGCCCCAAGAAACTTCCGGAACTGGGAAAGAACATCGCGAAGGGACTTGCTGAGTTTCGCAAACACTCCAGCGAACTGAAGGCCACTTTCGACCGCGAAATGGCCAACATCGAAAAGGACACGTCGGAAGTCCGCCAGGATCTGCAGAAGTACTCGAACGAAATCAATAATTTCGATTCCTCGAACGAGAACGGCTATTACGATTCCAGCTACGACAACTACTACTCCGATTCGGCCAGCACGTCCACGCAGGAAAACTCCACCGTAAGCGCTTCCGCAACTCAGGGCGCTGAATCATCGACGGCGCCGGACGAAACCGGCGGCGATACGCAGGTTGCCACGGCAACCGAAGCCGAAGCCGCAAGTTCGCCCGATTCACCCGCCGCTCCAACTGAAACGGCTGTGCCGGCCGCCGCTGACCAAGGTAGACCAGTAGCGCGCAGCTAAGCTCCGTTTCTCGAGGAAGGAACAACTGTGGAACCTGACAAGACGGGAGCGTCTTCTCCGCAAGGAGAACCGGCGCCGAAGAGCGAACCTGCCCCCACCGGCGCTGGCACACCCACGCCTGCCCTCGCACAGCCCGATACGACTTCCCCTACCTATCAGCCCACAGTCGATGATTCCTACGGTTATTACGACGATCCTTACGCGTATGAATCCAATACCCAGCCGGCAGTTCCGGCGGTAGTCCAGGAGCAGCCGGCCCAGCCGCCCGCTGTTCCCCCGCCGCCGCCACCGCAGTCTGAATCCAAAACCCCGGAGCCCGAGCCGGAAGACGAAGAAGAAGATGGGATGCTCCGGATGTCATTCCTCGAACATCTCGAGGAGTTACGTTCGCGCATTCTCAAAATGCTCGTGGGGCTGGGCGTCGCTTTCCTGCTCAGCCTCACTTTCTCCAACCAGCTTTGGAAAATCATCCAGGGACCCGCCAAGCAGGCCCTCATCAACCTCAACATCGTCCCCCCGAAGCTCGTCCAGAACGCCCCCATGGAGGGCTTCTCCATCATCTGGGTAAAGATGCCGCTGCTCACCGCGATCTTTCTCGCCTCGCCCTGGGTACTCTTCCAGATATGGTCGTTTATCGCTCCCGGTCTCTATAAGAAGGAGCGCCGCCTCGCTGCCCCCTTCATTCTCGTCTCCGCAGGTCTGTTCATCACAGGCGGCCTCTTTGCCTACTTCGTTGCATTCCGCTTCGCTCTGGAGTTCCTAATCGGCATCGGCCGCGATTCCGACCTCCAGACGATGATCACAATCACATATTATTTCGACCTTTTTGTGAATGTGATCCTCGGTGTAGCCTTAGTGTTTGAACTCCCGGTCGTCATCTTCTTCCTCACTCTGCTCCGTATCGCTTCTCCGCGATTTCTCCTAGCCAATGCCCGGTATGCGATTCTCGTGATCACGCTCCTCGCAGCGATTATCACTCCCACTCCCGACATTTTTAACATGCTCCTCTTCGCGATGCCGATGTGGCTGTTGTTCTTTGTCGGCGTCTTCGCCAGTTATTTGCTTGTCCTTCGCCGGGACGGCGAGAGTTTCCCCTGGAAGAAAGTACTCCCCTACGTGCTGGGTGTACTCGCTATACTCGGCGGACTACTCTGGCTAGCCGTTACTAAGTATGGATATCACTTAGTACCATACTGGCCCTTCCTAACTCGTTAGTCCATTTCACTTTTTCCGGTTTTCCTGTCCAATGGGAAGCAGGGTGGGCGTCCACCGCTTCTCACGGGAAAGGCCGGAATCAGACATGGACATTTTCAAGGCGATTGAGCAGTTGAAGGAAGAACGGCAGCGGATCGACGCGGTGATCGAACACTTGGAGGCATTACTGGCGGGCCGTACTGGACAACTCACCCCGCCTCGTGGCAGGCGCGGACGCAAGAGTATGGGTGAGGAAGAGCGCGTAGTGGTTTCCGAACGGATGAAGGCCTATTGGGCCAACAAAAGAAAAATTGGTAAGGCCCGTGTCCGGTCCGCTCCGGAAACCAACCCCCCAGGCTAAAGAACCTCCTGCATGCGACCGATTACCTACCTGACGGTCGCATACCATGTCTTACATTGAATACGTCACTGGTGACTACGAAGGCCAGGATCCGCTTGTAGACCTCGCCCGCGCCAACGGCTTCACCATGCAGGACTTAGAAGAAAACCGCAGAGGCCGCATCAGCGATAAACAGATGGGGATGCTCTTCTCCCGTGCCCTGGAACCGGTCAAGTACCCCGGTATGGCTCTACTCGGATGGCTCACCTGCTGCTTCATCGTCAAGACGCTGATTCCAGGCTTTGTCCTGCTGATCATCAGTATCCTCGGCGCCAAGGGCATCGGCGTCATGTTCGGAGCGGTGACACTCATCTGCCTCGGCGCCCTCCTGATCGCGATGTTGAAAAGCTCCCGTTACCTCGTGCTCCTTGTTCAGGATTTGGCCAACGGGAAGTCCGCTTTCCTCGACGGCCGCGTTTCCCTCAGTAATGAGGATACGCGCGGGCTAGGCATGGATCACTTCCACGGCCAAAGCCGCCGCCATTACGCCTATGTCATTCAAAACGAGCATTTCACCGTCGACGAGGCGGCTGCCAACGCCCTTCCCACTGGTGGCCGCTTCCGCCTCTACCACACCCCAAAAAGCAAACTCATGCTGTCCATAGAACCCGCCCGCGCATCGGGCACCTAAATATTCTTTCTTCTGGCTCCTGGCTTCTTGCTTCTGGCTCCTGGCTCCTTGCTTCTGGCTTCTGGCTTCTGGCTTCACTTTGCGCAACAAAGTACTTGACACGACTGCGCCGCCCGTGTCATCATGTACCCATCATGCCATCGGCATCCCGACAGCCCGTACCCATCCATGAACATGCTTTGGATAGCCTCCGCTACATCCGTGAAACGATGGAGCGCGCCTCCAGTTTTACCGCCGTCCCCGGTTGGGGCGGAGCCGTCATGGGAGCCACAGCCATCGTAGCGGCGTTTCTCGCCGCCGTCCAAAAGGACCAGCAGGGCTGGCTCTCGGTATGGATGACCGAAGCACTGGTCGCCGTTGCCATCGGACTCTACGCCATGCACCGAAAGGCAGTCGCCGCCGGATCAAACCTCACTGCCGCCCCGTATCGCAAATTTGTGATGAGCTTCATTCCGCCATTATTCGCCGGCGCCGCGCTCACCTTCGCCCTCTACCCCGCCGGACACGCCAGCATGTTGCCCGGCATCTGGCTGTTATTGTACGGCACGGGAGTCATGACCGGCGGTGCATTCTCCATCCGGATTGTGCCCGCACTGGGGGCCTGTTTCATCGGATTGGGTGCGGTCTGCCTGTTCGCCCCCCAGTCTTGGGGCAACTGGTTTCTCCTCGCCGGATTCGGTGTTTTGCACCTGGTTTTCGGCTTTGTGATCGCCAAACGCTACGGCGGGTAATGGAATCTGGAATCGCAATGGTCTGGAGGTAACATGGCCAAAACAAACAACCTGGCACGAAAGCCCGAGACTGCCGCGCCGGCCCCACTGCCCGGCGGACGGGTCCACAGCCTCGACCGTCTCATCCACGAACAGATGCGGCTGGGAATTGTCAGTGCGCTCGCGGCCAACGAATCGCTGACGTTCACAGACCTCAAGAAACTGCTCGAAACCACCGATGGTAACCTGAGCATCCACGCCCGGAAGCTCGAAGAAGCGGGCTACATCGCCTGCGAAAAGTACTTCGAGGGCCGCGTTCCGAAGACTGAATTCCGCATTACCGAAGAAGGCCGCAAGGCGCTCCACCAGTACCTCGACCACATGGAAGCGCTGATTCAGGCCATGAAAGGAAACCCGCGAGCGTAAACCAGAGGATCCGCCAGCCACGCTGGCCACCGTGGACGCACGTTTGAGAACTTTATGAAAGCGAGAACTTTGCAGCTTGCCCACGCTGTGCCCCGCCATGTAGCTATCATCATGGACGGAAATGGACGGTGGGCCCAACAGCGCGGACTCATCCGGCAGGAAGGGCACCGCGCGGGCGCCAAGGCGGTCCGCCGCGCCGTCCAGGCCTCCTGCAAATACGGCGTCGCGACGTTGACTCTCTACGCCTTCTCCTCGGATAACTGGAAACGTCCCCAGCCTGAAGTCGAAGCGTTAATGCTCCTGTTCCGCCATTTCCTGATCACCGAGATCGAGGAGTGCCTGCGCGAAGGCGTTCGCATCCGCGTCATCGGACGGCGCGACCGTCTGCCACGCACTTTGATTCCCCTGATCGAAAAAGCCGAAATGGAGACTGCCGGTTGTACACGCCTGCTGTTGCGCCTCGCCGTCGATTACTCCTCCCGCGATGCCATTGTCCAAGCTGCCGCCACCGCCCGCACCCGCGAAGAATTTTCCGCCGCCCTCGGCCCTGACGTCGACCTCCTCATTCGCACCGCCGGCGAACAGCGCCTGAGCGACTACCTGCTATGGGAATGCGCCTACGCGGAGCTGATGTTCGTCGAGGAGTTGTGGCCCGAATTCGACGAGGCCAGCCTCGGCGCGGCCATCGAAGTCTACTCCCGCCGTGAACGCCGCTTCGGCGGCCTTGCGGCCAAGCAGTCAGCGTAACCTTACTGGGGCGGCGCCGGGATGATGCGGTCTCCCTCGCGACGCTTTCTAGAGAGCCCACCTTCCTGCACCCACATCTCGGGGCGAAACCGGATAGGTGCGTCACAGGCGACAGTGAACCTCGCCAGTTGGAGAGCCTGAATCAGGCCCCGAAGATTGCCGCTCGCCAGAAACATCTGAAACTCCTGGAACAGGTTTTCGATCGCGTGCATGGGTCCCACCTCTTCGCCCGAAAGTGAAGCGGTCGAAGAATTCCAAGGCCCCTTCCTTTTTCGTTGCGTAGGCGGCTTCCACTAGTTCTCTCCAAGAACGAGGTATCGTGGAATTGGAACTGCCGTGATTCAAACCGACGAGCAAATGCGAATCGCGCAGCAATGCGTTGGCAACTTGAAAGACGTGCTGCTGCAGGCTCGCAAAACCCACGGCTCCATCGATTACCAGCTCCTCGCACAGCCGGTTCTCCTTGAGATTCAGCAGCGGGAATTGGAGATCCTGCAATACCTCGCCACCGGCCCCCCCCCGCCCCGTCGCAAGCTGACTCCCTGGATTTACCCGACCAGTTCCACCAATCCCTCTACCGCATCGCTCACTGTTTGTACCCCCAGCGAAGTGATCCTCTTCCCCAACCGGTCCACCGAAATCGTGCGGACCTGCGAAATCTTCAGCCATGACGGCTTCGCCAGCGTATCCGGTGGCAGTTCCAGTGTCAGCGGAAATCCCGCTCGCTGCGGCTGGCTCGTAATCGCCATCACGATGACAGTTTCTGACTTCGCGTTAAACACGTCCTGACTCAGAACCAGCACCGGCCGAAGACCCGCCTGCTCGCGTCCGCGCACTCGATTGAGATCCGCCCAATAAACGTCGCCTCTCAGTATTCGGGCCACGTGCCGTCCAACCCTTCTTCGGCAAGGCGTTTCTCCTCGCGCGTGTCCAACTTCGCCAGTTCCCGCACCAACCGCGTCCGCCGGTCGCGTGCCGAGAGCAGATCAATCGCCGATTGCAGAGCGCGGCTGCGGTTTGGGTACTTGCCCTCCCGCACCCAACGGTCCAGGTCATCTACCGTCCTGCGATCAAGTGTCACTGCGATTTTGCGCACCACATTCCGCAGTATGACAAATCATCCTACCGGCGACAAGCATTGCCACCCCCCTCCCCCCGGTGCTAGCCTCGTGAGTAGCGGCCCACTGGCCACATTGCTTCAGTTTTCACACCGGAGTCTTCGTATGCCCCGTCTTCTTCTACTCGCTATCCTCCTTACTCTTTCCATCAGCGCCCAACAGGATCTCGGCTCAATCACAGGTCGCGTTGTCGACCCCAGCAATGCCGTTATCGCAGGCGCCTCAATTACTGTTACCAATGAAGCCACGGGGGTCAAGTCCACCACCGTTACCAATGAAACCGGCAACTATGCCATCCGCAGCCTGCCGTTCGGCACGTACGAAATCGTCGCCGAAGCCAAGGGCTTTCGCAAACTGATCCGCAAGAATGCCCGGGTCTACATCGGTCAGACGCTCATGCTGGATCTGACGCTGGAGCTTGGCGCCCTGGACCAAGCCGTGGAAGTCACCGCCGCCGCGCCCCTGATTGACCAGAACACATCGAGCCTTTCCACCGTCGTGGATCAGAAGCAGGTGCGCGACCTGCCTGTGCCCGTCAACGGCAATATGCGCAATCCGGAAGCGTTCGTGCTCCTGGCGCCGGGAGTCACCGGCGACACAGCCAATACGGAGATCAACGGCTCGCAGGACCGTGCCAAAGAAGTCCTCTTTGACGGCGCCATGTCCACCGGGCCGGAGAGCGGCGGGACGATGTTCACTTACCCGCCGATCGATGCGATTGGCGAGTTCAAACTGGAATCCTCTAACTACAGCGCCGAATATGGACGCAGCGGTGGCGGGTTTGAAGTATTCACCACCAAGAGCGGCACTAACCAGTTCCACGGCGCGCTCTTCGAGTATCTGCGCAACAACGCCCTCGACGCCCGCGGCTTCATCGCCCCCGTCACGCCCATCAACCGCCAAAACGAGTTTGGCGTCTCCATTGGCGGCCCCGTGACGCTGCCCCGATACTCGGGCAAGAACCGCACGTTCTTCCACTTTGTCTATGAAGGATTCCGCTACCGCGCCGGAGCCACCAACCAGTTACTCACTCTGCCGAACGCGGCCCAGCGCGGCGGCGATTTCTCGGGACTCACCAAGGCCGGCGTCGCCTTGCAGATCTACGACCCCGCCTCCACCCGGTCCGACGGCGCGGGCGGATTCACCCGCGACCCCTTCCCCGCTGCCCGCATTCCCGTCAACCGCTTCAGCAAAGTTTCGGCCGCCACCCTCGCCCTTCTGCCGGCCACGAACACCAATGCCGCTACCGCTAACTACACCGCCACCGGCGCAGCGGCGTTCAATCGCAACGTCTACACCATCAAGGGCGACCACGTCTTTTCCTCCAGGAACCGGATCAGCGTCTTCGCCTACTTCAATGACGAAGCCAGCGTCGCCGCCGCGCTCATTGAAGGCGCGATGAGTCCGGCCCTCGACCAGCAGCGGCCGGCGCGATGGGGCCGCTTCAACCACGACTATCAACTGACGCCCGTTACTCTGAATAATCTGCGCGTCGGCTACACCCGCGAACCGCAAGTCTGGGCGCGCACCACTTCCGATCAAGGGCTGTTGCAGAAGATCGGACTCAAAGGCGTCAACCCTCCCGGCGACATCCTCCCGCGCATCCAGTTCAGCGACACCTATCAGAACTGGAGCGACGAGACCAAGAACAAGGGCAAGCAGGTGAACAACACCTTGCAGTTCGCCGATACCGTCGCGCTCTTCCGCGGCAATCATAGCCTCAAGTTCGGCGCCGATTTGCGCTGGCAGCAGACCAACGGCGCCGACAGCGCCAACCAGCAGGGTATCTTCGCGTTCCACTCCAACGAGACCGCCCTTCCCACAGCCGCCGGACGCGGCAACAGCGGCAATCCTTTCGCCAGCTTCCTGCTCGGCGCGGTGGCCAGTTCCAGCTACAACGCGCTGTTCGTCGTGCCCGGCATTCGCTACCAATACAAGGCATTCTTTGCCCAGGATGATTGGAAAGTCGGGCGCAACCTCACCCTGAATATCGGACTGCGCTGGGACCTGTTCTCTCCGCGCGAAGAACACAACACCAACATTTCCGGCTTTGATCCCGCGCTCCCCAACCCCGGAGCGGGTGGGCTGCTCGGAGCGGTACGTTTCCTTGGCGACGGTCCCGGTCGCGACAACTCCCGATCCAGCTTCGCCGATACTTACTGGAAAGCCTTCGGCCCGCGATTCGGCTTTGCCTATGCTCTCAACTCACTCACGGTTCTGCGCGGCGGTTATGGCATCAGTTACGGACAGGGCAATGCAACCGGAGGCCTCCGCGCCTCTCAGCATTTCATCTACGGTTTCAACGCCGCCCCGACCTACGCCTCCACCAACGCCGGCGTCACCCCGGCTTTCCAGTTTGACGATGGCTTCCCCACCACCTGGCCGCGGCCGCCTTTCATCAATCCCACGGTTCAGAATGGAAGCAACGTCAATATGATGGGCGCGAAGGACGGACGCCCGCCCTACTTCCAGAACTTCCAGTTCAGCATCCAGCGCGAACTGCCGGGTCAGTCCTCTATCGAGGCAGCCTACGTCGGAGTGAAAGGGAACCGTCTCGGCAACGGCCTCATCAACCTCAATCAGGTGGATCCGAAATACCTCTCGCTCGGCTCGCTGCTGACGCAGAGCGCGACCTCGGCTGCCGCCGTGGCTGCCGGCATCAAAGTCCCGTATACAGGCTTTACGGGGTCGGTTGCCCAATCGCTCCGGCCGTATCCGCAGTACCTGACGATCTCGAACAATTCCAACCCGAATGGGAACTCCACCTACCACTCGCTACAGACGAAGTTCACCAAACGGCTTTCCCACGGGCTCAGCGTCCTCAGCGCCTACACTTGGGCCAAGTCCATCAGCGATGGGAACATCGCAGCCGGTGGTGGCCCGGGCGGGCAGAACTTCTATAACCGCCGTCTGGAAAAGGCCATCAGCACCAACGATGTGCCGCACGTCTTCACCATTGCCTACACCTACGAGTTGCCATTCGGCAAAGGGAAGAGGTACTCGGCGCTCTTGGGTGGATGGCAGTTGAACGCCATTCAGCAGTACCAGGTGGGCAAGCCGGTTCTCCTCACCGCCAACAACAGCTTGCCGATCTTCAACAGCACGTTGCGCCCCAATCTGGTGGCAGGGCAGCCGCTGACCCTCGATCATCCCAACCCGCTCGGCGACCCCTGGTTCAACCGCGCGGCGTTCACCGCGCCGGGCAGCTTCCAATTCGGAAGTGCTGCCCGGTCGTACACCCAACTACGCGCATCCAATTTCGCCAACGAGTCGTTTGGTCTGATCAAGCGCATCGCCATTACAGAGAAGATCGCCCTCACCCTTCGCGGCGAGTTCTTCAATACCTTCAACCGCGTCGTCTTTGGAGCCCCCGTCGCCAACGTCTCCGCCGCCAACTTCGGCCGCGTGACAAGCCAATCGAACTCCCCGCGCCAGGGCTTGGTCGCCCTCCGCCTCGATTTCTAAGTCCTTGTGGGGCGGGCTTCAGCGAGGACGACTCGACCCGGCTTTAGACCGGCGCGGGCCGGCACTGGAGTGTGTACATGCCGCCGTCGTGTAGGGCGGCCAATCCTGGCCGCGGCTGGCCTTTCAGGCCAGCCTTCGCCGGGCCTGAGCCCCACCACGAGCGACCCACTAGTCGCGCCATTCACTTCGCCACGCTCATCTTGATCCCGTACGGCGCCACAATCTTTGTCCGCTCCGCGGTTGCGGGAGACGCCGCAAGCATCACCACTGTCTTGCCACGCAAAGCGTCCAGCACCGCGAGCACCCTTTGGAACGGCACTCGCGCATCGGCCTTCACATAGACCGTCTCCGGCCGTAAGCTGCTCAGCGCACCGGGCTCGGTACGCTCGATGCCCGCATACACGTCTCCGTTTGCGGTTATGGCTACCACCACCGCAGTTTCTTCATCGGCCGCCCGCATCTTTACCGCATGCGCAGCCACCGGCATCTGCACTGAAACACCCTTCCGCAGGACGGGCTTGGCTGGGTCCTGCGCGCCCGCCACGCTGATCAACATAAACCCCACTGAACATAGCAACGGCTTCATTGCGTTGACTCCTTTCTGATTTCATCGATCTCGGTCTGTAGGTCCGCCACCTGCCGCAAACGGCGCCTGATCCCGATCACCGCCCACCCGGCCAGCAGTAGAACCACGGGCAGTGCTTCCCAAAGGCGGCCAGGAACAACCCTCCGCGCAAGCGTCGCCGCGGTCAGTATGCAGGCCAGCAACAATGGGCCGTGCCAGACCCAGGCGCTTCGCAGGTGGTCCCTGCGGCGCAGCAATTCCGCGCGGTAATGCTCCAGGCCGGCTATGGCAAGCTCGTCCGGTCCGATCGGCTTGGCCCGCAGGAAACTGCGATACCGCAACACCGTTACGGCGGCCCACACCACCACCCCGGCGCAGCCCCAAAGCACCAGCCGCTCCCGCTCCGGCCCAAAACGCCATGCCATGACACTGGCAAAGAACAGCGCAGCGACGATGCTGCCCAGGATCTCGGACCGCGTGGTCGAAAACAATTCCCACGTTCGTTGTCTGTGGATGCGTTCCATTTCCACGGGAACCTCCTCTTCCGGCTGATCGCGCCAGGCCGCCATCACTTCCGTAAATTCAGGAACTTCACGCATGCGACTGCTCCTCCCGAATGCGCTGCGCCAGGATCTTCTTGATCCGATGAATCTTCATAGCAACGTTGGCAGGCGAAAGACCCGTGATGTCCGCCATCGAAGCCGCATCCATCCCTTCCAGGTAAGAGATGATGATCTGCCGGTCCAACGGCCGCAGCTTCAGGATCATCTGCTGAACCTCGCGCAGTACCTTGTCCCGGTCCATGTCCGGCGTCTGTTCAAAGCTCTGCGGCGGCCGGTCCATTTCCTCCAGGCTCACCAGTTTCGAGTTCAAGCTCCGCTCCCGGATGACGTACGAGGTTGCCGTGTTGTGAGCGACGCGGAGGGTCCACGTCTTGAGTGCGCATCGCCCATCGAACGCCTCCAGGCTTCTCCAGATCTGTAGATGAATCTCCTGCCGCAGGTCACGCAGTTTGTCGGGATCCGCCTCATAGCCGGCCGCAAGCCGGTCCAACATGCGTCCAAACTCGCTCACCGCGCTCCGGTAGAGTTCGTCTTGCTCCACAACTCTATTAGTCGATCCTCCCGCACCTTTCTAACACGTTTGCGGAATTTGGTTCGGCGGCCGCAAAAATCGCACCTCAACCCGCGGGCTGGATCCCCCCGCCTAGCAGTTCTTCCAGCACATAGCGTGTCTTGGCAGGGTATCGGGCCAGATCATAGTATTGGCCCAGAATGGACTCGGCTTCGGCAACGGTGCGCAGCCCGAGTTCCCGAACCAGGACGGCGACGTCCTGCAGATCCTGAAACTCCTCGCCAAGCCTCAATGCCAGACACTTCATCGCCAAGAGGTAGCCGGGATGAGGAACATAGATTCGCAGGTTGCGCAGTTCTTCGAATACCTCGAAAGCGCCACGTTCGCTGAAGAATCCCTTGACTGCGTCGTTCATCCAGTCGCTCGCCAGTCCTTCTCTGCTGGCAACAGCCTTGACGGCGGCGCGCATTTCGCCGGGCGGCACAAGCATCGCATCAATGTCCTTCGTCGCTGGCCTGGCCTGAAACACCAGACACATCACTGCGCCGCCGGCGAGATACGCCTCCCCACGCACTTGCCTCCTGCCAAGCTCCTCATTGAGCGCTGCAAACAATTCGCGGATTCGCGCCGAAGTAAGCATCAGACGCGATCGCCAATCGTTGCATCGATGAAGATATTCCTCCGGCGGAAGGGCACAGGCGACTCCAGCAGCAGGTGAGCACGCAAGGACATCCATGGGGTCGCGAAGACTGGCCGGGCAAGGGGCGCTACTCCTGAGGTCCACAGCGGCGGCCGGACGCCTCTCAGGTGAGCCGCCTGCTCAACCATGGCGGCGACATAATTGGCCAGATACGGATCGGCAATCGGTGCCGCGGAAACGCCTTCAATCTCGGGGCCCGAGGCCTTGGTGAGGAGATCGTTCATTTCGGCAAGAATGTAGGCGGGCTGTTCGTCCCGAAGCTGACTCGCAAGGCGTTGAAACTCTTCGGCTACGGTCATGACGTCACTCTAACACCCTCCTGGAGCCCGATCAACGGCAATGCCGGCTGTCGTCCGGCTATGCCGCGGAGTCGATGCGCGAGACCGAGACCTTCACCCGGTACCCGAGCGCACTCAGCAGACGGATCAGCAAATCCGTTGAGACGTTATCGAGATTCCCATTCAGGATCGCCGTCACTCTCGTTCGAGACGAGCCGCCTTTTTCCGCCACTTCCGCATGGGTAAGCGATTCCGCGCGAACAACCTGTCTGAGCCTTTTCAGTAGCGCGTGTTGCACCTGCCACTCCTGAGATTCTCCGCCGCTGAGGCCAAGGACGTGGGCCAATGCCTCCGGCGTTTTGGCAACAACAGGATTAGATTCTTACCTCTTCATTGTTGAACAGAAGCAGTAGAACATTCCATTTCGAGTGTTGTTGCTTCTCTCTTGTTTTGAAAAACACCTTACCGCGCGCTTTTTGCGCGGCATCAAGCGCGGCTCGATCTGAGCGAA
>JACQZR010000095.1 GCA_016213775.1 Acidobacteriota bacterium
GCGACGCCCGGAGCCAACTGCACGCTGCCGCCAATCCCGAGGAAGGATTTCAGGTTCGCCAGCGAGCCGGCCAATCCCGCCTTGGAGAACATCCCGCCGGTCCCCGCTGCACTCGCCAAGCCACCGACGCCGCCACTTCCGCCGCTCGCGGGAATGAACGGAGGAGTGCCCCATCCACCAGCCGCGCCGCCGGGAATCGGCCCGCCGCCACCGAACCCGCCCCCGCCTGCACCGAATACCGGGATCGCACCGACGCCCAGCATTCCACCGATGCCACTCAACATCCCGCCGCCGCCCGATCCTCCGGACGCGAACGACACCTTCTGGCCGGTGAACAGTTGCATCAGCATCGCCGCTACGCGCGAGGAGACCACGTCCTTAATCGCGGTCAGCAGCGCGGTCTTGAAGGAGTTCCCGATAGCCGACCAGATGGACTGCGACTTCGTGAGGAGCGCATCGAAGACGCCTTCGGCCTGACGCTTGAAGGAGTCGAAGACCTGCCGGTTGTGGTCGCGGATCATTCCCGCCGTCCGGTTCGCGGCGTTCTGACGCGCGGCGTCGATGGCTGCGTCTGTACCCTCCTGGTTCGCTTGCCGGATATCCTCGCGCTGCTGACTCAGTTCCCCGATCCGCGCCTTGATTTCGTCGGCGCGATACCCGAGCCGCTTCAGGTTCGCCTCTTCCTCCAAGACCATGCGCGACGTTTCGAGATCGAACAGGCGCATCTTGATCTCGTGGACGCGCTCCAGGTAGTCCACCTCGATTGCGGACTTCCGCTGCTCAACGGCGACCTTCTGTTCGAGGGTCTGGGCATCTACCGCATCGACCGCGCGCAGCCGCGTGTCGCGGTCGATTCCAGCGCGCTGTTCCTCGACACCCAGCAACCGTTCGAGGTGTTCGAAGTTCCGCCGGGCGATTTCCTCGTTGTACTGAAGCCTTCGCTGGAATAGCTCAGTCTCGAACTCCAAGCGATTCCTGGCCGCTTCCTCTTCGTCTTTGAGGTACTCGGCGAGATGCTCGCGATTGTCCTTGAGCAGCTTCTCTTTGAACGTTGCCCACCGGTTCGACAGTTGATCGAGCACGCTCTGCCACGCCTTGCCTGTCAGCGCGATTCGCTGCTCGACTCCCCGGTCGTCGGTGAACGTCGTCCACTTCTGGATCTGTGCGTTCATCTCGGCGATCTCGCGAGCGAAGCCCGATTGACCCCTGACGCCGGCCTCGATAGCGGCCTGTCGCGACTCCCTTTCCACCTCGGCCTGCCGCTTGCGGATCTCGGCAGATCGCTTCAGCGCCTCAAGGTCCGGTTCTTTGTCCTTGCCTGCCTGCGAAACTGTGATCTTCGGACCACCGAAATCAAACGGTTGCTCACCTGGAAAGATTTGCTTTCCCATGATGAGTTCCCGGATTTGGTCGTCCGTCATCCCCTGCTTGCGCAGTTCCTCAACACTCGTCTTGCCACTGGCAAGCTGCTTCCGGAGCGCCTGCTGCTGCATCTCGTCGAAGCGGGCCTGGAGTTGCTCCTGTGTGTTCTTGAAGTTGTTGTAGATGATCGCGCCCGCCGCGACGACGCCAGTGGCCAGCAGCGCGTAGGGGTTCAGGCTGGCGAGCCTCAGCGCCGCGATCTCCAGTGCGCGGCGACGCGCGCGTTCCGAGATGCCACCCTCCGCATTGGCCTGGATGCGCCAGGCGACGCGCCGGAAGAGGAACTGTTTGTGATTCGACCGGCTCGATTCGCCGAAGACATCACGGTACTTGTCCTTGAGCTGGCCGACGGTCATGTGGCGCAAGGCCTCAATCTGTTCCCGCAGACCAGTGGATCTGTTGGTCTCTGTTTTCATAGTGTTAACCAGCAGTCACATGAGGGCGGGAATTCTCGGCACAGTCAACTTCCTGCCGGGGAGTTTCGGGGAAGCGCAGGCGGACGTAGGCAGCCGCGAGAATGGCGGCGATTTGACGGACGGCCTCAGCGCGATCATCAGCATCGCGTTCGTTCATGAGCGGTCTCCTTGGAGGCCACCCACGACGATGTCCGCTTTGCGGTCGACGCGCCGTCTGGTGGGATTATCGACGCGGATCGTTTCCGCGTTCGTTAACTATGTACGCGGAGATTGTGGAAAGTGTCTCACTCGACGCGCCGATTTCTTTATCCCCATTCGATCCGATACAATCGCAAGCGATTCTCCCGGTCACGATGGCAACAGAATCCAAACTCGTCCGAGCGAGCAACACTACGCGAGCATGGCTGCGGAGGCTCCGCGAACAGATTCCCCAACTGGACTACACGGAAGCGAAATACTGGGCTGCGTTCAAGGCTGGAACCTCGGGAGCAGTCGCGCAACTCAATCCGTCGCACGGGAGTATGAGACTCTTCCTGCCGCTGGATTCCAGTACCGCGCAGGACCTGAGGCCTACGCCTTCCAGCGGGACGTGGGCGAAACGGTTCCAGTCGGTATTTGAAATCACGAGCGAGCAGGACTTGCCTAGGGCCGGCCAACTCATCGTCTCGGCCGCCGCGACGGCGGACCAAAGATCTAGGGGCACGTTCACACGCCGTCCCGATCAGCTCTCGGCGGACGAAGTCGAAGGTGGAACGCCGTACCAGGAAGGTGCAGTACGTCGGGTTACCGTGAACGCCTATGAGCGGAATCAGGACGCTCGCGAGGAGTGTTTGCGGCACTACGGACGGAGTTGCATCATCTGCGGCTTCAACTTCTTGGGAGCGTATGGAACGGAAGCCGCCAATTACATTCAGGTTCACCACACCAAGCCCATCGCACGCGCGGGCGGGACCTACGCTTTGAATCCGATCAAGGATTTGCGCCCAGTCTGTCCGAACTGCCATGCGGTGATCCACCGCCGAGATCCACCCTTTGGGATCGCGGAGGTCAAGCGGATGCTTCGCAAGGCGTCTGCCCAATGCCGGAAGCCATAAGCGGACCTTCGGACTTTCGGGTTTGGGGAGCTTCCATCGGCTCCTTTGCTGGGCGGCAAGTGGAAGTTGTCTCAGTCGGGTCCGTCGATCAATCGCGGGCGTTAACAAACGTGGAAAGACGGAACCAGAGACGGAGAGACAGGGCGCAGAGACGGAGTGGAACCGAGGCAGAGTTGGGGGGCCAACCGTGGTGGGCTCGAATGGAGAGACGAACGGAGACGCGAAGTTCCTGGAAAGACTACGCGGACGCGGAGGACGGTGCCGTCAACCAACGGGCTTGCAAATCAGTGGAGGGAAATAGTTTGGCTCCCCAAGCGCTACACGAAAGAAATTTCGGAGTTCAATGGTGCGAGAGACAGCGGTAAAGTGTTGACCTTGCATGGGTTCGGTAAACGCCTTGGGTCTGGCCGGTCTTCACAGTTTCGGGAATGGAACCGCAAAGTCGGCGGATCCCGTTGGACTCGAAGCTACTATCTCTCTCCTGCTTCCGCGGCGCAGCGCTACTCATCAAGGGCCGTCGCGACGCGGAGTTTCGCGAATTACCGAGTTCAAGGATACAATCGAGAGACTGGTGCGCAGCTTACTAAATCTCGGCGTTGTAGCGAGTCTGCTACTGTCGTTCGCCCAGGCACCGTTCCTCCACGCACACGCGAGCGATCCGCACCATGAGCACGCTCGCGGCTTGACGCACACCCACTGGAAAGCTCCGCCTGCAAGCCGGTCCTTGGAAGCCGACGACCACGATTCCGACGCCAGGATGATTGATTGGCTCGCTGGAGACGGAAGCGCTGCGGCGAAGTTCGTTTTAGCGTTGCCCGACACCAGCGCCGAGATTGTACTCATTGTGCGCGTCGTTCGAATTCCCGAACTGACTACGCACAATCATGATCCACCCTGGCGGCTGATTCCTCATCTCCGCGGCCCACCTGCCTAACCCACCTGTCAGGCGTACTCTCTGTGCGCGTTCATTTCCATTAGTTCGAACAATTGAGTGAATTGAGGTGGCGCATGCAATTGCCCAATCGCGCCGCCACTCTTGCGCTGTTCGTGGCCGCGATGGCGGGCCTGGGTTCCGCGCAGGAGTGGACGGAAGCTGTCGTCGTTCAGAAATTTCTTGGCCAGAGTCCGCAGGCTCGCGAGACGCGAGCTCGCGTCGCGATCACAGCGGCGGAGACACGAGGCCGAACGCTCTACGCGAACCCGAGTGTCAACTATAGCCGCGAGGGCGCCGGGCGCACCGAGTTCTTTCAAGCTGAGCAGATCCTTCCGCTCACAGGACGCTTAAAGTTCTTACGCCAGGCCGGTGCGGCAATGGTACGCGCCACCGAGGCTGACGGAGCCTTTTCCTTGTGGCAGGCTCGAAGCGGTCTGAGGCAGGCATTTTATCGGCTCTTGGCGGC
The DNA here is from genome assembly GCA_016213775.1 of Acidobacteriota bacterium. Classification (GTDB taxonomy): domain Bacteria; phylum Acidobacteriota; class Terriglobia; order Bryobacterales; family Bryobacteraceae; genus CADEFT01. The sequence goes on from JACQZR010000095.1 coordinate 4,333, forward strand.
GCAGCAAAGCGAATCCCTCTACGCAGGAGGTCTGAAGGACATCGAGAATGTCATCCGCGTACTTGCTGAGCGGGAGCGCGAGGGGGAAGGCTCAAAGTTCGATCGCCTGCGCACGGAACGCGAGCGAGCTGAGTTGCTGGCTGAACTGGCGCTCCTGCGCGCCGCATCCGCACTCGAGCGCGGCCAGTTGTTGGCCTTCCTTCCAGAGGGTACCGGCATCCCGACAGTCTCGGGCCAGATCGAAGCCCCGCCGTTGGTGCTGAATGCCACCGAGCTGACGCAACGGGCCTTGTCGCTAAGGGAAGACTACCGGGCCGAGCAACGCCGCCTCGAACAGTATCAACTCGAACAGCGAGCGGCGGAGCGCCTGCGCTTCCCCGAGCCGATCCTCAACGCGGGGTTGAAGCGCGCGGACGTCGGGCAGCGCGGCATCGCCAACGGCCCGGTGGTCGGCATCACGATTCCCCTACCTCTATTCAACAAGGGCCAATCCGAAGTCGCCCGATACTCAGCCGAACAGGAACGCACCTCGGCGCGGCTCGATGTACTCGCGCGACAGATTCGCGCCGCCGTCGATGGAGCGATTCAGGCTTTCGCGATCCGCCAGCGAGCGCGCGACGAGTATCGCAGCCAGTTGGCCGAGACCGGCCCAGAGCTGGTGCGGATCGCGACGGTCGCCTACCAGGAGGGCGAGATCGGAATTCTTCAACTGTTGGACGCGTATCGAGTGCAACGCCAGGCGCAACTGCGAATGCTCGAGATCCAGGCTGCCGTCAAGGAATCGCAGATTGAGTTGGAACGGGTCGTCGGAGAGGAGTTTGGAAGATGAAGTGGACAGCCTGCTTACTTCTCGCGATCGTCGCGACGGGATGCCAGAAGCCGAGTCCGGTCGCCACAGCCCCGCAGGAAGCCGACCCACATCCGGAGAGCTTCACCAACTGGACGACCAAGACGGAGCTCTTTATGGAGTATCCGCCGCTGGTTTCAGGCCAGACCAGCCGGTTCGCGATTCATTTGACACGCCTCGACAACTTCAAGGCGATCTCGAAAGGCAAAGTGGAGGTCCGGCTCGCAGGGGCCGACGGAAAAACTGACGTCGTCGCAGCGGATGCTCCCTCCCGGCCTGGAATCTTCGGTGTGGATGTGAAGGCGCCTTCCGCGGGCGACTATCGGCTTGCCGTGCACTTCACGGGCGAGGGAATCACCGACGTTCACGATCTGGGAGAGATCGCGTCGTCTCCCACAAAGGCGGCGGCCACGCATGAGCACGGTGCTGCAACCCAGGAGACGATCGCGTTTCTCAAAGAGCAGCAATGGACGCTCGACTTCGGCACCGCGATTGTGGAGGACCGCCAGATCAAATCCGGCCTGCGTGTCCCGGCGGAAGTGATTCCGCGGTCCGGAGGACAGGCCGAAGTTACGGTGCCCTTCGACGGCCGAATTGTCGCCTCCACCCTACCCGTGATCGGCGCGAGCGTCAGGCAAGGACAGGTCCTGGCAAGCATTCTCCCGCCGACAAGTTCCCCGAGCGATCTTGCGTCGCTCGAGTTGGCGAAGAATGAAGCGAACTTGTCACTGCAACTTGCGCGGAAGGACCGCGAGAGAGCTGAGAGGTTGGTGAAAGCAGGAGCGGCGCCGGCAAAGCGGCTCGATGAGGCGCAAACAGTCGAAGCCACTGCGGAGGCGCGGCTGAAAGCGTCGGAGGCTCGCATCGCCCAATACGAGGCATCGAGTTCGGCTGAACCGGCGGCGCCGGGCGCAAAGGTATTCGCCTTGCGCGCGCCGATCTCCGGTGTGATCGTCGAGACTCACGCCGCCCCAGGCGCGAACGTCAACACCGGCGAGACCCTTTTCAAGATTGTCGACCTCGAGACAGTCTACGTGTCGGCCGTTGTTCCCGAAGCGGAAATACCGCGCGTCAGGAACCTCAGCGGCGCTGAACTAGAACTTCCCGGCTTACCGCAGCCGAGGCGTCTTAGCCGCCTGATTTCTGTAGGGCGAGTTGTGGACCCGGCTTCGAGAACCTTTCCTGTGATCTATGCGATGGACAACAGCGACCGGCGCGTGGCGATCAATCAAGCGGTCCACGTGCGTCTTCTCACCACAGGAAACGCGGCTGCTCCGGCAGTGCCCGAATCGGCGATTGTCGACGACGGCGGACGTCCGGTGGTCTTCATCCAGGCCTCCGGCGAGACCTTCCTTCGAAAGCCGGTTCAGCTTGGGCTTCGTGAGGGCGGATACGTGCAGGTGCTCGAAGGGGTCTTCCCCGGCGAGCGGGTGGTTACTCGCGGTGCCCACCTGATCCGTCTGGCCGCAATGTCGAATCAAGTGCCGTCGCACGGGCACGTTCATTAGGGAGACCGGAATGCTCGATGCTCTGATTCGCTGGTCCTTACATCATCGCGCGGTCGTCCTGTTTCTCGCGACGGCACTGCTGATTTTGGGCGGATATTCGATCCGCGATATTCCGCTGGATGTGCTTCCCGATCTGACGGCGCCGACCGTGACGATTCTGGTCGAGGCACGCGGCATGGTCCCGACGGAGATGGAATCGCTGGTGACATTTCCGATCGAGTCGGCGATCAACGGTGCGCCCGGCGTACGGCGGGTGCGTTCGGCGACCGCAGTCGGCGTAGCCGTGATTTGGGTGGAGTTCGACTGGGGTCAAGATATCTATCGAGCTCGTCAGACCGTGAACGAGAAGCTCTCCCTTGTCTCGGCAACGCTTCCTCCCAACGTGGATCCACCGTTCCTGGCCCCCATTTCCTCGATCATGGGCGAGATTCTCTTTATCACTCTGGAGTCCGATCGGCATTCGGCGATGGAGATTCGTACTGTAGCCGACACCATGTTGAGGCGGCGCATTCTCGCCGTCCCAGGCGTGGCGCAAGTCGTGCCCACGGGAGGTGACCAGAAACAGTATCAAGTACTCATCTCGCCGCATCTGCTGCGCGAATACTCGGTGTCGCTGGACGAAGTTGAAAATGCCCTGCGGCAGGGTAGTCAAGACTCTTCAGCGGGCTTTCGAGTCTCAGGCGGGCAAGAGTACTTGATCCAAGGCGTTGGGCGCGCCAGTACTCCCGAGGGCATCGGCCAGATCGCGGTCACGTCTCGGGAAGGCCGTCCGATCTTCGTGCGCGACGTGGCGGAGGTGAGAATCGGCCCGGCGCTGAAGCGCGGCGAAGGGTCGCACAATGCGGAACCCGCCGTTGTCCTGGGAATCCAAAAGCAACCCGGCGCCAACACGCTCGAACTCACGCGACGGCTCGACGCCACGCTCGACGAGATTCAAAAGAGTCTGCCGCCGGGAATGGTGATCGACAGGCAGGTATTCCGGCAGGCTGATTTCATTCAGCGGTCCCTGGAGAATCTGACGGCGGCCCTTCGGGACGGCGCGATTCTTGTGGTGATCGTCGTCGTCGTGTTCCTGATGAACATGAGAGCGGCGGTCATCACGCTTCTGGCGATTCCCCTTTCCGTGCTGACTGCGGTGATCACGATGAACTGGTTCGGATTCACCATCAACAGCATGAGTTTGGGCGGTCTGGCGATCGCGATCGGCGAACTGGTAGACGACGCCATCATCGACGTCGAAAACGTCATGCGCCGGCTGCGGGAGAACGCGCTGAAGCCTGAGAGTGAACGCCTGCCGGCGCTCGAGGTAATCTACCGTGCAAGCACCGAGATCCGCGGATCGGTAGTCTTTGCCACCCTAATCGTCGTGCTGGTCTTCTTGCCGTTATTCGCGTTGAGCAGCGTCGAGGGCCGTCTGCTCGCGCCACTGGGATTCGCCTACATCGTCAGCCTCTCAGCGTCGCTCGTCGTCGCGCTCACAGTTACGCCTGCCCTTTGTTCCTTCCTGCTGCCGAACGCGCGATCCGTGCTACGCGGGCACGAACCGTGGCTAGTCAGCCGGCTGAAGCGGGTCTTTCAGCCTTCGCTTCGCTGGTCGCTGGACCACCCGGCGATCATAGTGCTGTTCTCCGTGCTGTTAGTGATCGGAGCCGGAATCGCGCTCTCCCGTACCGGCCGCGCGTTCCTGCCGGAATTTAACGAGGGCACACTCACCGTCAGCGCGGTAACGCTGCCCGGAACAAGCCTCGCGGACTCCGACAGTCTTGGACGCGGGCTGGAGCGAATTCTACTGGGTGTTCCGGAGGTCGTCTCAACGGCGCGGCGCACGGGCCGGGCGGAACTCGACGAGCATGTACAAGGCGTGGAGTCCGCCGAAGTGGATGTGATGCTGCAGATGCGCGAGCGTCCGAAAGAGGACGTGCTCGCTGAGATTCGCGAGCGCGTGACATTACTTCCCGGGATGAACGTGACCGTCGGGCAGCCGATCTCACACCGCATTGACCATATGCTTTCCGGCACGCGCGCCAACATCGCGGTGAAGGTTTTTGGAGACGACCTCACGATGCTGCGATCGCTGGCGCGCCAGGTCGAAACGGCGATGAGGGGGATCGACGGTGTCGTCGATCTCTCGATGGAACAGCAAACCGATATTCCCACAGTGCGTGTCCGTGTGCGTCCTGAAGATGCAGCGCGCTACGCCTTGCAGCCCGGCGAAGTCGCCACGATGATTCAGACGGCCTTCGTCGGAATCGAAGTGAACCGCGTTCTGGAGGGGCAGATCAGTTTCCCGATGGTGGTCCGGTACCCAGAGGCTAAGTTCGACGATTTGGAGGTAATTGGCAGCACACTGATTGACACGCCGTCCGGAGCCAAGGTGCCATTGAATGCCGTCGCCGACATTTACGAGGACCGCGCCCCGAACTTCATCAGCCGGGAAGGGGTCCAGCGCAAGATCGTTGTACAGTGCAACGTTGCCGGTCGCGATCTGCTCGGCGTCGTTAACGAAATTCGAGCCGCAGTGAAGGAGAAGGTCACGCTGCCGCAAGGCTACCGCGTCGAATACGGGGGTCAGTTTGAGAGCGAAGCGGAAGCGTCGCGCCGCCTATTGATCCTTGGCGCCGGGGTGATCGCCGGAATTCTGCTGATTCTGGCGACGGCGTTCCACTCGACTCGCGATGCGCTGATCATCATGCTGAACCTTCCGCTGGCGCTTGTAGGCGGTGTGGCCGGCGTTTACTTGGCTGGTGGTGTGCTTTCGGTCGCTTCGATTATCGGTTTCATCACTCTGTTCGGTATCGCCACGCGCAATGGCATCATGCTGGTGTCGCATATCAGGCACTTGCTAGAGGCCGAAGGTGTTACCGATTTGCGTGAAGCCGTAATGCGCGGAGCCTCGGAACGCCCTTGCGCCGATCCTGATGACGGCGCTCGCTGCCGGCCTCGCACTGATTCCAATCGCCGCAGGCATGGGCAAGCCTGGCAGCGAGATTCAGGCGCCGATGGCGATCGTGATCCTTTTCGGTTTGTTTACATCCACCGCCTTGAACATGGTGGTGGTCCCGGCCGTGTACTATGCGGCTGGGCGTCAAAGGATGAATGTGTGAAAGGGGAGAATTCAATGAATCGGATGCTAACGACGGCTGTTGCGACGCTGGCGCTGCTGGTGTCTTCCACGATGCTCTGGGGCCACGACGAGAGGCTGCATGGCGCCAATGCAGTGACCGGGCAAATTACCGCGGTCAGTGCGGACGGAATGGACTTGAAGGTGCGCGACAACACGGTGAAGGTGAAGTTTTCGAGTAAGACGAAGTTCGAGCACGACAAGAAAGCCGTGGACAAGAGCCACGTCAAGGTAGGGGACCGCGCCGGTGTTGTCGGCAACAAACTGCCCACGGGCGAGTGGATGGCCAACGAAGTGATACTCGGTTTGCCGGCTCCGAACCCGTCCGCGAAATCTGGCTCGAAGAAATAGGCAGCGAAGACCAGCATTACTTTGAGGATCGGCCATCGAGAAGTGACATCAGGTTCGAGAGCCGCGCCAGCGCCTCGGCCGCGACTTTCCTACCTTGTCGTGTCGGTACGAAGCATCGTTCCGAGCCCTTCGACGGCTGAATTACCCTTCGGCGGACCAACGTACTGAAAATTCCGCGAATCTTCGCGGCACTAATTCCGTGCAGTCCATGCCTCTCGCTGTGAGACCGAAGCATCTCCTCGGAAATGGGTTCATCTGCCGCGCGGATCAGCGCGAACAGTTGCAGGAGCCAGCAGTCATCGGTATCCAAGCTCCGGCCATTCTTCACGGCATCACGCCCAGCCGCTTCTGACACTCCGCGAAGAGTGCGTCATAGACGATGGACTCACGTTCGAGGATTTGATGGTCGGTGAGTCCCAGCGCAGCGAACCCGTGCGCGATCCAGCGAAGTCCCTCGCCCGCGGAGTGCGGGTTGGTGGGACGTGAATCGGCGGCTCTAACAATGTCGGCCAGCAAGCGCAACGCGGGATCGTTCAGTTTGTACTTGTCGAGAATGGCGTCGAACGAGACGGCCTCTCCGTGGTGGCCCAATTCTGCGCCGGGGGTGTCGAAAACAATGCCATCAACGCTGCTCCAGTCCGTATCATGGGGAAGAAACACGAACTCCGCTTCAGGGTCGATGAAGCGCCGGATCAGCCATGGGCAGGCAACCCTGTCGACTTTTACCTTCTCGCGTGTGACCCACCGCATGGCTTAGTTCTTCTTCTCGATCTGGAAATCGTCGAAGTAGGTGACGCTGTCGGCTTTCGTCCAGAAGCCGGTCTTGCCGGGCGCGGTGAAAGTCTTGTCCTCGACCTCCATGATCCTTGCGCCGTCGAAAAACACCTCGAATCGCGGCCCATCGAAACTTACCTTCAAGGTGCTCCAGGCCTGCTTCGGAACCTTGTGCTTCACACCGTAGGTCTTCGATGGCGTATCTTTGGGCTCAAGGGAAAGCCGCTTCCCACCTTCCACCTTGTACAGCACCACATTGTCCTCGAGGGCATTGGCCCGCGCGATGTAGTAGTTGTCAGGATCTTTGTACCGCCATACCAACCCGGCCGCCTGATCGCGCTCACCCGAAATCGCCTTGAAACGGACCGTGAGTGAGCCGTTCGTGAAGGAAGCCTTCTCGTAGATGGCAAGTGGAAATCTTCCCGACGTGTTGTCGGTAGAGGTTTGCGCGAGAACATTGGGCTTGCTCGGCGCGGAAGGATCCGAGACGATCTCCCATTTGGGGGCGCCACCCTCGTGCGTCATCGCGACCGTCCAGTCCGGTGGAACGGCGCCTGTCTTCGCCGAATCGAAGGTGACCCGCTGTGCCCACGCTGAGGAGGCAAGAATCAACAAGCAACCAATGCGAATCATGCGGATCTCCTACTAACGGCTCTGTGTGTCAAGCGCGGACTTCAGCCCCTTGGCCAAGGCGGCGGCCTGCCCTTTGCCCCAGTAATGCAGAAAGACGTACTGAGGCTCTTCGTGGGTCATATGATTGTGAATCGCAACGATGTTGATGCCGGCCTGTCGAAGCGCTTTCAGAACCGGTTGCAGCTCGGATTCCACCATCGCAAAGTCGCCATCCACGAACGCAGCGTCATCCGTCCCGGCGAAAGCCGCCCAGGTATTGACCCCCATCTGGTTACTTACGGTCTTGCCGTGCATCGTGGCCTTGCGGCCGATCGCGACCTTGTACATGCCTGCATTCACCTGACCCTTGACGCCAAGAATGCCGTCGATGGTCGAGGCGGTAATGGAGTTCGACTCCGGAACGGCGGGGCCGGAGAACCTACTGGTGGGCTGCGGATTCGCCTTCCGGATCTCCTTGACTCTGTCCATCGCCCGCGCAACAGCCGTTGCGGGGCGCTCGGCCGTACCGCTGCCTCCGATGTGCATGAACATCACGCGCGGAGAATCGAAGAAAAAGTGATTGTGGAGGGCGGTTACCTGGAGGCCGTTGTCCAGAGCGGCGGACATCACCGGATTCACTTCGTCCTCAAACAGGACGAGATCGCCCATCACCATCAGTTCCGTCTGCGAGTGCGGTGTGAACGCCGCCCACGAAGTGAGGCCGAGGAACGGATGCATGGAGCGTCCTTCCACCGAGACCTTGACGTCAGTGCGCGGAAAGTTGAGGCGGTAGACGTCCTCCTCCGCTGTGTAGGCGCCCTTCACGCCAGTCATCCGATCGATCGTGCTCCTCTGTGCCTCAGGGATAGCCGCCATTAGGGGCGCTGCGAGAAGAATCGCGAGGCCGAATACAGGCAGAGGGTGCAACTGTTGAACGATCATGCGGCAATTATCGCCCACGAATCTGAAATTCTTCTGAAAGCGGAGCTCCCAAACGGGTAGCGTTCGCTGTAACCGACGCATCCGGGCAGATCACGGGGGCGGGTTCTGTCGATTGAAGCGGCCGGCTGTAGTCGACACACAACCTAGCCTCGGAGCGCCAGCCCGACACCGCCCGCCAGCAGGATCACGAGTGGCTCGGGAAGCCGTTTGATCTTGAGAAGGACAACCAACGTCGTGAGTGCGATGAGAGCAGTCGGAAGATCGATGATGGCGCGTCTGCCCAGCACGAACGCGGCTCCTGCGATCGCGCCTGTTGCCGCCGCGGTTACGCCGTCCACGAATGCCTTCAGGCGCGGGTTGTTCGCGAAGCGGCGGAAGTAGGGCGCTGGAATCACGACCAGCAGGTAGCAGGGCAGAAAGACACCGAGCGCGGCCAGCGTGGCGCCGAGCGGTCCCCCCACCAAGTGACCGATGAAGGCTACCGTGATGACCACCGGGCCGGGTGTGATCATCGCCACCGCCACCGCGTCGAGGAACTGCCTCTCGGTCAACCACTGGAAGTCGCGGACGACCCCGCCGTAGAGAAACGGTACGATGGCGAGGCCGCTTCCAAACACGAACGCGCCCGCCTCGGCAAAGTACCAGAACAGAGTCGCCAGCGTTGTGCTGGCGGCCGGACCGTGAAGCCCGGAAATCAGCCAGACGGGAAAGACTGCGGCGGCACTCCCGGGCCGAAACGATCCTTGGCGGACGACGAGCGCAACGACGCCGGAAAGGACGAAAAGCCAGATGATCTCGGATTCCGTCCAAGCCGTAGAGACAGCGGACACCGCGAAGATTGCCCAGAGGAGCCAGTCCCTCGCAAGGCTGGATTTCACGAGTTTGTAGGCGCTCCGTCCGATGATCGCGATTACCGCGGCTCCGATGCCATAAAACATTCCCTGCATCCAGGGGAGGCCGCCCAGCCGAAGGTACATCGCGGCGAGAGCCAGCACCATCAAAAACGATGGGACAACGAAGGCCACGCCGACGAGGGTGGCTCCGAGAACGCCTCCGCGCACCCAGCCAAGATAGATCGCCAGCTGTGCGGCAAGAGGCCCGGGAGCCAACTGCGCCAGGGCCAGCCCCTCTTTATACTCAATGATGAGATCCATCGCCGGACTTCAACAAGATCCCGCTGCATGTAGCCCGCCAGCGCGATCGGTCCACCGAAGCCGGTCGCTCCAAGCCGGAGGAAGTACAGAGTGAACTCAGCCAGTGAAGGTGTTGGAGTCATTGAAAGAATCTTCCAACTGTACGCTCCGTGTCTGAAGATTCTCTGAAAGGCACTCGCTTCAGACGATTTTCAGATTGAATAGGTAGCTTGGTAAAGACGGATGCGTCTGCTGGTGGTGGAAGACGAGAAGCGAATGGCGGACCTGCTTCGGAAGGGACTGCAAGAGGAAGGCTACGTCGTGGCTATCGCTGCAAACGGTCCGATGGCTGTCGAAATGGCGCAAGCGAGCCAATTCGAACTGATCTTGCTCGACATCATGCTTCCGGGAATGGACGGATTTCAGGTGGCGCAGCGCTTGCGGCGCGGGGGTAACCGCGTGCCGATTCTCATGCTCACCGCGCGGGACGCCACGCCGGACATCGTTCAGGGTCTGGATCTGGGCGCCGACGACTACGTCACCAAGCCCTTCTCTTTCGAGGTGTTGCTCGCCCGCATCCGGGCGCTCATACGACGTGGGCCAGCCTCGCACTCCGTGAAGCTGCGCGTCGGCGATCTGGAACTGGACCCTGGATCGCACGAAGTGACCAGAGGCGGCCAAGTGGTAAACCTGACCAGGACCGAATTCCATCTCTTGGAATACCTCATGCGGCGTCACGGACAGGTGATTCCCAGAGACGTTCTCATCGAGGCGGTTTGGGGATACGACCGCAACATCGAGAGCAACACGCTGGACGCGTTCATTCGCCTGCTACGTTCCAAGGTCGAAGGAGATGGCGGGCCCAGGATCATCCACACCGTTCGCGGCATTGGCTATGTGGCCCGCGAGCAGGAGCCCGAATGAAACGGCGCTCGATCCGGTTCCGGCTTGCGGTGTGGTATTCGGCCGTTCTAGCACTGGCTCTGGTAGCGTTCGGCGGCGTCTCCTGGATCGCCGTCCGTCATGTGCTCTTCCATACAGCAGATGAAACCTTGCGAGACCGGGTGGAGGGTGTCCGCAAGTTCATGAACGAGCAGATCGGCGCACTCTCCGTGGAGGAGATTCGCGACGAGTTCAAGGAGCATTCCGTGCTCGGACCTGGCGGCGACCTGTTTCAGGTCTGCGATGCGGACGGCGTATGGCTGTATCGTTCGGCGCCGCTGGAGAACGGCGGCGTGCCGATCCGGCTTCCTCGGGATGTCCCGGCCGCGGGAGTCAGTGAGGATCGAACTGTCGCAGGGGCCGAACTGCGCCTCCTGGCGCGGCGCGTCGAAGTGCTTGGGAAGCCTTACACCATTCAAGTGGCGGTCCCGATGCACGAGCTGAAGGAAGGGCTGTCCGGCTATGCCTGGGCTCTGATAGTCCTGATTCCCGCCGTTCTATTGATCGCAACCGCGGGCGGCTGGTGGATGAGCAGGCGGGCGCTACAGCCCGTAAATCAGATCATCGATGCGGCCCGTTCGATTGGCGAGCAGAGTCTTGCCCGAAGGCTGCCGGTACCGGAAACTCAGGATGAGTTGCAGCGCCTCTCGGAAACGCTGAACCAAATGCTCGGACGCATCGAAAGCGCTTTCCGGCGCATCACAGAGTTCACTGCGGATGCTTCACACGAACTGCGTACTCCCGTCGCCCTGATCAGAACCACGGCGGAACTGGCGTTGCGCAAGCAGCGAACCACCGAGGAGTACCGCGAAGCGCTCGAAGACGTTCACGCTGAGTCGGTACGCACGACGGACCTCATCGAGAATCTATTGACTTTGGCGCGCGCGGACGCGGGTAAGGCTACATTGGACCGGCGGGAACTCGATTTGGCTCAGGTCGTCCGTGAGGCGAGTGTGCAAGGGGAGAAGCTCGCCGGCGTACGAAACCTCCGATTTCGCACGGAGGTTCCCGATAGCCCCGTCCCCGCGATCGGCGATCCGAGCGCACTGCGCCGGTTGCTGCTCATTGTGATCGACAACGCCGTGAAGTACACGCCGGAGGGCGAGATTACCGTGCGGCTGTTGAGCGCGAACGGAAATCCGCAGGTGCAGGTGAGCGATACCGGAATCGGCATTCCCCAAGGCGATCTGGCGCGGGTTTTCGAGCGATTCTACCGCGCCGACAAATCGAGGAGCCGTGATTCTGGTGGCGCTGGCCTCGGTCTTTCCATCGCGAAGTGGATTGCGGAGGTTCACCAAGGCACCATCGAAGCTCGCAGTGAGCAGGATCGTGGGAGCACGTTCATCCTCACCCTTCCCGGAGCGACAGCGACCCCATGACGCGTATGCTCGCTATCTTCGTCCTACTGCCACTGGCGCTATCCGCCCAAATGCCGGTGAGCGGCCGTCTGTTGGATCCATCCGATGCTCCGGTTGCTGGAGTAACCGTTATGTTGCAGCAGAACGACAGCGGGATGTCAGCCGTCACCTCGGAAGCCGGACAGTTCCGATTCGATAACGTTCGACCCGGTGAGTATGAGTTGCTGACAAGCGTGCCAGGATTCGATCCGATACGCCGCCAGCTCCGGGTCGGCAGGCAGCCGGCGCGCGAATTGGTCATCCGCCTCAAGATTGCTGTGCTGCGCGAGGAACTCAACGTGGCAGAGCAGGAGCGGCAGGTCTCCGTCACGCCAGGCCAGAACGCCGACGCGATCTCCGTCGAACGTACGATGCTCGACAACCTGCCGATTCTCGACAACAATTACCTGAGTGCGCTGGCCCGGTTCCTGAATCCCGGCACGCCGGGTGACGCCGGCACATCCCTCATCGTGGACGGGATGGAATCCCGCAACGTGGGCATGACCGCGTCCGCGATCCAGGAGATCCGCATCAATAACAATCCATACACGGTCGAGTACCCGCGCTGGAGCCGTCGCCGCATCGAGGTGATCACCAAATCCTCCGCGGACAGCTATCACGGAACCTTCAACTTCCTGTTTCGCGATTATCATCTCAACGCGCGCGATGCGCTGGCCGCGCAGCGGCCCCAGGAACAGCGCCGGATCTTCGAGGGAAGCCTCTTCGGTCCCGTGGGCAAGAGCAAGAACACGTCGTTCCTGTTTTCCGGAGCGAGGGAGCAGGAAGACCTGGTCGCGGTTGTGTTCGCTCAGTCGCCGTTCGGCCCCGTGAACCAGAACATCCCCACTCCTCAGGTGAACACGGTCACCGCGCTCCGCGTCAGCCGTCAATGGAACGAGAATCACGCGATGTTCTGGCAGGTGAACTTCCAGGATCGCTGGCAGAATAACCTTGGCGCCGGAGGGACTACGCTTGCCGAGGCCGCAGCACAGAATCGCTTTCGCGAGGACGAGTTCATCTTCAATCACCGGGCGATCATCAATCCAAAGTTCCTGTCGCAGTTTCGAATCTTGGTCGGCCGTTACTGGTCACCCACGAAGAGCAATCTGAACGCGCCGAAGGTAGTGGTGACCGACGCCTTCACCGGAGGTGGCGCCCAGGCGGATCGGCTCAGCACCGAGTTCCACACGTCCATCACTTGGCTGCTGACCCAGACAGTGGGACGCCACACGCTGAAGTATGGCTTCAACGTGCCGGATTGGAGCCGTCGCGGTCTTCGCGACCAGACGAATCAGATCGGTACACTTTCCTTCGCTTCGTTGGCCGATTTCCAGTCGGTACGGCCGTTCGCCGCCGTGTTGCAGCGTGGCGACCCCAAGGCCGTGTTTATCGAGAAGAATCTCGGCGGGTTCCTTCAGGACGAGTGGTAGATGCGGCCGAATCTGTCCATCTCAGGGGGCTTTCGGTACGACTGGCAGAACTATTTCGGCGACCGGAACAACATTCAGCCCCGTCTTGCGATCGCATACGCACCTGACAAGGCGAGGAGGTGGGTACTTCGAGTCGGAGGGGGTTTCTTCTTTGAGCGGTCCGGCCCTGGTCCGATCTTCGACATCCTACGGTTCAACGGCTCGCGTCTGCGCCGTTACGTCCTGACCGGCGCCTCTGTTCCGCAAGATGTGGGCTCGTTCGATGGAACCGGATTTCCCACAAGTATCCATCGTTTGGATCCAGGCGTGGAGCTGCCCGGCGTCGTACAGTTTGGCGCGAGCGTCGAACGTCAGCTCTCCAAGCGAAGCCTGCTGAGTGTCGCTTATAACGGGACACGTGGCGTTCAGCAGTTTCGCTCGCGCGACGGCAACGTACCGCTACCACCGTCATTCACACGCCGGCCGGACCCGGCTGTGAACGTTCTGCGATTCATCGAATCCGCTGGCAGGCTGGAGGGCAACTCGCTGGAGATCACCCTCCGAGGCGACATTGCACCTCGCGTCAGCGGCATGGCGCAATACGTCTTCGGTCGGACCATGTCGGACACGGGTGGGCTGAACTGGTTTCCAGCATCGAGCTTCGCGCCAGCCGGCGAATGGGGCCGCGCTGACACCGACCGGCGGCATCAGTTCAACCTCCTGGGCACCGTGTCGGCACATCGCTGGCTCAACTTCGGCGTGTCCGCTTCGGTCCTAACGGGGCCTCCCTTCAACATCACAACCGGTCGAGACGAGAATCAGGACGGCATGGCGATAGACCGACCCGCAAGTATCACGCGGAACGCCGGAAGCGGCCCGAACGTTATCGGGCTTGACATTCGGTGGTATCGCGAATTCCGATTCAAGCCTTCGAAAAAGGAAAAGAGCCCTTCCGTGACGGTAAGCCTCGATGCTTTTAATGTTCTAAACCGCGTGAACTATCAGAACTACATCGGTGCTTTAACGTCCCCGTTTTTCGGTCGTGCTGTTGCCACGCTGCCGCCCAGACGACTACAGATTGGATTCCGGGTGCAATTCTAGAAACAGAAGCTGCAGAAGCGGTTCGAGCCAAGCGCGATCAGCCGCGACTCCGTAGGAGTCCCAGTTATGGAGGGCTGCCTTAATGCGTACGACCTCCGTGTCGGTGCACTCGAACTCCCTCGACGGTATCGAAACTGAAGGATTCCAGAGCACGCGTTCCTGCCCCGCGACCACGTCTCGTTTCAGTTCGAGCGCCTTCTCCTCGTTGGCGTCAAGCGCGATGCGATCCTGGATGGACCAGATCGCGCGAATAGACCCCACGTCTGCCCGTTGCGCGCCGAGGAGCGCGTGCAGGTTCAGGCGCTGGGTGTGGTCGAGTGTCAATTTCATCGGCTTGTTCTTTCGGTGTTACGGATTCGTGTAGAGAAGGATGTGGCCAAGCGTCGTGCCCGACGGTGTTTTCACCTTCAGCACACCAGCCCAGCCGCTTGGGTTGTTGGCACCCATCAGTTCGGCTAGGCGGTATCCGTTGCCAGTACCACCAGCGATGATCAGTTCGCCTCCTGCGGTGACTTCCAGTAGGGTGTGATCCGCTAGGTTCGAGCCGGGGCCGTACACGCGCAATGGCGACTCCGCGTTATCCTTCCCGGAGATCACGACCGTGCCGCAGGCGACTCCGGCCGCGACGAGCGCGGTCTGCGACGCCCACGTCCGGGCGTACCCGGCCTTTGGATCGTTGCCTTGCTGCAAGCACGCTCCCCACAGGTAGATCGAACCCGTGGTCCAGTTGTCGCCATTCGAATCGTACTGGCGCACGACGATCCAAAGGCCGGTCTGCCCGCTGGCCAGCGCGCCGGTGATCCGGAACCGCTGCCAGGCCGACGTGAGAGTGACCTGCGTCGGCCCCGCCAGGTATGAGCCATATGCGTTGTTGACGATAGCGAGAGAGACTTTCCGGGTTCCAGATGCGACCTTCGCCCAGACGTAGAACGTGTAGGTGCCACCGTCCATGAGTCCGGCGATCTGCTGCTGGATGATCGGCGTGGCCGTGCTCGCGGTCACCGTGTCGGCGGTTGTGTTGCCGTCCGGAGCGGCGGTGCTGTTCGCCGTCACCGAGCACGAACCGCCGTTCTTGTCCCAGGTCGCGACCGAGAAGTCTTCGGAGTACTTCGCCATGTTCTCGAATGCGCCGCCGACCGTCTGGTAGGAACCGCACTCGACGAAGGCCTGGTCTCCAGCAACGTGCAGCGTGCCAGTGAAGGTATCGCCAGCCTTGTTCGCGGGCGTGTAGCCGAGCGCGCCGGTCACGTCTCCTGAAGACAGTGCGGCGACGGTAACTGCCGCGCCCGCCGAAGCCTGGCGCAGGAAGCCGGGCCCGGTTGCGGAAAGATCCGCTCCAGAGCCACCCCGCGCGAGGGCTAAGGAACCAGAGACGATGTCTGTTGCGGGGTGCGTGTGGATTCCGAGGGAGATCACCCCTGCGGCCAGCGATAGCCCAGAGCCGACGCTCAACTCGGCGAGCGTGTCCTGGGACGGCGAGTAGAGGAGTTTATTGGCAGCGACAGTGGTCATGCCGGTTCCACCTCGATTCACCCCGAACGCGCCGCTCCCGATGTCACCTGCGACATGGGTGTGCGTGGGCAGGTCGGAGGCGGCAAGCGACGCGCCCGCCGTGACGCGACCCTTGGTGTCCACGGTGACCTTCGGATACGTGCCGGGCGTGACCGCCGTGTTTGCCAGCGACAGGACTCCGGCCGCGACCGCCAGCCCGCCACCGGCATCGATCTGGACGATACCCTTGCTCCCGGTCGTAGCATCCGGATACGAGAACGCGCCGAACGTCTGGCCCGTAGCGAAGTCCATGATCGCTTCCATGGCGACGTGGTTCGCGGCATTCAGGCTCATCCCGAGGTCGCCGGAGTTGTCCGCCTTGCGCCACCGCAACGCGCCGTCGTTGGGCAGGCGCACGAGGCCAGTCGCAGCCTTGGCTCCCGCGCCGAACTCCGCGCCGTCTACGAAGGTCTTCAGACCCGTGATCGTGACCGCGCCGTCCTTGCGGACGTAGTTGCGCGCGGACGTCACGCCGATCTCGTTCTCGATGGCGAGGACCGCCGACTGGAGCGCGGTCAGGAATCCGGAGACCATGTTCGCCTTCACCGCGACGCCCGATGAGTGCTGCGCCGCCGACGTGCCGAACGCCCCCCGCTGGCATCCAGTGAACTGCGTCGCGTTCTTTGCGGTGTAAATGATCAACTCGTCGTTGATCGAGAGAATGCCGTACGTGGCGGCGAAGCCATCGGTGGACGCGACGCTAACGGTCGAGTCGCCCGCGAGGATCAGTTGCGTAGCTGTGGTGTTGAGCGGCTTGGTCGAGAACGCATCTGCCGGAGAGTACAGGCTTGAAGCGTCGTCAATCGCGCTGGGGTAGTTAGCCATTGAGCTTGCCCTCGTTCGACTTGAAGCGGTTCATTGCGCCCGATTCGGTTGAAACCACCGGCACCGCGACGGTGGCCTCCAGGGCGCGCGCCGCGCGAGGCTTGTGGTATGAGACCGCAGTGGCCCGCGCCTGGGTCCATGCTTCGAGCGGGATCGGCCTGCTGTTGAGGCAGAACTGGTCGAACGCCCAGAAACACATCGAGTAGAGCTTCGCCGCGCGCCACATCCCATACGCCTGCGCCATGGGCGGGTCCGGTGGGCCGTAGATGCCCGCAAGGTAAATGCACTCCGCGGCGGGCCGGCCAAGGACCTGGTTCGCGTAGGTGATGGTCTGGCGCATCCGGACGGAGTTCTTCTGCCACACGTCGTAGTCGAATCCCTCGCACCGGAAGTACTTGATCCCGTACGAAGATGTCTTCCACTCGTTCGGCAGGTTGACGTGCATCAAGAGCTTCCGGAACGCCGCGTCCGGGGCGGGCTTCCCTTGGTTCGCGTCAAGCGGCCAGAGGCATTCGAACACAGCGGTCGAATGGTAGGAGCGGACATGCGCCATCACGTCGGCGCAGTATTGCCAGATGCGGTCGCGTAGGAAGTCTGCGGTCTCGAATGTGTGTGCCGGATCGCCCGCCGGATCGTCCGTGTTCGCGGTGAACGGCCAGATCTGATGACCCTTCGCGGCTTGGAAGGTATCGATGGTTTCCTGATCGTAGAAACCCATCCCGCCATTCGGGTCCTGCGAGGTGTTGGGGAAGTACCACCACTGCGTCTCGCCGAACTGAAGCACGACCGGCGCGCCTGCCGCCGCAATCTCGTCGGAGC
>JACQZR010000005.1 GCA_016213775.1 Acidobacteriota bacterium
CCTCGCCCTCGATGAAGACATGGCCGCAATCGCGCTCCGCTATCCCGATCGACGGCTGGCGGCGCGTTATCACCGGGACTTGCTCGTAACCGTGGACACGGTCAAGGCGCGCTTCAGCTCGTGGTACGAAATGTTCCCGCGATCCACCTTGCCTCGCCAAGGCGCGCACGGAACACTGGCAGACTGCGAAGCACGCCTCCCCTACGTCGCCTCCATGGGATTCGATGTCCTCTACTTCCCTCCCCTCCACCCCATTGGCGCAACTTTCCGCAAGGGCCGGAACAATACTCCCCAGGCCACTCCGGACGATGTTGGCAGCCCATGGGCCATCGGGTCGCAGGAAGGTGGCCACAAGAGCGTTCACCCTGCCCTCGGCACCATCGAGGAGTTTGAACGTCTGGTGAAGAAAGTAGCCGGCTACGGATTGGAAATCGCACTCGACCTCGCCTTCCAATGCTCACCAGACCACCCGTACGTGCGGCAGCATCCGGAATGGTTCAAACACCGGCCCGACGGATCCATTCAGTACGCCGAGAATCCTCCCAAGAAATATCAGGACATCTACCCTCTCGATTTCGAATCCGAAAACTGGCGCGAGCTCTGGAACGAACTCCACAGCGTGGTGCTCTTCTGGATCGGCAAAGGCATTCGCATTTTCCGCGTCGACAATCCGCACACCAAAGCCTTTCCCTTTTGGGAGTGGTTGATTGCCCAGGTGAAGAGCCGTCATCCCGAGACCATCTTTCTCGCCGAGGCATTTACGCGTCCCAAGGTCATGTACCAGTTGGCCAAGCTTGGGTTCACGCAGTCCTACACATATTTCACCTGGCGCAATACCAAGGCCGAGTTAATCGACTATTTCACTGAGCTGACGCAGACGGAGGCGCGCGAGTTCTTCCGTCCCAACCTTTGGCCGAATACGCCCGACATTCTCCCCGAGTACCTCCAGATGGGTGGCCGCCCCGCCTTCATCGCTCGACTGGTGCTCGCCGCCACACTGGGAGCCAATTACGGCATTTATGGCCCGTCGTTCGAGCTTTGCGACAACCAGGCACGCCAGCCCGGCAGCGAAGAATATCTGAACTCGGAAAAGTACGAGATCAAGCAATATGACATCGAGAACCCCTGCAGCCTTCGCGACCTGATTGCCCGCGTCAACCAGGTGAGGCACGACAATCCTGCCTTGCAGAGCGACGAACGGCTGCGCTTTCACCACACCGATAACGAAATGCTCCTCTGTTATAGCAAGACAACACGAGACCTCTCCAACGTGATCGTTGTGATGGTGAATCTCGATTTCAACCATACCCATTCCGGGTGGGTGACACTTGACCTTCCCGCCCTCGGTCTGGATGAAACCCATCCCTACCAGGTACACGATCTGATTGGCGACAACCGGCACCTCTGGACCGGACGCCGCAACTACGTTTCACTCAATCCCCAGGTGTCTCCCGCGCATGTATTCCGCGTCCGCAGAAAGACGCGAACGGAATTCGATTTCGATTATTTTTTTTAGAGTCATCATGGCATCGGCACTCCTGACAGATTTCGATATCCACCTCTTCTCGGAAGGTAAATATTTCCGAAGCTATGAAAAGATGGGAGCACATCTTGCCCAGGTGGACGGCAGGCAAGGGGTCCGGTTTACTGTTTGGGCGCCCAATGCGCGGCAGGTCTCGGTGATTGGAGACTTCAATGGCTGGAAGCCCGGTTGCCATCTGATGAAGCCATGTTCCGACACTGGTTTGTGGGAATGCTTCCTCCCCGGCGTCGGCCATGGCGCCCTCTACAAGTACCACATCGTCTCCCAGTACAACGGCTACCAGGTGGACAAGGCCGACCCGTATGGGTTCGCCGCCGAGATCCGCCCTCTCACTGCTTCCAAGGTGTGGGATTTGGAGGGATACGAATGGAACGACCACGAATGGATGGGACAACGCGAAGGCCGTAATGGCCTCACCGCGCCCATTTCCATCTACGAAGTGCACCTCGGCTCCTGGAGGCGAGTGGTCGAAGAAGGCAACCGCTGGTTGACCTACCGCGAACTCGCGGGCCGCCTCTCCGCCTACGTGCACGAGATGGGTTTCACCCACGCACAGTTTCTGCCGCTTACCGAGCACCCGTTCGACGGCTCCTGGGGTTATCAGACCGTCGGCTACTACGCGCCCACCAGCCGGTTCGGCACCCCACAGGATTTGATGACACTCGTCGACGCCTTCCATCAGCAGGGCATCGGCGTGATTCTGGACTGGGTTCCGGCCCACTTCCCCAACGACACGCACGGCTTGGCCTACTTCGACGGCACACACCTCTACGAGCATGCCGACCCGCGCCAGGGGCAACACCCTGACTGGGGCACGTTCGTATTCAACTTCGGCCGCAACGAGGTCCGGAACTTCCTCATCAGCAATGCCCTGTTCTGGCTCGACAAGTATCACATCGACGGCCTGCGCGTGGACGCCGTTGCCTCCATGCTCTACCTCGACTACGGCCGTCGCGAGGGCGATTGGATCCCGAACATGTACGGTGGCAAAGAGAACCTGGAGGCCGTTGACTTTCTCCGCCAACTCAACACAACCGTATACGAAGCCTACCCCGGTGTCATGACGGTCGCCGAGGAGTCTACCGCCTGGCCGATGGTTTCCCGGCCAACATACCTCGGCGGTCTCGGCTTCGGCTACAAGTGGAACATGGGCTGGATGCACGACATGCTCCTTTACATGTCCCGTGACCCGATCTATCGCTCCTACGACCACAATCTCATCACCTTCAGCCTCATCTACGCCTTCACTGAGAATTTCGTGCTGCCGTTGTCGCATGACGAAATCGTGCACGGCAAGGGATCCATGATCGGCAAGATGCCCGGCGACTCCTGGAGAAAGTTCGCGAACCTGCGCCTGCTGTATGGCTTCATGACGGCGCATCCCGGCAAGAAACTGCTATTCATGGGCAACGAATTCGGGCAATGGAGAGAGTGGAATCACGACGAGAGCCTGGATTGGGCCTTGCTGGAGTTTGATTCGCACCGCGCCTTGCAGCGCTGGGTGCGCGACCTCAACACGCTCTACCGCGCAGAGCCTGCCCTCCACGAGTTGGATGCCGAGCCAGGCGGCTTTGAATGGATCGACTGCAACGACAGCCAGCGCAGCATCCTCAGTTTTCGCAGGAAGAGCCGCCGCGCCGAAGAGACCCTGCTCTTCGTTTGCAACTTCACACCGGAGCCGCGCCCCAACTACCGCATCGGAGTGCCGGAAAAGGGCGAGTACAACGAGATCCTGAACGGAGACGCACCTTTGTATGGCGGAAGTGGCCAAGGCAATCTCGGCGGGACAAGCACTTCTCCCATCCCCATGCACGGTCACCCTCATTCGCTCAATCTCACCCTGCCACCACTCGCTCTGATCGCCTTCAAAAGAGCCCGCTGACCGGACAGAAAGAGTACCACATGAAACTACAGGGAAGCGCACAGGACCCGCTCTGGTACAAAGACGCAATCATCTACGAAACCCACGTCCGGGCCTTCTTTGACGGCAACAACGATGGCATCGGCGACTTTGTTGGCCTCACCCAGAAGCTCGACTATCTGCAGGACCTCGGCGTAACCTGCCTCTGGCTCCTTCCCTTTTTCCCTTCGCCCTTGCGAGACGACGGCTACGACATCTCCGATTACTGCAACATTCATCCGAGCTACGGCACTCTGGAGGACTTCAAGCAGTTTATGGCCGCCGCGCACGAGCGTGGACTCCAGGTGCTGATCGAATTGGTGATAAACCACACCTCCGACCAGCATCCCTGGTTTCAGGCGGCCCGCAAAGCCGCCCCCGGCTCGCCCGAGCGCGACTTCTATGTGTGGAGCGATTCCGGCCAGCTTTACAATGACGCGCGCATTATCTTCACCGATACCGAAAAGTCCAACTGGTCCTGGGATCCGGAAGCCAAAGCCTACTACTGGCATCGCTTTTTCTCCCATCAGCCGGATCTGAATTTTGACAACCCAGCGGTGCTCGACGAGGTGCTCAAGGCGATGCGCTTCTGGTTGGATCTCGGCGTCGACGGGATGCGGCTGGACGCCATCCCCTACCTCATCGAACGCGACGGCACCAACTGCGAAAACCTCGCCGAGACGCATGCTGTGATCAAAGCGATCCGGCGCGAAATGGACGCCGGCCACAGCGGGCGGATGCTACTGGCCGAAGCCAACCAGTGGCCCAGCGATGTGCGCGAGTATTTCGGCGACGGCGACGAGTGTCACATGGCCTTTCACTTTCCCCTGATGCCGCGCATCTTCATGGCATTGCGACTCGAGGACCGACACCCCATCACCGAAATCATCGCCCAGACACCTGACATCCCCGAAACCTGCCAGTGGGGCCTCTTCCTGCGCAATCACGACGAGCTCACCCTCGAGATGGTCACCGCCGACGAACGCGATTACATGTACCTCGCCTACAGTGCCGATCCTCAAACGCGCATCAACGTTGGCATCCGCCGCCGCCTGGCGCCGCTCATGGACAACAACCTCCGCCGCATCGAGCTGATGAACAGCCTTCTGTTCTCGTTCCCCGGTACGCCTGTTATTTATTACGGCGACGAGATCGGCATGGGAGACAACATCTACCTCGGCGACCGCAACGGCGTCCGCACGCCCATGCAGTGGACCGGCGACCGCAACGGTGGCTTCTCCCGCACCAATCCGGCCCGCCTCTTCAGCCCGCCCATCATGGATCCCATCTACGGCTACGAAGCCGTGAACGTCGAAGCGCAGCAGACCGACGCCTCGTCCCTGCTCCATTGGATGCGCAACATGATCGCGTTGCGCAAGCTCTTTCGCGTCTTCGGGCGCGGCACACTGGAGTTCCTCGCTCCGGAAAACCGCAAGGTGCTCGCCTACGTCAGAAAGTATCAGGACGACCAGGTTCTGTGCGTTGCCAACCTCTCGCGTTTCAGCCAACCTGTCGAGCTGGATCTCTCCAGCCTTGCCGGCATGACCCCCGTGGAGATGCTCGGTTTCACCGAATTCCCCCGTATCGGCCGTGAAGGCTACCGGCTCACGCTCGCCGCTTACGGTTTCTTCTGGTTCGAATTACAGGGACAACCGGAACCCGCCGAAGCTCCCGCCGAAGCCGCGCCGGTGGTATTGGTCTTGTCGGCTGATTGCGAGTCGCTGTTCGTTTCCGGCAATAGAGCGTTTCTTGAATCGGTTGCGCTGCCGGATTTCCTGCCGAAACAACGCTGGTTCGGGGCCAAGGCACGGCGCATCGAAACTACGCGGATTCTCGACTGGAGCTGGCTGCTGCGCGGCGACTCCCCGTGCGCTCTGACACTCGTCGAGGTCTCCTATTCGGGTGGCGGCCACGATACCTATTTCCTGCCTTTGGGCATCAGCCTCGGTCACCCCGCCGATGCTCTCGCCCAGGCTCGCCCGGATGCCGTAGTCGTCGCCGTCCGCCATCCATCCGGCAGCGGCATCTTGCACGACGGCCTCGCCGATGATGGCGCTTGCCTGGCTCTGCTCGACGCCATTGAGCAACGCCGCGAACACGCAACCAACGATGCGGTCTTTCGGGCGTTCTCCACAGCGCAATTCGACGAGGCGAGGGGAACCGACACTGGCCCGCTAAAAGTTGCGCGCAGTTCGGCCGAGCAGAGCAACACCTCCATCCTCTATGGCGGCCGGCTGATCCTCAAACTCTTCCGGCGCCTCGAAGAAGGCCCCAACCCCGATCTGGAAATCGGCCGGTACCTCACCGAACAGGCCTCCCTGGTTCGGATTCCGCGTCTCGCCGGCGGCATGGAGTACGCGCGCCTCCCCGAAGGCACATCCGCAGTCGCCATGCTCCAGGAATTGGTCGACAACCAGGGCGACGGCTGGAAGTCCACTATGGAAGAGCTGAGCCGCTATTACGAGCGCGCGACTACGTTTCGGGCCTCTCTCGACGAAACGCCCACCGACGGACGCCCACTCGTCGAGCTGTCGGAAGAGGAGATTCCGGCAGCAGAGCACGACAGGATCGGCATCTACCTGGACTCTGCCGCCACGCTCGGACGGCGTACCGGAGAGTTACACCTGGCCTTGGGGGCGGAGACAGCCAACCCGGACTTTGCGCCCGAGCCGCTCACCCCGGACGATCTCGAGAAACTCCTGGCCTCGCTGCGCGAACACGCCGCCCATGTCTTCGACGTATTGAGGGCGAGTCTGCCTTCGCTTCCTGAAGACATCGTGGATCGCGCTGCCCTCACCCTGTCGCAGCGCAGCCGCCTCATCGACAGGTTCAGAGGTCTGGAGCGAGCCGGTATCAACGCTGCCCGCATCCGCATCCACGGCGACTATCATCTCGGCCAAGTCCTATCGGTCAAGAACGATTTCGTCCTGCTCGACTTTGAAGGTGAGCCCGCGCGGTCACTCGAGCACAGACGTGCCAAGCAGCCGGCCCTCAAGGACTTGGCCGGCATGTTGCGCTCCTTCAGCTACGCCGCTTATGCCGGACTGCTCAACCATACCGCCCGCCGCGCCGATGAATACGAACACATGTTTCCCTGCGCCGCTCTATGGGAGAAGTGGACCTCCGTGGCATTCTTGCGTGCCTACCGCGATACCACTCGCGGCGCCGCGTTTCTTCCCGCCGATTCGCGACCGTTTCAGCAACTCCTCGATGCGTTCCTGCTCGATAAAGCCCTATACGAGCTCAGCTACGAGCTGAACAATCGCCCCGCGTGGGTACGCATCCCACTGCAAGGAATCCTGGGCTTCATCGGATTCCGCTGATTCTCGGGACCTCACAAATGATGCAACTGCTCGCGTGCCTCTTCCTCCGTCCGTCCGGTCTGACGTTCCCACGAACGGCTTACCATCTCCTTTGACCCCAGCCCCACGGCCAGAGAAAGGGCCAGGACAATACCTCCGAAAAGAATGCTGAACGAGATGCGCACGATTTGCCCGCCCAGACCGAGATGCTCCAGCGCCATCGCGCCGGAAACCAGCATCAGCAGCCACTTGACTCCGAGGCTCAGCAAACGGGCCGACTGAATCTGCATGTTCACCGCGCTGATGAGCACGCCCCGCGCCAGGAGGCGCGCCGCAATCGTTCCCGCTATCACGATGAGCACCGCGGCTAATACATTGGGCAGATAGCTGAACAACCGGATCGCCAGCATGTTGGTGAGGTTGGCATTCAACACGCTGATCCCGATGAGTCCCCCTACCACCACGACTGTCCAGAATGCGGCCCGCGCCATTAACATCGTCGGGCTTTTCGTCGGGGACCACTCACTCAGCATCGAAACACCCCACTCGCCGGCGCGGCGATCGAAGTCGAACCGCCGCAGTGAGCGCCGCACCATGCCGCGCACGACCCAAGCGAACAGCAGCGACAGAACCAGCACCAGAACGAATGCCAGCAGACCGGGCAGAAAATCGCCAATTCCGCGGATGATTCTATCCGCGGCCTGTCTCAGAATTTGATTCGCCTCGTTCCACATAGAATATTCCTTGCCGGGCGCCTCCGCGCCTCAGGGATTAAATCGGTCGGGCCATCTCCAACGGGAAATCAGATAGGGTTTTTGGGCTTCATAGGCCAGGCACAGCTTTTCGACGCGTCGCTCCACCGCCTCCGGCCCGGCGTCCTCGATCTGGAGGATGAACGAAGCTGCCCAACCTAGATAGAGCGGGGTCAGTGCTCGCAACAGATGGTCGCGGCCAATGTTCCGAAGACGGTAGGCAAGGGAAAAATCAGAGACCGTTCGCGCCCATACCTCGTCTTCGATTCGAAATGCTTCATCGGGACGCATCGCCAGTTTTTTCAGCTCCAGCATCGTCGCCGGGGGCAGCACCATCCCCCAAATCCCCTGCAGATCGCGGTGGCCCAGACGGTAAGACTCGATCATGCGCAGGATGTTCACGCTCGCCGGTTCGGTCGCCGATTCAAAGGGCGGCCCGAAGACCGGGACAGGCTCCGAACCCCTCAGTTTTTGCCAATAAGCGGGGTTTACCACCATGTCCGAGAATAGACATCCGAGCAAGTGGGACAGGATGGCGCTGAGGTCGGGCAACGGCCCTTCCGCGTCTTCCACCTTCGGCCCCAGATAAGCCTGGCACACCCGAAATCCGCCTGATAACGCTTGTATACTGAGCCAGAAATCCGCACTGATCGAAGAGATATCCGTGGTCCATTCTTTCTTGAGGAGGCATCGCTCCACCAGGCGCGCCGACGCCGCGAACTCCGCTGACCCGGCCTGCCGGATTCTCCTCCCGAACAACACCCGCACCATCGGATCCAGAATGCCCTTTCCGATCGCCCCGTCGAATTTGTGCCGCCGGTAGTAGGGAGCCACAAAATCAAATCCCTGCTCCAGGACCGGGCGCGCCAGTTGCTCCACCCACTCCGGCGTCACGCCCCGCGCCCAGCCGTTAACCACTACTGACGCCTTGGCCCCCAACTTGCTCGCCAATTGAAAAATCGCTTGTTGCGCGCTCGCCTTGCCTGGCATCAGCGTATGTTCACCCGAATGCTTGTCCACCGGGTAAATGCGAAATGGTACTTGTAGGAATTTCTCCCGGTCTGCCGCCTCCACTGCGCATTCCGCGGTGCCGTCGCTCGATCCGCCATCGGCATGCACGATCACCACGCGAGAGTCAGGGAAGTAGCGCGCAACTCCCGCCTGGGCGGCCGCTATCACGGTCGCGATCGTTGCCGCGTTGTTATAGCTCGGAATGCCCAGAACAAGGTCCGCGCCGGACAGTCGCTCCAGATTGCGCTCCAGCTCGCCCTCCGCCTCGTGTCCCGTCTGTTCGACAGAATCCTTCACGTCGGGAGTTTCCGGCATTACGTCTCTAGGAGCCCGTCCGAGAATTAATTTCTATAACTCAGAGGAGCTCTTGAGTACAAATTAAATCTTGGATGACTCGATCTGCTGCTGCGACTCAAGAATCGCTGCGCCGCTGAGAATTTTTCGGGGCTGATCTTCTGAAG
>JACQZR010000092.1 GCA_016213775.1 Acidobacteriota bacterium
ATCCAATGTGGATACCGCCTGCCTCCTTCGGATTTCCACGTTGTCCGGGCGTTTTTCTTTCTCACGGAGCGCACGGAGGTCACGGAGACAGATCCGGTTGGTTTGGCTCCGTGATCTCCGTGTCCTCCGTGAGAGATATTCTTGCTGTTGCCTTTAGAGGCTCTCAAATGCCGAGCCCGTCCTCGAACATCTCGCAATCCGGCGGGGGCGCAGACTTCGACGGTTCGCTGAGTTCCGGCCAAGGGTGCGTCTCTTCCATAAGGACACCGAGTGCCCATTCTCCAGCGGGATTCGATGCGATCTGCATTTGCTTCTTCTCCTTTGATTTGTTGATCATGCCAGGGCGATTGCTCCCGCCCTACTCCACACTGTCTGGATTTTCAAAAATGTCACGATCCAAAATGCGTACTTTTTTCGCGTATAGGACGCAGAGAGGAGGGGCACGCCATGAACCGATTCGGACTTCTGGTGTGTATCACCACGCAGATCGCCGCTCAGACGGAGCTCCACCCCGGCAAGCCACTCGAGCGCCAGATCGCCCCAGGCCAGACCCACGAGTTTCGCTTCGCCTTAAAGGCGAACGAATACGCAAGAGTCATCGTTGAGCAGCATACCGTCGATGTACACATCTCGATTACCGGCCCAGGCGAGAATCAACTCCTCGAAATGAACAATTTTCTGACCGGCAACGAGGAAACGGCTGAGGTCATCGGCGAGGCGAGCGGCGAACACCGCATTCGTATCACGGCACGTCCACTCACTGCATCCACCGGGCGCTACTCGGTGGTGGTTCGCGATATCCGGACTGCCGGCGATCTGGAGAGGACGCGAATCGCTGGATGTCGCGCGTTCGCTCAGGCGATTACGCTCTGGCAACAGGGCACGCGTGAGGCGCGTCTGGAGGCGCTCGCCAAGTTCGAGCTTGCTCTGGGGAAATGGCGTACAGCCGGAGACTTGGCCTATGAGTCCTCAACACTGTTCGATATGGCCTTGCTTTATGTCGCTCTGGCGGACCAGAAGAAAGCGCTCGAACATGCGACTGAGGGATTGAAGGTGGCGCAGGCATCGGGGAATCGCAGGTTCGAAGCCTGGGCGCTCCACGCTCTCGCCAAAGTGCACTATAACTTCGGGGACAAGCGGAAGGCAGTCGAATATGGCGAGCGGGCCTTGCCTCTGATGCGCGAGGCGGGTGACCGCGCCGGTGAGGCCGACAGCCTGACAGCGGTGGGAGTCGCCTATCTCCGCATGGGGATCAGCCGCCGGGCACTGGAGTACCTCGAACGCGCCAGCGCCATTATCCGGGAGCTTCAGGACGCTCAGAGATCCGCGACCGTGTCCGACATGACCGGGTTGTCATATAGTGACCTGGGTGAGTATTCGCGGGCGCTGGAAAACCTCCAACAGGGAGTGGCGCTGCAGCGCGAGCTGTCCAATCAGGCGGGCGAGGCGACGGCTTTGAACAACATCGGGATCGTGCGCTCCAAGCTGGGCGAATATCAAAAAGCGCTTGATTCCTTCCGGGCGGCCTTAGAGATCCAGCGAAAGCTGGACCGGCGTTGGGATTCCGCCATCAACCTGCACAACATTGCCTGGCTTCATGCAAATCTCGGTGAGCTCCGGCGCGCACTCGAAGCGTATCAGGAGGCGCTTGAGATCTTGCGTACCGCGGAGGACCGGGCCGCGATGGCAAACACGATGAACGACCTTGCTGAAGTTCACGCCCGTCTCGGCGACCACCGGCGAAGCTTGGATCTCCATCTGCAAGCGCTGCCCATTCGACGCAGCACCGGGGACTCCGCCGGAGAAGCGGTCACGCTCCACAACCTGGCGAAAGCCTATGCAAAACTCGGAGACCGCGAGAAGGCACGTGAGCATTTGGAACGGTCCCTCACTATCCTTCGAGAATGCGGCAACCGCCTCAAAACAGCTAAGGCACTGAACACCCTGGGCAACTTCCACCGGGAGTCCGGGGATTTCGTGAGGTCTCTGGAGGCGCTGAACGAAGCGCTCGAGATCAGCCGGTCCACACGCGACCGGAAGGGAGAGGCCGATGCCTTAGCCGTCCTCGCCCGGCTGGATCGCGATCAGGGCAACTTCGCTGGAGTGCACAAGCGGGCAAACGAGGCCCTTGCTCTTCTGGAATCGTTGCGGCTTTCGGTGGCAAGCCCGGCGCTCCGGGCCTCGTTCTTTGCGTTGGCGCGAGAAATCCAGGAGCTGAATATCGAAGCGCTGATGCGCCTCCATCGGGAGCGGCCCGGCGAAGGATTCGATGCGGCGGCATTGGTTGCCAGTGAGAGAGGGCGGGCGCGGTCGCTGCTTGAACTGCTTACCGAATCCGGCGCCGAAATCCGCCGTGGTGTGGATCCCGTCCTGCTCGATCGCGAGCGGAGTCTGCAGCAGATCATTTCCGGAAAGGCGGCACAACAGACCGGCAGGTTGGGCGGAAAGCACACAAAGGAAGGAGCGGCGGCGGCTCAGAAGGAACTCGATTCCCTGGCCGCGGAGCTCGAGCAGGTGCAGGGCAAGATCCGCGAAACCAGCCCCCAATACGCCGCCTTGATCCAACCGGCGCCGCTGAATTTGCGCGAAATCCAGACGAAGGTTCTTGACGCGGATACCATCTTGCTCGAATACGCGCTTGGCCCGGAGAAGAGCTACCTTTGGGCGGTGACGCCCTCGTCGGTGGAGAGTTTCGAGCTGCCTGGGCGTTCGGAAATTGAATCCGCGGCTCGACGTGTCTATGAGCTGGTAACGGCTCGCAATGCGAAGACACCGCACGAAACCGCGGCGGCTCGCACGACCCGTCTGCGCCAGGCTGCCGGAGCGTATCCGGCGGCGGCACAGGCGGCGAGCAGGATCCTGTTAGGGCCCGTGGCCTCGCGGATTCAGAACAAGAGACTTCTCATCGTGGGAGAAGGCGTACTTCAGTATCTCCCCTTCGCTGCACTCCCGGAGCCGGCGACGCAAGTTCCCTTGATCGTCGAGCATGAGATCACCACCGCGCCGTCCGCTTCTGTGATGGCGGTTCTGCGACAGGAGGCGGCTGGCCGAAAGCCTCCCAAAGGAACACTCGCAGTGGTGGCGGACCCGGTCTTTAGTGCCGATGACGCACGCATCGCCGTGCGGCGCAAACCAGGCCTCACTGTGGCAGCCAAGGGCATCGCCGCCGGTCCCGTGACCCGATCGGCAGTGGCTGAAGCGGGCGTGCAGGAGTTTGCGAGGCTACGATTCAGCCGCAGCGAAGCGGAGGAGATTGCGCGGCTCGCGCCCGCCGGAACGACCCTTAAAGCGCTGGATTTCGAGGCCAGCCGCGCCGCCGTATTGAGTCCGGACTTCGGCAGCCATCGCATCATTCACTTTGCGACCCACGGCTTGCTGAACAATCAACGTCCGGAACTCTCCGGTGTGGTTCTCTCGCTGGTTGACCGTGCCGGTAATCCGCAAAACGGGTTCCTGAGGCTTCACGATATCTACAATCTCCGGTTGAGTTCGGACCTGGTTGTGCTCAGCGCATGCCAAACCGGACTTGGCGGGGAAATCAAGGGAGAGGGACTCATAGGCCTGACGCGCGGATTTCTGTACGCGGGCGCCCCACGCGTGGTTGCCAGCATGTGGGAAGTGGATGACCGTACCACGGCGGAACTAATGAAGGAATTCTATCGTGGCATGCTCGTTCATGGCGAAAGGCCGGCCGCGGCATTGCGGGCGGCTCAGGTAGCCATGTGGAAGACCAAAGGATGGGAGGCTCCTTATTATTGGGCTGCGTTTGCTCTCCTGGGGGAGTGGCGGTGACTCACCGGTTTCCCGGGACTCATCCGTTCAGAAACGACTCGCGTGCAAGGCCATGGCGCTCCAGTTTCGAAGCGAGGGTTGTCGGCTTGATACCAAGAATGGCGGCAGCGCCGTTGGCCCCATAAATCTTGCCGCGGGCCTGTTTGAGTGCGGCCACGAGGAGCTCTTTTTCCTGTTGTTTCCATTCGCTGAGAGCGGCGGGCGGCGCAGTGTGGAATGTAGGGATGGGCGCGGCTGCTGCTTTCGGGGCGGCACCCAGGTGGAGCGAAAACGGCCCCTGGGCGGCGAGAATCGTCGCGCGCTCGATCACGTTCTGTAGTTCGCGGACGTTGCCCGGCCAGGGATAACGTTCGAGCTCGCCGCTGTGCGATTTGAGCAGCGCCGGCGTGGGGATGTTGAGCTTTCGAGCGGCCATGGCAAGGAAGTGGGTGGCCAGCGGGACGATGTCCTCACGGCGCTCGCGCAAGGGCGGGATGGTAATCGGGAAGACGCCGAGGCGGTAATACAGGTCGAGGCGGAAGCGGCCACTGCCCGACTCCTGTTCGAGGTCGCGGTTGGTGGCCGAGATCAGACGCACGTCCACCGTGCGTGTGCGGTCCTCGCCGACCCGCTCGAAGGTACCTTCCTGAATCACGCGCAGGAGCTTGCCTTGCAGCTCAAGCGGGATTTCGCCCACTTCATCCAGAAACAGCGTGCCCCCGTTGGCCAGTTCAAAACGCCCCGTGCGGTCCTTGATCGCTCCTGTGAATGACCCGCGCACGTGGCCGAAGAACTCGCTTTCAAACAACTCCTTCGGAATCGCAGCGCAGTTGACGCGGACCAGCGGACGGGCGCGCCGCGGGCTCATCTCATGGATGGCGCGGGCCACCAGTTCCTTTCCGGTGCCCGACTCTCCTGTGATCAGGACATTGGCGTTGGTTGGGGCCACCATGCCGATCTGTTTGCGAATGCGGGCCAGCCCGGCGCTGGGTCCGATCAGATCGCCAGTGCCGGCGGTGACGCCAAGTTCGTCGCGCAGGTACTCGTTCTCGCGTTCCAGAGTCTTCTGGCGGTCGATGCAGGTTACCGTACCGACCGATCCCGCTACCTTCGCATCAAGGCGGTAAGGAACCGCCGAGACCCGGACCCACGTCGAGATCCCGTCCTTGCGCAGCATCTCGATTTCATAGTTCTCGGCCGAGCCGGTGAGCCGCTCGCGGATGCGGCGCTTCATTTTTCTCCAGTTCTTCTCGTGCGAGAGGACTTCATAACCGATGCGGCCAATGAGCTCGGCGGCGGAGTAACCACTGATTTCCCGCATTCGGGCGTTCACGTACAGGATGCGGTCGTCGCCATCGGTAATAATGACGCCTTCGGCGAGGCTGTCGAGAATGGACCGGTAGAAATCCTCGCGCTGGGAGTAGAGCGAGGCGAGGCTCGCGGGGCGGTGGGTGTCGGCTCCGGCAATCGAAGGCTTGCGAGGCACAGCTCCCATCATAACAACGAAGAATCGTGGTTTTCCACGGATTCGTTGTTTTCCACGAAACGCCGTGGTACCCGCAGCCGGGCGAGACTCGCGTTCTCAAGCACTTACAGTCCAAATGACTTTGGCACCCACCGTGCATTTCTTCCTTGCGGAGGATACAGATTATGATCACCATTCGCAAATCAGAAGATCGTGGACATGCCGATTACGGCTGGCTGGATACCCGCCACACCTTTTCCTTCGCCGATTACTACGACCCCGGGCACACGCGTTTCCGCTCGCTGCGTGTGATCAATGAGGATCGCGTGAGCGGCGGCCAGGGCTTCGGACCTCACCCGCACCGCGACATGGAGATCCTCTCCTATGTCGTCTCCGGCATTCTGGAGCACAAGGACAGCATGGGCAACCGGGCGTTCATGAAGGCTGGGGAGGTCCAACGGATCAGCGCGGGCTCGGGCATTGAACACAGCGAGTACAACGGGTCCCCGGTGGAGCCGGTGCATTTTCTGCAGATTTGGATCATGCCCGGCAAGAAGGGCGTGACGCCGGATTATGCGGAGCGGTCGTTTGGCGCCGTGGAAGCCGGCAAGTTGAACCTGGTGGCGTCCGGCAGCGGCCGCGATGGATCGATCGCGATTCATCAGGACGCGGAGGTTTCGGTGGCGAAACTGGCGGCCGGGAGCGGCCTGGAGTACCCCTTCAGCCCTGGACGCCATGGCTGGGTGCAGTTGATTGCCGGCGAACTGGCGGTGAACGGGCTCGAATTGCACCCCGGTGATGGCGCGGCGATCAGCGGTGAGGAAATGGTACGGCTTGCCGCGCGCCAGGACGCACACTTCCTGTTTTTCGATTTGAACTGACTTAGATAACTCACTTAGCAAGGGACACACTTATGACAACGAAGACACTTGTATTTGTAACTCTGGCTCTCGCCGGAGTTGGTTTGACGGCGGGGGCGCAGCCTGCCGCCTATAACATCGATGCTTCCCATTCCTCGGCGCAATTCAGCGTGCGCCATATGATGATCTCCAACGTGAAGGGCGAGTTCACAAAGGTGACCGGGACAGTGATATATGACCCGAAAAACCCCGCGGCATCGAAGATCAATGCCGTGATCGACGTGAACTCGATCAATTCGCGCGAGTCCAAGCGCGACGCCCACCTCAAGAGCCCCGACTTCTTCCACTCGGCGAAGTACCCGTCGATCACATTCCAGAGTAAGCAGGTGTGGAAGTCCGGCGGGAAGCTCCAGGCCAAAGGCGACTTGACCATGCATGGCGTGACGAGGGAGGTATTGCTCGATGTCACAGGCCCGACCGCGGAAGTGAAGGACCCCTGGGGCAACCAGCGCTTCGGAGCCAGCGCGACCGTGAAAATCAACCGCAAGGATTGGGGCCTCGCCTGGAACCAAGCGCTCGAAACCGGCGGCGTCATGGTGGGCGACGACGTCACCATCACCATCGACATCGAAGCCACCAAGGCTGCATCGGCCTCAGGTGGTCAGTAAGAGCCGGCACGAGGCCTGCGTCACTCCATGCGGTCGACGCACAGGTCCTTTCTCGCAAACACGCCCGGCGAGAGCTCGACGCCGAGTCCGGGGCCCGGCGGCAACGGGATCTCGCCATTCACCGCCCCCAACGTATCGGGTACGATCCCGATGTACTCTTCCAGATAGTGCTTACGCACCGATTCGAGAATGTAGAGGTTGGGGATGTTGGCCGCAAGGTGGGCCAAGGCGTAGTGGAGAATGGGGCCGCCACAGTTGTGCGGGCAGACCGGCAGATAGTACATCTCGGCGGCGGTAGCGATCTTCTTG
Organism: Acidobacteriota bacterium; assembly: GCA_016213775.1. GTDB lineage: Bacteria > Acidobacteriota > Terriglobia > Bryobacterales > Bryobacteraceae > CADEFT01. The sequence continues at coordinate 7,074 of JACQZR010000092.1, forward strand.
GCCTCCGAGATGCCCCCGGTCCAGCAAATGTCGGGCATGATAAACCGCGCGGCCCGGTTCTCCAGCAGTTCACGGAATTGCCACCGCGTCATCAGCCGCTCGCTCAGACACAGCGGCAGGCGCGTGGATTGCCCGAGTTCGCGATAGGCGGCAAGGTTGTCCTGCGGCAGCATCTCCTCCAGCCACAGCGGCTGCAGCGGCTCCAGCGCGCGGGCGATCTGCTGCGCACAAGTGAGGTTCCAATAGCCGTGGAACTCCATCGCGACTTCCATCGAATCCCCAAACTCAGCCTTGATCAGTCGCAGCGGCTCGCTCCCCTGCCTCATCTGATCGGCGGTGATGTACTGGCCGCGCGTGACCTTGGCGATCGGATCGAAGGGCCAGATCTTCATCGCGCGAATTCCGGACTCATACAGCGACCGCGCCAGCTCCACTGGATGCGTGAGAAAGCTGTAGTTGTCGTAACAGGTGTTGTAAGTGCGGATGGATTGTCGCGAGGCCCCACCGAGAAGCTGGTAGATCGGCTTGTTAGCCGCCTTGCCGGCAAGGTCCCACAGTGCAATGTCAATGGCACTGATGGCGCGCAGCTCGGCTCCGGCCCAGCCGCTGTAGGCGATCGCTTCGAACATATCGGCCCAGAGCCGGTCAATCTGTGAAGCGTCGCGGCCGAGCAGGACCGGCGCCAGTCGCTGCAGCACGACAGCCTTCTCGGTGACCGGATCGGGATAGGTTTCGCCCAGGCCGGTGAGTCCCTCGTCGGTATGGATGCGAACCCAGAGCCATTGGATCGGGCCCGCGTGTACAGTAACCCCACGCGCGAGGTGAATCGTTTCGATGGCGATGATCTTCATGGCGGCTAACTGGATGTTAGCGCATCAGCGGGCCTCAGTGGCTGCGTATGTTCCCCTCGTAGGGGTTCGCGCGATGGGACGGATTCTTTCCGGCGGTGGCGGGAATGCCGCAACTAATGATTGATCGGGTCGCATGGTTTGTTAGTTTTTTGATATTCATAGATACTTAGGCACACGTTCAAGGGCGGCAGCATGATCGGCAATTGGTGATGATAAACTACCTGAGGAGGCGAGTCGAGGCACATGAGATGTTACATGTTTCTAGCTGGCATGATCATGACGTTATCCGGTTTTCAGGACCCGGCTCAACGTATTCGTGCGGCGATGGATAAGTTGGCGGTGCCAACCTCACCAGCGTTTACGTGTGGAGCATACAACCATCTGGACGGGACGGCGAGTAGAACACTGATCGAGTACGGAACAAAGGCACTGCCCAGCGTTGAGTCGGCGATTAAGGACGTTGAGGACGACCCAAAGAGGTCCCGATTTACCGGCAGTGCTCACAATCTCTACACAGTCTACGCCCGGATTCTCGGGGCCGGAGCCGCCCCGAGGCTAATTTACTCGCCAATGAGGGATCGCATGAATCTTTCCGGTCAGATTGCTATCGCCTTGGGTCTAACCTCATATGTGCAAGGCAATCTGGCAGCAGGACCGATCCGGAGGTGCGGAGGGGAGAGGTTGGCAGCAAGCTAACCGGGCGCTCACCGTCGGCAACATGAGTGGTCAGGCAAGACAGTCCTTGGAGAAGGCGACAGGCGCCGGAAGTTGGCGTAGGTTTCACGCCGTCACCTGGGGACGAACCTTGCCAGAACACTATGGAATTGGCTACAAACTGGATGTTATTGAGTCTTCCAGGCGCCCTCAGGAAAGGGTACGCACAAGATTGAGGTTTACGGATGGGCTTGGGGCGAAGTGCGACGACGTGAACCTGACTTTCACCCATCGGGTTGACAGGTGGGAATCCGGGCGATTCACCGTGGAACATGAGAACATCCTTCGACTGCTGCGTGTAGTAGCGAAGTGCTCTACGCCCACTCCGCTGCCAATCGACAGAGTGTATCCCAGACGGTGACGCGGACGAGGGTGAACCTGCCGCACACGTCTGAATACGGGACCAATGGGGCGGGGCTTGGAATTTCAATACCTCGGGCGCGGCGAATGGGCTGGCGACGAGCCAGATCACGGATGGATCTGCCGACTACGCCGCCGATGCTCAATTCATTACGCCGCCCCCTACTTCCCATCATGGAAGATAATCCCGAGCGTGTGGCGGCGGCCCGACAGAACTGGGCTCACCCCGTGCCGCATATTCACGCGGTACACCCCTCGCGTCCCCTGCACCGGCCGGTGATGCACGGCGAAAACCACACCGTCACCCTGCCGCAACGGCACCACACTCGCACGCGTCTGCATGCGCGGACGCTGTTCCGTGAGCACAAATTCCCCACCGGTGAAATCCGCGCCCGGCTCCGACAGCAGCACGGCGAGTTGCAGAGGAAACACATGTTCGCCATAGAGATCCTGATGCAGGCAGTTGTAATCCCCCGCTTCATATTGCAGCAGCAGCGGAGTGGGCCGCGTCTGACCAGCCCCATGACACCGCGCAAGAAACTCGGCATGCGTGGGTGGGTAGCGAACTTCGCTCTTCAACATCTCACTCCATCGATTCGCCACCGGAGCCAGGCGCTCATACATCTCCGTCCGCAGGGCCGCCACCCGTTGCGGCAACGGATAATCAAAATACTGATACTCTCCGCGGCCGAACCCGTGCCGCGCCATGATGACACGGCTGCGGAACAACGCCGAATCGGAGTACCAGGCCGCGGTCTCGCGGCATTCCCCGGGGTTGAGAAGGCGCGGCAAGATGGCGAATCCACTCGAATCGAGTTCCATCACGAAGGAGAGCTTAGCAGTCTGCACCGCCGGCGGACACTCCGAATCTTGCGGCCACGCTCACGCGCCGTAGAATCCGCGCACCGCTTGGACGACTTCCATCGCGGCGCTCTCCGGCAAATACGGCCACAGCGGCAGCGAGATGATCTCGCGGCTCGCCTTCTCCGCTACCGGCAGGTCCCCGCGCTTCTGCCCGCACTCGCGATAGGTCGGATGCAGATGGAGCGGCACCGGATAGTGGATGCCGCTGCCGATTCCCTTCGAGGAAAGAAACGCGCGGAGTTTGTCGCGGCGTTTCGCGCGGATCACGTACAGGTGGCAGACGGACTCATCGGTTCGACGAATCAGACGAACGCCGTCCACATCGCGCAACCCTTCATCGTATAGGCGAGCGGTGCGCCGCCGGTCCTCGTTCCATTCCCCGAGCTTCAACAGAAACGCCCGCAGGTAGCAGGCGTGCATCTCATCGAGACGCGAGTTGATGCCGCGCACGAAGGTTACCTGGCCACCGCGCCGGCCGCCATCGCGCAACTCGCGAAGTTTCGCCGCCAGTCGAGCGGAATTGGTCACCACCGCCCCACCATCGCCCAGGCAACCGAGATTCTTCGTGGGATAAAAACTGTACGCCACCATCGGCGACCATGCAGTAAGGGCTTTGCCGCCAGCCGTTGCACCGTGGGCCTGACAGGCATCCTGCATCACAGGCAAACCCAGTTTGCGAATGGCGGCGATGTTGCACGGCTGCCCATAGAGATGCACCGGGACTACCGCGGCGGTCTTCTTGCGGAGACGATTGCCTGCATCAGCGGGGTCGATTTGCAGTGTCTCGGGGTCGATATCAGCAAAGCGGATGGTACAGCCGGCGCCAAGGATTCCAATGCCGGTGAACGGCGCGGTGAGTGCGGTGGTGAGCACCTCGCCGTTGATGTCCGCCGCCCGCAAGGCGAGCTGAATTGCGTCGGTGCCATTGCCAACTCCCACCACATGATCCGCGCCCGTGGCCGTGGCAAACTCGGCTTCAAAGCCGCTCACCTGAGGGCCGAGAATGAACTGCTGGCGCGTGAACAGCTCGCGCAAACGCGCTTCCCAATCGGGGCGCGTGGCTTCTAGTAAAGGTCCGAAATTTATCGCTGGAACAGGCATTGGTAGAAACGTCTGCAAGGTATCAGAATACCAATTCCCGGGGAAAAATCCGGATATACTAACGGTTGCTGGGATCCACGTTTTGATTCGAACCGCACTGCTCACCCTGACTGTGACTACGTGCGCACTGGCGCAGGATGCCATCGGTGTCTTCGCCAGGCATTGCCTCGGCTGTCATGGGGCGTCGCAGATGAGCGGGCTCGACATGCGCACCCGCGAAGGAATGCTGCGGGGCGGCGGACGTGGTCCGGCAATGGTGCCAGGGAAAGCCGCCGAAAGCCTGCTCTACAAAGCCATCCGCCGCGACGGCGAGTTGAAAATGCCTCCCGGCAAACCGGTCCTCAGCGCCGCCGATGTCACAGCCATCGCGCAGTGGATCGACAGTGGCGCGCCGTGGAATGAGAAGGCGCTGCAGACGCAATCCACATGGTGGTCCTTCCGTCCGGTGCAGCGTCCCGATGGCAATCACACAATCGACTCGTTCCTCGGTCGCGCTCTCCGGGCGCAAGGACTGACAGACGCTCCGCCCGCTGACCGCCGGACGCTGATTCGCCGGCTTTCCTACGATCTTCACGGGCTGCCGCCAACGCCCGAGGAGGTGGGCGCCTTCGTAGCCAACAAGGACCCGCAGGCGTATCCGAAGCTGATCGACCGTTTGCTCGCATCGCCGCGCTATGGCGAACGATGGGGCCGCCACTGGCTCGATGTGGTTCGCTATGCCGATACGGGCGGTTTTGAAACCGACGTACTGCTGGCGAATGCGTGGCGCTACCGCGATTACGTGATCCGTTCCTTCAACAATGACAAGCCCTACAACGTTTTTGTGCAGGAGCAGATCGCCGCCGATGAGATCTGGCCCGACAATCTCGATCTCGACGGGGCTTATGAGCTGCCGAAATCGAAGCTCGACAATCTGGAGAAACGGATCGGAACATCGCTTTACACGCTGGGCGCGCTGCCGGTGGAGAACACATTCTTCGGCGATCAGTACCGCAGCGAGTGGCAAGCGGATGCATTGGAAACCACGAGCGCGGCGTTCCTCGGACTGACAATGGGCTGCGCCCGCTGCCACGATCACAAGTTCGATCCGCTGTCACAGCGGGATTACTACCGGTTGTCGGCGGTCTTTGCCGGCAGCGAAGACCGCGAGGTGCCCATCGTGAGCCAGATGGCGATCTTCGAATTCACTCGCTATCAAACCAGGTGGGTGATGGCCGATCAGCTCAAAGCGAAGCTGGCGCGACTGGGTGGCAAGAACGCTAAGTTTGACCTCACGCCGTCTGAGCGTGATGAACGCGAGAGCCTGCTGCGGCAGATCGGTGAAGCCTATGTGCGGGCTCCTGCGCCGGTGGCGAAAGCGAATCTGCTGATGCATACCGCGCCCGTGCCCGACACCCACGTACTGCAGCGCGGCGATTGGAAACAGAAGGGCGAAAAGGTGCGGCCCGGCTTCCCCGCGGCACTCGGGGAGGCCGCGGAAATCGTGGAGCCGGAGACCTCGTGGTTCATTCCGCGGCGGCGCAAAGCCCTGGCCGAATGGCTCACTTCGCCGCAGCATCCGCTTACTGCGCGGGTGATGGTGAATCGCGTCTGGCAAGGTCACTTCGGCCGCGGGCTCGTCGCTACTTCCAATGACTTTGGCCGTCAGGGAGACCCGCCCACTCATCCCGAACTCCTGGACTGGCTCGCCGCGGAATTCATGCGCAACAACTGGAGCGTCAAGTCACTGCACCGCCAGATTCTTCTCAGCGACGCCTATCAACGATCCAGCGCCGCTCTTGCCGCGAACATGGAAAAGGACCCCGAGAACCGTTATCTCTGGCGCGTGAGCCGCCGGCGGCTGGAAGGGGAAGCCATCCGGGATGCGGTGCTGGCGGCCAACGGATCGCTCAACACGAAGATGTACGGCCAGCCCGTGGTTCCGCCGTTGAGCCGCGAAGAAGCCGACGGCATGCGGGACATGTCACAGTGGCCCATCACCTCCGATTCCTCCGAACACAACCGGCGCAGCGTGTACCTGTTTGTGAAGCGCAGCTTCCAGAATCCGATGCTGGAGATCTTTGATGCCCCCGACACTTCGGCAAGCTGCCCGCGGCGCGACAGCTCCACCATTGCGCCCCAGTCGCTGGCGTTGATGAACAGCGAGTACATGCAGTTGCAGGCCGAGCGTTTCGCAGAGCGGCTGAAGAAGGAAGCCGCCTCGGGGACAGCCGCACAAGTGGACCGGGCGTGGCGGCTGGCGCTGAGCCGCGCACCATCGGCCGATGAAGCGCGCCGCGCTGCCGCCTATGCGGACCGCGCCGGGCTTGCGAGGCTTTGTCTGCTGCTATTCAATATGAGCGAGTTTCTCTATGTCGACTAACCGCCCGCGCCGCGAATTCCTGAAAGACTCAGGGCTTGGCTTCGGCATGCTCGCAGCCAACTGGCTGTTGCAGCGCGCCGATGCCGCGACGTCGAATCCGCTGGCGGCAAAGAAACCGCCACTGCCCGCCACCGCCAAAAGCGTCATCTCCCTGTTCATGCACGGCGGGCCGAGCCACCTGGACACATTCGATCCGAAACCGGAGCTGAATAAGTTACACGGCAAGCTGGTACCGCCGAGTTTCGGCCATGTTCAGTTACAATTCTCTAAGTTCAATGAATCTCCTTTGCTCGGCTGCCAGCGAACGTTTCGCAAGTACGGCCAGTCTGGCATGGAAATCTCGGATATCTTTCCAAATATCGCCCGGCACGCGGATAAGCTGGCAGTTATCCGGTCGATGAACCATGACGGATTCACGCACACGGCGGCGCTCAACTGGCTGAACAACGGCTGGCCGCGCCTCGGCCGGCCCAGTGTCGGATCGTGGCTGGTCTACGGATTGGGCAGCGAATCGGATTCCCTGCCCGCGTTCGTCGTGATGCTCGAAGGCGGCATCAAGAGCGGCCCAGTCGTGTACAGCTCCGGCTTCCTGCCGGCGCTCTACCAAGGCACACCGTTGCGCTCCGGCGCGTCCCCCATTCTGAATTTGAAGCGGCCTGACGGGATGAGTGAAACGCAGCAGCGGGAATGGCTGGACAATCTGCGCTGGTTCAATGAACGTCACCGGGAACCGCGGGCGGAGGAGTCGGCGCTGGATGCGCGGCTGGCCTCGTATGAACTCGCGTTCAAGATGCAGATGGCAGCGCCGGAGATTGCGGATATCGCGAGGGAGTCGATGGCTACCCGCACGCTGTACGGCATCGACGATCCGCGCACGGCAGGCTTTGGCGCCAAGTGCCTTACGGCCCGCCGTCTTGTGGAACGCGGGGTCCGATTCGTGCAGCTTTGGTCCGGCAACACAACGGACGGCGGAGATTGGGACGGCCACAAACAAAACGACGCGACTCACCAGAGAATGGCCGCCAAGATCGACAAGCCGGTTGCGGGCCTGCTGGCGGATCTGGCGGCGCATGGACTGCTGGATTCGACGCTGGTGATCTGGGGCGGAGAGTTCGGCCGCACGCCAACGTCGGATGGCAACATGAACGGCGGCGGCGACAGTTTGGGACGCGATCACAACCCCTACGGCTTCACCATCTGGATGGCGGGGGGCGGTATTCGCGGCGGCAAGGTGATCGGGCGCACGGACGAGATCGGGCTGCGCGCAATTGAAGATCCGGTGCACGTGCACGACCTGCATGCGTCCATCCTGATGCTGATGGGGATGGATCACACCAAACTCACGCATCGCTTCCAGGGGCGGGATTTCCGTCTTACCGATGTGCACGGGAAAACCGATCTCGTGGCCCGGCTCAAGGCATAATAAGACATCGTGACCAGACGCGACTTCCTTTCCACCGCGGCGGCAGCGCTGCCCGTGCAGGCGCAATCCAACGCCTCGCCTCGCCCGAACATCATCCTGCTTCTGTCCGACGATATGGGATGGCAACAGGTCGGTTTCACCGGCGGCAAGGAGGTGGCAACGCCGCACATCGACAGCATCGCGCGGGAGGGTGTCACGCTGCACCAGTTCTATGTGCAGCCGGTCTGCTCTCCGACACGGTCGTGCCTGATGACAGGGCGGTATGCGTGGAAGACAGGTATGGAACGGCGGCCGACGGGGAATGCGGCGCAAGGCATGAAGAAGGACGAGCGCACCATCGCGCAGGCGCTGAGCGCGGCGGGGTATGCGACGTGGATGATCGGCAAGTGGCACCTCGGCGAATGGTACAAGGAGCATCTGCCGCTGGGGCGCGGGTTCCAACATCACTACGGCCACTACGGCGCGGCGATTGACTCGTTCACTCACACGCGCAGCGGTGTCCTTGACTGGCATCGCAACGGTAGGCCGGTTGTCGAAGAAGGCTACTCGACGTTCCTGTTCGCGCAGGAGGCCGAGCGGCTGATTGCGAATCATGATGGGGCGAAGCCGTTCTTTCTTTACATGCCCTTCAATGCGGTGCACGGGCCGCACATGGCGCCGCCGGAGGTTCTGAAGAAATACGCGCATTTGGGGCGCTACGCCGCGCAACGGGCGCAGATGGAATGTCTCGACATCGCCATTGGCCGGGTGCTCGCGGCCTTGAAGAAGAATGGCCTCGACGAGAACACGCTGGTGATGTTCACCAACGACAACGGGGGGCCGCGCATTGCCAACGGGAACGGCAAGTACACGGGCGGCAAATCTGCTTATCACGAAGGCGGGATGCGTGTGCCGGCCGCGTTGCGATGGCCGGGCAAGATCAAGCCGGGCACATCGACGAATGAGATGTTGCATGCAATCGACCTCTTTCCTACTTTCTGCGGGCTGGCCGGAGCGGATGCGAAGAAGGGTCTGCCGCTCGACGGTCAGGACGCGTGGAAGACCATTTCTGCCGGGGCGAAATCGCCGCGCAACGAAATCGCCCATTGTCTGACTGTTCTCCGGCAGGGCGACCATAAACTAATTGACAAGGGCAGCACTTACTATAATTGGCCAGAACAGCCGCTGCAGCTTTATAACATCAGCAAGGACCCGGAGGAGAAGAATAACATCGCCGGTACGGAGCCGAAGTTAGTGGCCCAACTGCGCGACCGGCTGAAGTGGTACAAACAGTTTGCGCGCGAGGAAGAGACGCCGCATCCGATTCCAGGGTTCCCCGTGGTTGTTTACGGGGAGGAGGAGAACCGGTTATACGGCGAGTCGATTCGCGAACAGGTGGCGCGCGCGGTGAAGCGCGAACAGAGTGAAGGGGCGGAAGGCCCCGCACCGAAGAAGAAGAAGAAACGGTAGTTACAAGGACATAAGAAACTCCACCAGGTCGTGCAGTTGGGCCTCGGTGAGATGCGATGTCTTGCCGTGCTTATCCTGCTTGTTGAAAAGAGTGAAGACATCGAGCATCGTGGCGGCTGAGCCGTTGTGCAGGTACGGGCCGGTGCGCCAGATTTCGACGAGGGTGGGGGTGTCGAATTCGCCGGAAGGGTCAGTGGAGGAGCGGGTGCCGACGTCGTAGGTTTTGAGGTCCGTGTAGAGGCCCGCGGGATGGCAGGTGGCGCAGGCGGTTTTGGAATCGAAGAAGAGCGCTTTGCCGCGGCGGGCCGAGGGAGACAGGCTGCCGTTCACCAAGAGGGGGCTGGGGATCGGGCGGAGGGCTTTGAGAAACTCGTCGATGGCCATGGCTTCGGCTTCTGGACGCTCGGTGAAGAGGATGTAGCGGATGCCAGCGCGGACGGCGAGCTCGGCACTGCCGCGCACACCGTGGCTCATCGCGGGCGGGGTGCGGTGGGCCAGCAGCAGGCTTTTTACGTTCTTCGGATTACCGAGACCGTCGTTCATCAGATCCCAGTTGAGACCGTCGACACGGGCGTCGGGCGTGTGGCAACTGGCGCAGCTTTGCCAGCCCTGGAAGCAGAGCGAGCCGTCATTAAAGATACGCTCGCCATTGCGGATGACTGTGGGGGGAGCGGTGCTGAGGCGGCGCGCGACGGTGCTCTTGCCGGTGAGGAGCTCCACTTGCTCCATCGTGTCGGAGAAGTAATTGCCAATGACGGCGGCGGTGGAGGTGAGGGTCATGGCGCGGGGGCCGTTGCCTTGGAGCGGCCAGCGGAGGCGGAGGCCGGCAAGGAATGACATGTCATCCCAAGGCTTGCGATCGGTGCGCTGGAATTGCAGCTTGCTGAGCAGGCCGGCGAAGTCGATGACACTGAGCTCGTGTGTGCCGGCGTGGGTGACGGCGAGGAGGCGCGCATCCGGGGAGAACTGGACGGCCCAGGGATTGGCCGCGCCACGGTCGGGGGCGTCGAGAAGCACGGTGCCGGCAAGGGTGCGGTTGCGCACATCGATGATGGAGAGGGCGTTGGTTTCCATCCAGCCGCGGTCGAGTTGCGTGGTAGGGAGATAGTAGCGGGCTACCAAGTGCGTGACGGCGGCGTAGGCACCGTCAGGAGTGACGGCGATGGCGCGCAGCTCCGAGCTGCCGTTGGGGAGTTCAATCACGCCGGCGGGGCGGAGTTGTTGGGTGTCGAAGACGCTCACCGAAGCCGCGATGTACTCGGCGTCCGCGCGGCCCGCGGGCACGGAGTTGATCACCAGCAGCGTGCGGCCATCGTGGGAGAGAGCGGCCCCGAGTGGTTCGCGAATGGCCTTGAGGCGCGCGGCTTCCTTGCCGCTTTGGAGGTCGAGGACGGACACGTCGTTGCTGAACTGGTTGACCACGTAGAGGCGGTTTTCGCGCAGGACCAGAAAGACCGCGGTGTGGCCGGCAGGGAGCGTGCGGATGGTTTTGCCCGTTCCCGTGTCAATGACCGCCACGCGGCTAAGAGGCGCGGGGAGGGCGGCATATAAGAGGCGGCCATCGGCGCTTGCCAGGATGTGGCTGACGGGACCGGCAGTGGGGATCGGCTGCGAACGGTCCAGGCGCTCGATGCGCGGGCTGGTGGCGCAGGCGATGTAAGTGGCAGACAGACTGGTGGCGATGGCGGAGGGCGAGCAGTAGGCTTGGGCGTTCAGGCTCGCAGCCGTCAGTAAGGTGAGATAGATGAGTCGCACGATGGCCTCATGGAACGGGCTGGAACCAGAGCGACTCCCAATACTTGCGCTCGACGGCGTAGTAATCGACGGGCCGGGTGGCGTCGTGCGAGGGAGGAAGGATGCCGTAGCGCTTCATCTCGCGGGTCCAATCCACGCGCGGGATGAAGTCCGGCATGTCGAAGCGCTTGATGCGGTTGAGATGCTGCCCAGCTTCTTGAATGTAGGCGAGTATGTTGCGATAGTCGGGATCCTGTGTGGAGGTGAACACAGTTGACTGGCAGAGCCCGTAGCCGCCAGCCTCGCGGGAGAGCGGCGCCAGGAGGAGCATGGACAGCTCCGGGCGCGTGAGGTTGTAGAGCATGTGGCGGGAGTAACGGCGACGGAGATCCTTGCCCTTCAGGCCTTCCCAGGGCGGAAGCTTTTGATCATCGGATGCAGTGAGCGGTAGCGGCCGTTCAGCGTTGTGGCATCCGGCGCAACGGCTGCGGAGGCTCTCGATGGAAACTTTGGCTGAGGGCCATTGGGCGTCGCTACGGTCCAACTGATTTTCGGTATAGCTGCCGATCATGCCGGACCCGAGCGCCGCGTAGGTGCCCGGATATGCCCCACCGGTTTCGATCCAAAGGCGGACGATCTTGCGCTCGTGGGGCGTGGTTTGGACACCGTGGTGGCCGGGCTCCAACTTCTTCATCAGCGCGCTGGCGGAGCTTCCAAGAGTGCGCGGCGGGTAGTTGCTTTCGGGCTTGTTACGGCCATCGGCTACCTGATGCCGAATGGTGAGAGTGAAATAGCTGTGCGAGAAGAGAGGCCCACGGTCGCCGGTAAGGATCACGCCGGCGGCGCGCTTGGAATAATCGTGACATCCGGTGCAGTGGCGGTTGAGGATGGGCTGGATATCGCGGGGGAAATCGAAGACATCGGGCACATCAGTGATGGGGGTCACCTGGCTGATGCCGCGTTGCACGGCCATGAGGACGCGGCCACCGACGGGCGGGGCATCGACACGGTCCTCGTGGCAGCCGACGCAACTCGTCGTCTCGCCGGGCTGCACAGTGAGAAAGCTCTGCATGCGCTTGACCGAGAGGTCGTTCTCATCGAGAGCCACAAAGAAGAAGCTGCGCAGCGCGGGCAGTTCAAAGTAGGCCGAGCCGTCGGGCTCGACGGGCACAGTGCCCAACACGCGCTCGAGGGTGAAGGTTCCGCCATAGCTGAGCGGTTCCATGCCGCCGGTGTAGTGGATGGGCATGGGGAGTGTTTCGAGCACGAGCAGTTTCTTGATTTCTCCGGGACGCAGTCCTTGCATGTTGCGTCCGCGGTTGACGTCGGAGAGCAACAGCGCCCCGGTGGCCTTGGTGAGGTTGGCACGGGTGGGAATGAGCCGTTCGCGTTCGCGCTTGATGAGCGGCCGCGGCTCGTGGGCCTGGAGCTTCATGCCGATGTCGGCGGCGGGCAATTGAACGACTGTTTCGGTGTTGCCGTTGCCATCCACGTGAACGATGGAAGTGGTGGTGGCGGCGAGGAAACTGGATTCGGAGAACGCCCACGGGTCGCGGTAGGTGTTCCCCTTGGTGATCTGGCGCGCGGAGGCTGCGGCATCGGGGCCGGCAGCGGGGTCAACGACAGTGATGGCGCCTTCGTGCTCGCGGCGGCCGTGCCCAGGCGAGAATATGGAGACCACCTTGTTGGTACCGGGGATCGGCTTGGAGTCGATCATCAGAACGCCGGGGTTGAGATTTCCGAAGTAGACGGTCTGGTTGGTGCCGTCAGGGTTAGCAGTCCAGAGATGATGGTAGTGAACCTGGCTGCGATCGACATATTCCCAGCGCGTGTAGAGCACGCGGCCGTCGGCGAGCGGCCACGGAGTGTTGTCCTGCTCATTGTTGCTGGAGACGGGCCGGATGTTTTTACCGTTCGAGTCGGAGCGGTAGAGCGTCGCCACCTGCGTGAGCCAGCAATTCACCCAGCGGTTGCAGCGGCTGGAGACGAAGAGGATATCGCCGTTAGGGAGGTAGGTGGGCTCCAGGTCGTCATAGGGACCGCCGGTGAGCTGGCGAAGGCCGGTACCGTCGGTGTTGATTTCGTAGAGGTGGTAGTAGGGGCTGGCGCCCTTACGGTAGGAGAAGAGGATTTTGGCTGCGTCGTAGTGCACTTGTGGGTCACGGACACCACCGATTGGGTCATCGATGAGGGTTTTCAACTCGCGCGTGCGCAGGTGGTAGCGGTAGAGCTTGCCGCCATTGGTGTAGGCTTTGCGATTGGCGTCGGGGCCGTAATAGCCGAAGTTGGCGTACCAGTGACCGTCGTTGCTGGGGCTGCCAGCGTAGCGGGCGGCGAAGATGATTTCGTCAGCGGGTGGGGCGGCGTCGCGCGGGGGAGCGGCGGCGAGGGTAGACCACCCGAAGAGGACCAGGGCGAGTGCGCGATACACGAAGGGCATTCGATTCGAGCTCCTGGTGCAGATGCTGAGCAATCGGAATGCCGAACGGGAATGATGCTGTTTCATTGGGTGGCTGCCTTCCAGAAGGAGAGTGCGGCGGCAAAGACGAGGTCGTCGTGGTGAGTGGAGCGGCGCGGTTCGATGTGGCCGTCGCCGGAGTCGCGGATGGTACGTTTCAGATTGGACAGCTCGTGAATCAAAGTGGGCGCGGCCGGGATGCGGCGGGAGATCTTGAGGGTCTTGGTCTGGAGGCCAATCTCCAGTTTGGACAGTAGCTCGCGGCGCGGGACGTGATACATGCCGTTGTTGTAGGTAGTACTGTGTCCCGGGGTGAGAAGCACGGGATAGATGTGAACCTCCAGGCGGGCATCGCGGAAAATATCAACGACGGGTTTGCCGACGCCGGTGGCATCGACAACGATGCGGCAATTGTGACTGATAGAAGGATGGCGGGTGAGGCTGGCCACACGGCGGACGATGTCGGTATAGGAGGTTTGGAGGGGCATGCGTTCGAGGTGACGAATGGTATAGCGCTTGGCGAGGTCATCAGTCCAGTAGACGCGGTTGAAGCCGGTCTTAACGCAGGCGCATTCGAGGATACAGATGGCAGTGTAGTCGCGGGATTGACCGAGGTCGAGGCCGATGATGAAGCTGGGCGGGTAGGCGAGGGAGTTATCAATCTCCTCGAAGAGCATCACGTTCGTGGTATGGATGGTCAAAGGCGGGACGTCGCAGAGGGCGGTTTCGAGTATGTGCGCCGGGAACACGGTGTCGGCGGACTCAACAAATTCGCAGGAGAATTCCTGGCGGAACGTGTAGTCGTCCATCTGCTGTCGAGTTTCTTCCAGAAATTTCTGCGAAATGCGGTTACATTTATTAGCCGGCACCGAGAAACGGGTCCAATCGGTATCTGGTCCGATGAAGGTGTTATAAAAGAAACCGGAGCGACCGTTGGGCGTGGAAAGCAGCCAGATACGGGCATCGGGGCAAGTGGCGATGGCCGGGCGGACGGATTGGTAGAGGGCATCGGAGACGCGAGAAGCTTCATCGACGATTAACAATGACGCATTGGAGAAACCGCGAACGGTATCTTCGTTGCCGGGGAGGCCGATGATTCGCGAGGAATTCGGTAACTGGGCGGAGATGGCATTGTGGCCGTCGCCGCGGTAGGGAATTTCCAGCGTATCGAGATAGGTTTTGACTTTACGGAGGAACTCGGCGGACTGGCGGGCGGACGGCGACAGAACGAGGGTCAAGGTATCGGGCCTGGTGAGGGCATGGTGGACCGCTTTGACGGCGGTGATCGTGGACTTGCCCCACTGGCGGGAGCAATTGATGATGCAACGGGCGGGGTCCTGGGCGAGGATTTCGGACTGAATCGGGTCCGGCGTGAGACTGAGCGCGGCGGTCAGGTCAAACGGATTGGGGAATTGGCCGGCGTTGTTGAGAAGGCCGGAGTCTTCCGGGGTCTCAACGGACCGGAGAAGATTGCGGTTTTTGATGGAAATAGGCATTGGAGTTACTCCTGGCAAAAGAGCTATCAGCCATCTTGATACGGCGCGTGCATTTGTGCCGGCTGGAAAGCCGGCACGCGGCCAGGAATGGCCGCCCCACGAGCGACACTTGTCGTGTGGGCAGTGCGCCAGGTTCCGAACTGCGTTCGGTGGGTTACTTAGTTTTGGATGGTTTCATATAGTTCAGGCAGCTTTCGGATTGAGATCGGGCTTCGGTTCGGGCTTGGGGGTGGCGTTTATGGGGACTGTGTTACTTGCGGGCTTCTGATTTCGGCCGAGGAAGTGCAAAACAAAGGCGAATTCTTCGGGTTCGGAGAAGTTATTTTGGTATTCGTCGGGTTCGATTGAATCGGGGGTATATGCAAGGACTGGCTTCTGCCCTAAACGCAGCGTTTGCAGCTTGATGAGGGCGTTGAGGGCGCGGTACCACTGACGGTCGAGGTGGTCTTCGTGCTTGCGGATGTGATCGAGGCCGGAAGTGTTGGCGACGGCGATGGAGAGGACGCTCTCTCCGGCGCGATGGGCGGCGGTGATCTTATCGAAGGACGGGTCGAGTTTGCCGCGGAGGATGGCGCACTCGGCGTCAATGAGAGCAGTTTCCATGGCCCAGAGGCGGCGCAGGCGCCAGGCGGAGTTGGTCATACGGACGACGAGATCGTATTCGGGCTGGCCGGCGGGTTTGAAGGCGGCGATGTATTTGGTGAGTAAGTTGTCGTAGCGGTCCTGGACTTCGTTGGACAGGACGACCTGGGAGGAGTAGAAACCATGCTTCATGGCGTTTTTGGAAGAGCGGGCTTTGCCTTCTTCAGTTACGGGACCATGGGAGAGCTTGCCGTTTTCGCGGGAAGCGTTGATTTGCGATTCGGAACGATAGTTGTCTGACATGAGGATGTCCTTTCGGCTTCCACTCTGGCATGGGCCATGACGGGGCAGATTTGAACTGGGATGGCAAGTGGATGAAAAGGCGGGAAAAAGAAATGTGATTTCCCGGTGACCGGCTTACTACTACTCCTATAGTTTCAAGTTCGAGTTTGTTTGCTGTCCCGGCAGATTGAGTCAGTCGTGGGAGGACAGACGTATGCAAACGATCTAACACGGTTACACTGGGCTAGACAACGGCCAAAGCGGTCAAATCAGATTGACTTTGACTTGACGACCTCCGATTGTTTAGAGTAAAGTTCGTTTTCTGCAGGAGTCCGATGCGAGTCAACCTATGAGGGGAATCTTGAGTAGAGTGGAATAATGGAAGACCGATGGCTCTCCGTGGATGAGATTGCGGGACACCTAGGTATCAAGCGGGATACTGTCTACAAGTGGGTCGGTGAACGAGGAATGCCGGGTCACAAGATCGGCCGGCTATGGAAGTTCAACAAGGGAGCGGTGGACGAATGGGTGAGGTCGGGCGGGGCGCGTGATGCAAGGGAGAACCCCAAGAGCGATGCATCCTGAGCCGACGACGCGGTTCGGGTTCAGCTTTGAGCGCGGGAGCCCACATCTGGCCCGCACGATGATGCTCGATGAACTTCGAGTACTCCTGGAAACAGTTCCTGCAACGGCCACGTCCAGCGAGGCATACATTGAAGCGATCGAGGGGAACAACTGTCTTGGAAAGCGATCTGTCCGCACACGGGCACTCTCGAGGCGGCATCTTGTCGACCTTTATTCGCTCAACCCGGGTACGACACTCTTCCGCACACTCCGCTATTTCTGGCAACGCGACCCCGACGGACACGCGTTGCTGGCGTGCCTGTGCGCTTGCGCGCGCGATCCGCTCCTGAGGGCAAGTGCTCCTAGCGTATTGAAGCTGGGGGAAGGACAGTCTTTTTCGTGGGTGGCCTTGGAGGAGCACCTGGAAAAGAGCTATCCGGGCCGGTTCAGCAAGGCGACGCTGAAGTCCACGGCGCAGAATCTGGCGTCGACATGGACTCAGTCGGGGCATCTGAGTGGGCGTGTGAGGAAAGTGCGCGCGCGTGCGAGAGCGACAGCAGGCGCAACGGCGTATGCGCTCCTTCTAGGGTTTCTTTCGGGGGAGCGCGGAGCGGCCCTCTTCGCTACGGATTATGCGAAACTGCTGGATTGCTCCTTTGCGCGCGCGGCCGAACTCGCCGAGAGCGCATCGCAGAGGGGTTGGATCATTTTCAAGCGTGTGAGCAATGTGATTGACGTGCAATTCCCGGCGTTGCTCACAGCGAAGGAGATGGGGTGGATTCGTGAATAGGGTCACAAGACTACTTGAATCGTACGCCAGATTCATCGAGGTCCCCTGGAGGGATGACGTAGCGCCTGCGCAGCGAGTAATCTTCTGTGTGTACGACCAGACCGATGAATTGAGAGTTCGGGCGCGAGTGGATGAATTCGAGATCGCAACACGGGAAGCTGGGCATGATTGGTACATATTTGATCTCACGGACACTTTTGCGGAGTGGCTTTCGAGCCAGCGATACGCCGAGAGCTACTTTCGACAGCCTGGCCTCCTTGTGACATTGTTGCCTCAGTACTTGACCTTTCTGACGGAGCGATTCACCGCCTACCTGGCAGAGGGCCGTAGTGGCGGTGAGAGTGTGATTGCGCTAAAGGGAGTGGGGGCCTTGTTCGGCCTGATCAAAGTGAAGGTACTTGTAGACAAGCTGGCGCCGATGGTGAAGGGGCGGCTGCTGGTTCTCTTTCCGGGAGTACAGGAAGGCAACAATTACCGGCTGCTGGACGGGTACGATGGATGGAACTATCTAGCCGTGCCGATTACCGCTGACAAGGACGTCTGAATCAGGAAGCTGGCGAATGAAGAACAGGCAAGTATACGCGAAAGACCCATCCACACGGACTCTGAAGAACGAGGGCGTGGCGAACGTCAATGACGAAGAGAGTGCATTAGCGCTGGAGGTGCTGCGGTACGAGTTGGAAACGTTCGTCTGTGATGGGCAGTATGACCGGGGAATGGAGCACATTCTCGATACTTACTTGAGGAACATTGGCCAGCCGCAGCAGCCCGCGGTTTGGGTGAGCGGATTCTATGGATCGGGGAAGTCGCATCTGGTGAAGATGCTGCGAGCCTTGTGGGTGGACACGGAGTTTCCCGATGGGGCCACTGCGCGCGGGATCGCGAACCTTCCGCAGGCCATTCAGGATCATTTCAAGGAACTGAGCATCGCCGCGAAGAGGCATGGGGGACTGCATGCGGCATCGGGAACGCTGGGAGCGGGCGCGAGCGGTAGTGTGCGCCTGGCCCTGTTGCGCATTGTCTTCAAGTCCGCCGGATTGCCGGAGCAGTATTCCGTGGCCCGTTTTGTCATGTGGCTACGGGGGGAAGGCATCCACGATAGGGTTCGCGCGGAAGTGGAGGACTCCGGATACAACTGGATTGAAGAACTGGACAACTTTTATGTTGCGGAGGGGCTGCACGCGGCGCTGATGAAGGTGAAGCCGACGCTGTTTTCGTCGCGCTCCACCTGCGCCGAAACGCTGGTGAATTTGTATCCGCATGTCCAGGACATCAGCAGCGATGAAATGATCAAGTGCATGCGGCAAGCCCTGACCAAAGACGGAAAGCTGCCGCTGACATTGATCGTTCTGGACGAGGTACAGCAGTTTATCGGCGAAGACGGCCAGCGATCGTTGGAGGTGCAAGAAGCGGTGGAGTCGTGTTGCAAGAACATCGGCGGCAAGCTGTTGTTCATTGGCACGGGCCAGACGGCAGTGACGGGGACATCCAATCTGAAGAAGCTGGAAGGGCGATTTACTATCCGGGTGGAACTGTCGGATGCCGATGTGGATGCGGTGATCCGGCAGGTGATTCTGGCCAAGAGGCCCGATGCTATTGGGGAAATCGAGAGTGTCATGCAGAGGAATCTCGGTGAGATTTCGCGGCACCTGGCGAACACGAGCATCGGGCACCGGCAAGCGGACGTTCCCTACTTCGCCCAAGACTACCCCATCCTGCCGGTGCGGAGGCGGTTTTGGGAAACGACACTTCGCGTGTTGGATCAAACCGGCACGGATAGCCAACTGCGGAATCAGCTTGGCATGGTACACAAAGTGATTCAGGGGAACCTGGAGTCCCCCGTTGGTTGTGTGATCGCCGCCGACCTTCTGTACTTTGATTCCGCGGACAAATTGCTGCAAGCTCGGAAGCTTCCGCGCAAGGTACACGAGAGGACGATGAAATGGATCAAGGGAGCGCCCGATGAACAACTGATGGCAAGAGCTTGTGGTTTGGTATTTCTGATCAACAAGCTGGCCGGCAGCAACACGGAAGTAGGAATCCGCGCATCCTTGGACACGATCGCCGATTTGATGGTGGAGGACCTTGGCGCGGGAAGCAGCGGTCTGAGGAATCAGCTTCGGGGGTTGCTAGACAAGTGCGATTTGCTCATTAAGGTGGGTGATGAGTATCGCATCCAGACCGAAGAAAGCGCGGCGTGGAATGACGAGTTCCTGAGTCAAAGGGGCCAGCTTGGAAACGAAGCGCACCGGGTGGAGGCGGAACGGGACGACCGCATCCGGCGAATGTTCGGCGACCTTGTGAAGCGCCTATCGCTAAGACAGGGAATCGCAAAGGTAAACCGCGACATCTTTCCGCTGTTTGAATCCCGCTTGCCTGCCGACAGCGAGAAGCGGGTGTACCTGTGGGTTCGCGATGAATGGGCGACGGACGAAAACTCCGTCCGAGCGGATGCACGGCAGGCAGGCAATGAGTCGCCGACAGTCTTCGTGTTCATCCCCAAACGCTCGCCCGACGATCTACGCCATCAGTTGATGGACTACAAGGCCGCGACCGGCACCTTGGAAAGACGCGGAACGCCGAATGGACCGGAGGGCCAAGAGGCGCGGGCGGCGATGGAAACCACCAAGCAGACGGCCGATGGCCGGATCAAGGAATACCTGGGAGATGCGTTTTCCGGCGCGCGGGTGTTCCAGGGCGGGGGAAGCGAGATAGTGGGTAACTCGCTGCAAGAGATGGTATTGGAAGCGGCGGAGAAAGCGTTGGTGCGACTGTATCCGCAGTTCCAGTTGGGCGATCATCCGGGTTGGGACAAAGTCTACACCAAGGCGAAGCAGGGAGCCCCCGACGCGCTGACCGCAGTGGGGAGCGATGGGGAACCCTCAAAGAATCCCGTGTGCAAGGCGATCCTGACGTTTGTGGCGGGAGGGAAGAGGGGCGCCGATATTCGAGGGCATTTCGAAGGAGCCCCTTATGGCTGGCCAGGGGACACGGTGGATGGGGCGCTGCAGGTTCTGCTGGTCTCGGGACTGGTGAAAGCACAAGATGAACGGGGACGGCCGATTGATCCGAAGGAACTGGAGCGCAAGGCGATTGGCAAGAGTATGTTCAAGGTGGAATCGACCACCGTCACGACGAGCCAGCGCATTCAAATCCGGAAGGTACTGCAGCGCATTGGAGTCCAGGCAAAACAGGGAGAGGAACTGGCCGCCGTTCCAGAGTTTCTGCGGGTTGGTGTCGAACTGGCAAACCGGGCAGGTGGGGCAGAGCCGAAGCCGATTCGCCCGGACACATCCGGATTGGAAGAGATCCGGCTTTCGTCGGGCAATGAGCAACTGCTGGCGATTTACAATCGCAGCGAGGAATTGAAGGCGGCTTTCGAAGCTTGGGAAGAACAGGCCAAACGGATAGAGAAGCGCTGGCCGACGTGGGAAAAGCTAATGGCGCTGTCGGCGCACGCCGGTGATGTCAAGGAAGCGCAGGAGGCAAGGCAGCAGATCGGAGCCATACAACGCCAGCGACTGCTTTTGGCCGATCCGGATCCGATCCAGCCGCTGCTCAAATCGTTGGAAGACGCGCTTCGGAGTGAATTGACTGGACGGCATAAGCAGTATTCGGAAGCGTTGGAGGCAAAGTCAGCGGCCCTGGAGCGGGATGAATCCTGGCGGCAGTTGTCCGAAGACGAGCGGAGTGCAATCTACAGCCAGTGCGGCATAGTTGAGTTGCCTAAGCTGCGCGTGGGGACTTACCAGGAACTGGTTGCGGCTTTGGAGCAGCACCCGGTGGCCGTTTGGAGAGACCGGATTGACGCTCTTGGCGGCCGGTTTGACCAGGCACGAGAGAACGCCGCCCGATCATTAGAGCCGGAAAAAACACAGACTGTGGAGATCCCGAGGCTGACATTGAAGACGGAGGAGGACGTGGATAACTGGGTGGCGGGAGTAGCGGAAGAGCTGAAAAAGGCTGTGGCCAAGGGACCGGTGGTGATCCGTTGATGAACGCGACTTGGTGGAAAAGCAGCAGTTCCTCGCAAAGGCGCAAAGGAAGAAGCAAAGGAAGACGCAAAGAGGACGGGTTTGGCATGGGTTGGAGCGCGTTGGGATTGAACCGTCGAGGGTGTATTCTCGGAGCAAGACAATGAAGATGGCGGGAATGCAATCACTCGATCGAGCGTTGAGGAACAAGCTGGAGCGTGCCGTCATGGAGGCGCGCGATGTGGCGGAGGCGGCGGCCCGCGCTGCTGTGGAGCAACTCGGCGTGGGGGAAGCGAAGCCGTATCCGCACCTGAGCGCGGAGGAGAAGGAACTACGGCGGAAGCTGCGCGCCCATGGCAGACAACTGGGCGATGTGCGCCATGGAAAAACCGAAGTTCAGGAAGTGGATCACCTGATGGAGGAGGTTGCTTACGAACACTGGCATCGGATGCTGTTCGCACGGTTTTTGGCGGAAAACAACCTGCTGATGTACCCGGATCCGAAGCAACCGGTAGCGGTTAGTTTGGAGGAGTGCGAGGATCTGGCTGTAGAGGAAGGCGCAAAGAACGGTTGGGAACTGGCGTCCCGCTTTGCAGCCCGGATGCTGCCGCAGATTTTTCGCCCGAGTTCGCCTGTCTTTCAACTCGCCCTTCCACCAGAGCACCAACAGAAGCTGGAACAACTGGTGGCCGGTTTGGAAAGAGCAACGTTCACCGCCACGGATTCACTGGGATGGGTGTATCAGTTCTGGCAGGCGAAAAAGAAGGACGAGGTGAATGCGTCCGAGGTGAAGATTGGAGCGCGGGAACTGCCCGCCGTTACTCAACTCTTTACTGAGCCTTACATGGTGAGTTTCCTGCTGGATAATTCGCTGGGAGCGTGGTGGGCGGGACGGAGGCTGACGGCATCTGATCTGGCAACCGCTCAAACGGAGGAGGAACTGAGAGCGAAGGCAGGGCTGCCGGGAGTTCCGTTGGAGTATCTGCGATTTGTGAAGCAGGAGGATGGGGTGTGGAGGCCAGCGGCGGGTAAGTTCGCGGAGTGGCCGGCGAAACTGGCGGAGTTCCGGATGATGGACCCCTGCTGCGGCTCCGGGCACTTCCTGGTGGCGACTTTTCTCATGCTGGTGGCGATGCGGGTGGAAGAAGAGGGGCTGGGCGTGGAGGAAGCAGTGGACGCGGTACTACGGGAGAACCTGCACGGTTTGGAAATCGACCGGAGATGCACTGAGATCGCGGCATTTCACTTGGCGTTGACGGCGTGGAGGGTGGGGGGCTATCGTGCTCTTCCGGCACCGCAGATTGCCTGCACTGGGCTTGCGATTGGGGGGACTCGCGAGCAGTGGATGGATATTCTTTCCGGACAGGCGGTCGGGTACAATGAGCGGTTCTTTTTTGGGCAGTTATTTGATCTTTTCAGCAAGGCTCCTACGCTGGGGAGTCTGATCAACCCAGAGCGTTTCCTCGGCAGCGGGTGGCTTTCCGAGAGTGAGCAAGCGAACCTGCATGGCGCGCTGGCCGCGGCAATGGCTGAGGAATCCAAATCGGTGACGGAACGGTCGGAGATGGGAATTACGGCACAGGGGATCGCCGGAGCGGCACAACTGCTAGGGAGACGTTACACGCTGGTTGCGACGAACGTGCCCTACCTTGGTCGAGGGAAGCAGGACGAGGTACTGAAGAAGCACCTTGAAACAAACTATCCGTTGGGGAAAGCGGACTTGGCGACTGCGTTTGTCTTGCGCTGTTTGGAGTTCTGCACGTCGGGGGGAACGACCGCGCTCGTTACGCCACAAAACTGGCTGTTCCTGACGACGCACACCAAATTACGCACGACGCTGCTGGAGAACCGCAGTTGGAACCTAGTGGCCAGATTGGGACACGGCGCCTTCGGGACCATCTCTGGCCATGTCGTCAATGTCGTATTGACGGTGATTTCCGCGACTGCACCCGCTGATGCTCATTCGATGGCTGGTATCGACGTGTCAGTGGCAAAGGCACCTCAGGAGAAGTCAGTATCGTTGCGGGGAGGGGGGAAGTCTGCAGATCCTGCATTTATAGCTCAGAGAGTCCAACTCAGCCATCCCGATGCCACAGTGAGTTTCAAATCCAGTAGTATCCAGACCTATTTAGGTCAGTACGCTGGATGCTATCAAGGGTTGACCACTTCGGATGATGGCAGGTGGCGTCGGAAGTTCTGGGAAACGTCGCCTTCCAGTCACGACTGGCTGCGCCTTCAGACTCCTTCGCGGCAACTCGGGTTATACTCCGGACGCGAGGATGTTGTTTCTCGCCTTCTCATCGACACCAAAGATCACCAGGGCGTGATTCGCGGTCGCCAGGCCTGGGGAAAGATCGGGATTGCAGTTGATCGAGTGGGAAGCCTCTCGCGGGCAATTTACAGTGGAGACCTCTTCCACAGCTTGGTTCCTGTTGTAGTTGCACATGATGAAGTCAACAGGGCCGCTGTATCAGCCTATTGTCTATCTGATGAGTTCGTAGAAACCGCGAGGACGGTCAATCAATCCCTGAGTATTGACAACGGCTACTTGGGAAAACTGCCTTTCGATCTAACTCGGTGGCAAACAGTTGCGGCAGAGAGTTATCCCACCGGACTCCCGGAACCAGACAGTGACGATCCGACTCAGTGGCTCTTTCACGGCCATCCTAGGCGTGCTACCGTTCCTCTGCAGGTCGCTGTGGTCCGACTGCTAGGGTATCGCTGGCCAGCAGAATTGGACGAGACGATGCGACTCAGCGCGCGTGCAGGAGAAATGGTTAAGTGCTGTGACGATCTAGTTTCACTCGCCGACAAGGACGGCATAGTCTGTATTCCACCAGTACGAGGAGAGTCTTCTGCCGCTGATCGGATTTTGAACCTGCTAGCCAAGTCCTACGGATCTGGTTGGACGTCTGAAACCCTGAACGGGTTGCTCAAGGATGTTGGCTTTGTGGGCAAAACCCTAGAGGCGTGGCTTCGAGATGGTTTCTTTGCGCAACACTGCGAAATATTCCACCATCGTCCGTTCGTCTGGCAAATCTGGGACGGTTTGCGGGACGGCTTTTCGGCTCTGCTGAACTACCATAAATTGGATCACAAGAATCTGGAGACGTTGATCTACACCTACCTCGGGGATTGGATCCAGCGGCAGAAGGATGACGTTGCGAGTGGTGTGGATGGGGCAGAGGAACGGCGAGGCGCTGCCGAGACATTGAAGAAGCGCCTGGAACTGATCCTGCAAGGGGAAGCCCCTTATGACATCTTTGTTCGGTGGAAATCCATTGACAAACAGCCTATCGGATGGGTTCCGGATTTGAATGATGGCGTGTGGATCAACATTCGCCCGTTTGTGAGTGTGCCGAGTGTGAATATGAAAGGGGCGGGCGTTTTGCGGGTGAAGCCGAACATCAGAAGCAGGAATGGGGGCAAAGAGCCCAAACGGCCGGTCCGTGAATTTCCGTGGTTCTGGAATTGGGACGGGACAGTCGATTTCGAAGGCGGTGACGAGTTCACGGGTGAGCGTGTGAACGATTGCCACTACACCCTGGAGTACAAGAGGAAGGCGCGAGAACGGGCGAAGGAAGAGACAACCGTATGAGCATTAATGCCGGGATCATCGACTCTCGTGTTCGCAAGCTGGCGGTTGACCTGGCGGATGAGTTTGCGGCTCGACTGAACATCAAGAACGATGAAGTGAAACAGCGGTCCACGGCATTCGTGTTTCTGGTAGTGAAAACAGTGCTGGACCTTTCCGAGGAGGATGCACTGGATTGTTTGACGGAGGGTGGGAACGATTTTGGTGTAGACGCCGTGCATGTTGGGGATGTGGAGGATGGCGAGTTCACGGTGACCCTTTTTCAAGGGAAGTACAAGGCCGACCTGAGCGGGGACGCGAATTTTCCGCAGGGGGGAGTGGAAAAAGTGATCCAGGCAGTTCGGTATCTATTCGATCCGAACGCGGCGATCACCACGAACCCGCAGCTCACACGGGTTCTGGAGGAGATCCGGTCGCTGGTGCGGGATGGACATATTCCACGGGTGCGCGTAGTGCTCTGCAACAACGGTCTCACGTGGAATGAGACCGCGCAACAGATCATTGAGCGGGCGGGATTTCCGGGCGATCAAGTGGCCTGGGAACATGTCAACCACGATAAGATCGTCGGCCTGCTGCAGGCGACAAAGCAAGTGGACAGCACGTTGCGGCTGGCAGGCAAGGCGATTGTGGAAGATTTGGACTATTGCCGGCTGCTTATCGGCAAGATCCCGGTGCGGGAAATTGAAAGCCTGTTCAACCGCCATGGCGATCTCCTGCTGGAGCGGAATGTGCGGCGGTTTCTTGGCTTGCAGGGAAACCGGGTCAACCAGGGAATTGACCACACGCTGCGGACGGAATCGGAGCGCGGGAATTTCTTCTTCTACAACAACGGGATCACG
Organism: Acidobacteriota bacterium; assembly: GCA_016213775.1. Taxonomy (GTDB): domain Bacteria; phylum Acidobacteriota; class Terriglobia; order Bryobacterales; family Bryobacteraceae; genus CADEFT01. The sequence continues at coordinate 32,512 of JACQZR010000092.1, forward strand.
TTGCTGTGCCAGAAGTTCACTCACAACGCCCTACAAGGCGAGAATTTCCAAGTGCGGGTGGAAGGCCTGCAAGTGATCAATGGCGGGCAAACGTGCAAGACCATTCAGACCACGCTTGCATCGCTGGCCGGAACGGATGTAGGGCTGGAAAGGGCCTTTGTTCTTGTGCGTCTTTACGAACTTCCCAGCGATTCGGTGGATCTCGTTCGTAGCATCACCTATGCGACCAATAGCCAGAACCCGGTGGATCTTCGGGATCTACGGTCCAATGATGCAAAGCAGAAGAGCCTGGAGACAGGAATGGCGGATCTGGGCTATACGTATCGCCGGAACCGGAGCGAAGGCACGTTCAAGTCACAAGATATCAGCAGTGCGACGGCGGCGGAAGCCATTTTGGCGGTTTGGAGAAAACGACCGCATCAGGTGAAGTACTACGGGCGTGAGCATTTTGGAAAGCTATACGACCAGATCTTCACAGTCGAACTGAACGCCGCGCAAACAGTGATCGCGACGCTGCTGTACCGGTATACCGAGAACAAGCGGCGGCGTCCGCCGGCGGATGCGCCACCGTTTGCAGGCTATGCGTCGAGCCTTTTGGCGATGCTAATGGGCGGATACCTACTTGCGGATCTTGGTATTGCCTTAGGCCAACTCGATCATGTGAAGTTCGCGGCCGCCAAGTCGCGTCTCGATCGAGATGAAGATCTCTATTATGCACGAGGGCTCCGTGAGGTGGACGCCGCAATCCATAGTCTGTATGGAGGCCAGGAAGTATCCTGGCAGCGCCTAGCGGCCACGTTCCGTCGTGGGGATATTTTGGAGGAGCTGGCAAAAGGGAATGGCTGACATCCTCCAGCAGTTGGTGCGGTCGATTCGGGCGGCAGCCGTCTTCAACCCGGATGTGCAAGTGAGGCCGCGCTGTATCCTTTGGCCCGATGGAGACCGGCAATGGGAGGGCGCAATCCCCAGGCTACAGGCGGTATTGCCGGAACTTTTCGTTTTGGGCGGCTATGATGCCGCGAAGCGAAGCGGACCAGCCATCTGGCTGCGGTGTGTGATTGCCCGTAAGGCCCCAAACGTAACGGTGCCGGAGGAGCTGACGCCAATTCTGTACCTGCCCGGAATCCGGCGTCAGGATCTGCGTGCCGTAGAGAGTTGCCCCGATCTGCTGAAACCGCTGGCGGAGTTGCAGTACAGTGGCACGATCTGGTCGCAAGTAAACTCCAAGGATTGGACGATTCTGGCATTTCTGAAGTCGGATCAAGGGGGGCTGGGGCTGGACGTGGCGCAAGACCACGAAGCCAAGCAGGCGATGCAACTGGCGTTATCCCGATTGTTGGACGAGGATGCCGGTCTGCTGCAAGGCAAGCGGCTGGACAAGGATTACTTCAATACGCTGCTTACCGGCGGGGACCCGGCGCGGGATTTATTGCACTGGTTGGACCAGGGAGAGCAGTTCCGAAACGGACGGGATGAGAATGCATGGCGCGGGTTTGTGGAGGTGTGCAAGTCGCAGTTGGCGTTCGATCCGGAGAATGACGGCGATCTCCAGGGAGCGGAACTGCTGGCCAACCACAAAGGGCCCTGGCTGACGATGTGGGAGCGATATTGCGAGGCTGCGAAACGGTATCCCAACATCCCTGTGCAAATCCGCAAGTGCACACCACCCAACGACAGCATGTTCTGGATGATGGACGATGGCTCCTACGACGGCTGGCCGCAATGGAATGAGGATCAGGAGAAGGAACTGCGCGGGGAACTGCTGGGGCTAAGCAAGCTGGCGGCACCTGAGGCGCGGAAGACGCTCCTGGAACTGGAAAAAAGGCATGGCCGGAGGAGGACATTGGTGTGGGCGGAGCTAGGCGAGTCGCCGCTTGCCTGCGCGTTGGAGAGCCTGGGGACGTTGGCGAACGTGACCGGGAGTCCACTTGCCTCGGGAACTGCAAACGAAATCGCGGAAACTTATCGTTCCTCAGGGTGGCGGGCCGATGATGCGGTGCTGCGGGGGCTGGCCTGCGTGACCCGACAGGAGGACTTCGAGGCGGTGAAAGCCGCGATCCGGGCGGTCTATTTGCCATGGGCTGAAGACTCGGCGCGCTACTTGCAGAAGCTTGTGGAGCAGGAAGGATACCCTGCGAAGCGGGTTGTCAAGGCCGGACGAACACAGAAGAAAACCGGAGAGTGTGTGTACTTTGTCGATGGGCTGCGACTGGATGTGGGGCGGCGGCTATCGGAAAAGCTACGCAGGGTTGGAATGCGAGTGGAGGAGGTTGCCTGCTGGGCGGCGCTGCCCACGGTGACGGCCACGGGGAAGCCGGCGGTTACTCCAGTGGCTCATCTGATTGAGGGGCAGGATGTGAACGCGGATTTTGAACCCTGCGTTGCAGCGACGGGGCAATCGCTCAAGGGCGGTTACTATCTGCGAAAGCTGCTTGCCGAGGAAGGATGGCAACTGCTGGACAAATCGAAGGAGGTTTTGCCCGAGGGGCCCGCTTGGTGCGAGGCAGGCAATATCGACCATGAAGGGCATGAGCGCGGGTGGAAACTTGCGAAGCACCTGGAGGCGATGCTGGGCGAAATCGCGGAGCGGATTGAACGGCTGCTGGCGGGTGGATTTGAGACGGTGCGAGTGGTGACGGATCACGGCTGGCTGCTGATGCCCGGCGGATTGCCGAAGACGGAACTGCCATCTTCGCTCGCGGAGAATACCTGGGGCAGATGTGCCGCGCTCAAACCGGGGGCGTCGAGCGAGGAACGGTTGTATCCATGGTATTGGAATCCGCAGCAGGAGTTCGCGCTGGCGGACGGGATTAGCTGCTACCGGGCGGGGATGGAATACGCGCACGGTGGAGTGAGCGTCCAGGAGTGCCTGACGCTGGAGTTGATTGTGACGTTGAAGCCCGCGCGATTGGGCAATGCGGTGCAAATCACGGACATTATCTGGAAAGGGCTGCGGTGCCGGGTGGCGGTGGAGGGTGACGCGAGCGGTCTGATCCTGGACTTGCGCACACAGGCGGCGAACGAGGCAAGCAGCATGGTGATGGCTCCGAAACCCTTTAGGGCTGACGGAACCAGTTCGGTTGTGGTGGAGGATGAGGAGATGGAGGGCCGGGCCGTGACCGTGGTGGTTGTGGACGCGGAGGGACAATTGGTTTGCCAAAGAGGAACAGTGATTGGGAAGGAGGGCGGCTGATGGAGATGGACCGGATCGACGGCATTGCCGCCAGAGTACTGGATGGGTATTTGGTTCGGAAGGATTTGGTGCGCACCTTCAGCCGCCAGTTCCCTGTCCCCACGTACGTGGTGGAGTTCCTGTTAGGGCGCTACTGCGCGAGCACGGATGAAGAGGAGATTGAAGAAGGGATCAAGATCGCGCAACGCCAATTAGCGGAGAGGACGGTGAAGGCGGGGGAGGAGGAGTTGTTCAAGTCGCACGCGCGGGAGAAGGGGGAAGTGAAGATCATCGACCTGATCAGCGCGCGTTTGGATGCGAAGACCGATTCGTATGTCGCCACGCTGCCGAGTGTTCGCATTCAGGATGCGCGGATCAGTGCTGAACTGGTGAAGGAACACGAGCGGATGCTCACAGGCGGCTTCTATGCGGAGATTACTCTGTCTTATGACGCTGCAATCGCGCAGGAGTCGAATGGGCGTCCGTTTGGGGTGAATTCGTTGCGCGAGATTCAACTTTCGAAGCGGGATGGTCTCGATACGCTTGCGCATGCGCGAACGCAATTTGCCACGGAAGATTGGAAGGCGTTTCTGCTGCGCAGTATCGGCTTTGAGTCGGGCGCGTTGTCGGAGCGAGAGAAGGATGTGTTTTTCCTACGCATGGTTCCCTTTGTGGAGCGCAACTACAATCTGGTGGAACTAGGTCCACGGGGAACGGGCAAGAGCCATTTGTTTCAGCAGGTGTCACCCTATGCGCACCTGATTTCAGGGGGGAAGGCAACTGTAGCACGGATGTTTGTAAACAACGCCACGGGGCAGCGCGGCCTGGTTTGCCAATACGACGTTGTGTGCTTTGACGAAGTGTCAGGCATCTCCTTTGACCAGAAGGACGGCGTCAACATAATGAAGGGCTATATGGAGTCCGGTGAATTCAGCCGCGGGAAGGAGAGCATCCGGGCGGACGGCAGCATTGTGCTGGTGGGAAATTTCAACATTGACGTGGATCATCAGCAGCGGATCGGACACCTCTTTGGTCCACTTCCACCGGAGATGCGGGAGGACACGGCGTTCATGGACCGGATTCATGCCTTCTTGCCCGGGTGGGATGTGCCGAAGATCAGCAAGGAACTGCTTACCGGGCATTTCGGGCTGGTGAGTGACTTTCTATCTGAATGCTGGAGCCACTTAAGAAGCCAGACTCGATTGGGGGCGATGCAGAACCGTGTATTCCTTGGGGGCGCACTGAGTGGCCGAGACACGAATGCGGTGAACAAGACGATCAGCGGGTTGCTGAAGTTGCTGTATCCTGGCGGCGATGAACATATTCCGGATGAGGACCTGGAGTGGGCGGTGCGGATCGCATTGGAGGCGCGGCGGCGCGTGAAGGAGCAACAAAAGAAGATAGGGGCCGCGGAGTTCCGCAACACTCATTTCAGCTATGTATTCGGGGGGGATGGCGTGGAAAAATTCGTGTCGACTCCGGAGCTACAGAGCGACGGTGGAATTGGTGGAGACCCGCTGGAGCCGGGCCAGGTTTGGACAATCAGTCCGGGAGGGATGGACGATCATCCAGGGCTGTATCGGATTGAAGTGAATTGCGGACCGGGATCGGGCGTGAAGATTCTGAACAAGCCCGTGCCGCCAGCGTTCAAGGAGTCCGTTGGGTATGCGGAGCAGAACCTGTATGCGCAAGCCATCCGTCTGGTGGGTGACAAGGACCCACGCCAGCACGAGTTCACGGTGCAACTGCGTGCTTTTGATTCTTCCAGAAGCGGGGCGAAACTGGGGGTGGGTGCGGTTGTGGCGTTGTGTACAGCGCTTCTCCGGAAGAGCCTACGTGGAGGGCTAATTGTGGTTGGCGAGATCAATCTGGGCGGGTCGATCGAATCTGTTCACGGCGCGGTGGCGATCGCGGAGATCGCAGTGGAAAAAGGCGCGACTGCACTGTTGATCCCGGTGACGTGCCGCCGACAACTGTTGGAGCTTTCGGATGAGATGGCGACGAAAGTGGACATTCAGTTCTACTCCGATGCGCGGGATGCGCTATTGAAGTCGATTCAAGAGTGACTGATCGGGACCGGTCACGTGCGAATACGGACATTATTGCCACCGATGGAGGTTGCATCAGACTGCACCTCCTTCTGGAGTTGGCCTGCACGTTTTTCGTTGCCGGACTGGGACATGATTGGTGCGGACTGCGAATCAAAGTAACATCTTCCGATCAGCAGACGAGCCATCCGTTTCCGCTCCCGGTGAGTTGCCGGATCCAGCGTCGCCGCCGCTGTTGGCACACACCGTGGGGCGCCAAAATCTCGGTGCGAGTGAAGCAGACCGTGCTCAACACACACCTCCACAAAAGTCCCATCCAGCAGGTAGAATCAAGTTATGACCAAGCAACTGGAGGTTATCTACGAGGACGGCGTTCTGCGACCGCTTCAGCCACTTCCGTTTGCGGACAAGCAGCGCCTGATCGTGACGGTCACCAGCGAAGCCTCCCCTGGGTTGGCATACAATCCTCGGAAACGGGAAATGGAATGGCTTCGAGTCAACGCTGCGCAGCACGCCGGCAGGTATGTAGCAGTCGAGGGCGACCAACTCGTCGGCGAGGGAGACAGCGTAAAGTCCGTGATGGAGCAGGCGCGGGCGCGAGGAGTTCCACTTCCGCTGGTAGTACACATTCCCAAGGAGCCAGAACTGCCGTTCGCAGGGTGGTGAGCGATTGCCCTTCCTTTTAGGTTTTTCGAAGGCCCACGGATACGCAGGGCGAAGCGATGCGATTACCCTCCCGGTATTACTTCGAGCCGGAGACCATGACGTAGCCCTTTTGGCGAGCCTGGAGACTGGCGCGAGTCATTGCCTGTTTGAGCGAAGCTATGCCGAGGAACTGGGATTGGATGTCGAGTTCGGTGTCCGACAAGTCTTCACCACGGCCAACAGCCGCTTAGAGACCTTTGGCCACGAGGTGACGATCAGCACCTTGGATCGAGTTTCATTCGATGGTCTACTTCTTCGCCGATACAGGCATTGAGAAGAATGTTCTTGGCCGGCGGGGTTGGCTCGATCGCGTGAAGATTGGGATTGTCGATCACGACCAGACGATCCACGTGGCCGATTACAGCGAAGACATCCCGGAAAAGTAAGCCCGGAAGATTCGACCCACCGTTGCTCCATTAAGGGCGGCGAGAGACGGCCCCAGGATTCAGGAGTTTTGAGGAGGTGAGTTGAGGGGATCAGCCTGTTTGAAGGCGATGACTGGGCGATAACCGGCATCTGACCCAAAGGGGATTGAGACCAACAGCGCAAACAGCCGCAGAGCGATCACTCAAAAGCGGCTTCGCAAAGTTGCTCGAACGTCATTAGGGAGCTCGCCGCCCCCGAATCCCACAGTCCGTGGTCGTGGCAGAAGCGATAGAATGGGGGTGCAAGAGAAACACTCCGAGCAGCCAGAGATCCGTGCCGAACAGAGCGTATTCTGTTCCTTTCAACCCATAGATGATGATGGCACTGATGTAGTAGGGTTCCAGCTTGCCAACAACAACATCGAGCAGTACATCTGGGATGGCGATTATGAGGAAGATGACCCTCGAAGCCGTGAGCAGGCGCCTGCAAGGAACGCGCCGTAAAGCCATTGCCGCCTCTTGGGCGAACGGAGAGCAGCTTACCGCATGACCCGGAAGAACGGTTCGAACGTATTGAACGCAATCTCGCATTGCAGGGTGAACACCTTGCCATGCTCTTGGAAGATTCCACGACGCGCAATGCCGACATCGAAGCACTGATCCAACAGTCCAGAGTTTCGAAGGAAGAACGCGACAAGGACGCGGAGAACATACGCGCACTTGCCGGCATTGCGGAACGCCATCCAAGAACATAGACACCCTTGGACGCATCGCCGGCATTCACGAAGAACGCCGTGACGCCCTCGAAGGCGACAAACCGCAGTAGTCGCCACGCGGAGCCCCGTCTCGGTCGAGGCTCCGCACTTACCCTTAGAGTGATTACGATTTGGACTCTCCCAGAGGGTGTACGCCGCACTGCACAGGATCGAAGCCCTACGCGGGGCGCCGGATGGGAACGAATCGGATCTCGACTCGCTGGTTCAATGCGGCGCCGATCCTCCGCAGCATTCCTAAGGAGTGGCCTTCGTAATCCGCGTCTTCAAGTCGGCAGATGACCGAAGCGGTGGTGCCAATGAGCTTCGCCAGTTGGGCCTGCGTGAGGCCAGCGGATGTTCTCAGTTCGTAGATCTTGTGCGCAACCTGATCGTTTGCCCGCGCTTCTTCGAGTTCCTTCAGCCGGTCTGGTTTGCCTTGGAAGAACCGGCGGTGAAGGATTTCTACCGCATCCGTATTTGCTTTGCCTTTTCTCGCCATGTCACGCCTCCTCCAGTGTGTGCTTTTTCGGATTCGACTGAAACTACCGCATCCGCTCCTGCGCGCGGTCGCTTCCTCCTGGTGGAACGACGCGTTGCTTCACCAGACCATTGGAGACCACCGCGGCGATGTTCCCATGAAAGAAGTACAGAATTCGGTGATTCACTCCGCGTAGAGTGGCACGAATCTCGTAGATCCCGTCGCGGAGGTAATCAGCCTCGGGCCGGCGCATTTCGTGTCCCATCTCACGCCGCCGCTCCAGTCGGGACAAGCACTTGGCTTGCACCTTTGTTGGCACCTGCTGAGCCAGTCAAGAACGGGCACGATTCATCCGCTTCCCGGAATAGGACCACCCACGTATTCGGCACTGCCTCCAGTCCATTCGCAATCTTGCGAATAGGCAAATCCCCAGAAGCTGAAACCGGTTGCGTGCAAGGGGGCGTGAGAGGGGGGAAGCCCGGTGGCCCCGCCAAGCCCGCAAGCACGCTGCGAAACATAGAACGTAGTGTGGCCGCTTGCGGCGCGCCCGGCTTGATCTTTCTTGCGATGCCGCGCAGGCTACCATAGGAAAATGACTCGCCGCTCGGCCGCCACACTGATAGCCCTGTCGCTTCCCGCCGGCGGACGAGAAGAAGGAGACCGCCATGGTTGAGAAGAACGTCACGGGAGAGTTTCACGTCAAGCTGACGCCGCAGAAGCCCGCGGAAATTGAGGAGCCGACGCTGGGCAGGATGGCGATCGACAAGCGGTTTGAAGGGCCGCTCACGGGGCAAAGCAAAGGCATGATGACGGCGTTCATGACCGAGGTGAAAGGATCAGCCGGTTACGTGGCGATGGAGAAAGTGAGCGGCAAGCTGGAAAGCCGCGAAGGGACGTTCGTGCTGCAGCACAGCAGCACGATGGAGCGCGGCGCGCCCAAGCAGAACATTATTGTAGTGCCGGATTCCGCGACCGGCGCGCTCACGGGGTTGAGCGGGAGCATGGTGGTGCGGATCGAAGGCGGTAAGCACTTCTACGATTTCACCTACCGGCTGCCGTGACCGGCGCGTGATAGAATCGCGTCGATGAAGCCGACACGCCGCTCCGTACTCTCCACACTCGCGGCCGCGGGGGTACTGCCCGCCGCTGCAGATGCTGCGCAAAAGGCCACCGCATTCGCCCTCATAGGCGACCGGTATCACAACTCCGATTATGCCCGCACCGGGTTGACGCGAACCATCCAGAAGGAGATGGGAGTGAGTGTCGACTTCTGCGATGAGACGAGGAATTTGAACGCGGAGACGCTCCATGGCTACAAGCTGCTGATCACGCTGCGCGACGGCATGATCTGGCCCGACGGCTATCCGGACGAGAACACGAACGCGGCCTGGGTGGCCACCGGAAGGCCGCCGCTGCGGTTCGATCCGCCTACGCCCAAGACCGCTGCCAAGCCCGCCAACTGGATGAAACCGGAGCAAGGCAAGGCAGTGCGCGCGTTTGTTGAAAACGGCGGATCGGCGCTGTTTCTGCACAACTCGACACACATCGGACTGACTGACCCCGATTTCCGCCACGTGCTGGGAGCGGCGTACACTGGGCATCCACCTATCCGGACCTTCAAGGTGAGGATCACCAATCCCAATCACCCGATCACAAAAGGCGTGAAGGACTTCGTCATTACCGATGAGCAGCACTACATGGATTACGACAAGGACCGCAAATTCCTCTTTGCCGAAACGGTGAATGAAGACGGGTTGGCGTACGGCAAACAAGGCACAACGGCGCCTGGCGGGTTCGCCTTTGACTACGGCAAAGGACGGGTGTGCTACCTGTCGCCGGGGCACCTCCTCACTGTGCTGTGGAATCCCGAATACATCAAAATGCAACAGAATGCAGTGCGCTGGCTTCTACGCCAGAGCTCTTAGTGAGGACGGCCTGTGGAAATCTGTGGAAATCGTGGTGGAGGGCGCCCGTAACTGATTGATATGCAAGGGCGCACAAAAATCCACAGGATTGTGGAAAACAAACCGGGAAATCCACTGAGGTATCCACAAGCAGTTGGCGCTAAAATGTAGGACATTCCCTTATGCCCGCCGAAGACACCATCTTTGAAAGAGGCCTTCCCACCAACGTCGATGCCGAACGTTTTGTGCTCGGATCGATCCTGTTGGATGACACTACTTTTCTGCAGATTGCGGGCACGGTGGATGCCGACGATTTCAGTCTGGAGAAGCACCGGCGGATCTTCCGGCGGATGTTTGAGCTGCACGACCGCGGCGAGCGCATCGACCGGGTCACGCTGGCCAATGAGCTGATGAAGCACGGCCAGTTGGAGTCAGTGGACGGGCTGGCCTACCTGGTTTCGCTCGACGACGGGCTGCCGCAGATTTCGAACCTCGAAAGCTACGTTCGCATCGTCAAGAGCAAGTCGCTGCTGCGGCGCATCATATTAACATCGCAACGGACGATTGACCGCTGCATCGCGGGCGGCGAAGACCCGGAAGATATCATCGCCAACACGGGCGAAGACTTCATGAAACTCGGCGGTGGGACGGCCGGGGCGGGCTTATCGACGCCGCAGCAGATCATCGAATCCTATGAAGGCGGGCTGAACTCGTTCCTCGATCCGAGCAAGCGCATCCAGGGCGTGAGCACCGGCTTCCTGAAATACGATGAGAAGACCGGCGGCATGCGGCCGGGTGAGCTGATCATCATCGCGGCGCGGCCCGCCATGGGGAAGACCGCGCTGGTGTTGAACATCGCCCATCATGTGGCGGTGAAGATGCGCCAGCCGACGGCGGTTTTCTCGCTGGAAATGTCGAAGGAGTCGCTGCTCACTCGTTTGCTTTGCGCGTCGGCGCGGGTGGACAGCCAGCGGTTCCGCGCGGGATTCCTGAACCAGCACGAGAGGCGTCAACTGCAGGTCGCCGCGGCGGAGCTGGTGGAGTCGCCGCTGTTCATCGACGATTCGGCGAGTTCCAGTTTGATGGATATGCACGCGAAACTGAAGCGGGTGCGGGCCGAACATGGGCTCGGCCTGGTGATTGTGGACTATCTACAACTCATGACGAGCCGCGGACGCGTGGACAGCCGCACCTCTGAAGTGAGCGCGTTCTCGCGAGGGCTGAAACTGATGGCGAAGGAGCTGGAAGTGCCCGTGATTGCGCTCTCGCAGTTGAGCCGCGCGCCGGAAACGCGGCAGGGCGACCACCGGCCGCAGTTGAGCGACTTGCGCGAATCGGGGTCCATTGAGCAGGACGCCGATGTGGTGAACTTCATTTTCCGCGAGGAAGTGTATAAACCCGACCGCACGGATTTGAAGGGGCTGGCGGAGCTGATCATTTCCAAACAGCGCAGCGGGCCGACGGGGAAAGTGAACCTGGTGTTTCTGCACAGCCTGACGAAGTTCGAGAACCGGGTGGGGGATATTGATGACGAAACTCCGCCGGATGAATAGGGGCGGGACGGTCTTTGCACGGTAGACTCGCAGGGCGCGCTGGCGGAGGCGCGACCCGGGGGTGTCGTCTGCGGACCGGGGGCGTCCGCCCTACAATGAAATTGGAGGGTTGTTGCGCAGTTCGGCAGGTCAGTTTCTTGGATTCGCGATATGCGCGGTTTGGATGGCGGGATGCGGGGGCGGCACTGGGAAGAAAAGCCCCACGGCGAAGGCGAACCCGGGGTACCGGCAGTTGACGGCGAACAGCGGCGAGAACTGTTGCGCCAGCCTGTCGGCGGACGGCAAGGTGGTAGTGTTTGCCTCCGATCGCGCGTCTCTGGGGAATCTGGATATTTGGATACAAAATACCGATTTGGGCCCGGCACGGCGGCTGACGGATGACCCTGCACGGGATACGGACCCGGTGCTGTCGCGGGACGGCAAGTGGGTCTACTTCACTTCGTGGCGCGAACCCTCGGGAGTCTATCGTGTGTCCGCAGAGGGCGGCGACGCCGAACTGATGGTGGAGGGTGGCGCATCCCCGCAGGTCTCTCCGGATGGGGAGAGTCTGGCAGTTGTCAACGGCGGTGTCGCACTCTACAGCCTCAGCGAGAGCAAACGCAAGCGGATTACCGAAGGATTTGAAGAGAGCCATTCGCCGAAGTGGTCGCCTGACGGTGAGCAGATCCTCTTCGCCGGCCGGAGGAGCCCGGAACTTCCACAGGATTGGTGGGTGATGGCACGCCAGGGCGGCGAACCAGTCGCTACCGGAATGGTGGCAAAGCTGCGACAACAAGGTTTCGAGGAAGTGTATCCGCAGGCTTGGCTGCCGGGCGATTGGATTGTGTTCGCGGGCAAACGCAGGCTCAGCATGACGCTGTGGAAGGCGGCGCTAAGGAAGGATGCGGCGGCGCTGCGGGCCACTGACCATGCCTCGGGGGATTACCGCGCTTCGTATGCCGGCGGCCGGTTGGTGTTTGACCGCTGGCGTGTCGGGCTCGACGTGTGGAGCCTGCCGGTGGAGGTGAACGCCGGACGCGCGTTGGGACAGCCTGTGCGCCTCACAAACGATGGGGCGCAGAAGGGCAGCGTCGCGGTGTCCCTCGATGGAAAGCGGATGGCTTATCATGCCGATCGCGGAGACGGCGGATTCCGCATGCGCTGGATGGATCTGGAAGCCAAAAGCGAGAAAGCGGTAGGGCCGGACGAGAACACCTTTTACTCCGCGATGGAGGCCGGCGGGGGGCTTTATCTATACGGCACCGGACCGAAGACGGGGCTCCAACTCTTCTCCAAGGTCTCTTCGTGGTGGGGCGGTCTGTGGACCAGGAAGGTGTGCGAGCGCTGCGGAATGCCGCGCAGCATCTCCCCTGACGGCAAGCGGGCGCTGCTCTGGCTGGATCGCGAGATGGGGAATCGCATCGAGTTGTTGGAGTTGAAGACGGGCAAGCGGACTGTGGTCATCGAAGACGCCTCGGCCGAGTTGCTGGGACCGGAGTTGTCGGCCGATGGGGAGTGGGTGAGCTTTGTGGCACGGATCGGAGAAACGTACGCGGCCTACGTGGTGAAGGCGGGGGAGAGTCCGGTGACGCGCGCGAAGTGGCGGCGGGTGACGGAACCGGGGGAGTATTTGATGGCGTTCTGGGCTCCGGGCGGCGAACTTCTGTATCTGTTGACGCAGCATGGCGAGACCAATCTGAACTGGCTGGAAGCGCTGAAGCTGAACGGAGAGACGAAGGAACCCGTGGGGGCGCCGTTTACTGTTTACCGGTTTCAAGGGCACGTGGGGCCAACGAAAGACCCGGTTTGGAACCATCCCGCGGCAGTGGAAGGAAGGGTCGTGATGCTGCTTGGGGAGTCGAGCCAGGACGTGTGGTTGTTGGATTGGAAGTAACGCTCGCGGTACCATGAATCTGCCGCAATCTATGCATGAACTTGGCCGCCTCCTCCGCTACGCACGCCCGTACTGGCTTGTGCTGTTGGCGGCGGTTGTGCTGATGGCGCTCGCCGGATTGTGCCACGCGATGATTGCACTGCTCATCCGGCCGATCTTTGATCGCGTACTCGATCCGGTCGGCTCCACGGCGCCGGTGTTGCTCACCACCATCCCCGTGTTCAATCATCCGCTGTACCTGCATCAGATCATTCCGTTCCCATTGCAGGATGTGTGGAAGCTGGTGGCGGTTGGTATCTCGATGGTGTTTCTGCTGAAGGGACTGTCCGATTACTGCGGGAATTATCTGGTGAACTACGCCGGGTTCTCCGCCGTGACCGATCTAAGGCAGAAGATCTTCGAACGTGTCGTTGCGCAGGATGCCTTCTTCTTTGAATCGAACACCACCGGGCGGCTGATGTCGTCGATCATGAATGACATCGACAAGATCCAATTGGCGACCTCGCACATGCTGGCCGATTGGATGCGGCAGACGTTTTCGGCGCTCGGTCTGTTGTGGGTAGTGCTGCAGATGGACTGGAAACTGGCGCTGGTATCTCTCACTGTGCTGCCGTTTGTGTTTGTGCCCACCGTGCGGATCGGGAGGAAGCTGCGGCGGGCGACGCGGCGGGCCCAGGATGACACTGCGGATCTCAATCAGATACTTCAGGAGACTCTGTCGGGGCACCAGGTGGTGAAGTCGTTCGGTGCGGAAAAGCTCGAAGCCGCACGCTTTCGAAAAGCCTCGCACCGGCTGCGGTCGTCCAATTTGAAGTATGTCGCACAACAGGCGCTGGCTTCGCCAATGATCGAGTTCTTCGGCGCTCTCACCATCGTCGGGCTGCTCACCTACGCCCGCCGCCAGATCGCGGCCGGACAATTGACCACCGGTGAATTCACATCATTCGTGATCGCGCTCTTAATGCTGTATGAGCCTGTCAAGCGGCTCACCGGCATTCATAATATCTTCCAGCAAGCGCTGGGCGCCTCGCAAAAGGTATTCGAGTATCTCGACCGCGATCAACTGGTGAAGGACAAGCCCGGCGCCCCCGCGGCCCCGGTGTTCCACAGTGAGGTTGAGATTCGGAATGTATCCTTCCGGTATCCGTCGTCGGAAACATTTGTGCTGAGCGATGTTTCATTCCCGGTAAGGGCCGGCGAGATGGTGGCGCTGGTAGGACCGAGCGGCGCCGGCAAATCGACGCTGGCGAATCTGATCCCGCGGTTCTATGACGCCACCACCGGCACCATCGTCATTGATGGGACCGATGTGCGCGATGTGCGGATTGACTCGTTGCGCGCGCAGATCGGCATGGTGGCTCAGGACACCTTTCTGTTCAACGACACGGTGGCGAACAACATTCGCTACGGGCGCCCCGATTCCACTGACGAAGAAGTACGCACCGCCGCGACACACGCGCTCGCTGACGAGTTCATCGGCCGCATGCCGGACGGTTACGCGACAGTAATTGGTGAACGCGGAACCAAACTCAGCGGCGGGCAGCGGCAGCGGATAGCTATTGCGCGGGCGCTGCTGAAGAACGCACCGATCCTGATTATGGATGAGGCCACATCCCATCTCGATACGGAATCGGAAATGCTGGTACAAAGAGCCCTGAGCAATCTGATCGCGGGGCGCACGGTGATTGTGATTGCTCACCGCTTGTCGACGGTCCGGCGCGCGGACAAGATCGTGGTATTAGAACAGGGGAGGGTGGTGGAAGTGGGCACGCATGAAGAGTTAGTGCGGGCAGGGGGTGTCTATCAGAGACTGCACGAGTTGCAGTATCTGGAGGCCGATGCGTTCGTGAATAGTGATGTTGAGTAGAGGAATCTTGGAAATGCCCGTATTGCGTTCGATGACAGGATTTGCGCGGCTTCGAAAGCTGACCGACGCCGGCGAAATGACGATGACCATCAAGAGCGTGAATCATCGTTCACTCGACGTGCACATGCATCTGCCGGCCGACCTGGACGCCTACGATCAGGTTGTCCGAAACACCGTGAAGAAGGCGGTCTCGCGCGGCCATGTGGATGTGCGGCTGGTGTGGAACCGGACGGGTCAGGCGCAGCCGCTGGCGTTGAATCAGACGCTGCTTTCCGCGTGGCTGACAGCGTTCATGCAGGCCAAACAGGCGCACGGGCTTGATTCACAGCCTGATCTCAACATAGCGTTCCGTATTCCCGGAATGCTGGTGGAAGCCGACGCGGAGCCGGATCAGGCCATTGAGGCCGCCTTTGTCGAACTGACCGAGGAAGCGCTGAGGCTCTTCAACGAATCGCGGGCGAAGGAAGGTGCGTCGCTGGCGGTGGTGATCCGAGAGGCCAACGGGCGAATCCAGTTGCATGCGCTGGAGATGGGCGAGCTGCGCGGACGGGCGATGCCGCTGTTGCAGGACCGGTTGCAGGAACGGCTGACGGTGTTGTTGGCGAGCGCGTCGGTGGAGCCGCAGCGGCTGGTGCAGGAAGCTGCGATTTTGGCGGACCGGTCCGACATCACCGAGGAGATTCACCGCCTGACCATCCACTCGAAGCAATTGGATGAGTTGCTCGACAAGGGCGGCGAGGTGGGAAAGAAACTCGATTTCCTTATGCAGGAGATGGGCCGCGAAACCAACACTATCCTGTCCAAAACGAACGGCGCGGGCGATCTGGGTTTGCGAATCACCGATTTGGGTATCGCGGTGAAAGCGGAAATCGAGAGGATCCGCGAGCAGTCCCTGAATCTGGAATGAGTGCCGTCTTTATTATTTCTGCCCCGTCCGGGTCCGGCAAGTCGACGCTGGTGCGAGAAGTGCTGCGCATCGATCGCAGGCTGGAGTTTTCCATATCCTACACCACTCGATCGCCGCGCGGTTTGGAGGTTCCCGGCCTGAGTTATCAGTATGTTAGCCGTGAGGAATTCGAGCAGCGGATGAAGGCAGACGAGTTTCTCGAACATGCAGAAGTATTTGGACATTATTACGGGACACACCGGTCGGTTTGGGACAAGGCGAAGGCTGAGAGAAAAGACCTGCTACTCGACATTGACGTGCAGGGTGCGCAACAATTGAAGAAGAGGATCCCGGACGCTGTAACGATTTTCGTTCTGGCGCCTTCCCGCGAGATTCTGGAGCAGCGGTTACGCGCGCGTTCCGAGGATGCGGAAGCTGTGATTGCGAGGCGGCTCGCTGGCGCGGCTCGGGAGATTCGCAACTATCACAGCTACGACTATGTGGTGGTGAACGAGCAGGTGGAGTCGGCGGTGGATACTCTGCTGGCGGTGATCCGCGCGGAGCGCGTGAGACGGCAGCGGATGGAAGACCGGATACGGCCCATCCTGGCGAGTTTCGGCGAGCAGTTGTAATTCTGGCGTTGGAGGGAGACTGAATGGCGGAAAAGATTCTTCGCAGCACGAATTTTGCGATTCCGGACGATCCGGAAGCGAGCACCTACCGGTTTATCATCGTGTCGGCCAAGCGGGCGCGGCAATTGCAGAGCGGGGCACGATCGTTTCTGCCGACCACGTCGCGCAAACCCACGGTGACTTCCTCCGAGGAAGTGCGGCGCGGGTTGGTGAAGTACACCGATCCGGCGGCGGCCCCGGTACCGGAAGAAGCTTCAGCGGAACTCTAGCCGCACTGCATGAGAACAGTTTTAGGGGTCGGCGGCGGAATTGCGGCGTATAAGGCGGCGGAGTTGGCGCGCGCACTCATGGAGCGCGGATCGGAAGTCCAGGTGGTGATGACTGCCGCAGCCGAGGAGTTTATCCGGCCTTTGACCTTCGCATCACTCACCAACAGGAAAGTCATCACAAGCCTCTTTGCATCCTCGTCAGCAGATGAAGTGTTGTCGAGTTCAGTGGAGCATATCCGAGTCGCCCAGGACAATCACGTTCTGGTGGTTGCCCCAGCGACCGCGGATCTGGTGGCCAAGTTCGCTCAAGGGTTGGCCACGGATTTCCTGACTACGCTGTACCTCGCTTTTACCGGCAAGGTGATCCTGGCGCCGGCAATGAACACCGCCATGTGGGACCATCCGGCAACGCGAGAGAACATCGCGAAACTGAAGGCGCGCGGCAATTTCGTTCTGCCTCCGGATGAGGGATTGCTGGCCTGCGGAACTACTGGCGCCGGACGGCTGCCTGATCCCGTAATGATCGCCGACGCGGTGATCACGCTGGCACATCCGCGCAAGGACCTGGACGGCGAAACTGTGGTCATCACGGCCGGTCCCACCCAGGAGGCCATCGATCCGGTACGGTTCATTTCCAACCGCTCGAGCGGCCGTATGGGATACGCCCTGGCAGCGGCGGCGGCCTCCCGTGGCGCGAGAGTGGTGCTGGTCTCCGGGCCCGTCAATCTGCCGGAGCCATTCGGCGTCGAGGTGGTGAAGGTGCGAAGCGCCCAGCAGATGCGCGACGCCGTGATCAGCCGCATGAAGGAAGGCACAATCATCATCAAGTCGGCGGCAGTGGCGGATTACACGGTGAGCAATCCTTCCCCGCAGAAGATCAAAAAGACCGCGGCGCGCATGTCGGTGGAGTTGGATCCGACGGTGGACATCCTCGCCGAAGTTGGCCGCTACAAAGGCGACCGCCTGTTGATCGGCTTCGCCGCCGAGACGCAGAATCTGGTAGCAGAGGGCCGCCGCAAAATGGAAACTAAGAACTGCGATATGGTTGTGGCGAACCTGGTGAGCAAAGAGGGCATCGGGTTTGATAGTGAAGTGAATGAAGTGACGCTCGTGATGTCCACCGGGGAAGTGATACCGCTGCCCGAGGCATCCAAGCGCGTGGTGGCGGATCAGATATTCGATCACGCCTTAAAGCTGCGGCTGGCGCTGCACTCCAGGGCTTAGGCGGGCGGATGGGTCAGGAAGAAGATCTGCGGCAGGTACTGAGTTATTACCGCGATATTGGGATTGGGGAAGTGTACCGGCGGGAGGTGCCGTTGGCCGCGCCCATTCAGCCGGAGCCCGTTGTTGCGCTACCCGTCGCACCCCCACAAGCGTTGCACAATATAGTCCTGCCCAGCATCGATCCCGAGGGCGACACGTTAGAAAAGATCTCCGCCGATATTGGCGAATGCACTCGCTGCCGGCTGCATTCGGGACGGCGTAACATAGTCTTCGGGGTCGGCAATCCGCAAACGAAGCTGGTGTTCGTGGGCGAGGGCCCAGGCGAGGATGAAGACCTCCAGGGTATTCCCTTTGTTGGCCGCGCGGGGCAGTTGCTCACCGCAATGATCGAGAACACGGCCTCAAAGGAGGGCATCCCTCTCAAACGCGCGGATGTCTACATCTGCAACGTGGTGAAGTGCCGGCCGCCGCAGAATCGCACTCCGGAGCCCGATGAGATGGAAATCTGCGGGCAGTTTCTCGCGCGCCAGCTCGCGGTCATTAAACCGAAGGCCATTTGCGCACTCGGCGGAACGGCCACGCGGGCGCTTCTGGGGAAGAAAGAAGGCGTCACCAAGATGCGCGGCAACTGGTATAAGTGGCGCGACATCCCCGTTATGGTGACATATCATCCTTCCTATCTGCTGCGGGCCTATAATCAGACAGCCAAGCGCGAGGCCTGGGAGGATCTGAAGAAACTCTTTCATTTTGTCTACGACTAGGCCCCCGAATGTTTATCACGTTTGAAGGAGTGGATGGCGGCGGAAAGAGCATGCAAATGCGACGGCTGATCGACCGCCTGAACGAACTCGGATACCGCGTGGTTGTGAATGTCGAACCAGGCGGGACGCGCATCGGGCGGCAAGTGCGGAGCATCCTGCTGGAGGCCGCCAACAAAGAGTTAAGCGCGACGGCCGAGTTGCTGTTGTTCTTCGCGAGTAGGGCGCAGGCGGTGGATGAACTGGTGCGGCCGGCGCTCGAATCCGGGGCGATAGTGGTGTCGGACCGGTTCACTGATTCCACCATGGTGTATCAAGGCGTGGCACGCGGTTTAGGGCAGGATGTGGTGCGCGATCTCGATCGCATTGCCTGCCGCGGTATCCGGCCGCATATCACCCTGTGCCTGGACATGGATGTGGAGGCCGGGTTGGCGCGAGCAAAGGCCCGCAACACGGCCGGTGGCGCCACGGAGACGCGACTGGATGACGAGTCATTGGAGTTCCATCATAAGGCCAGGGCGGCGTATCACGAACTGGCGCGGCAGGAGCCCGGCCGCGTGAAGCTGGTGAATGCCGATCAGCATCCTGATGCGGTGGCGGCGGAGATATGGGATCTGATAGAGCCGTTGCTGCGGCCTGCTATGACCTGATGGCCAGTAGAGTAGGAGAGAAGGCGACACCGAGTGCGACCCACTCGCCGAGTCGGCCCGGGGAATTTCACTCCGAGCCGCTCACAGAACCGTGCTTGAGCCTCTCAACTCACACGG